>JAFRFB010000146.1 GCA_017434555.1 Methanobrevibacter sp. | reverse complement strand
AAGGTTGGCGGAGGAATATATATTCCAAAAACTACTTATGACCATATTCCAAATGGAAGGCTGGGCGCTGAAGCCCTTGTCAAATTCATGAACTTTAAAATCGAATTGCCAGTGCATAAATTGCCGAGAATGTTAATTGCTTCTAAAAGATAGTGTTCATTATGAATTATGCAAGAAATTATAATTTACTGAACTCCAAATTCAAGGAATTGCTCTTTCCGACATTGCTGACTTCAATTGCTGGAAACTTTGCCATGCTCATTGACGCATTTTTCATAAGCCTTTTTATGGGATCCACATTTTTATCTGTTGTTCAGACTATGGAGCCCTTTGTTTGCTTTATAAATACCGTATATTGGCTGATAGGTTTTGGAGGAAGCATACTATGTAACCTTGCAAAAGCGGAATTCGATAAAAAGAAAAGTAATGAACTCTTTTCGGTATCTATAATTGGAATCTTGCTGATTTCAATTATCATAACAATATTGTCATTTATATTTCAGGATATGATTATCCAGTTTCTGTGTCATTCTCCAAATATGAAACAGTATTTCGCACAATATTTCAACCTGTATCTTGTAGGTATTGTATTTGAATGCTATAAGATTGTTCTGGCTTATTTCATCAGAAACGATGATTTTGTCCAGCTTCAGTTTCAAACATTCATGTTGTCCAATATTGTAAATATAACTTTTGATATTGTTTTCATGAAAATTTTAAACTATGGAATAGGAGGCGCTGCACTTGCTACATCATTAGGCAGTATTGTAGGGGCAATATACATTTCAGTTTACTTTTTTAAATCCAGCAGGACATTAAAGATTATTAAGGTTAAATCTTCAAAGATTTTTGGCTATTTGGTCGATATCTGCAGGACAGGTTTTTCATCTGCTTCAATTACCTTGTACATTATGCTTAAATTTCTGGTTTTAAATGCAATAATTGCAGGGATTTTAGGAGAAATTGGACTTGTTGCATTGAATATGTGTTATAATGCAACATTTTTAGTTGAAATATTCATTTTAGGTACGACACAATCAATTTTACCGATTACCACTGTATATTATAAGGAAAAAGATTATAGTGGTGTTGATTATGTCATTAAAAAGTCAGTTAAACTAGTTATGGGATTTGGGATCTTTTTCAATGCACTGTTGTGCATATTCCCTCAGATAGTGCTTTTCATATTCAATATGCACAATCCTGAGCATGTTCCGATTGCAATGAATGCAATTAGAATAGTTTCATTCAGCTTTTTGAGTTTTGCAATTAATTATCTGTATATTTTCTACGCCCAGTCAATTGAAAACGACAGACTGGCCAATATGATATCACTGCTTCAGGGTTTGGTTTTCCCGGTCGTGTTTGCGACTGTCTTATCCCAGATCTGGGGAAGCAACGGATTTTGGTTTGCACTGGTGTTAAGTGAATTAGCAACAGTCGCTGTAACTTTCATCTATTCCAGATGGATTGTCCGTAAATCTAACGGTGAATATACTGGATTTTTCCTAAACAGGAAAAATGCTGAAGGAGAAGTGTTCGAGTTTACAATCGAGGGAAATATTGAAGATGCAGTTAACATTTCAAAAGAGGTCCAGGAATTCTTTTCAGGCAATGAACTGTCAGCTCTGATTGGTATGGCCGTTGAAGATATGATAATCTATATCCTTGAAAGCAATGATAAAGTGGATTTGATTGATTCCGTTATCAGAAATGATGAGGATTCGATTTTGATTTCAATCAAATATTCCGGAAAGGCAATAAATCTTTTGGCAGAGGACAATCCCGAATCAAACATTTCCATATTGAAAAAATTGTCAGACAACATCGATTACTCGGAGATATTGGGGCTGAACAATGTTGTAATAACAATCAAAAAGTAATTTGAGGCAGGAATGTTTAAGTTTTCAGATGATTGTTGTATAATTGTTTTAAATTACCTGGAAGCAGGTACAGTATCAATATTATCTTCATGCGGACCAGTTGCAGCAATGCTATTCGGAATGATATTCTATCAGGAAATTCCATCCCCGTTAATGGTTATGGGATTGATCATCACAATGTTTGCATTATTCCTTTTAAGCAAGCACCAACAGCAAAACAAACAGCAGGAATAAAATAATTGAAGTTTTAACTTTAACAAATAAAATTGTTAAATAGATTTCATACGAACCCACCTGACAGGCTCATTATGAATTAAAATACTTAATTATTTTATCAATATCCTCGCCAATAATTCTTTGATGAGTTGAATCAATGACAACATATTCATAATCTGATGAAATATCAGCCAATCTTTTTTCGAATAAATCAGAGGTTGATAAAAAGATTATCTTTGTTTTGACTTCAGGAGATTCAAAATTCAATTTAGAGTTAATTCTCACTACCTCCTCAAATTTATCAACAAAATCATCGGAATGCTTATCACCATCACTTACAAATTCATTAAAGACATCATCTGGAGATATTTCTTGATTTCTATCAAATAACAAATCACTATCAATAAAAATACATTTTTCAACAGTTTTATTATCATTTTCCAATTTTTCAGCCAGTAGGGAAGCAAATATGCAACCTAAGGAATATCCTACAATAATGTCGCCATCATTGAAAATATCTTTAATGGCATTGTAATATGCATCCAAAGTACAATTGCCGTTATCCATGTCATTCAACTGATCCAAATGTAATGAATACTTAATATCGTCAATTGTATAAATATTACCTTCAAAATCAATATTATCGATTAATTTAGAAAATATTAAAGATAATCCTCCTATTGGAGGCAATAAAAACATGTTCTTATCAGCATTGCCCCTTTTAGATAAAACAAATCCGTATCCTTCAGGTTCATTATCAACATGTTGCGCAATATTGTATGGTGTTCGAACAGTCAAAATACTGCTTACATCAATATTGACCGATTTTTTAGTTAATATTGACATGAGCCTAATTGCCTTTAATGAGTCTCCGCCCAAATTAACAAAATCATCATGTATTCCTATTTTTTCAAAGTTAAACAATTCTTCAAATGCCTCAACAATTATCTTTTCTGTTTGTGTTGTTGGTGCGACATACTCAACACGCAAATTGTCCACATCAACTTCAGGCAATGCACGTCTGTCAACTTTACTGTTAATGTTCAAAGGAATGCAATCCAATTTCATTACAAATGATGGAATCATATATTCAGGCTTGCGTTCGGCCACATAATCACAAACCGCATCCTTAAGTTCATCATCATCAAACACTTCATTTACCACAACATATGCTACAACTTCATTATTTTCCCCATTTTTAACAGTTTGAACGGTCACGTCATTCACATAATCAATTTCACGAATTACCTCCTCAATTTCCGGCAATTCGACACGGTTTCCTCTGATTTTGACCTGACTATCCTGACGACCGACGATACCCAAAGAGTTATCCGGCAAGAACCTTACAAGGTCTCCTGTACGATACAGTAAATGGAAATCATCATTATCATCGAAAGGATTTTCAATGAATGCATTGGCGTTTTCCTCCTCACGGTTCAAGTATCCTTCAGCAACCTGATAACCTGAAATGTACAATTCGCCGACTGCACCAAATGGAACGCGCCTGCCTTCAGCATCCAAGACATATGCTTTAACATTATATGACAGGAAACCGACTGAGGAATAATCGATTTTTTCATTGACAACAACAGTATTTGTGAACGTGTATGATTCTGTCGGACCATAGACATCAATTAACGTGAATTCATCAGGACCTGCAAATTCACCCAATTTTTCACCACCCGTGAGCAATATCTCCAGGGAAGTTTCATCGATGTGGTTAATGAAGAGCTTTGCCACTTGAGTAGTCATGAACGTATGCTTGATTCCTTGCTCAATATAATAACTATTTAATTCAGACATGTTCAATCTAATTGAAGCTGGAACAACAGATAAACAAGCACCAGCATAAACTGTAGCAAAAATAGCAAAGCTAGATGCATCAAATCCAATAGATGAATATAAACCGAAAACATCCTCACTGTCCAAACCGTAAGTATCTTTATAATACTGGGAAATATTTAAAACAGATTTTCGAGTAATCTTTACACCTTTAGGAATGCCGGTTGATCCGCTGGTGTATAATATGCAAGCCAAATCACCATTGACAACAGGCAAACTTCCCAAACTTCCAATATCCCCTCCAACTATTTCCGAAATATTTAAAACATCACCCGAAAATAACGCTTTAGCACGACCATAAGTTTCATCGCTTGCAATGATGAGCTTGGAGGCGGTATCCTCAAGTATGAATTTTATACGGTCATCCGGATGCTCATCATCCAACGGAACATAAACTGCACCAACAGATAAAATACCCAAAACGCTAAACATGTAATGCTCGCTGCGTTCGGTTAAGAAAGCAACATTGTCCTGTGGTTTAACACCCAAATCCAATAATCTTTTTGCAATTTCATAAGCAATGAAAGCTCCTTGAGCATAACTATATGATTTCTCATTATAGGACACTAGTTTATTTTCAGGACATCTGGAAAGATTGTCATTGAATGCATCCATAATGTCATCAAATGCCAATAGATGATTTGTATTGTTGCAATCATCCAGGAGCATTATATCAGATGAAGCGGTGCAGTCAATTTCAGATAGTTTGTTAACATTAATCATATCAGATAAAATCAATTTATATGAATCGGCAAAACGAGCAATCAGGTCTTTAGAGTATTTATCGGAATATACAATATTCAACATATAATTGTCGGCCTTTTGAATTACCTCTACACTCAATTCACATATCAAATCATCCATTTCATCAATGATATTTTCATTAACGATCCTGTCGAATGTATTTTCACTGAAGGTAACATCATCCTTAACAAACCATTCAGGCTGGAACTGGAACAGTATATCGGAATTAATTTCGTATTTGCTGGCCATTAACCTGAACGGATAATAATTATATCCCATCACGCCATAAACAAGTTCGGACATATACTCTAAAAAGGAATTGATGTCCCGGTTTTTGCAATCAACTACCAACGGCAAAGTGTTTACATACATTCCTATGGAGTTGAAATTGTTTAATCTGTCACGGCCATTATCAATAATATTAAAGAACACCTTATCATTTCCAACAAACCGGGACAATGTATATGCAAAGACACTTGTGAACAAAACATTTTCGCTGACATCATTTTCTTCTAAAAACTCACCAATGCCCACATCCAAATCAATCTTATGGCTTCCGGGACCATCCGGATTGACACTGGCCAATAGAATGCCCATGTCATCTGCATCCGCCAATAGGGATTCATAAAATGATCCTGCAAGTTTAAATTCATCCAATTCAGAAATCTGTTCATTAAAAGCAGGCACTTTTAAAAACATATCGTCCAATTCTATGAACTTATGATTTAAAACATTGAATAAATCATGCTCGAAAACGGAAGAGGATAATCCATCAAAGATCAAATGGTGGAAAACAGCGAAAAGATTATACGTCTCATCATTTTTAAGAATTAAAAATCTGCACAAACTGTCTTCTAAATCAAACGGTTTGGTGACAAATTCACGTCCGAATTCATCACTAACTTCAGATTTAACCATGATTGACGGTTTATTGCCTTTAACCAAGTAAGGGGAATCAAATTCCTCAGTGATTCTCATGTTCAAGATCGGATGAACAATAAACATCTTTTCTATTGAATCCACTAAACTTTCCACGCCATATTCTCTTGGAATGGTAATGTTGAGTGGAATAAGGTATGAATCGGTTTTATTATTTGCAAGGATATCCAAATAAATGTTCAATTGAGATTCCGTTAAAGGACAGCCTGTTTCTAAAGAATATTTATCCACATCAAAGCTGAATTCCCTAATGCTTCCCGCAATTGCCAATGGAGTGCGTAAATTTAAAATATCCGCAACAGAAATATTATATCCCTCAAGATATGAGACCAATTTGATTGCTGTTAGGGAATCACCGCCAAGACGAACAAAATCATCATTCAGACTGATTCTTTTTTGACCGAATACCTTCTCGAAGGCATTCACAATTAATTTCTCATCTTTGGTACTAGGTGCAAGATATTCCGCACGTAAACTGCTCATATTCACTTCAGGCAGTGCTCTTTTATCCACTTTACCGTTGACATTTAAAGGAATTTCATCCAATTTAACTACAAATGAAGGAACCATATATTCGGGCTTTTGCTGGCCAACATAGTCACAAATGGAATCATGCAAATCATTACCATCCAATTCATTTGTCACAACCACATATGCAACAAGCTCCTTGTTAGCACCATTACTAATAGTTTGAATGGTCACATCTTCAACAAAGCCAATTTCACGAACCACCATCTCTATTTCAGACAATTCAACACGATTTCCCCTGATTTTAACTTGACTGTCACGACGATTAAGGATAGCTAAAGTTTTATCCGGCAACAATCTAACCATATCCCCGGTACGGTACAAGGTTCCGTAATCTTCATCATCATCAAATGGATTATCAATGAATGATTTAACATTATCCTCTTCACGGTTCAAGTAACCATCAGCAACCTGATAACCGGAAATATACAATTCACCGACGGCACCAACCGGCACGCGTCTAAATTCATCATCCAAAATATACACTTTACTGTTATAGTTAATCTGACCGATGGATGATGAATCGATCTTATCTGAGTTGTTGATTGAGGATATGAATGCGAATGTTTCCGTTGGTCCGAATCCATCAATTAAAAGATAATCTTCAGGGCTTTCAAAATCACCTAATTTCTCACCGCCAACCATTAAAACATCTAAAGAAGCATCATCAATATTTTCCATAAACAGTTTACCTACCTGAGTGGTCATCATACAATGGTTAACATCATGATTTAAGAAATATCTGTTTAATTCATACACATCGAGCCTAATTTCATCCGGAACAATTGACAGACAGGCTCCTGCATATAATGTTTGGCAAATTGCCCATGAACCTGCATCAAAACCAATATTGGCAAACAAGCCGTAAACATCATCACTGCCAAAGTTAAACTTGCTGGAATAAACGGCAGCGACGTTAAGAATGGATTTTCTTGTAACTTTTACCCCTTTAGGAAAACCTGTAGTACCGCTTGTGTATAAAATACATGCAGTATCCCCATACACAACAGGCAAACTTGATAATCTGCCCAAATCTTCTTTAAAATCTGAAATATTTAAAAATGACGCTTTATCTGTTAATTTACTTGCACGTTCATAAGTTTCATCGCTGACAAGAACAACCTTAGCGTCAGAGTCATTCAATATGAATTCTATACGTTCATCGGGAAGCGCATCATCTAAAGGAACAAAAGCTGCACCCGAAGATAGAATACCCAATACCGCAAACATGTACATTTCAGACCTTTCAACCATAAAAGCAACATTATCCTGCGGCCCAACACCCAAATCCATTAAATGATTAGCTATCTTATCCGCAATGAAGGCACATTCGGCATAGCTATAGGATGCATCATTAAAAGATACCAAAGCATTATCCTGATTTCTACCGAGATGGTCATTGAAAGCATCAAGGATATCGTCATGGTCCCAATGATGGGAATTCCGATTAATAGAATCTAAAAGTTCAATGTCAAATTTTGAAATGAATTCAATATCGGATAACTCGCTAACATTGATTAACTGTGATAAAATCAATTTATATACTTCACCGAATCTTCTCATCAGGTCTTCAGAATATTTATCAGAATACAAAAGAATTAAATTATACTCATTACCATTTTGAACAACATTTGCAGTCAAATCATTGATTGAATCCGCCGCACGTAAAAGCTCTTCATCATCAAAATAAATTTTTTCATCATCTTCATCGACAGAAACCCAATCCGGCAGGAATTGGAATATTATGCTGGAATCAATATCATACTCACTTGCCAATAATCTAAATGGATAATAATCATATCTCATCACATCATAAATCAAACCGGACATATAGTTCATGAAATCTGAAATGTCGTGATTTTTACAGTCAACTAAAATAGGCAAGGTGTTTACAAACATGCCAATTGCGCCATAATTATTGAATCTATCACGGCCATTATCAGTTATGTTAAACAGAACTTTATCATCACCGATGAATCTTGATAAGGTGTAAGCAAATACTGCGGTGAATACAACACTTTCATTTACAGTTGTTTTGGATAAAAATGATTTAAATAAATCTAAATTCAAATCCAAATCAAATTCCATCATTCCCTCACCATCACTGGAAACGCTCTTCAATAGAACACCGGCATCATCACTATCGGCCAACATGGAACCATAGAACTTGCCCGCACTCTCATACTCTTGTGAATTTTGAATTTGCTGAGTGAATGCAGAGACTTTCAGGAAGGAATCATCAACATCAACCCAGTCTCCATTAAGGATTGATTCCAAGTCCTGTTTGAATACTTCATTGGATAAAGCATCGAATATCAAGTGATGGAATACTCCAAATAACTGGCATTCATCATCAGTTTCAACAATTAGGAATCTTGATAAACTATCATACAAATCAAATGGTTTAGTGAAGAAATTATCGATGCGCTCATCATCAGCATTATGATCTATGGAAATCTCCGGTTTAGACCCCTTTACCAAATATGGAACCTCTTTACTGTCATCAATACACATGCCTAAAATCGGATGCACATCCAACATTGTGTTTAATGCCTGGCAAATCCTATCGACACCCAATTCCTTATCAATATTCCTCCTAAATGGAATATGGTAAGAATCAAATTTATTATTTGCAATAACATCCAAGTACACATTCAATTGAGGTTCATTTAACGGACATCCCTCTTTTATGGAATAAACATCCAAATCAAACTCATCATCTCTTTCAATGAATTTGGCAATGGCTTCGGGAGTACGTAATTTTAAAATATTTGCCGCTGAAAAATTAAAGCTTTCAAGGTATGACAAGAATCTGATAGCAGTTAATGAATCTCCTCCCAGACGGACAAAGTCATCGTGAATGCCCACATTTTCCTGGTCAAATATCTTTTTAAATATTCCTACAACGGTTTTTTCAGCTTCAGTTCTTGGTGCAACATACTCTGCACGGAATTTATCACGGTCAACAGCAGGCAATGCACGCTTATCTACCTTGCCATTAACATTTAAAGGAATGGCATCCAACTTTATCACAAATGAAGGAATCATATATTCAGGCTTACGTTCGCCAACATACTTTGAAATAACATTATTGAGCTCCAATTCGTCCATGTCATTATTTACAACAACATAAGCTACAAGCTCATTGTTTGTGTTATGCTTAACCGTTTGAACAGTTACATCCTCGACATAATCTATTTCACGAATTACCTCATCAACTTCAAGCAATTCAACACGGTTTCCCCTGATTTTAACTTGACTATCACGGCGACCAACAACCCCCAGAGAACCATCCGGCAGATAGCGCATGATGTCACCTGTACGATACAACACTTTATAATTTTCATCATCATCGAACGGGTTTTCTACAAATGCTTTAGCGTTTTCCTCATCACGATTCAAATATCCCTCTGCTACTTGATAACCTGCAAGATATAATTCGCCTACCGCACCAAATGGAACACGCCTTCCCTCATCATCCAGAATATACGATTTTACATTATTGTTGAGAAAACCGACAGAGGAAAAATCAATCTTGTCCTTGACAATGACGCTGTTTGTGAACATGAATGATTCTGTCGGTCCGTATACATCAACCAATACAAAATCCTCAGGAGATTTGAAATCCCCTAATTTTTCCCCACCGGTAAGCAGGTATTTCAAGGAAATCTCATCAACATTTTGAATGAAAAGCTTAGCCACCTGAGTGGTCATTACAGTATGGGTAATGTTCTGATTGAGATAATACCTATTCAATTCAACCATGTTTAGTCTGATGTCACTTGGAACGACAGATAAGCAAGCCCCCACATAAATGGCCGCAAAAATACCAAAGCTGGCAACATCAAAACCAATGGAAGCATATAAACCATAAACATCATCTTTTGACATTCCATAAGTGTCTTCATAATACTGCGAAATGTTTAAAATGGATTTTCTAGTGATTTTCACACCTTTCGGAAGACCTGTGGTGCCGCTGGTATACAGCATGCATGCCAATTCACCACAAGTATTATTCAAGCTAGGTAATGTTCCAATTTCCTCTTTAACAATATCGGAAATGTTTAAAAGAGTCAAATCAGCAAATAGATTCCTTGCACGTTCGTAAGTCTCATCACTTACAATAACAACATGAGATTCAGTATCCTTTACCATAAATTGTATACGGTCATCGGGATGCGCCTCATCCAAAGGAACATAAACACCTCCCATGGACACAATGCCTAAAACGGACAGCATATACAATTCAGAACATTCAACTAAAAATGAAACGCAATCCTGTATTTTAACTCCCAGCTCAGCTAATTTATTAGCAATTTTATCTGCAAGAAACGCTCCTTGAGAATAAGTATAGGAAACATCACCATACGAAACAAGAACATTATCCGGAGATTCAGCAAGATGATAATTGAATGCATCCAAAATATCCCCATATTTTGACTGATGTTGAGTTTGATTATAAGAGTCCAAAATATCCAAATCAGATTTTGAAGTGTAAATGATATCCTTAAGCTCATTAACATTGAAAAAGCCACGGGCAATGCTCTTAAAGGAATTGGCAAAACGTTCTATGGTATCTTTAGAATAATTTTGAGAATGGATGATGGTTAAAGAATGGTTACAATTATCTTTTTTTGCAATATTGGCATTAAAATCAAATGAATCCATCTCTTCCAGTTGGCAATTAAAAATAATCTCCGGACTTGCATCAACAATATTTTTTTCACAATACCCAATAGATTCCCTAACGGAATCAATAAATGAAAGAATATCCGAATTTTTACAGTCAACCAACAAAGGCAAAGAACTTGAATCATTTTGTGCAAGAGCAAATAAAACCTTTTCATTGCCTGTGAATCTAGATAATGTATATGCAAAAACACTTGTGAAAAAAACATCTTCCTCAACATCAAGTTTAGAGATATCCAACTTCAAATCAATGGAAAAACTACCATGAGAGTTGTTTCCTATATCTTTTAATAAAATTCCCGCTTCATCAACATCAAACATAAAATCACATATAATTAATAATATTGAAAAAATATATTACTATAATTATAAAAAATTATCTATTCAATTTAAATCTTGAAATAATGAATAATCAAAGGGTAACCAATATGACATATGAGAGAAATTACAATCTTTTGAACGGTAAATTCAAGGAACTGTTCGTTCCAACACTAATGGCTTCAATAGCAGGCAACTTTGCAATACTTGCAGATGCATTTTTAATCAGCCTTTTTATGGGTCCATTAAATTTATTTGTCATACAATCCATTGAACCATTTGCATGCATTGTAAATGTCATCTACTGGCTAATAGGATTTGGGGGAAGCATCCTATGCACTCACGCCAGAGCAGAGTTTGACGATGAAAAGGGAAATGAGCTGTTCACGACTTCTTTGATTATTATAGTTTTAATCGGATTGTTTCTAACAGTCACAGGTTTATTATTTCCAGATTTTTTCATGCAAATATTATGCCATTCAGATTATCTAAAACCTCTTGTCATGCAATATTTCCAATTGTTTATAATTGGTATTCCATTTTTATGTTACTTGACTGTTTTAGCTTACTTCATTAAAACAGACAATTTCATAAAATTACAGTTCAGATCATTTTTACTGGCAAATGTTGTTAATGTTATTTTCGATGTTATTTTCATGAAATTTTTGAATATGGGTATTTCAGGAGCTGCACTGGCAACTACAACCGGATTTTTTGTAGCTTCAATTTATATAACCACTTACTTTTTCAATTCAGAAGGAACACTGAAACTTATCAAAATAAAAACCTCAAAAATGGCGACATATATTGTTGATATTTTTAAAACAGGATTCTCCAGTGCTTCAATTCCATTATATCAAGCGTTAAAGTTACTGTTCATAAATATGCTGCTGAGTGGAATTCTGGGAAAAGTTGGTTTGGCCGCATTTAACATGTGCTTCAATACATTATCATTAGTGACTATTTTTATTTTAGGCACTGCACAGTCAATTTTGCCTATTGTATCAGTATACTATAAAGAAGGAGATTTCAATGGAATTGACTACGTTACAAGAAAATCATTGAAAATAGTCACAGGATTCGGCATATTCTTTTCACTGCTTTTTGCCATTTTCCCACAGGCCATACTGTTTTTATTCTCAGTAAATGACCCTTCACAAATTCCAGTTATTATGAATGCAGTTAGAATATTTTCCTTATGCTATTTAGGATACTCAATCAACCTATTGTACCTATTTTATGCCCCCTCTGTCGAATATGACAAATTGGCAAATGCAATATCCCTTTTGGAAGGCCTGATTCTTCCTGTAGCATTAACTTATCTATTTAATTATTTATGGGGCATCAACGGCATTTGGATTGCATTCGCAGTTGCAGAAATGTTAACAGCACTATTCATTTTTGCATATTCCAGATATGTTACTAAAAAGACCAATGGAGAGTATTCAGGATTTTTCATAATAAAAAATAATTCCAACGAAAAGATGACCGAATTTACAGTCAAAGGAACTGTCGAAGAAGCTGTAACTTTATCAGAAGATGTTCGCAAATATTTTTTAGATACAAAATTCTCCGTTTTTGTCAGTCTGGCAATTGAGGAGATACTAGTTTACATCGTCAAGCATAACGAAAAATTAGACTGGATTGATGTTATTATTAGGGAAAACGATGATACAATTGTCATTTCAATTAAAGATGCGGGAACTGAATTTGATCCGACACAACCGGAAGAGTTAAAATCAGAAAACATAAATCTACTTAATCAACTTGCGGAAAATATTGATCACTCCCAAATATTAGGTTTAAATAATACAGTTATTACACTAAAAAAATAAGAAATTATAATTCAATATAATAATCTAGTTTGCGTCTCAATAT
>JAFRFB010000068.1 GCA_017434555.1 Methanobrevibacter sp. | reverse complement strand
TAAAAATACAAAAAGACACTGTTTGGACACATATGAAAACTAATTCAATTTTATATTATCAGGAACTGAAAACAGAAGAAAAAATAATAGTATAATAGTGTGATTAAAATGTATTATGCCACAAAATTTTTTACATAGCCCCATAATGTCTGTGATTTGATAAAAGAGAATGGTGAAGATCATATTACTAAAGTACAAAGATATTATTGTCCTGTATGTGGTGAATATTCCTAAACAGAATGTACTGGACAATATGAAAATTACTGTAACTTTTCTAATGAAACAAAAGAAAAATCAATAAAAGTTCGCGAAATAAGCTAGTATCCATTCCGAAAATTAAAAGAATTATACCAAATTTTTCGTGGAATAAAAATATCTCATGAAAGCGTTAGAAAAGCCCAAATAGTAACAAATGAACTTTATTACTTAAATAAAGACATAAAACCATCTGGATTTTATGGTTATGATGTACAATGGGAGCCATTAGATGATGGATTTCATTATAGGCACCTATTATTTGATTTAGTCAACAATGCACCTGTTGCAGAACTATTAGCCCCAAATGAAGACCTAAACACCACATACAAATTCATCAACAAATCAGTAAAACATAAAGACAGAAAAGCAATAGTAACAGATTTAAAACCCAGATACAACCCAGTAATGAAAAAACTAGAATTTAAACACCAACATTGTACATACCACCTACGTCTAGCAGTTAATGAACGAATAAAAAAATATTTAAAACAAAAAGATTTAGAAATACGAATCAACCAAATAAAAGAAAATGAAAAAATCACAAAAAGCAAATTAGACGAAATAGTAGAAAACGAAATAGACAAAATAAAATCAGAAATAAACATATACAAACAATTAATATTCGAATTATTCAACCAACAAACATACAATAAAGCAACAAACTACATAAACCTCCTAAGACAAGAATACATTAACTTTCCAGAAATTTTACAAAAATTCTTAAAAAACGATTTTTTCCCAGAATATAAAAAATACATATGGTTCCTTAAAAAAGAATTTAAAGGAAAACTAACAAGGACAGACAATGATTCAGAAAAATATTTCCATGCAACACTACCAAAAGCAGAGAAAAAGATACAGAACAGAACAAGGAGTATTTAATCAAATTTACAACAGAAAAAATGGCTAGATGAAAAAAATAAAATTCCAACTAACAAATTGACATAGCCCCTAATCTTAACAAACCTCAAAATATATTTAATACAAAAAATATAGTATAAATATTACTAAATTTAATTTTTTTAGAGTGAAAAAATGAGAGTGGGACACGAACTCACTAATTTTTAAATTTTTTCTTTCCTATTTATCCTTTAATTTTATATACTATGAAGTACAATCAATTATTATAGATATTAAACTTTATGGTTGTTTTATTTATGGTTTTAAGAGATGATACTATTAATCAGACAATGCGCATGGACTTGAGGAAAGTGATTCCAAAAGACCATCCGTGCTATTTTATTAAAAATGTGGCTGATCATATTGATTGTTCTGAGGCAAACCGTGTGTTTGCTGATACTCCTGGTGAGTTTGCTTATCCTCGTGAATTGTTGCTTAGACTAGTTTTAATGAGTTTTTTTGATGGATGGTCATCTTCCCGTGAAATTGAACAAAGAACTCAGACAGATGTGGGTTATATGTACTTAGCAGGCATGCAACACCCTAATTATCGTACAATTTTATGATTTAAGCACGAATATTCTGATCTAATTGATGAAGCATTTAAAACAACCATAAAAATTGCAAATGAAGAGGATTTAATTAGAATCCACCATATAAGTTTGGATGGAACTAAAATAAAAGCAAAAAAAATCTATGAATAAATTGACAAATGAACAATAATTAAAAATCATGAAACAACATCTTGAAGAAAGTATTAAATTAGATGAAGAAGAAGATGAAGAATTAGGTGAAGAATCTGGAAACAGTGTTCCAGAAACATTAACGGATAAAGAAAAATTCGAAGAAGCCTATGAAAAAGTTAAAGAATCCTCTAAAGATGATAGGAACAAAGATAAATTAAGAGCTTCCAGTAAAAATCTCTTAAAACAAGCAGAAGAAGATCCTGAAAAAATCCTAGAAAAGATTAAAACACTCGAAGAAAAACTCAAAGAGTCAGAAAAAGATGTAATTAGCATAAATGACCCTGATGCACGATTTATGGTAAATAAAAAAGGACAATGAGAATTTGATTACAACGGACAAATCGCAGTAGACGAATACAAATGAATAATACTCGCATCATACATTACAAACAATCCCTCAGACCACCACGAACTTATTCCATTAATAGAAGAAGTAAAATCAAATTTAACCGGAATATTCAATGAAATGCCTTCCAATTTCCAAGCAAGCGCAGATAACGGATATTCCACAGATGCCAACACAGAATATCTTGAAGAAAACGGCTTGTATGGATACATATCCTCACGAAAACTCTCAAGAGAAACAAAAAAATACAATACTCCCGAAAAATTCTTCGCAAAAGACAATATCACCTATGATAATGAAATAAAAACATATATCTGTCCACTAGGACAGCCATTATACAAAATCAGCGAATACACATACGATAACAAATCCAGAATAAGCCATTGAACAAAAGAATGCAAAAACTGCCCAATGCAACCATTCTGCGCAAAAAGAAACCGATCCAGAATAATCCAAGACTATGGAAACCCTTCCAAAATCAGAATGTAAAGAAAAATGGAAACACCAGAAGCAAAAGAAACATACAAATTACGCTCAAAAATAGCAGAACTACCATTTGCACACATGAAACAAAACATGCACCTAACAGAATTTAAAACAACAGAATAAAACAAGTAAACACAGAATTCAAACTATATGCACAGGACACAACCTCAAAAGAATATACAATGAAATACACAGAAAAAACAATTAAAAAATAAGAAAAATTAAAAAAATCTGAAAAACAAAAATCCATCAAAAATTTTTGCGTCCCATTCTCAAAATATGGTTATAAATAAGTAATCAATTTATAATATTGTCATATTGTCATAATTTCAAAGAAAACAATTTAAAAAAAAGACCCATTATATTCATTCTATTTAATATAAAGAAAAATCTGGCATTGAAAAAAACAACAAAAACACAAAATAAACAATCAATATCAGCTATAAAATATCAAAATATTGAAAATAGTAACAACGTGAAATTTCAAGTAAAAAAAATAACTCTTGAAATCCCACGAACTCATTAAAAGAGTTAATTATTTTAACAAAATTCAATCCAAAAATCGCATTATTGAACAAACACATGAACTAATTAATTTCATTCTTTAAGTCAGATTTTTTAATTTGATTGAAAACATTTGAATCATGGATTGTTGAAATCCACATAGGTTTGTCAGTTTCAAACAAAACAGCATCATTATTCTCAAATACTTTTCTATGACTAGTTCTTAAAATTGAAGTACCTTTTGGGCCAATCAATGAACAGAAAGCATTATTTTCTTGACATATTTTATATCTTTTATTCGTATTTAAATCCCATTTTTCACCATTAGGAAAAGAAATGACACAATTATGTAAATTTTTAACTGCATAATCTTGAATCTGTTTAACAAAAGTTTCTTCAATCATGTCATCATTGTCAATTCTACTAGTTATGTAAAACTCATATTCCTCATCTTTAGTACAGAAGTTTAAAGAAGTGAACTCTTCACCATCATCAAAATAATAATCATCAAAATCATATATCTTTTTTAATTCTTTTATTCTTTTTAAAAATTTTTCAGGAGTATTTTTATGGAATAAGACTACCCAAGTGAAATTTTGATTAATTTGATTTTTTACAGAAGGTAAAGTGTATTTTTCAAAAATATAGAATCGTTCTTCCAAGTAATCATCATCAAAAATTCTTTGCATAGGATCATTGTCAGGATTTTTTAATTTGCAAGAATAATGTGCTCTAATATTAAATCTTGTTATAATATAATGTTTAAAATCCATAATTTTCACACGTAATTTTTTTATCGTATAATGCTTATTTAAAAAATAACCAAATACATTAATAATTTATATTTCATATGTCTTAAATCTTTTGATAAACACTTATCCAGGGGCTGTCATTATGTTTGTTGATTTTTTTGATTTTCAATCCATCCATTTCCTTTATGATATATTTGATTGATTATTCCTTTTTTAGTTCTATATTTCCTTTTATATGCTTTTGGCATTGTTCCGCCAATATAATTTTCAG
>JAFRFB010000145.1 GCA_017434555.1 Methanobrevibacter sp. | reverse complement strand
TTTCCTGGTTGAATTGTTTTTTACTTTTTAGTCTATAATGTCCTGTTTTTGCTCTGGTTTTTAGTGGTATTTGATCTTCTGCTTTTGCTTCTTCGTTTATGCATTTTCTGATGGGTTCTGTATCATATGCTCTGTCTGCTAAGATGTATTTTGGTTTATATTTCTTTATATTTCTTATTGCTGCTAATGCAAAGCGTGTATCGAATCTTGGACCTCTTTGGGCTGCATAATGAAGTATTAATCTGCTATCTACATCGATTGAAATATGGTTTTTTACGTAGCTTTTTCTTTCTTTTCGTCTGATTATTGCGTAATATTTGTCTGCTTAGTCGTTAGTGAATCCACTTCCATCTAAAGCAATTATTTCGCCATTTATTTCATGATTTAATAATATTTGTTTATTTAATTCTTGCAATATTGATGTTAGAAGTCTTTGAAAGAATTTCTGGAGTGTTGTGTAGTGTGGAATCTTTTTTAAGTGTAAATATTTCTGTATGGTATCAGATAACTCCAATAAAACTGTTATTTGTCTGTAGGTGCTTCGAGTATATATTTTCATTGCTAAAAGTGTGAATAATGCAGGTTGTGTGAAATCATGCTTTGAAAAATGGCTTGAATACTTATTTAACACGATTTTTGAGTATTTAAACACATATTTAATGAATTTTAACAGTTTATTTGGCTTAATGTCCTTGTTAATTTCTTTGATTTTTTTGAGTGCAGGTTTTTCAAAACCAAAATCCGAAAGATTTAATTGCTTTGAAAACAAACAACTAATTGGAGAATAGGTATTTTCGCGTTTCATATTAATATTTATTCTCCATTTTACTATATATAATTATATATTACTTATTTTTTCTAATCGATGTGAAATTTCAAGTGTAAATCTTAATACACAATAATTAGATAATTTTAATAGATTTTAAGTAAAAATAGAAATAAAAATAAATTTTTAAAAAATTTTTGCAAAAATCAAATAGGATTTCTACAAAGCCATAATAAATTTATAAGATGTATAATCTTTATTTTGAGAGTTAATTTAAATCAAGTTCTATTAGTTTAATAAATCATTATATGATAGCATGATAAAAATTTTATAGATGTATCTACCATCAGCATGCCCCATGTTATAAGCGAACCAATTCGCCAGGCCGGAACCACGCCGACCGTAAGGGAGGCGTGTGTGTAGGCCTGGTGTAAAGAATTGGTGAGCATATACTATAGTGAGGAACCGACCCTTTAGCGGTCGGTTCGAGGTTAAGTTTTGATAAACTTGATGTTATTTTGCATTGGCATTCTTGGGTAATTATATGGGGGCTTGTCCCCCATTAATTAGGCATTAAGGGTTACAATGCAAATAGGGGATGGGAAGTGAAACTCCACAAACACCTCCCACCTTATTTCAATAACGAGCGTCAATGAAAAAATCTAGCTCCGGTGGAAAAAGCATAAAACACCATCATAGCTATATTCTGGTTCTATTGAATCCCATATCCTTTAAGATTTTATTATATTCCTCACGAGTGGTAAATGAAGGAGCGTTCTCATCATCGCTTCCGCTAGTTGATCCGGTTTCACCGACTTCACCTGAGTTTTGAGGGTTGCGACCGCCCGGAGTTGAAATGTCATTGGTGGCTTCAATTTTTATTCTTCTCTCGGCCAGCTTCTCCATAAGCTCCATGTCAACGTCCCCAATGAGTAGCTTATCAATAATTTCCTTATCCTGTGCGTTTTCATTATAGTTGAAGTTGTACTTGGCTTCATACTCCTTTATTTTCCTTTCGTTTTCATGTTTTCTAAGTTCAGACAGCTCCTTTAGGATATCCTCCTTATTGTTTATGAATTCCTTGTTTTCCTCTATGGATTTTTTTATCTTGTCATACTTTTTGGATTCCTTTTTTAAGGTGGTTATCTCATCCTGCAGCTTTCCGATTTCCTCATTCTTTCCCTGAAGTTTTTCAAGCAAAAGATTGGTTGCCACATTTGCATCCTAGTTTTCAACTTCAGGAGGCTCAGGATTTGCGGTTTCACCGGTCTCTCTGGTTTGGCCGGTTATTTCAGAATTCAGCAATGTAATTTTTCTTGGGTTTTTGGTTACGCCAACATCTATTAGGTTCATAGTATCAATTCCAAATGAATCTCCGTTATCTTTCAGTAAAACATCAACTTTAGGGGACAGACCTTTGCCCTTCATGTCAAGCTCATCCGGAAGGTCAATGAATAGCTTTCCCTTATCCTCTTCAAACACGATATTGTTTCCAATGCCTATGTAGACCTTGTCGTGCTCTGAGGTTAAAGGGATTCCACCACGGTAGTTTTCAGCAATCTGTCTTAAATCATCACTTGTCCATTTGACAGGTTTGTTGAGACGCTTGTCCAAATCCGAATAGTCATACAGTCCGACTTCAAAAAGTTCATGTTTCATGTTATGACATTTTATTATAATATTTATTATATAATTTATTACTTATTTTATATAAACTTTTATTATATTTCGACACCGCTGTCACTGACAATCCGCTCACCTACAGGCTGCTCCTCTTCGAAGTTAGTTAAATAATTTTTGTAGATTTCATCACCTTCAGCTGTAAGTTCCATAATGTATCTTAATACATCATCTCTTGAATAGCTGAAATAGATATTCAATGTTTCATCAATGCCCATAAGTTCCAGCTGCATATTCAATAGCTGATTGCAGTATTTCAAGATCCATTTCTGGTCATTGGCCACATTAACGATAAACCCAGTAATTGCCGAATCGTTGATGTATTCTGCAACGTTCTGATTGGATCTTTCATTACCTGCCTGGGACTGAGGAGTTACAAATGTCCTCAGGATATTGTTTCTAAAAATCTCAGTCTGCCTTGTATAGTCTGACTGGTAGTTGTTACCACCTAAGATTTTGGATTCAATTCCCGGAGGCACAATAGCCACATTGCTGTCAGCCGTAGTTCCATAATCTGCATACAGGTTTTCCTTTGCTGTTGAAGACAGCTCCATAATGTACGGCCGGCCGTTTGCATCAAGTGAAGGCTTGACTTCAATGATATTGTCCTTGTTGATTCTCTCGACCTGATTTCTCTCCAAGTTACATTTATGATAGATGTCATCAAGGCAATTCAAAATAATGCTTTGGGCTTCGCAGTAGATTTCATTGTACATGAAGTTGATTACCTGTTCCGGTTCGTATTTGACAGTCAGTGTCCCCTCTTCAACGCTGATGAAGTTGTTGAAGTCCTCAGGATTTCCGTTTACAACATCCTTCGGCATTTCATGAAGATACAGCTGCACCTCATTGTCATCATTGAATTCCTTTTTCAATCCGTAGCCATGGGCACCTATTTCAAGAAATATAGGCTTGATGTATTTGCCTATGCTTTTATCCCATCTCTCGACAGGCTTGATTAGTCCTTCACCGTCAACCATTCCTCCCTGCAATATCTCTTTAGCAACCTGGCGGATGTCGATTTTTCTGGCCCAAAGGATTAAAGTGAGTTTCTGCTCCTTGGAGAGCCTGTTTTCCTTGTCAACCAATACCACATTAACGTTAGCCTTATCAATTCTGTTTTTCAAAATACCTGAAGTGTAACCGTCAAGCTTGACAGCATAACGTGCATTAGCTATTGTCTTATTAATTACTGGTGGAAGTGCATCAACTAAGTCAAGACCTGTGTTTATTCCGTCAGTTCTAGGCTGCCTTTCATTCTCACCCCAATAGCTGCGCTTGGTGTTGTACTGTTCGACCCTATTATTCAATAGTCTAGTTTTTATGAAAGAAGTAATTCCCATAATAATCATTTCCAAATATATTTATTATATTATTTATTATATTTTTTATATAAAATAAGTAATATACTTATTGAGAATAACTATTATAATATTTGCAAAAATCTCAAAAAAAGTAAAATGATAGGTTTTAGTTGATAAATTTTATAATTGATATAGACCATCATTTAATAAACAACTAATTTAAAAATCAAATAAAGTTGTTTGTTTAGGTTCAATATATCTTATTACCTTTGTTTCAATTAGATTATCCTCTTCCTTAAGATGTCCAAGCAATAATGGCGATTTCTCATCATGCAGTTTTATAACATTTTTGGGAATTTCAGGTTTTCGATTAGCATAGCAATATTTACATTCACTTAAACAGGAATTATAAGCACCTATATCTCTTGACGGAATACAGTGACAATTTTCTCTAATTCCAGTTCCTTTAACATTTTTATAGACTACACCATGAGCCTGCTCCAAAATTTCACGAGTGGTGCATCCTGCAGCATGTATACCATATTTTTCATAGCTTTCATTTGTTGCACATGATTGAGTGTAAAGATTATATCTCTCTGATATCTCACCAATCCCTTTCAATAGCTTCACTTTATCTTCCTTAGCAAGTGGAATTATTTCAGGCATGTTCTCTTCAACTTTTTTGTACATATCTACAAAGCTGAAGATACATCTGTAAACTAATGGTGAAATCTTTTTAGCCATATACTCAAATGTTTCCAGATGTTTTTCAACAGTGTATTTTTCAGTCAGAAGAATTGGATCGTATCTCCAGAGAATCTTATTGCCACCAACAATATCAGATAATCGTTTCACCGTTTTAATAGATTGATTTATTGATGGGACTTTCGGTTCTATGTCCTTGCCGTATGCAGTAATCGTGTAGTTGCACAATATATTGTACTTTTCATCAATGTCACCTATATGTTTCAGTATAGGTTGGTAGTTCTTGGAGCAGAACAGAAGACAATCAACATCTTCAGGCTTTAAGCTTAGCTTATATACATTCTCTCTTGCAAATGGATTTCTTGAATATGCATATCCTTCACTAAGCCTGTTCAGTAGCCATGGAGTATAATAGTTAACTATATCTGTTCTTCCACCGACGTTTATTATCATGTTATCACTTACTATATCTGGTGACATTAACATTTCTTATTTGTGTTTTGACCAGCCTTATGTAACCACTTCTGATAAATAATAACTGTTCAAGACAACATTTTTATTTCTATACATTCACTAATATTTTTATTTTATATCTGAATATATGTTAAAATTCTACGATTTGAACGAATTTCCAAAACTTTAATTATTGAGGAAGAATAATATTATTATTTGTAGTGAGAGAAAAGTAGTAGATAATTTCTAACTATTGGCATAGCAATATCTGCATCCATGAAGGCATGTATTATATACTCCAATATCTCTTCCAAATATGCAATCGCATTCACGTATCCTGTATTTTCCTTTAGGGATTTTTAGATTATTTCCTATAGCTTTCTCAATGACATTTTGTGTCATGCATCCGCTTGAGTCAAATCCAAACTGATTAAGTAAAGTCCCTTCAACACAGGTTTTCATCTTCAAATCATATTCATTAGCTATTTTTGAGAAGTTTTCACCAATTTTAAGCCTTTCATCAACGGTTACCTCATTAACTTCAGGAAAATTCCTTAAAACCTTCTGATACATGTCAATGAAGCTGATTGTACAGTCATTGGTATAAGCTGAAAGCTCTGATGCCCTCTCTTCAAACCTGTCAATATGAAAGTCCAGGGAGTATTTCTCAGTTAAAAATATCGGATCGTATCTCCATGACACGCTGTTAATCCCTAAAGTTTCTGATAACGCTTTAAATGATTTGATTATATTTTTAAAGTCAGGAACGTTTTTTTCAATGTCTTTTCCATAAGGAGTTATTGTTACAAACCAAAATTGTTTAAAATCATTTAAACTTTCAATATTTTTAAGAAGGGGTCTTGGATTTTTAGTGCAGAAGCACAGACAGTCAATTATCTTTGAATCCAAAGGATATTTATAAATATCACCATTATAAGGATTTCTGCTACAGACGAATCCTTCATCAATCTTATTCAAGAACCATTTACTAAAAAAAGCAGGAATATCGGTTCTAGAACCTGTGTTAATAATCATGTAAAAAAATAAGGTAAAAGAGATTTATAAATCTCTTCCGAAAATATGTACTGCTGCAGTTCCTCCGGTACCACCAATATTGTGGGTCATACCGATTTCTGCACCATCAACCTGACGAGCTCCAGCCTCTCCTCTTAATTGCCATACGATTTCGGCAGCCTGAGCAATACCTGTAGCACCTAATGGGTGTCCACGAGCTTTTAAACCGCCTGAAGAGTTGATTGGGAAGTCTCCGTCAATTTCAGTTTGACCTTCTTCAATAGCTATTCCACCTTTACCCTTTTCGGCAAATCCTAAGTCTTCTACTGCTAAAAGACCGTTGATTGAGAAACAGTCATGTACTTCAGTAACATCTATGTCCTTTACAGTAACTCCAGCCATTTCATATGCTTTTCTGGAAGCCACTTTGGTTGATTCAATAGTAGTTATGTCTTTTCTGTCGTGTAATGTTAATGTTCCTGAAGCCTGAGTGGAAGCTTTTACGTAAATTGGAGTGTCTGTGTATTTTTTAGCGTCTTCGGCAGGCACCATAACAATTGCTGCTGCTCCGTCGGATACTGGGGAACAGTCGAGTAAGGTTAATGGGTCAGCTACCATAGTTGAGTTGATTACTTTATCTACACTAACTTCAAATGGGAATTGTGCATTTGGGTTTTTAGATGCATTCTTATGGTTAACAACGGAAAATTGTGCTAACTGTTCACGGGTTGTACCATATTCATGCATATGTCTTTTTGCAATCATTGCATATAATGAAGGAAAAGTAGCGCCCTGCTGTGCTTCCCATTCATGGTCTGATGCAGTTGCAATAGCTGGAGTAGCATCCACTACATCAGTCATCTTTTCCACACCTGCAGAAATTACAACATCATGATAACCTGATGCAACGGCCATGATTCCTTGTCTTAAAGCCAATCCTCCTGATGCACAAGCAGCTTCAACTCTTGTGGTTGGAACTGGATTAAGACCCATATGATCTGAAATAAGTGCTGCAATGTGTTCCTGTTCTACGAATAATCCTGAGGACATGTTTCCAACAAACATTGCTTCAATATCATTACCATCAATATCAGCATCGACTACTGCCTTTACACCAGCTTCAGCGATTAAATCTCTGAAGGAGGAATCCCATAATTCACCAAATTTAGTTTGTGAAACACCAATAATAGCAACATCTCTCATAATTTAACCTCCCTACATTTTAATTTTACCTTTGAATTTAGCGTAAACAGCATAATCGACATAAGTTTTATTAGATATGATTTCTTCTGTTTTAGGAGCTAAATCTCTTTTTTTAAGAATTTCATCAGTTACTTCCAATGTGAATCCATCACTACCTGCACCTGAACCATATGATACTACAAATATTTTGTCACCAGGTTCTGCAACATCTAAAATATTAGATAAACCTAAAGGTACAGCACCAGAATATGTATTTCCAATATTAGGAGTTAATAATCCTCTTGAATATTGTTCTGGAGTAAATCCTAATTTTTTAGCTGCCCTTAAGTAAAATTTACCGTTTGGCTGGTGGAAACAGGCATAATCATAATCAGAAGCCTGACTGTCAGTTTTTTCAAATAAGTTTTTAGCTGCACTTAACACATGTTTAAAGTAAGCAGGCTCACCTGTAAAACGTCCACCGTGAGATGGATAGTCTTCACCTTCTCTTCTGTAAAAATCAGGAGTATCAGTTGTGAAACTGCAAGTTGTTGTGATTTCTGCTAAAACATCCTTTTTACCGATAATGTAAGCAGCACCACCTGCAGATGCAGTGTATTCAAGTGCATCTCCTGGAGCTCCCTGTGAAGTATCAGCACCAATAGCTAATCCATATTCAATCATATCACTTTCAACAAGACCCATAGACATCTGTATACCGGCAGTTCCTGCTTTACATGCAAATTCTAAATCTGCTGCAGTCAAATCAGGTGTTGCACATACAGCTTCTGCAACAATGGTTGCTGTTGGTTTTACTGCATAAGGATGTGATTCAGAACCAACATAAACAGCACCAATCTTTTTTGGATCTATTTGAGCTCTTGCTAGAGCATATCTAGCAGCGGTAACTGCAATAGTTGCAGTATCTTCATCAGCAGAAGGAACTGATTTTTCGTTAACTACTAAACCATTAGATAAAGCTACAGGGTCATCTCCCCAAACTTTAGCGATTTCTTCTACTTTTATTCTATATGAAGGCACGTATGCCCCATATCCTACAATTCCTACCATTAAATCACCGTAAATATAAATTTTTAAAAAACACATTAAAAAGTATTCTAATTAATTAATATATGATTTTATGTATTATATAAAAGTAACTACAAAAAATAAGAATTTTTAAATAAAATAGAAAATATTTTTAAAAAAAGTAATTAATAACATGCAGCTGCCGGGATTCGAACCCGGGTTGTAGGCTTGGAAGGCCCAAGTAATAACCAGACTATACCACAGCTGCAAAAGTAAAAGTGCGGCGTCCGGGATTTGAACCCGGGTCTCTAACGTGGCAGGCTAGAGTCTTAACCAGGCTGGACTAACACCGCATAAAATAAACAACAATATTATATTACACTATTATAATATATAAAAGTTTTGTTTTTTTCACAAATTTTTGTTTTGATTAGAAAAAAAGATAATTATTAATATTTAATAATTAATCTTTTCTTGCAGTAACGCAAATCCAATCATTTTCATCATCAATATACGCTTTGAAATCCTTGAAACCTGTTTTTTCAAGAGATTCCTTCAATACATCCTCAGAATATATTTTCATGTCCAATAGTTCAACAAGACCATCGTATTTTTCCATTTCTCCTTCCCGATATACTGCTTCATTACAGAAAAATACAAGTCCGTCCTTTTTTAAAACCCTGTTTACTTCCTTTAAGTCATTGATAAAATCCGGCCAGAAATAAATGGTTTCAAAACCGGTTGCAATATCAAAAGTTTCATTATCAAAAGGCATATCACTGACAGATCCCTGAATCACTTCAGCCTTACCTTCCTCAATGGCTTTCTGATTTAAATCCGCTGACTTTTCAACGCTTACTTCAGAATAATCTATTCCTATGACTTTTCCTGTTGTAATCTGTGCGGCAAACCTTTCAATGTTTCTTCCTCCGCCGCATCCGATATCCAATATAACATCATCTTCAGCTATATCAAAATGACTGACGCCCCATTGAGCCATTGTCTCATGGGATTTGTTCATTCTGTCAAGTATCTGATGACCCAATTCACCTACCGGCTTTCTGGCATTTTTAATTAATTCCTTATCTTCAATATTATGACCTGTATTTACCTTATCTTCCATATTAACACCTATTTTTTAAATCCTTTTCTTGTTTTAATGGCCTGTCCTGTTTGGAAATTATTGATTTCAACTGCAGACAATAATGATTTACCGTAAGCTAAAAGCTTATCATCTCTGTTAACTATAATCACTTCATCATTAGACCTTATATTTTCATCACATTCAATGACGAATTTTGAAAATATGCTTTTTCCGTCAAGCGCAAATGGTTCTGAGTCCTCATTAACAACAACACGATTTTGTGGATAAGGCATTGCCTTGTGCAATCTTCGTGCACCTCCTTTGGATAAAACAAGATATGAGTCTGATGCCCTCATGTTTACGATTAATGTCTTTCCATCATAGATATGTCTGATTTTACCTGTTTTTTTGCTCTTTTCAATTTTGATGTTGCCTTTAAATAAAGCTTCACCGGCTCCCCAGCCGAACTGATAGTCAGCAATTGCCTTTATCTTTTTAACATCATCTTTTGCATATATTACTTCACCTTCAAACTTATTTTCCAAATCAAGATTCAATATGTCTGCAACTTTTTTCTGTACAATAACTCCATCATAGTTTTCAGCAAAATCCTCAAAGAAATCACGGATAAATTTCACACTTTCACTGTCACGTATTTTAGGAGCTGCACTTTGACTTAATGGATATAGCTCATCAATATCTAAAGGAATCAAAGCGAAAGGAACATCCAAAACCATAAAGTCAGCATTATCAGTGTCAATTTCATGGCTGTCGCCATAGATAAAGAATTCACCTAATTTGCCTGAGAAGAATTTGGAATAAGGTTTACGTGTCGGCGGCAAAACAATCAAATCACGTTTTTTAGGCCTTTCTCTAAGTTTTTCATGATGTCTTAGGACTTCTGAACGGTTCAAAGATTCGGAACCTGTGTAAAAAAATGCTGATTTCTTGCTTCTTGGATCATATTTTTCAAAGTCATCATTATAATTAGCCAATTGGCGAACTGCATCCAAAAGTGCCGGATGAGCACGACAGCGTTCCTCAACAAGTTCCATCAAACTTCCTTCATAAATAGCCTGTCTTATCAATCTCAGTTCCGCAAAGGAAACATAAAGGTTATGCTGTGCGATTAAGTCTCTTCTTTCATCTTTAGGCATTGCCCTTAAGTCATCGGGAGTGTATTTTGAGCAGACTTCACATGAACATGGCATTTCCTGCAAATTCTCTAATTTAAACGTTCCTCTAGTTGATAAAAGCCTGTCGTCTTCTGCATATAAAATATATGCTGCTGAATCAAATAAATCACATCCCATTGCAACGGCAAGTGCAAATATCATCGGATGGCCTGCTCCCATTAAATGGCGGGCAGTGTTGTCCGGAAGATTCATCATTGAATTCATTACAACATCCACAAGCTCCTTATAGTGATATGATTCCATTAACGGCACTACTGCGCCGATCGGGTATAAATCAGCATCCAATTTGGAGAGTTCTGAAGCGCATTCCTGCCTTAAGTCCATGAACGTTGAGCCCTGAACTACAGAGTTCAAAAGCATTTCTATATTCTGCTCCTTTTTAAACTCTACAGCTTCCTTTGCACGCTCTAAAGTAATTTCCAAATCGTTTTCAGCCTTTTCACGTTCAACAAAAGGTGCAGTTGGAATATCAAGGCTTGTTCCTATATCGGTTCCAATCAGTTCCTGAAATTCAATGACTTCCTTATTTGTAATGTCAACGTCACCATAAACGGAAAGCTGGAATGAACCTGAATCAGTCATTACCGGTCCGTCGAAGTTAATCAGTTTGTGAAGACCTTCTTCAACAGCCTTTTGCTTTAA
This sequence comes from Methanobrevibacter sp., assembly GCA_017434555.1. Taxonomy (GTDB): domain Archaea; phylum Methanobacteriota; class Methanobacteria; order Methanobacteriales; family Methanobacteriaceae; genus Methanocatella. The sequence continues at coordinate 12,448 of JAFRFB010000145.1, read as the reverse complement.
ATCATCATCCTTATAAATTAAATAAGCATTAGTTATTACTATATCGGCGCCATACTTTTTTACATCAATTACCTGTTTTCTTGGATGAATTACAGGCATTAATGCAGGGGTTTTAACATTTCCATGTTTTGTTTTTAAAACACCGACTCTTCCTCTCATATCTTTAGCTTTAATTTCAAACATAAACATACCATAAATAATTTATTCAAAAATAGTTATTTATTGGAAATTATTTAAAGTTTACCTATTTCAAAAAGAAAAAAAGAAAAGCTAAAAATTAATTTTAGCTTTAATAAGGGATTAATTTTCCTCCACCATTTAAAGTAATGGTAGCGCCGTTCAGCCAGGAATTGGATGAGGACTTATAATATATATTATATCCGTTACTTTGAATGTTGGATAAACTTGTATCTGCATCGCTGAATACGGTAAGATAGGAATTTCCGCTAAGTGACCAGGCTGAATCCGCAGATAATGTTAAAGATACTGATTTTGCAGTATTTGCTGAGTTAATGGCTGAAGTCAATGTTGTAGAAGATAAGCTCAAAGTTGCAGTACTGATTTTATCAACATATATATTACCACTTAAAACCTGATTTAAAGAAGTAAATGTTAAATCTCCACCATTGGATCCGCTTTTTCCCCATTCACCAGTGTTTCCACTTACATTGATTAAAATTCCACTTCCATAATTAAGCACTGTATTTTCAAGGTATATGCTTGCATCAGTGTTAGTTATGAAGAAAAACGGTGCAGTTGAATATACTGAAGATGCGGAATTTACTGAAAGCACTGAATTTTTAGAAGTGAATGACCCTAATCCGACTGAAGCGTCACCTGACATTGACTGATATATCATGACAGCGCAACAGTCAATACCATGGGTTGTTCTTCCATATGCATAGGAATTGAAATTACATCCTTCAACAGTAATTGAGTTTTTACCTTCAATGACAGCTATGGATGAAGCGGTTGCAGAACCTGTTGAGTCATATACATTTATATTACCTGTAGAGTAAATTGAAGGTGATCCGTAACCGTTGGTATTTAAAGCGGAATCATAAACATAGAGTGTTCCTTCTCCACGGTCTGTTGCAACAGCCGCACAGTGATCCCCTGAAGTGGTGATGCTTACGTTATGGGCAATTATTGTACCTGAGTATGTTGCATCAAGACCTCTTGAAGAATCTTTATAGGTCGTAATAGATACATTTTCAACATAAGCTTTTGAAGAGGAACCTGTTACAAAAATAGCGTTAGCTCCTTTTGCATTAGTGGTTATATCTGAGTTTGTAATGTTTATAAAACTTGCAGAGTTAACTAAAACTGCAGCATTTAAACCTGTAAAATCACTTGATTCTGTGTTTGAGGTATCTCCGCCTGATTTTTCAATGACCGCATTATCAATATTTAATGATCCTGCGTTAGTTACGGTTACAACGGAGGTGTCGCTTGATGAAGTTGCATAATTAACATTTGCCTTAGTTACACTTTGACCATTGACGGTAATAGGATCTGAAGTTTCAACACCCTGTATTTTGATTGTATTTGAAATGCCTAAACCGTTATATGTGGATGTGATGATATAATTTCCGGCCTGCAAATTAATGTTTAATCTGGCAACACCCTGTGAGTCAGTTGTTCTTGTATAAAAAACTCCATTGATATTGAATGTAATGTTTTGATTAGGATATAAGTTACCCTGACCATCCAATAGAGTTACATTGAATTTAGAACCGTCCCTATAATTCATTGATAAATCACTGGCAGACAATACAGATAATACTTTAATAGTGTTTGAATACATTTCATTATTTACAGGATTAGTTGCTGTTATAATATATTCCCCAGGCCCTAAGTTGATGTTTAATTTAGCAGTAGCATTTTCATTAGTTTTTCTTGTATAGAATACGCCATTAATATTAAAAGTGACGTTTGTATCAGTTAATGGATTACCTGCTAAATCCAAAAATGTAGCATAATACTGAGTTTCGTTCCGGTAATATTTTACAATATCATTACCTGAAATACTGTTTAAAACAGTAATATTATTAGAATACATTTCCCCATTAGTATTAGTCGCAGTGATAATATAATTACCTGCATGCAAATTGATGTTTAGCTTAGCAGTACCATTTTCATTTGTTTTTCGTGTATAAAAAACACCATGGATATTGAAAGTAACATTCGAATTTGTCAATAACTTACCATTTGAATCTAAAAAAGTGGCATAATACTGCGTATCATTTCTGCAAATTTTTACAATATCCTCCCCAGAGATAGTTGGCAAAATCTGAATTAAACCAGTTGATTGAGATAATATTGTATTATTAACCAAATAATAGGCACTATAAGTATAATTTCCAGAATTCAAATTTACATTCATCTTAGCTATTCCTGAAGAGTTTGTAGTTCTTGAATAATTAATTCCATTAACATTGAAGCTAACAGTTGCATTTTCTATTGGATTGGACTTACTGTCATGAACTTCACATGTTAATTGTTCGTCATTTCCATAATATTTTATTAAATCGTTTGCTATAATCTGATCAGTTGACGTATCATCAATTGACGTTTCATTAGCGGCACTAACAAAAGAAATAGACGTTAGAAAAATTATAGCAATTAAAAATAGTATAATTTTTTTGTTCATTTTCAACACCAAAAAAAATAAAAAAAAGAGGAAAAATAAGGATTTATGGGTTTATCCTTATAATTTAAGTCCCTCCATAAGTTTTGGGGTAAAATTACCCTCATGTTTTAAATCTGACTTATTGAAATCAGATTTCATCCTATTGATACTATTCCAAACAGGTATAGAATTATGGATATTTGAATTTGGAAAATGTGTGTTTTCAAAGCCTTGTGTTTCATTAATTTCAGGGAGGAAATCTAAATGGGAATTTGCTGGAATAGCATCATTAACTCTAGCTGACTCGTTTTCGAATATAGGGATGTCCTTATTATGGGTAAGGAAACTATTTAATTTGTTGGGAGTTTTGTTTTCAAAGGGCAAAACCATATTGAAATTATCCAAGTCAACTTTTTCTTTGAATTCAAAATGATTGAAGACAACATCATAGGAGATATTTTCAGGCGGCAAAAGACCGTTGAAAGGCAAATTATTGAAATTTCCTTTTCTGTCGTTTTTAAATGCAGAAGAAATATTGTCCATACCAATTAATTCAGATGTGATATCACCGATAACTTCACAGGATCTGTTATCCACAAATCCAGGAGCAGCAGTTTCATCAAATCTTGAATCAGGATGAATTTTTTCACCTTGGCTGAAATCTCCTTTATTGCCAATATCTTGAATTCCTGAATCATGAGATTTTTCATGATTTTGTTCGTATAAATTCATGTGTTCGTCAGTTTCATAAGAAACATCGTTTAAAGAAGTTTGATTATTTGAATGTGGATCTCCAACTGGTCCGTCGGATACTTTATGTAATCTTTCGCTAGGAATTTGTGGGCCGGCTGAATTAAATGATCCGTCTGGTCCATTCAAACCCGACTCACCAGTTTCGACATCATCAAGTGCCACAGCCGAAACCTCCGAGATTATTGCGAAAGACAACATGACAATCAAAAACATCAAAACAATATTTTGTCTTTTGTTCATATTATCATCTCACTTAATTAAACTCCAACCTCAAGAATTATTCATGATTTATCATGAAATTTTTTCAAAGAATTTTTCTCAAATTCCTGAATCTTCTCAAGATTGTTAGTAATTATTAAATAAGAAGTAGTATATAAAGTTTTTCATTTAAAATAAGGAAAATTATGTGTAAAAATGCCAAAAAAAGCCATTTTAATCGAGAAATTAAACGGCTAAAAAGAGCTTAAATCCAAAGTATCTAATCTAAAGCAAGCAGAATTAAAGCAATTTAATGATTAATTTTTCATCCCAAATATAACAAAAAATGAGTTTTTTAGATTAAATATAAAATAATCAAGCTTATTTTAATCAAATATTAGTAAAAATTACTTATTTATATTTAAATCCAATTATAATTATTCATTTAAATCAAAAAAGCTTTTAAAATTAAAAAGGATTTTTAAAACGAATGAGTTAAATTAAAGGAATTTTAAATCGATTTAGAACTAAAAGCTTAAAATTAAACATGATTATATTTTACAAATTAACGATGAATTGAAAATAGTCGAATCAGTCATATTAAAAATAGTCCGTATTATGCTTATTTTATCAAAATTAACCAGATATAAGGTTATTTAAGCCAAATTAAGAAGTAAAATCAAGAAAAAAATTTAAGAAATAAAGAATAGTTAAAAAAGAATATAACATAATATTATTGATTATTATATTAATTTAAGGATATCAAACTTGTTATTTAAAGAGATGCTTCACGATACGTTGCATAAAGCCCATATGCCCAAATAACAAATACAACAATGCTCATGAAAAATGAATAAAATGACAATATTTTACAGACCACCCACACCCCCAGTATCATTAAAGCTTTTTTTACGTCTCCAACATATGCAATTCCAAGGCCAGGTATGAAAAATGATATCAAAAGTGCAATTGTCATAGTTTTATCAACCATGTTTATCACCAATACTCTTATTGATATTATATTTAATTTATGCTTATTTAATAATATTGAAATGTAATTTTTCAAGATTAAATATAATATAGTAAAAAATCTAAAATATAATTAGATACAATGAATTATGAAAATACAGCCCGTGTAATTAACGATGACATATTCGATTTGATAAATCGATGCTTCGATGAGGAAAGAAGTAGTCGAAATAATGAAGCAAGACTCAATTTTTTTGATACTTACAACAATTACTTTGTTTTAACGGATGATGGATCTTATTCTATTAACTCGAAAGAAATAAATCATAAAATTGAAACACTACATACATCTACAGGTGCAATTAGTGAGGCATTTGAGAAATTTATCAAGCCGATGAAGTTTGACTACTCAAATGATATTGCTATTCTAGACATCTGTGCAGGGCTTGGTTACAACTCATCAGGGGCAATTGACGATTTTTTGAAAAACTCAAATGATTCACATCTGACTATTGATATGGTTGAAATATCAGCTGCAACCCTTGCATGCGGTCTTTTGGTGCCTTCACCTATTAATGCTCACGACATTACCAGAAAAGCAATAGAAAAAGAATTGATTAAAACAGGCTATGCAACTTTGGAACTTGAAAAAGAAGAAATTCCTTCAAATATTGACATCAACGTATTTATTGAAGATGCAAGACAAACTGTTCAAAACCTTAAGGACAATAGCTATGATGCAATATTTCTAGATCCTTTCAGCCAGAACATGGCTCCGGAACTGTTTTCACTGGATTTTTTTAAAGAGTTTAAAAGAATCATAAAAGATACAGGAATTGTTGCAACATATACCTCATCAGCACCTGTTAGAGCTGCATTTATTGAAGCTGGTTTTTATATTGGTCTTGGACCAATTTTCGGGCGAAAACAGGGCGGTACTCTGGCAAGTCCATCACAGGAAATGCTTGATACATCACTTCCAAAAAACGATGAGATTAGAATTGCCCTATCCGATGTGGCAATACCATTTAGAGATCCTGGTTTAAATAACTCAAGTGATTTTATTTTAGATGAAAGAACTGAAGAGCGTCATGAAAAAAGACATACTGAAAAAATATCATCTGCGGTAAAAACACCAATCTTTTTAGGCCAGGAAATGAACGATGAAAAACTGAAAAGGCGTGTTGAGAGAAATCTAACAAAAATGAATATACCTTCAACGACATCACCTGAAGCATTCTATATCATTGAAATTGAAAATAATTACACAGAAAAACAGGATTTAAAAAATAATTCAAGAACAAGAATTTTGGATATGGCTGAAAAATTAAAAAAAGTAAAAAATGGAGATTATTCTAAATAAATCATCTCACCATTTTTTAACATATAAGCAACATCTTTTGTGGTTAAAACAGAATCACTGACAACCGTAAGGGTAGTACCTCCATCATAGACATGTTCATTTCCAAATACACTCCAATCAGCATCACAGTCTGCACAGAAGATATGGCCTTCCGCACTTCCACCTTCCTTATTTCCGGTTGCCGGGAAAACACCATAATTGGATGTTTCATCACCAGCCCAGAAAATACTCCAGTATAATTCACTGCTTCCACAGTAAGGGCAGACTCTTTCAAATACGGTCATGTAAAATTTATAACCGTATGTTGATAATTCACCTGGAGCTGAAGGTCTTCCGATTGCCATGATTGTTTTGTTATCCGGTGAAACACCATATTGGGAATAATATAATATTTCATTTTCATATGATTCATTATCATAATAAATCATATCATAATGTAAATTGTCCATATCGATTGCAGTTACATTAATTTCGTTAACCACATATAATCCGGTTTGTTTATCGTGGGATACGACAGTATGAACTCCAAGCTTCAAGTCTTTTTCAAGTGTTGCAACACCATATTCATTTGTTGTTACATCATAGCTCACACCATCAACAATAAATTCCACTTCTTTGTTTTGAGCAACAGAACCGTCACCATTAAGTAGTATTATATCATATTCTGTGGTTAGGCTGTTACTTACCATATCGGATGAAATGATTGTAGGTAAAACTGTTATAACATTTGAAAACAATTCACCGTTTATCGGATTTTCTGCGGTTATAATATAAGAACCCGGATTCAAATTAATATTTAAATTAGCTACTCCATTTTCATCAGTTGTTCTTTTATAAAAAACACCATTGATATTGAATGTTACAGTGCCTTTTACCAATGCATTACCGTTGCTGTTGAAAAATGTAGCATGATACTGTGTTCCATTTTTATAAAACTTGGTAATGTCTGATCCAGTAATAGACGGTAAAACAGTGATTAAATTTGAATACGATAAACCGTTCTGATGAGTAGCAGTTATAATATAATTGCCTGAATTCAAATTAATGTTCAGTTTAGCTATTCCGTTTTCGTTTGTTTTACGAGTATAAAATACACCATTAATATTGAAAGTAACTTCACTGTTAGCTAGAGGATTTCCATTATTATCTAAAAATGAAGCATAATATTGTGTATCATTTTTATAAGTTTTTACAAGGTCATCCCCTTCTATTGTTGATAAAACTTCAATATCACTATCTAAAACTATTGAACTTAAATTATAGTTATAAAATGTAGAAACAGAATAAGTTCCTGGATTTAAGTTAATCGCAATAGATGCCACACCATTTTCATTTGTGTGTCTTGTATAATTAATTCCACAGATATTAATAATTATATCAGCATTTTCCACAGGAATATCTTCATGTGTTAAAGTTACTTCATATCTAGTTCCATTCTTATAATACATTGACAAATCCTTAGTCTGAAGAGAATATTCATCATTACTAACGGATTTGATATCTGAAGGAATCAGAGCACTTCCCGAAGGAGGTTCCTCATCCATTTCACTCATTTCAAGATCATCATTTATTGCAGTTGTGTCATGAGCTGCAACTGCAGAAATAGATAACATGAAAACGAGCGTTATAAATAATAAACTAATTTTTTTATTAAACATATATTAACCTCGTTAACATAGAAGATGCAAAATCTAGTTTTGCATCGGCGATATAAATGTTTCAAACTTTTCTTATAAAAAGCTTTGTATTTTCAAAAAGGCCATAAATAAAGCCAAATAGCTAAAATAAAGCATAATTAAAGGGAATTGATTAATGCCTATTTTTAAGTTGAATATGAAAAATATCAAAGAAAGTTTATTTTTGAATTTAAAAGTCTTTAACGGCTTATTGATGAATCCACATATAACAAAAATATACTTAAAAGTAGCTTAAAACATTACATTTTTTAAAATGAATGAATATGGGAAAAAGTCTATAGTATTCAAAACAAAAATAAAAAGAAAATAATAAAGGAATAAACAAATAAAAGGTTTATTCCACAGTTACACATTTTGCTAAATTTCTTGGTTTATCCGGGTCAAAACCTTTTTCAATTGTAATATAATATGACAGCAATTGAAGAGGAACAATATATACCAAAGGCGCAATAATTTCAGACACATCAGGATTTATGGTAAACACTTCAGGTGCCTTTTCCTTTAGCTCTTCATCATCCACTGAACCAAATGCAAGTACGCGTGCTCCACGGGATTTGACTTCCTCAAGATTACTCATGGTTTTCTTGTGGGATTCTCCAGGAGGTATTACAACTACAACCGGAATTCCCTCATCTATTAATGCCAAAGGCCCATGTTTAAGCTCACCTGCAGCATAACCTTCACCATGAATATAGGAAATTTCTTTTAATTTCAATGCTCCTTCCAAAGCGGTTGGATAAACATAACCTCTTCCAAGATAGAAAAAGTCTTTTGCATAATTGTATCTTTTTGACATTGATTTTATTGATTCCACATCCAGCAATACTTCATCAATGAAATCAGGAACTTTATCGAGTTCATCAAGCAATTCCTCGTTTTCAGCCATCAATGCAGAGAACATGTATATTGCAGTAAGCTGTGACACGTATGTCTTTGTTGCTGCAACTCCAATTTCCGGACCTGCCTGAGTTTGAATAACATATTGGGCTCTTCTTGTGATTGATGAACCTGCAACATTAACTATACCTAAGGTTTTTGATGTTTCATTAGCCACATCCAATGCCTTAAGAGAGTCTGCAGTTTCACCGGATTGAGAAATGAATATAACTAACGTATCTTCTTTTAATGTTTTTGCTGAGAATTTAAACTCTGATGCAAGTATTACATCTGTTGGTATTCCAGCAAGTGATTCTAAAAGATATTTTCCAGTTAATGATGCATGATATGATGTTCCGCAGGCAACAAAACAGATTCTTGAAACATCATCCAAATCATCAATTATCTTTTGGATATTATCCCTTTGAGTCAAGGTATTTCTAACAGCAATCGCCTGTTCATTAATTTCTTTTATCATGAAATGGTCATATCCTTCTTTTTCTGCCATTTCAGGTGTCCAATTGATTGTATCAACTTCTTTATTTATCGGATTGTCAAATTCATCATGGACAACCACACCGCTTTTATCCAAAATTACGATTTCTCCTTTTTCAGGATAGATTATATCTTTTGCATATTTTAAAATAGCCGGTGAATCAGATGCCAAGTAATATCCATCTTCACCCAATCCTACAATCAATGGAGAGTCTTTTCTTGTTGCAATAATCTTGTCGGGTTCTCTTGAAGATATTGCGGCTATTGCATATGCTCCTTCAAGAATTTCTATGGTTTTTCTGACTGCATGCTCCAAATCAAATCCTTCATCCATAAACTTCTGAATAAGATGTGGAATGACTTCGGTATCTGTGTCTGATTTGAATGTATGTCCTTCAGCAATTAAATCCGCTTTAATTTTTGTATTATTTTCAATAATCCCATTGTGAACTACAGCTATTGTATTTTCTTCATCCAACTGAGGGTGGGAATTAAGTTTTGAGGGATCACCGTGGGTAGCCCATCTTACGTGAGCAATACCAAAATCTCCAGGCATATTAGGTAAATCCAATTTCTGGTTAACTTCATCAATTTTTCCTTTATCCTTTTTAACATGGATACTTCCATCGTAAGTAGCAAGCCCAATAGAGTCATATCCCCTATATTCCAACTTTGAAATGCAGTCAAAAAGAATTGGTGCTACATCTTCATCATTATCCTTTAATATACAACCTACAATACCGCACATGTTAACACCTTAATAATTATAAATGTCTTTATAAAGCTTTACAACCTCACCAATAATCAGAATGGCCGGCGTCTTAATGTCCTTTTGGGAAATGTTTTCAAGAGTTCCAAAAATTACATTTTCATCAGGTAATGTTCCGCTTTCTATTACACATACTGGAGTGTCTTTATCTCTATATTTCATAATTTCTGCAGTATTTTCCTCAATATTTCCAATACCCATTAATATGATTAAAGTATCTGCAGTATAGTCCCAATGAACTTGACTTTCAGCCTTTGTCGGGTCTTCATGGCCAGTCACTATTGTAACTGATGTTGCAACAGCCCTATGAGTTACAGGTAGTCCGAGTGATGTTGGTGCTCCAATAGCTGAAGTAACTCCAGGAATAACTTCAAATTTGATATCATGTTCCATTAAAGCTAAAATTTCTTCTCCGCCACGACCGAATACAAATGGGTCTCCTCCTTTAAGCCTTACAACATTTTCATGTGCTTTGGCCTGCTTTATAATTAACTCATTAATCTGGTCCTGTGTTTTATAATGTTCACCTGCCTTTTTGCCGACATATATCTTTTCTGCTGTTTCAGGAGCATGTGCCAATATTTCTTCATTGGCCAAATAATCATATAAAACAACATCTGCCTTATTTAAAGCCTTAACTGCTTTAAGAGTTATTAAGTCCGCATCTCCAGGTCCGGCACCAATTAAATAAACTACCATTTAAATCACTTTTAATATTTATATAAACCCTTTAAAGAAATTTAAACCATCTGTGGAGCCTAATATTTCTTCACAAGCTCTTTCAGGGTGAGGCATCATTGCACAAACAAGTCCTGATTCATCACATACGCTTGTAATCGCTTCCATTGATCCGTTAGGGTTTCTGTCTTTAAATTGCAATACGATTTGGTCTTGGTCTTTTAACAAATCAATATCTTCTGTATAAAATCTACCTTCTGCATGAGCAATTGGTATTTTAACAGTTTGTCCTTTCTTAAAATCTTTTGTAAAAGGAGTTCTAGTATTTGATACTTTTAAATCAACCCATTCACAGTTGAATTTAGGGTTTTCATTTGTAATAAATATTCCCGGAACAAGGCCAATTTCTCCTAAAATTTGAGCCCCGTTACATATTCCTAAAACAGGTTTTTCTTCCTTAACTAAAGCTTTGATTCCATCGATTACAGGAGTGATTGAAGCCATAGCACCTGCTCTTAAGTAATCTCCATAGGAAAATCCTCCAGGAATTACAACACCGTCAAAATCAGTTAAATCTTCATTGCTCCACCAAACGTATTCAGCTTCAAGGCCAACAAGTTCAATAGCACGGGCTACATCCCTATCACAGTTGGTTCCAGGAAATCTAATTACTCCGATTTTAGTCACTTAAATCACCTTATTTACCGCAAGCTGTGTTTTGTGGAATTACATTGATTTTATAATTGTGAATTACAGGATTACAGAGTAATCTTTCACACATGTCTACAACATTTTCTCTTATTACTTCCCTGTCTTCTCCTTCCATTTGGAATTTGATAATTTCAACAGTTTTGGTATTTTTAACTTCATAACCAAGTAAATCAAGAGACCTTTCAATTGTTGTAGCTTCAGGGTTTAACATACCGTCTTTTAAAGAAATTTTAACTTCAATATCAAAAATCATTTAAATCACCTTTTCATCATCAGGAATAATTCTATTATAAACTTCTACATAAGCATCCATAACTTCTGAATCCTTACCTTCTCTGAACAGTTCTTTATCCAACATATCCAATGTTTCAGCATCCCATAACCTGCATCCGTCAGGTGAAATTTCATCACCCAAAAGAATGTTTCCATCTTTATCCTTACCGAATTCCACTTTAAAATCAACCAATATAATACCTGCATCCTTAAAGAATTCAGTTAAAACTTCATTGATTTTTAAAGCTTTTTCAGCTAGAATATCGACTTCTTCATCTGTAGCAATGTCTAATGCTCTGATGAGAGAGCGGTTAAGCATCGGATCGTGGTATTCATCATCTTTATAATCCATTTCAACAATTGGAGGATCTAACTTTTTACCATCTTCAATCGGATATCTGCGAACCAAACTGCCTGTTGCGATATTTCTCACAATTACTTCAATTGGAATCATATCAAGCTTTTTGGCCAACATTATATTTACTTCAGGTAAATCAATGAACTGTGTTTCAACACCATTTTCCTCTAAAACATTAAATATTTTAGCTGAAATAACCGCATTGTATGCGCCTTTTTTGTCCATGACTTCCTTACGTGCACCATCACCGGCAGTCATGTCATCACGAAACTCAATGATAACTTCATCATCTTTTTCAGTGTTGAATACACTTTTTACCTTACCGGAATTAATTAACTCTTTTTTTTCCATGATATCAACAAATAAATTTTTAAATTATTATGCTATTAGTTTTGTTTTAAATATTATATAACATTAATTAAAAAAAGGGAGCTGTCAATTTGTTAGGACTTTTTTTGATTTTCTACATATTCATCTTTCTTGCCATGATATAATCAAATATTCATTCAGGAGTTCTGTTGATTCTTTTTATGTGTTTATCTTAATTTCGCGAGAATACCTCGACTGTGCGACAAGCCTAGGATCAGTAATTTGTTATATACCTAAAGTATATGTTAGTGCAGTTCTATGAACTGATAATGTTGTTGTGCGCATTATTCTCCCTTGAAACTGCGTC
>JAFRFB010000067.1 GCA_017434555.1 Methanobrevibacter sp. | reverse complement strand
GTTTCATGTTTATCGCCAAATAAATATATGTAACACATAATACTTAAATTTAACGATATTACTGTACCCTTTTTAAAAATTAATAATTGTACAAATGTATTTTTAGAAACTAAAACTAATCATTATCCAATATTAAAAAAATAAGAAAAATTAAGTGAAATTCATATCAAAAAAATTCAGACCCCTAAATTAATTTTAGTTGATAATCAATTTTTTAAAATTTTTTAAATTACTTATTTTATGATTTAAAGCATTTTAACAAAGAAATTGTATTGGTTGATGATAATCTCATGAAAATCGATTTAATATTTGGATAATTACATAATGCAATGTGTGTTTTCTGCATTATAATGGAATTTCCATTATATTCCATATGTAATGTTTGCAAAAAATTGCTTTAAAAGAGTAAAATTATGGTAACATTGGAAAATTGTCTTAAAATGAAGTTAAAAAAAATAAGTGGGGGGGGTTTTAGTTAACCCCTTATTGTAATTTTGTTTGCAGTGTTAAAGTCGTTGTAGCTGGATGTTATAATATACTCTCCGGCCATTAAGTTGATGTTTAATGCGGCTACTCCATCACTGCCGGTAATTCTATTATAGAAGACTCCGTTAATGTTGAACTGAACACTTTGGCCTGCATAGGCTTTGCCCTGGTCGTCAACAAGTTTGGCTTTGAACTGTGATCCGTCCATATATTTCATCTCTAAATCATTGGCGATTAATATTGGTAGGACCTCAATGTTGTTTCCTTTGCTGCAATCTTTGTAATATGTTGTTATTGTGTAGTTGCCTTGGCCTAAGTTAATATTTAACTTTGCATGGCCTGTTGCATTTGTTGTTCTGGTATAAAATACACCATTGATGTTGAATGTGACATTTTCGCCGGCACCGATGTATCCTCCGTCAGCGGAATGTATTCTGACAACGAACTGTGAAGCGTTCCTGTAATATTTGGTTAAATCACTGGATTCGATTAGAGAGATTACTTTGATTGTGTTGGATTTCATCTCACCAGTAACAGAATTGGTTGCAGTCAAAATGTATGTGCCTGCATCCAAGTTGATGTTCAGTTTTGCACTTCCGTTTCCGTCTGTTGTACGGTTGTATATAATACCATTAATGTTAAAGGAAATTTTGGTGTTTACTAGTGGTGTGCCGTTTGCATCAATGAATTTTGCATAATATTGAGTGTCATTTCTAAATATCTTTATAACATCGGCTGCATCTATAGTGGATTTAACAGTTGCGGTAGAATTGACTTTAACATCATCAACATCAACGACAATAGGATACTCACCAATGTTTAGGTTAATGTTCAGTTTTGCAGTACCGTTTTCATCAGTGGTTCTTGTGTATGTTGCGCCGTTGATTGTTATTTTCACTTCTTTGTCTGCAACTGGAACTCCTCTGGCATGAGTGACATTTACAACAAATTTTTCAGGACCTGAATAGTATTTAACTAAATCTGGAGCAGATACAATAATTTCATCCTCTTTAACTGTGAAATTAACATCTTTTGTTGATGGGTTATACTTATCATCACCAGAGTATGTTACTGGAAGAGTATAATTTCCTTTAATCAAATCAGGAATTGTAATAGCTGCTTTGCCATCTTTAACTTCTGAAGAATAATTTTTACTGTTTACTGTAGTTGTTACATTACCTGATGCATCACTAGGTAATTCCACATTAATTGTGGCATTTTCACCAACATAAATGTCATCAGCAGTTATTTCTAATGTGTAATTGTCAATACCTTTATTATAAATGCTGATTTCCAAATCATCTGTGTAGGGATTGTATTTTTCATCACCAGGATATGAAATGACAACATTATAATTTCCAATAGGAATATCATTAGTCGGAATGATTGCAGCATTATCTATTATTGGAACTGTATAGGTCGTATTTCCAATATTTACAGTTAAATTATTGGTTAAATCATCATTATTAACATTAATGACAAAATTATCTCCAGATTTTATTTCTGTTTGATTAACTTTAATTTCCGGAGTTAAACCATTGACTGCAAATGTTTTAGTGTCATTGCATCCGTTATAATTAGAATCGCCTTCAAATGTGGCAGTTACAGTGTAATTTCCACGGATTAGATCAGAAATTTCAACATAACTTTCATTCAATTCTTCATCAAATATAATTTCGCCGTTTTCATCTTTAATTACAACATTAATGGTAGTAACATTTTCGGATGTGAATGTTATTGTAAGATTTTCTCCGTATGTGATGTTGGTTATGTTGTTGATTGTTATTGATGAATTGGCTTTGTATACTTCGAATGTTTGGGTTGTGTTGCTTGATGTGTAGTTTTCGCTTTCTTGTGTTGTTATTGTTATTTTGTATGTGTTTGCTTTTAGATTTTCTAGGGTTAGTGTTTTTGATGTGGTGGTTTCATTGTAGATTACATTGTCATTTTCATCTGTAACTTCAATTTTGACGTTTGTGGAGTTTTCAAAGTCATATTCGATATTTAATTTTTCACCATAAGTGATGTTGTCTAATTGGATTATTTCTACACTGGAGTTACATTTACTTATAATTAATCCATAATCGACTGTATAGTTATTCAAATTTGAATCAACAAACGCACTAACAATATGGCGGCCTATCTTTGTGGTGTAATCAGCTTTATACGTGGTATTTTCCAGTATTGAATCAATTGTTTCATTTTCAATAATGAAATCTAAATCATCTACAATGATAATATTTCCATTATCATCATAAATTGTCGCATTTAAGGTTATTTTTTCATTGACAGTACCGTTTAAAGTTAAATTATTTAAAACAATGATTTTAGTTTCAGATGATATGATTCCCTTATCTAAAATATATTCTTCTGGGGATAATACATTTTTAGATAGGTATAATACTGAATCATTCAATACCCTTATGCTGGCACCTGCATCATTATTAAATATTGAGTTTTCAATTAATGCTTCACTGTTGTTTAAATCAATGCTATATCCTGTATTATTGATAAATTCTGAATTCAATATGCGTAAACCGGAAACTTGTGCAACAATCACATTTGCACTATTATTAATAAATTTGGAATCAGTTATATTGATATCATTTCCGTTTATGTTTAATGCACTGCCATTAATGCCTGCAAAATTATCTGCAAATGTTGAATTGGTTATTTTTTCATTTTGCATTTTCATATTGGTATTTATGGCTCCACCTTTATTATTTGCATTGTTTCCAATGAATTGGGTATTGTTCCATGTGTCGTTGTTTGTATTATCTACACAGAATGCGCCACCATTGGATTTAGCAGTATTTTCTATAAATTTGGTGTTGATGAAAAGATTGTTTTTCGCGTTACTATCTACGTTTATTGCCCCACCATGTCTTCCAGAATTGTTTGTGAAGGTGGAATTATCAAATATATTATTCACCAGGTTTCCATAACTGTTTATTGCTCCTCCATCAATGTTAATTGCAGAATTGTTGTTGAATATGGTGTTTTTATAGGTATTTGATGTTGAATGGTAACGTGTATATGTTGCTCCTCCATTTCTTGTTGCAGTATTGTTGATAAATGATGTATTATTGAAGAGATTGTCTTTTGAACCGTGATCTATGTTTATTGCACCACCATTATAACCTGCAGTATTGTTGATGAATTCTACATTATTGAATTTTGTTTCTAATAAATCCGTGTGGAAATTAAGGGCTCCGCCGTCAACTTCTTTTGCTTTGTTGTTTTCGAAAATACTGTTTTCGAATGTATTTGCTAGTGAACTAGGGACTGTATATATTGCTCCACCGTTTCTTAAAGCTTTGTTGTTTATAAAATTGGTATTATTGAACTTGTTATATTTGAATGTCTTTTTAATGTATATTGCTCCTCCGTTAAAATCTGCGGTATTGTTTATGAATTCTGTGTTGACTAATGTATTTCTCAGTAATTGGCCGATATAAAGTGCGCCTCCGCATATTGCACTGTTGTTGGTAAATATTAATGAATCGAATTTATCGTATGTTGCGCTGCCATTAATGTAAATGGCTCCTCCGCCGTAGGAATTATTGGTTGTCGTTGCTTTGTTGTTTGTAAAGTTTACATTGAAAAAATTGTCATTTGAAGAGTTTGTATAGTATATTGCTCCACCAATGCTTGCAGTATTGTTAATAAATGAAGAATCGACTATATTTGAGTATGAGCTGTTGTATGGTATATTTATAGCCCCTCCATTTGTTTGAGCATTATTGGCAATGAATAAAGAATTGATTATGTCATTATTTTCCATTTTCTTGAATACGTGAATGGCTCCTCCACTTATATCTGCTTGGTTCTTGATGAAAAGTGTATTATTCCATACATTATTTGTTGCATTTTCACTGGCAATTGCTCCACCATTTTTGGAAGCGGTGTTATTTATGAACTTTGTATTGATGAAATTATTGGTTTTTGCAGCATTATCCACATTTATTGCTCCACCATTTCTTGCAGAGTTATTTATGAATGTGGAGTTATCGAAAGTAATACTTACCAGATTTGAATAGACATTTATGCATCCTCCGTCCTGGGAATGTGCAATATTATTAATAAATTCTGTGTTATTATAGATATCTGAACTTGATGAACCTCGATAGTAAATTACTCCTGCATTATTGGTGGCCTTATTGTTAATGAATGAATTTTCATTGAACGTATTGAAATTTGAAGCCCTATAAAGATATATTACACCACCATTCTCTTTAGCAGTGTTGTTAATAAAGGAACAATATTCAAAGATGTTGTGGTTAAAAGTTTGGCTATAAAATATTGCTCCACCATTGGAAGTAACTGAGTTATTAACAAATAAACATCCTTCAAATGAGTTGTAATTGGAAGAACCGTATCCATTCATTGCTCCACCTTTGGAAGCAGTGTTGTTGATAAATTTAACATCAGTATATGAATTATTATCGTTTACAGTTTGGTCAGTATTTATTGCCCCACCGCCGTTTTTAGCGCTGTTTTTAAAAAATGTAATGTTTTTAAATATTGTAGTGGATAATGGCTTGTGGAAATTAATGGCTCCACCATCAGCACCTTTTGCCTGGTTATATGTAAAAGTTAAATTTTCAAATGTATTTTCACTGGCACCATCGTTAATGTATATTGCTCCACCATTATCATAAGCAGTATTGCTTATAAACTCTGTGTTTCTGATGGTGTTATTATTAAATGTGCTTTTAGCATATATGGCACCACCATTTGCTTTTTCAGTATTTTTTCTTGTTACATTATTATTTATAAATTTACAATTTTCAATAACACTGTCTGAAATGGCATTATTGAATATGATGGCCCCACCTAAATTGGATTTTCCATTTATAAATGTAATGTTGTTTAAAATAATATGGTCTGAAGCATTTATATTAAATATTCTGGCTTTATTTAAACCATTGATTGTAAAACCATTACCGTTAATAGTTATGGCCTTTGTAATAGTTATTCCATCGCTCGAAAAACTGTCATCATAAGTATAATTGTTTGTTAGATTGACTGTACCTCCTTCATCAGCAGCATCAATTTTGGTCTGCAAATCATTAAAATTGCTTTCATCAGGACTGCCCAGTACTTCATTTTCACCAAAGTCATATGTTTGATTTTCTAAGGCACAGACAGAGCCGATACAGACAAATAACATTAAATGTACTAATAAAATTATTAAAATATATTTTTTTAGTTTCATTATTATGTCTCCTTTTGACTAATATTCTATTAAAAAATGTTTAATGTTTTATAATATAATAATAAAATACGATTATCTTGAATAAAACATTCACATGATTAAAATTCTATTAACAAATCTATTTATAGATATTGATTTGTTTTTTTCTAAAACTTTAAATCTAAAATGTTTCGCATTTCCATTGGAAAAATGATTGAAATCTAATCTGTGTTTTGCTTTCATACAGAATCGATATTTTCCATCAAACTTTTCCATGAAATGCTTTCCAGGGGATTTTAAATTACCTTATCAAAGCAATATTGACTTTAGAAGGTTATATTGTACGTAAAATAACAAAAAACTTATATTAAAGTGAGTATATAACTAATAATGGTGATTTAAATGGATAATAATGCTCAAGCATCTGCAGAATTTATTTTGCTCTTTGGCGGAATAATGGTTGTTGTACTTCTTGCAATATATCTGTATAAACGGTATATAAGTGATTTAAGTGGTGAAATCCAATCAAAAGAAGTTGCTGAATTCAAAAATAAGTTGGGTGAAATATCAGAGTTATTTACCTAATCTGATATTTTGAAACAATCCATAAAACAGGTATTGAAATCAGACAGCATATTGTAATTGCTGGGGGATATACAAGATAACCTATAATATAACCTATCACCATCATTATTATTGTTGAATAAATAGGATAATGGCTTTTTAAAGCAACTTGGAGAGCAATGTTTCCTTTATCTGATTTTTTAAGATGCTCTGCAATAAATACGGATATTAAAGCGGTTGCTAAAAAATCAAGACCGTAAAATGCATGTGCAATAAATGAATTAAAGTTTTCGGCTACGAATATCGTCAAATAAGGTAAAAATGATAATATGAATAGGGCAATTCCCATAAGCCAAATAACGCTGGAATTTATTTTATTGACGATATGGAAGAGGTTATTGTTATAGTTCCAAAAATTAAACACTACTAAAAAGCTTAAAGCATAAATTATAAATTCCAATTTCAATTCAAACAATGCCTCCCAACTGCCGTTTGATGCCATAGGTATTTCCAAAACAATTATTGTTAGTATAATTGCAAGAACGGCATCAATTAATGCTTCAAACCTTTCAGTTTCCATTTTCAATCCTCCATCCTATGAATATCCATATAAGTATCGCAATCAGGCATGAAATATAAATTCCTGGCCTATAAAAGGTGTATGTTAAAATAAATCCTATAAAAATCATTATCAATGGTCCGGAATGGTAAAAAGATTTTTTATCGATTTCCTGTAAAAACTTATTGTATGGGTTGCTTCTGTAAATTGCTTTTATTGATATGATGTAAATGATATGGGTAGATACAAATAAAAGCCCAAACATGGTCTCAGCAGGAATGGATTCCACGTTTCTGGCAACCCACATAGTAAAGTAGGGGACTAATGAAATTATAAATGTCATTATTCCATAAATCCATACAACAGAATTATCAATATTGTCTATTTTTTGGAATAGGTTGTGGTTACTATACCATATATTAAATAATGTTAAAAAACTAATTAGATAAGCCAAATAAGATACTCTTAAATCCCAAATTGCAGATAATGTTGGTTCTGCAGGTTGATTAATTTTTAAAATAAGTACTGTTATTATAATTGCAATTATTGCATCTATGAATGTTTCAAACCTATTAGTTTCCATAATATAATATTTTTACTTTAAGATATAAATAATTGAATAAGGTGATAAGATGGACATGCTAATTGATGGTGAACATGTAAGTGATATGGATTGTGAAGATGTTATAAATCCGTATAATGGTGAGGTAATTGATACAGTACCAATAGCACATTTAAATAATGTTGATAAGGCTATTGAAGCAGCCAACAATGCCAAAGAATCCTTACAGGAAATGTCTGCTTTTAAAATATCAAATAAATTGTATGCTGTTTGTGAAAAACTCAAAGTTAATAGAAAAGATTTTGCACAGTTATTGTCAAAAGAGGTTGGAAAGCCAATTAATGAAGCTTATGTTGAACTTGACAGATCAATTGAAACATTAAAGCTTGCAGCCGAAGAGGCCAAAAGAATCTATGGTGAAAGCGTACCTTTGGATGCTGGATTAAATGGAAAAGGCTTTTTTGCCTTTACACAAAGACTGCCTTTGGGTGTTGTTGCCGCAATCACTCCATTCAACTATCCTTTGAATTTGACAATCCACAAGATTGCACCAGCAATTGCTGCTAAAAATACTGTTATAATTAAACCTCCAACAGATGCTCCGTTGACAGTCATGAAATTCGCTGAACTTGTAAATGAAGAGTTTCCGGATGGTGTAATTAATGTAATCACAGGATATGGTTCTGAAGTCGGCGATGCTTTAGTTGCATCTGATAAAATCGATAAAATTTCATTTACAGGAAGCATACCTACAGGATTGGTGATATCTCAAAGGGCAGGGATGAAAAAGGTAACACTTGAACTTGGTGGAAATGATCCATTAATTGTTTTGGATGATGCAAATGTTGATGCTGCAGTAAAAGGTGTTATCAATGGCGCATATTTAAATGCAGGTCAAGTATGTATGGGTGTTAAAAGAATAATCGTTCAGGAAGGAATTTATGAGGAGTTTAAAGCCAAACTTGTTGAAGAAACTTCAAAAATCAAAATGGGAAATCCTATGGATAAAACAACACAACTTGGAACACTAATTAGTGAAAAAGCAGCTATGCAGGTTGAAGAAACAGTAAATAATGCTGTTAAAGCAGGTGCTGAGATATTAATCGGCGGAAAACGTGATGGTGCATTTTATGAGGCAACAGTCATTGATAAAGTAAATACTGAAATGGATTTGGTAGTTAATGAAACATTTGGTCCTGTAGCACCGTTAATTAAAGTTAAAACCGTTGATGAAGCCATCCAAGTTGCAAATGCAACAGAATATGGTCTTCAGGCAGGTGTATTTACAGAAAATTACAGAAATGCATTAAGATGTGCTAATGAAATTGAAGCAGGAACAGTTTTTGTAAATAAACAGTCCACATTCAGAACTGATAACATGCCTTTTGGAGGTTTTAAAAGCAGTGGGTGTGGAAAAGAAGGCATTAAATATGCTGTTGAGGAAATGACTAAAACAAAACTGATTGGATTAAATTTAAGATAGTTTTCTTAATGAAAACTTCTTTTATTATTTTTATTTTGTCTTTTTTTAAATATTGCTAATTAATTTTCTTTTAAATTTATTTCAACAATTTGGTACAATATTACTTCTTTTTTATATTTTTTTATTAATTAGGTAAAATTGTCTTCAAAAATTCATTTAATAAATTTTTATCTATTTATTTTTAAAATAAGGATTTATTATTTTTTAAATTCAATCTAAACCTATGTATATTAAAAATTTTATTTCAAATTTAATTAATGTGTTAATGGTCTTGGTAAATTATAAATCCGAATTGGATAAATATATGGAATTAAAAGTAAAAGATGTTCCTTCAATTAAAAAAGAAGATTTACCTAATGAATTTAGTGAAAAAGCTTTTAAAACTATTGATGATTTTATTAAAAAAACTGTAGAACTTAATTATGAATGTGTTATATATTTCGATTATATCACTGGTGAAATTCTTAAATGTGCATTTGGAGAATTAGATAAAGTTTCCTTAAAATTTGAAAATAATGAATTTAGAGGCCATTTTGTTGCTTCAATTCATAATCATCCATTTAATGTTTTTTCACCTCCTTCTGCAAGAAATTTTGGTATTTTTCTAAGAGATTTTGAGGATTATGAATTAATTTCCAGTTATAAAGAACTTTGGATTTTGAAATCTAAATATACTGATGAAAAATTGATGTTAGAACTTAACGTTGCTTCAATCGAATTATTTAAATCCGCATGGGAGCAAGCTAACAAAATTTCTGAGAATATTAAAATGGTTGAGTTTATTTGTGAAAAATTATATGGTATTTTTTTATTAAAATATATAAATGATAAAAACATAAATGGGATACAATTAACAAAAAAGGAGTATTAGCCATGACTATAAATTTAGATAATTATTTTTCAGAATTTGAGACTTTTAAAAAAATTTCAAATCCTAAAGAATATGAAAAAGTAAAAGAAGATATTAATAACCCATATATCTTAACAGGCATAGATAGATTGCGTGTTTTCTATGAATTAATGGGTTTAGAATTTGATGAGGATTTTTTTAAAAAAGCCGTTGAGGATTGTTGTCGGGAGTATGGAGTGTAGAACTAAATTCTGATGATTCGGCAATACATTTCATATATCTTAAATATGGCTTTTTTCGGGTGTAGAAAAAATTATTGTGAATGAATTCATCATTCACATTTTCATTTTATTCAAGATAAGCTTCTACTAAATTTCTTGTTTCGTTTAGGGATTCCATTGGAATTCCTTTTGGCATCCGTCCAAGTTCTCCGTCAACTTCTTTTAGGATGCTTCCTCCCATTCCTAAAAACATTCCTTCACTTACGGTGTCCATGAATGTTTGTGGAGGTAGTAGTGAAACTCCAACTTTGTTTCCTTCTTTTACATTTAAGTCATTTGTAACAACGGTTATTGCGCGTTTGCCCAAGTTAACATTACATATCATTAATGAATCTGCCTTAGGGTGTTTTGTAACGCTCATTACTTCTCCGACTCTAATGTCAATTCCAATAATAGGATCGTTAATCGGACCCAGTGCCAAACGGTCTTTAAGGCCTAATAATGTATCAATAAAGAATCTCACTTTTGCAATGTTTTCAGCTGTTTTTTCACGGTCTTCTTTTGGTGCAGCATTTAAGAATGCTTTGTTCCAGCCTTCTCCACCTAAACATTCTACAATGGTTTCTGTTTTTTCTGTTAGGCTTGCAACATCTGGTGAGTTAACAAGGTCATCTCCTTCAAGATATGAGTAAATTAATGATTGGAAATCACTGTTCATTTGTTTTCCTGTTTCAACAGCAAGTTTTTTATTCCAATTTCCTCTAAATGATGCCGTTGGAATTAAATTTAGGTAATTTTCTCTTGCTTTATTTGCTACTAAAATTCTATAATCTTTACTTGTATCCCACAATGTTTAGTCTCCTTTCAAATAATAATTAATATAATATTAAACTCGATGTTTAATAAGACTTTTGTTATTATTTTTTTAATTTAACTACTTTTCTTGGTGAAATTTTGTTTTTAAACAAAAACTATTTATATAAACAATAATATAAATTTATACATATTTATTTAGTTAATTATTATAAACTAATCTGTGGTGTTATAATGGTAGAAGTTTCAAATTTACGTAATTTAAGTATATATACAAACACTGGTCATTATGTTGGCCAAGTAGAAGACATCGTTTTAAATATTAGATTAGGAACCATCTCAAAATTACAAGTAAGAGCAGTTGAACCTGAAAGAAAACAAATAGGTTTACTTGATAATATTAAAGGTGCTTTTCAAGGAATTCCTGAGGAAAATGTCGGTGCAAGGTCATTCCAACATGATTTATTAACTGTTGATTTCGATAAAGTGCAAGCTATTGGGGACATCATGTTAATCAACCCAAGAGATATTAAAAAAGTTAATCCAGAACCACCAATACCTGATGCTGTTGCTCCACAGCAAGCTCCAAAACCTGAAACTGAACCACAATTTGAAAATAAACCTAATTTTGAATCTGAAAGATTATAATTTCAATCTTTCAACTATTTTTTATTTATTTATTCTTTTTAAGTGATTTTAATGAAAGTAGGAATTATAGGATGCGGAGCTATTGCCAACATTATTGCAAGTAGGATAGTTCCTGAGGACAATGATATTGAAATAAAATATTTTTTTGATAAGGATATTGAACGGGCAGAAAATTTAGCATCATTTGCAGGCGGTGTAGCAGTAATCAACCTGGAAGATATGTTGGATGATGTTGATTTGGTTTTGGAATGTGCTTCACCGGAATCTGTTAAATTATTGGCACCAATGATTTTGGAAAAAGGAATTGACATGATTATAATGAGTATTGGTGCTTTCATGGACAAAGACTTTTATACCAAAACATATAATTTGGCTAAAAAGAATAATGCTAATATTCACTTGCCTTCCGGTGCAATTGTCGGTTTGGACGGTATTAAGGCAGTTGCGGATTTCGGTTTAAAGGAAATCACATTGGTTACCCGCAAATCCCCTAAATCATTAGGTAAAGATATTGATGCTGAAGAAGTATTGTTTGAAGGAAAAGCATCTGAAGCTGTAAAAGAATTTCCGTTAAATATTAATGTGGCCGCAACTATCAGTATGGCCTGTAACAGGGACATTGACGTTAAAATCATTGTTGATCCTAATGTTGACCGTAATGTTCATGAAATTACTGCAAAAGGTGACTTTGGTGAGTTTAAAACAACAACCATGAATCATCCTTGTGCTGCAAATCCAAAAACTAGTATGCTTGCAGGAATTTCTGCGATTAAACTGCTTAAAAGTTTTAATGAAACAATTTCTGTTGGTTTATAAATGAAGGAATATGAAATTTATTCTGATTTAAGAGTTCCTGTTAACTCTAAAATCATTGTTCGGTTAGATGGTAGAAGTTTCCATTCATTTGCCCAAAATATGGAACTTACAAAGCCATATGATGATAATTTCTATAAAGTGATAGTGGAAGTATCAAAGGAGCTATTTGAAGAGTTTTCTCCTCTTTTTATCTACACTTTTTCAGATGAAATCAGTATTCTTTTGGATAAAGTCCCCTTCAACGGCCGTATTGAAAAGATAAACTCAGTAATGGCCAGTTTCACATCATCCTCTTTTACTTTAAATTACGATGTGAATTTTCCAAAGGCAGTTGCTTTTGATTCAAGGGTCATTCCAATAACTGATGATAAGATTTACGATTATTTTAAATGGAGGCAGGATGAGGCCTGGAGAAACTGCGTAAACGGATATGGAATCCATTTTTTAAAATCCAAATACTCTTCCAGCCAAGCCAATGAAAAAATCCGGGGACTTGGATTATCCGACATTCATGAAATGTTGTTTCAAAACGGCATTAATCTGAATGATGTTGAAACCTGGAAAAAAAGAGGTATTGGTGTTTATAGAAAAAATAGGGAAGTTACTGGTTTCAATAAAAAGGAATCTAAAAAACAAACTTCTTATCGCAGTTTTATTCATGTTGATTGCAATTTACCGATTTTTTCAAAAGAGTTTTTCAATGAGTTATTCTAAAAGGTTAAACTATGAGTTTTTTATCAAAAATTTTTAATAGTGATGATGTAGAGGAATTTGATGAAATTTGTGTGGATAGGGAGGTCCTTGATGCTGTAATCTATTATGCTAAACAGTCTTATCCTAATGAATTTTTAGCGTTCTTTGATGGTGAAATTAAGGATAGAAAACTTTATATTTTAGCTCTTATTTTTGTTCCGGGAGAAACTGGCTCTACAGGTGCTGTTGTTCACACTGAAATGTTACCTCCAACCATGAAATATTGGGGATCTGTTCACTCACATCCCGGACCAAGCGCCCAGCCTTCAGGTGCGGACTTAAAGACATTTTCAAAACATGGTATTTTTCATATGATTGTGTGTCTGCCGTATAGCTATGCTACCTTCAAAGCATATGACAAATATGGAAGTCCTTGCAAATACATTGTAGGTGATTACAGTGAAATGTTTGATGAAGACATAGATGATTTCTTTGATGAAAGTGATGTTTTAAAAGAAGGTGAAGTCATCAAGCCAGGATTTTTTGATGAGGATGCAAACTTTGATGATGAACCGAACACCGCATATGAAGAATATGAAAAGCGCCACATGCAAAACAACAATATAAAAATCATTTCAAACAATTCTCTAGAGCCGATTATAATTCCAAAGGACGGTTCATTAAAAATAGAATTTGATGAAAACGGCAATATCAAAAAGATTTCTAAAAAATAGCTTTTTTTGATGGTTAAAAAGAAAAAAAATAAAAAACAATATGGTGAAATTGTTTTTTATAATTCTAATCCAATAGCTTCGTAAACGTTTTCTAACTCTTGGATTTCTTTAATTACTTCTGTTGGAATTTCTTTATCAAGTGTTAAGACCATGATTGCTCTTCCACCAGCTTCATCTCTTCCAACTTGCATAATTCCGATATTAACACCATATTCGCCTAATTTGGTGCCGATTGAACCGATACTTCCGGGTATATCTTCGTATTTTGCAATGAACATGTGTCCTTTAGGAATTACGTCAACCCAGTAATCATTTACTTTTAAAATTCTTGCTTCGTGTAAGGTTGTTCCTTCAGCGGAGAATTCATCACTATTTGTTTTGGCTTTTACTCTAATTAATGATTCATAACCTTTTGCGTTGGTTTTTCTGCCTTCGGTAATGTTGATTCCACGTTCTTTAGCCACAAGTGCTGCATTAACTGCATTTACAGGTGAGCTTAAGAACGGATTGACTGCTCCTTGAATAACAGTTCTTGTTAACATTTCCAAGTTATCTATTTTTGCGAGTTCTCCACTGTAAACAATTTCTAAATCTTTGATTTTGCCGTTTACAGCCTGTGAAATGAAACTACCTAATTTTTCACAGATTTCAAAGTATGGGGATAATTCCTGATAAGTTCTATTATCGATTCTTGGCATGTTTAAAACATTGCGAGGTGTTCCGTCTTTGAATAAATTAATAATTTCATCAGCTACAATAATAGCTGCATCTCTTTGTGCTTCTTTAGTTGAAGCAGCAATATGTGGAGTTAATACGATATTGTCTAATTCAAATAATTTGGAATCTTCTGCAGGTGGTTCTTCTTCGTATACATCAAGTGCTGCTCCTGCAATCTTATCGTTTTTAAGCGCATCATATAATGCTTCTTCATCAATGATTCCACCACGTGCACAGTTTGTAATGAATGCGGTGTCTTTCATCATTTCAAATTCATCATTTGAAATTAAATGTTTGGTTTCAGGAGTTAGCGGTACATGAATTGTAATGAAATCTGCTTTTTTAAGGACAGTTTCCAAATCGGTTAATTCCACTCCCATTTGGGTAGCAACTTCTTCAGGTAAGTATGGATCGTATGCAACTGCATCCATTTCAAATGCTTTACATCTGTTAACTACCTGTGAACCGATTCTTCCCATTCCGATTACACCGAGAGTTTTATTTCTGAGTTCAACTCCCATGAATCTTTTCTTTTCCCATTTTCCGTCTTTTACAGATTTATCTGCAATGGATAATTTACGTGCTAGGGAAAGTAATAATCCCATAGTATGTTCAGCTACGGTAATGGAAGTTGATTCAGGTGAGTTTACTACCATAATACCTTTTTCGGTAGCTGCATCTAAATCAATGTTGTCTACTCCAACACCGGCTCTTGCAATTATTTTTAAATTGTCAGCTTTTTCAATAACTTCTTTTGTAACTTTTGTCCTACTTCTTACAATAATTCCATGATATTCGTGGATTGTATTAACCAATTCTTCAGGAGTAATGCTGGTATCAACTGTAACTTCAGCTACTTCCTTTAAATTTTCTATTCCTTTCTCATTAATTGCATCAGCAACGAGTACTTTCATTATTTCACCATATTAAATATGTTTTTGTAATATTATCATAAATATTAATTAAATATATATATTTCTTTGTATTTAAAATTTAATTGTAAAAACTTAATAAGGTGAAAATTATGGTATCTGTAGAAGAATTTGCAATATCAACTTCTAATGATATTCCAGGATTTAAGATTGTTGAAACAAAAGGATTTATATATGGGTTAACTGTTAGAAGCAGAGGTGCCGGTGGACAAATCGGTGCAGGAATTAAATCTCTCTTCGGTGGTGAAATTACCCAATATGTAAAAATGATGGAAGAATCAAGAGATGAAGCATTATCAAGAGCAATTGACCATGCAAAAGAATTGGGTGCAAATGGAATTGTAGCTATCCGTTTTGACTCAAATGAAATTTCCGATGTAATGCAGGAAATTTTAGTCTATGGTACTGCTGTTGTCGTTGAAAAAGAATAAATAAAGGCGATATTTATTTTTGAAAAAAATTTGGATTTTAAAAATAAATCTATTCCTGAAACTATTTTAGGTTACGGCCCATTCATGGCCGAACCCTATTATGGTCACAGATCAAGATTATACTACGAAGATTTATACACTCAACCTGAAAGCATGGCTGAGGTTATTTTAAATGCCTATGACTGTGGTGTAAGGGCAATCAATTTGATTAATGATGAAAATATCCTTAAAGCATTTGATTTGGCCTGCGAAAACGGCTGTGACATGAAGGTTATCGCAACTATAGGAAAGTCTGAAATCGATTATTTGAATCCTAATTATGAGGTTGCCTGTGAAGCGGACTGGGAAGGAGATATTGAACTCTTTTCAGCTTATGATACACCGGTTATGCTTGTCGATGAGTTTATAACTGACGCATACAAATGGAATTTGACTTCTAAAATTTTAGCCAAAATCAATGATTCCGGTTCACTATCCGGTTTAATCACCGCTTATCCATATAGAACAACAGATTTACTTAAAGATAATATTGATATGGATTTGTTTGATTTTTATATGCTTCCTATAAACAGTTTTGCATATATGATGGACACACCTTCATTTTTAAAGGCGCAAAGGGCTGAGTTTAGAGAAAAAATTCTTGATTTGAATAAAAAAATAATAGCCTGCCGTGTATTTAGCGTCGGCATTCAAACTCCAGATGAAGCATTTACTTTTCTCAATTCTTTGGATTTCATTGATTTGGTAACATTTGGTGTGGCAAGTGTCGATGAAATAAAAAAAGATATGGAAGTTTTAAAAAGTTTCTAGTCATTAAAATGAATCACGTCGTATTCTTCAAAAGGAACAATATTCATTATTTTAAATTCTTCATTTAAGCTTTTTAATCCTTCATTTAAATCTTTAACATTTTTATTTGATGGTTTTTTTCCTGTAATCTGCAGGTATTGTCTTGGCGTAATTTCACAGTATTTGCAGTCAAAATTGCAGCATCTGTCTTTTTCTTCACATCCGTAGCCTTCAAGGTCTTCATGGGTTCCTATTACAATATCCTCAAGAATTCTTGAAACTCGCTCATCTGCTGCAAACATAGCTATTTTTTGTGAATATCCACATATTCCAATTGCTTTTTGACCTCTGAAATTACAAACCCATTTGATTGGGTAATTTTTCATATCGGGAATTCTTAAATCTTCCATATTATCACTGGTTTTCTTTTCTTTCTCTAATTAGTTTCAATAATTCCTGTGAACGTTCAAACTCTTTCAGTTCCCATGATTTGATAACAGGTATCGTTCCAAGGGATTCTTTAATCTTATCGTTATTGATGATAAAAACGGGCTCGGATGAAGTTATCATGGATAAATCCTTTAAAGGAACAGCCATTCTTTTTAAAGTTTTTTGGCTTCTGTTTTTTTCAACATTAGCTATTAATGATGAGTTTTTATCTTTTGCAACTGCATCAAAGGGACTTTTATTTGTAGAAACTACTCCATATCCAAGTTTTGACAGATCTTCCGCTCCTTCGCCAGTTGCATGATACTGAATTTGGTCTTCCTGGCTGTATTTCAATATGTCAATGTCCAAGGTAACCTTTGTATTCAATATCTCTTCCAATATCATTGCTGTTTCTGCATTGGCCCGAACAATTTCATTTTCATATTTATACATCGTAGCTCTTGAAACGTGGGCAAGGTCGGCTAAGTCTTTAAGTGACATTGAATATTCTTCACGGTACTGCTTTATGACATTGCCGTCAATTTTTACGAAATATCCTCCTCTGTCGGCCAATATTTCGGGATATTCCTTATATATTATCATATTTTTCAATGTTTCAAAAGAAATGGTTGGAATATCATATCTTTCATAGATTACTCCTTCTTCCAAAAGGCCGTTTCTGGATTTTGCTCCAACTATTATTGGAGAAGCTAAAAAGATATTTGCTAACTGCTTCATTTCATGAGTATTTTTTTCATTAACGCTGTCAATATTGACAAAGGTTTTTAAAAGTAAAATTAATAGGTTTTTTCGAGCAACAATATCAAAAGAACCCTGATCATAAATGTCTGAGGTTTTATATCCCTCTAAAATTAATAATCTTTCAATTTCTTGCAACAATCTACTTCGTGTCAGCATATTATACAACCATTTAACTTTTGCTTAAAAAATTATATATTACTTTTTGATTAGACTTTTACTTAATGTTTGTGTCATTTGGTAAAATTATTCTTGGGCAGTTATGCTCTTTTGAGTATAAGTATTATCCAAGCTATCCCCGGTTGTCTTACCGGTTCATTTTTTTTGTTTTTATGATATTATTCTGATTCCTTCAGTTAATATATTTTTTGCAGCGTTGATGTCTCGGTGGTGTTTTTTTCCACATTCGGGGCATGTTCATTCTCGGTGTTCTAGTTTTAGGTTCTTTTTTTGGTATCCGCAGTTGTTGCATTGTTGGCTGGATGGGAAATATCGGTTTATTTGTATGAATTTTTTCCCGTACTATCTGGATTTGTATTTTATCATTTGTAGGAGTTTGTATAGGCTTATTTTTTGTAATTTGGAGGACCATTTTTTGTTTTTAAACATTCCTTTTATGTTTAGGTTTTCCATTGAGATTATGTCGAATTTTTTTACTAGATTTTTGCTTAATTGGTGGTATGCGTTTTGTAGTTTGTTGTTTTTTCGGTTTATCCATTTGTGGAGTTTTTTTAGTGTTTTTTTGTAGTTGTTGCTCATGTAT
>JAFRFB010000144.1 GCA_017434555.1 Methanobrevibacter sp. | reverse complement strand
TGGATAAAGCAATACAACATACAATAAACCGTAAAATTCCAAGTACAAATAATTTAATCGAAGGATTTTATAAAACAACACTTCCAGGAAAAATCAAAAGAATATTCAAAACATACAGAGGCTTACTTATCAGAATAACACCCAATAACATCAGGTGGATAAAACGATGTGTAATCATCAACAAAAACTAATCATCAGTATCAAATCGGACACAGCCAAAAAAAGGATAATATGAATGAAGAAAAAACTAAAAATATTGAATTAATTACAGGTAATCCTAAAAAAGCGATTGTTAAATTAGCTTACCCAATGTTTTTTACACTGTTTCTAATGATGATTTATAACTTTGTAGACAGTATTTGGGTAGTGGGATTAGGGCCGGAAGCCTAGCAGCAATAGGATTTGTATCACCATTATATTGGGTATTATTAGGAATAGGTAATGGTGTCGGTGCCAGTGCAAATTCACTAATTGCAAGAAATATCGGAGCTAATGATTATAATCAGGCAAATAATGCAGCATTACATTCAATTTTACTTTCAACTATTATTGCGGTAATAATAACTGTGATAATGTTAGTATTTATGGTTCCAATTTTAAATTTGATAGGTGTCGGAAGTACAATACAATATGCAATGGATTATTCATATGTAGTATTCGGATTTATGATTATCCTGGTATTTGAAGAATTATTATCATCAATATTTAGAGCAGAAGGAGATATGCATCATGCAACAATTGCCATAGCAATCACTGCAATAACCAATATACTTTTGGATCCATTATTCATTTATGTCTTTAACCTCGGAATGGCCGGAGCTGCTTGGGCAACAGTAATATCATCTGCATTGGCATGTATTATAATGATATATTGGATATGGGTTAAAAAGAAGTTATATCTTGATTTATCTCTAAAAAACTTTAGTTTCCAAAAGAATCTGATAACTGAAAATTTACAGATTGCATTACCATCATCACTCGAAACTACTATAAGTTCATCAATGATGATGATTCTCAATAGTATGTTGATTATAGTTGGCGGATATGCAGCGGTAGGGGTATTTAATGTAGGAATGAATATTATTACGTTGGGAACACTTCCAGTATCAGCTATTGGAGTTGCGGTCATTACTGTTGTAGGAGTTGCATATGGGTCTAAAAATGCTGAAAACATGAAAATAACTCATTCCTATGGAGTTAAAATTTGTTTAGGAATATGTGTTTTATCGATGATTTTGATAAGTGTATTTGCCCCACAAATTGCTTTATTATTTTCCTATAATAATGCAAGTTCATCCTTAACTTCACAAATCACAAATACTCTTCCAATACTTTCTTTATATATTATTTCACTTCCATTTGGAGCAATATCTACTATGACATTCCAAGGTTGCGGAAAAGGAGTTAATTCTTTATTGATTACTCTTTTAAGATATTTTATCCTGAATATAATATTTGCATATTTATTCTCTTTCGTATGCGGATGGGGAGTTAATGGAGTTTATGCAGGATTTATATTAGGCTCTTTGGTTGGAGGATTATTTGGATATGCATGGGTTAAATCATTCATAAGGAAATTTAAAAAAAGTTTAGTTAAAAATAGCAGTTAATTCTCATTAAACGAAAACCTAAATTTATCAAAAAATTAAAAAAGAAGAAAAAATGAATTATCTTCTTTTATATAGACCAGCATAACCTAACAAAAGAGTTAAAACACATAACAGCATAATTATAGGATTTCCAGTGGCTTTCATGGATATTCCATTATCGGAGTTATCCTCTGAATCTCCTCCAAGAATCAATACTGTGGTGTATGCAGTATCATAATCGAATGCTGAAACTGTAGCCAATCCATACTCGTCACCATAAAGATAAGCGATTGCCTGTCCATTAATCCAGTTGACAGTAACTGACTTTTCTCCATTGAAGCTTCCCTTATCTGTAGAGAAAGTGATTTTTGGTCCGCTGAAGTATAGGTTAGCATCAGGACTATGGTCAAAACCAAGGGAATCCATATAAACGTCAGCTGTGATTTTTGAATATTCACCGTAGTTTATTATGGACGGGTTTGAGTTTACGCGCAGGATAAGCCAAGGATCATAAATTATTGTTCCGTTAGTGTTTTTAAATGCTGAATCAACAGGTCTTGAATTAGTTCCCCACCAATTGAATCTTGCATCAACATCCCCGGAAGTCAATCTGTCCAGATTTGAAAACATTTTATCAAGGAATGGAGCTATTTCAGCACTCATATTTCTAAGTTCCTCTTCAGTATAGTTTTCAGAACCCGGCTGAGATTTTACAAGAAGATAAGCCAATTCTTCAGTAGATATATCCGGATCAATTCCATATGATTCCAATAAGAATCTTTTTGTGCTGTCCTTTATAACATTATTCTTTAAGTTGACTGCACGGTTATAGTGGATTGTAGTGCTTTGCATTACAGTTGCAAAACCTGTTTCAACTCCTGTTCCTTCTATATTATTGCCGAATACTGAGAGATTACCATTGATTGTGAAATTGGTATTGTTGAATATTGATTCAATTATTTTAAAGATTTCTTCAACAGTTGAATTTTGTGGAATTGTAATGTTGAACTCATCAATATTGACGCTTAACGGAAGACCGGTTATGAAGGTTGTGCCTTCGCCAGGCAGATTATACATGAGATTTTTATTGATTGCAATGTTTCCCAGTGATACAACATTAATTCCTTTGGTTTTTGGAGAATTCAAATCAGTTATATTATTATGTGAAACTTCAATATATCCTTCAAAAGTATTATAATCTATGCATTCGCCAGATATTCCAATGATTGAAGAGGAAGCTTCAACATCACTCACGTTATTATTCAAAACATATATATGAGCACATCCAACTTCTGAAGCCAGAATGCCTGTTGCTGCAGAATTTGGACCTGAAGCCTTAAGGTCATTGACATTAATGTCATGAATATATGCATCTGAACTTTCATTTTGACCAATTGTAACTACTGAAACCCTTATTCCTGTTAGTGAAGCATTTTCATAATTGCCTGTGGAAACCTTGCTGATATTCAAATTGGAAATGTCCAGGGTAGGTAAAGTACTGTCTAGTGCAAAAACATCAATATTCATACCATATGCTTCAACTGCACCCATGACATTTTCAGCCACATTTCCTGATACATCAAAATCTTTAAGTGAATCGAAAATAGCTGCTCCCCTAATATCAATACCATAAGCAGAAGCATTCTCGGATTCTATATTGGAAACATGATTGTCTGTTACAATTACATTCAAGTCATTGGAATTAAGTCCTGTACCGTTTACAAGGATACCTGAAGCGGTTCCATTTTCTCTTTTATTCTTGATATTTGTTACATTGTTTCCGGATACGGTAGGATTGAATGCCATAATTGAAATTCCGGCTTCATTCATATTGGAAATACGGTTATTCATAACTTCTATATAGTTTATTACTGATATGTTCAGTTGGCCGGAAGAGTTTGAAATTGTGGAAGCGGCAAGTATTCCTATATTTCCGCCGGACAATGTATTGTCTGTAATTTTACAGATGCTGGCATTAACTGAAATTCCAGTTCCGCTGCTATTTGAAACAACAATGTTGAATCCTGAAATGGATGTGTTGTTTGCAGTTGAAAGAATTGTGAAAGCGGCATTATTGGAGTTGAGATTTGCATTTTGACCTATAATGGAAAGTCCCTTTGAAACAACAAGATCTTCTGAATAATCACCCTCCTCAACAATAATGGTGCTTCCTTCACTTGCGCTGTCAATAGCTGACTGGATGGAATCACCCGGAGAAACAGTAATCTGACTGCCTTCAGCCAAGATAGTATCATTGTTGTTATCCGTAGCGCAAACAGAATTTAAACTAATAAAAAATAAAATTAGTAAAAATACGAATAATATTTTATTTTTTTTCATCTTTTTTTCTCCCCTTTTAATCTTTTTAATAAATATTAAACATTTATATAATTCTATTTATTATATCTTTTATAAGTCTTTTACTATTTTAAACAAGATAAGAAATGGTAAATTAAGCCATTAGCATATTTTGATAGGCCTAATATTATTATAATTATTCTTATAGCCTGAATGCTAAAAATGAATATTTTCCAGTATTTTAGGCAATAATTTCATGAATTCTGGATACACAAAATTATAACTTTGTTATAAATATAATTTGTTCACTAAAAATTAAAATAATAATATGCATCCGACAATAATTTTTATAATAACTTTACAGTAATTAAATAAAAAATAATTTATTATCAAACTGTATAATTTATATACTATGATAACTAATTTAATTAACAACCTAAAAATTTCAAAGTAGGTGAAAAAGATGAACAAAAAACTAAAAATTTTGGCATGTTTGATAATATTCATTTGTGCACTAACTTTTGTTAGTGCAGTAAGCAGCAGTCCTACAGAAACAAACGACAACAGCAATGATGATGGAAACTACACATTGCAAATTAACACAAGCGGAAAATGGAGATTGGACTTAGTGGTTGATGGAAACTATTCATCCTGTGAAACTGAAGGTTCCAAAACAATTAATTTAAACACAACAGAAATAAAATTCGTTAGTGTAACCCTTAACCAAAAAAGCGGACCTACTGACGTATTTTTAATTAAAGACAAAGACATACGCCATGAAGAACATTCAAAAGGTAACAGTATAGAAACCATCTATTTTTATTTTGAAGAAAGAGGGAAGTAATTATACTTCCTTTTAATATTTATATTAGTGCTCTCAATTTCTAATGCTTTTTTTGCTTTTCAATCGGTTTAAATATTAAAAAAAGATAAAAGAGAATAAATTGACCTTCTCTTTAAATATAAAGTTAACTTACTCAACATTAAAAGTTACTGTCCTTTCAACAGTATAATTTTCGCATTCAAATATTGCTTTAAGTTTATATGCGCCGCAATAGAATAATATATTTCCTGGAATTACAGCACTTCCCTGGGAAGACACGTCTATGTTATGTTCAGTATAGATAGGATATCCGGCCGCATTATACAAAACTAATGAAACATTCATAGGATGTGAATAATCACTGTCAATATGTACTTGAAGATCATTTCCATAACTACAATCGTCAACATATACATTGAAATTAGCTTCGTCTTCATTAATTTTATTTTTTTCTATTGAAGTGTTATTTATGCTTCCAATATTATCTATATTATTCTGGTCTTCTTCAATAACTCCATTGAAGTTAGTATCATTGAATTCAGCTGCAACTAATGGAGATAAGCAATACATAAAATAAGTGATATGCTAAATAATTTTAAATACAATTTCATTATATAATACCTCCAATTAAGATTAAAATTCTTAATTTTATCTTTAAAGATATATTAATAAATATAAATTTGTTTTAAGCTATTATAAAGGTTTTTGCGTGTAAGTACTTGCTCGCTTACCTTTGAAATATTATTTGAAATAAAGATTACTGCCTTTTAATCCATACTATTATAAATTTCTAATATCTAATGATTAGATTCAACATCCGTTTTAAAAAATTTCCCATATTTCAGTTGGCTACAAATTGTAACCAAGTCAATTATTATGCAATTCTATATGGGAAAACTCATTTAATTTTATATTAATTTTTTAAACGTTAATTAATGCACTTTTCCAACACCCCATACCCCAGTTAATAAAATTGTTGGTGTAGATTCATATTGATAACATTTTAAAACATCTTCAAGAACTTTAAATCTTCTTTTCTATTAAAAATATTACATTACTCATTAAATTTTTCAAGAAGTTTTTCAAAAAATTCTCTTTTCTGATCTTCCAAATCTTTTATTATATAAAAGACATCTTCTATTTCGAAAAAATCATTTGATTTTTCACAATATTCCTTCAAACATTCAATGGTTTTGTCATATCTATTCTCAGAAAGATAAAAATCAATGTATTGTGGCATTTTCCTCCCCTCTAGTCTTATTTTTATCGCTTAACACATTCAATTCATTGAAAATTTTCTTTAGTCAATTAAATCAACGTATTTAATTTTTTCAACCTCTTCCTCTAGAGAAAATGTTAAAAATAAAGGATAACCAGTTAAACCAATGATATAGTGATTACACTCTTCAATTGCAATTCCATTGTAAAATTTAGGAGTTAAAAACAGTCCTACGGTTCCCCATCCATAAAAAAGCAAAATAGGATTAATAATATAAACACTGAAATTATCTTCAGGAACTTTATCAATCCAATCTTTTATTTGCTCCCACGTGTGGAAGTATGGGAAAGTAATAATTCCTCTGATGGTATCTGCATAACTAATTTTACTTACATCCGGACATAGTTTAATTGAAGAAGTATGACAAATGAAAATTGATTTAACTCTCCAATATAACCATACTCATTTTTACCAATAATTAAATTATTATAAGTCGTACTAAAAAGTAATTTGGATATGAATGAGTCATTTTTGAATAGATTATTCAATTTTTTATTAATCGCCACATATTTATAGAAGATTTTCCATTCTTCAAAATCATATAACGGCCTATGTTCCTCTCTCATTATCCGTAGGTATTCCTTTTCATTGACTTCATATTTATCTTTCAGCAGTTTTTCCCTTTCTAACATATTATAACTCCTTGATTCAATAATTTTGCTTTTTAAACAGTTCTTTTATATAAACTAAATTTTAATTGGATTATACCTTTCACTAGCTAAAGTTTCAATTAATACATCATAAGGGTCATATTTATTACTCATAACCATTTTCAACACGTTTTGGCTAAATCCAGAAACTAATGTAACTCCTAATTTATTTTCTCTCAGAGGTATTGTTTTAGTACGGGAATTTACATTCCAAAAGATTAATCTAGGTAAATCATAATCTGATTGGGCATATCTTTCCTTAATTTCATCAAACAATGGCTTTGTTAACTTTTGGCGATTGTATCCCTGAGCAAAATCAAATTCCATGTCGGATATAATCAGAATATTTTTAATCATATGTTCTTTTTGAATATTATTTTCAACCGCTACACCAAGTATTAAATCGAAAACTGCTTCAATATTAGTATTAGCAATTTCATTGTGTTTAAAGGCAATTTTCAGTTTTTCTCTCAGGTTATTTGCTCTACTTAAATCAACAAATTGAGGATTAGCTGAAAACGTGATATAATTATCTTTGTAAACACCAAGGTTGTGCTCGGAAGTATATATTGCAAGGGCATTGGCAACATCAATAGCTTTTGTGTTTCCGCCGACAGGCATCATCATACTTCCGCTACCGTCAGCAACAACTAAAGTTTCACTCAAAGTCAAATCTTTAAGATTATCCCAAGCCAGCTCCAGAGTTTGGTCATATTCTGCAACCCCCATCCAATTGATGCAATATTTTGAAACAACATCAACAGGAGTAGCTACTTTCATATTTATTTTTTTAGAGCCATTTTCAACAGATTCCAAGTATTTTAATCTTCTTTTTTCATCATGTTTAAGAAAAGCATTTTTGTATTTTAAATTGGCTAGGGAGGGGACATTTTCGTAATTAATGTCTCCCCATTGATTGGCGCATGCATATACTTCAGTGACTTTTAGATATTTTCGTAATTTTGACAATAATAAACGGTATCGTCTGGGAGTCATATTCAACAGTTTTCTGACTCGTTTAGCCAATGCTTTTGTATTTTTACTTCTTGCATTTTCGCTGGGTAACCATTTTCCCAACAATGAAATTGGCTGATTATTATTCATTCCAATTAAATCAGAATCAAGCTGCTTTTTAATAATATCTATAATATTTTCATCATTAATTTCACTAATGCCTATTAATGATATAAGATCATCCCATCGACCATATTCCGGTATGTATCTCAAATTTTTTAAAAATAAATTAATATCCAAATCTGCTAATCTTTTAAAACAAATTCTAAATAAGCGTCTTTCTCCAAGACCTTCAAGTATGTCCCTAGCAAAGAATAACCATTTTAATGCATATTTTTTATCTTCATAAAATGCATTATCAAATAAAAGTGTTATCTCTTCTTCATCACTATTGCGAAGACTGCTTACTGCATAGTTTAAATCAAGCAAAGCAGAATTACTAGATTTATATCCTACTGCACCATTTTCAGTGATAGAAATATTTTCCCTCTTTTTTAACTCTTTTTCCAATAGGTTAAACATTTACATACCTCTTTTATTTTTTTCAAAGTACTCTAGTGTTTTTTGGCATATTTTATTGCTGTTGGTACTTTTTAATTAATTCAAGATGCTGCATATCTAGCCATAATTTTCAATATTAAAATTTCTGCTGTCAGCATCTTTTAACAGACCAAGATACTTAAATGTAATAGTAATCAGCTATTTGTTCAATCTTTGTTGCTGTATAGTATCTTAACGAAATAATTGAAAATCTGATTTAAACAGTAAATACTTATTATGGGGGGTGTATTTGACGGTTAACATCTTAAAACGAGATACATTAAATGTCCAATTTCAGTTTAGTCATAATTTTTGCTGTTTGTATCTCTAATGGGAGATTCAATTTAAACGGTAAGGTTAATGAAATATCTCCTGGTTTGGAATTATCAGAATAATTTCTTAAATATATTATTCCTTTAATTTTCATTTACTTAATGATAATTCCTTTATTGTTAATAATTAGTATTATTTTTCTCATATTTAAACTTAATCTAATTGTTCTCACTCATAAAAATTGTTCCCACTCGTAAAAATTGTTCTGAGTGAAACATAGTATTTAAAGTTAACTTTTTTAGAACATGATTGATATTATTGATATTGCTTTCAATACAATATTGAATTTAATTAAAAATTCTCATCATCATAATGGGTTGAATATTTAAATTTGCTTTTAAGACATGACTTTCGAATAATTAGAAGGAAATTATTGGTTAAAAATATATACATCAATCATAAACTTGTATGTTCACTTTCAGGGAATATATTTTTTCTAAAAATAATAAGCATAAGTGTTATTCCTTTGATAATCCTCAAAAAGTTTTTAAATAATTAATGTAAAACTATTAAATAGAAATAATCAAAATCCACTTTAATGTGAGTGTTGCATTATGAATTTATCTAAATTAGTTTCAAATTCATTAAAATATCCATTTAGAAACATTGCAAAATTGCCAATTATCTGCATTCTTTTTGTCTTAATCGCCATCATCCCAATTGGTATGGTGTCCGACAACAAGTACCTGATAACTATTGGAGTTATAGCTTTTTTCTTATTCATACTGATTGTTCCTGGATATTTCGTATCTGTTGTTAGAATTGGAGCAAATCAGTCAGCAATGCTTCCCTCATTCAATTTAGTGAATAATATCTATGATTCTATTAGGGTGACCTTATTAAGAATCGTCTACATGTTTGTGCCTGTTGTGGTATTTGTCATTGCATTGATTGTATTTGGTCCAACAAGCAGAAGCATGCTTAATAACTATAAAATATTCGAGTTTTTAGCAACGGTCGGATTGGTTCTGCTTCTGATTTTTATAATATACTTTATATTCGAATTCTTTTTGTTTTTTGCAAAGGCAAGACTGGCTTACTTTAATAGCCTGCGTGAAGCTTTAAAGATCAATGAAGTAATTAAAGACATTAAAAGAATAGGAATCGTTAACATTTTCAAATGGCTGATAGTAATGGCAATACTTCTTAATGTAATTACTTTTGTTACATCATTTGTAAATTCAATCCCTTATGTTGGGTTTTTAATATATATCTGTATTGTGATTCCAATTATAGAAAGTATAGCTAATTATTCTCTAGGATTGTTGTATTCAAATATAGCTAGAAATTACGATGACTCTAATTATAATGGCTTTGAAAAAGAAATAGAATCAGACAGATATGATAGAATTAATTGAATTTTCATCATATGGCATTTTTGAATGTGAGAATTTGTTAAACATATTACAGTTATCCACTACATTAAAAATATTCTGAGGTGATGAGTATTTTTCTGCCATCAGTTAATGTTCAGCCGCCATTCCATTGGAATCTAAAATACTCCATTCATGTTCATGTTGATTATACATAACTAATGAATTGCATTTACCATCAATTAATTTTACTTCAAATAATGACTCATCTAAATAGTAGATGTTAAAATCTATAGCCATTTAAATGGGAGGAACTTTAATATTTTAAGATATCACAACCCTGCCAATAAATCTTTTGCAGTTAGTGGTATGAAGTGCCGTTATCATTGAAATTTTTAAGATTATTCATGAATCATTACCACCAATCAAGAAAAAACTGATAATCGGTTTAGCCGTAATTATGGTTAGCTTAATAATCGGGTGTGCAATTGCAGTTACAAACTCAAACAATAACGTTAAAAAAAAGTCCAGCGAACATATCAAATACAAGTAATGATATAACTGCAGACAAATAATCAAGTGATCCTGCACAACTAATGATAATAAGTAACCTATAAGGACAGCGGATTCAGAAATTTGATTTGGAAAGCAGAAAATTAATAGGTTCATATACAAATCAGAGCGCTCCAAACTGCCAAGCATGGAATAGCTTAATCAGAAGTATGTTCCATTTCAGTCGGGAAAACAAGTTTATATCCGGTACCATTTTCTTCGTTAAGAAGACTGATATGGCCTCCCAGCTGTTTGGTCAGGCTTTTGATAATTTCACAACCCAAATTTTTACTGATGCTTCCAAAATCATCAACACCAACACCATTATCCTTAATTATCAATTCGGCAGTATTGTTTCCAAGATTGGTGATTCTTTTAGTAATCTTATTGTCTTTAGATGTCTTGTCCGGAAATGCATGTTTAATGGCATTCATGGTTATCTCATCAATGATTAAAAGCAGAGGAGTGATGACTCCTATCGTTAAATTTATATCCTCATCGACATAGGTTTCAAACTCGACGTTGTTTGGAAGATCAACTACAGCTATTGTTTGTTTATCATGTTCAAGCATATAATTTTTTAAGTTGATGTTTTTAAAGTCTTCTGACTGATAAGTATTTTCATGAAGCAGTGCCAAGGAATTGAGACGTTTCTGCATATGTTCAATAATTAAATCAGGATCATTTTTATAAGCTCTTTTTTCAAGGTTTAAAAAACTGCTTAAAACCTGCAGGTTATTTTTAACCCTGTGGTGAATTTCTTTAATTAAAATAATTCTGTTTTCATTGGAATTAATCAGTTCTTCCTGTTTTAGTCTTTCTTCAGTAATGTCTGTTAGAAAACCAAGACTGTGAGTGTCGTTACCATATTCAAAGCGTTCAATATACAAATCAACGACCTTTTTCTTATCGGGATTTCCGTCAACATAATAATTGAGGGTTTCGTCAATTTTATCTATTTCACCGTCAAACAACATATTCATGCGCTGAACAACATCCTTTTCAACAATATTATTAAAAATATCTCTTGAATAAACAAATTCTTCATAATCCTTTTCTATAAGATAGTAAAATCCTTTGGAGAATTTGAATTGTTTTTTATTTAATGGTTCAATCAACAAGGCCAGATTGGTACTGTTTTTAAAGCCGTCTAAAAGAAAATCAACAGGTTTTGTTAGTTCATCACCGGAATATTGTGTTATATCACTTATCATTCCCTGACGAATGACAACACCGTTTTCATCCAAATAAGAGTTAACATTAACTTCTACAGTTTTTAATACACCATCTTTGGTTTTGATACGAATGATTTCATTACAGTGTGCAATATCTTCATTAGTGGAGTCAAAAATTTTATTGACTATATGCTTGTCCTCTGGAATCACCAAATCATAGACTATATTGAAATAATCATCTGATTCTTCTTTTGCACGATTTATAATGTTATATATGCCCTGTGACCACATATATTTTCCATTTACTATATAATAGCTTCCTGTCTGTGAAAAGTTTTCTATTATGTCATTTTTATCCTCATCAAAATCCCTATACTCCAAATCAATACGTTTTTTTGTTTTCGTGTCAACATTATGGCTAGTTACAAAAACCCTCCCCATATCAAAAAGTATTTTGGCGTTGCTGAGTTTTGACAATTTATTTTTATGATAGTAAACGAATCTGATTTCCTTTGTTTCATGGGTTTTATATACCTCAAACAACTCATCATAAAGGATTTCAAAAAAGGCAGGAGACATTTTACTTAATAATCTGCCTTTAACGTCATCAGGAGTGCAGTTATATTTTTCGAGAGTAAAATTTCCAATGCTTTGGATAATGAAATCCTTACCATTTTCATAAGGAACCAGACAATGAATTTCAACCGAAATATTGTCAAGAAGTTCCTGAAAAGGGAGATCCTTAATGTCAAACTCTTTAGGTGTTGGTTTGTAAAAGTCTTTTTGACTGGAATTAAAAATACGGATTTCATCAATACCTTCAAATTGCCTATATTGTTTTTCCACTCTCATCATAGCACCATTATCCAAAAAAGAAATTATATTAATATATATTAATTCTATCATATTTAAATTTGTTTAAAGCCATCTATTATTCTCCTAATTTAAATTTTTAACATATAATTATTCTATACTAAATTGATTTAATTTACACATCTTGAAGAAATTTAAAAAGATATAAAATTCAATAAAAATTAATAATTAAGAAAAAGCATGATAATATTTAAATATAATGTAGATTAATCTATTATTAACGAAAAATGAATATAAATGAGGATAATTGATGAATTTAAATTCAAATAACAATGAAATAAAATATATATCATTTCTGTCAGTCTTTTCAGCATTAGCTGTTGTAATTTTACATTGCGCTATTTTTCGTTATTCAGCAGCAAATCCTTCAAAATACTGGTTTATATCAAATCTGATAATGTGCGTTTTCTTCCCGGCAGTTCCTATTTTTTATATGATTTCCGGAGCAAATCTGATAGATTATAAAAATAGATATGATACGAATGTTTACTTTAAAAAACGTTTAAACAAAGTTTTACTTCCTTTTATCTTTTGGGTAATATTTTATGCAATATTCAACATTTACTTTATGCATGAAGGGCCGACTGAAAACATTTTATTATACCTTTATAATCACTGTATAAATGACAGCATATACTGGTTTTTCGTACCGTTATTCGGAATTTATCTTATAATGCCATTGTTTTCAAATATTCCTAAGGAAAATAGAATCAAATTATTCAGTTATTTAATCACATTAATATTTATATTTTCCTCTGTAGTGCCTTTTTTAATTCAAGTCTTTACACTCAATCTGGTTGTGCGACCGGAGTTTTATTTATTAAGCGGATTTTTAATGTATCCTTTGTTAGGTTATGTATTGAATGAAGTTGATCTGGACAAAAAATACAGGTATCTCTTTTATGTACTTGGTATTTTGGGTTTATTGGGAATGTTTTTACCTACACAGTCAGTTTATGATACCACAGGCCAGTTCAGTCAAATGTATAAATCATATACCTTCCCAACAACAGCACTTTATGCAATAGCTATTTGGGTTTTAGTTAAGCAGTTATATGCAAAATATTCATTTAACTCCATTAATAAGATTGTAAGCTTTATAAAACCGTATACCTTTGGTATATATCTGATTCACTTTTATCTGATAGAAATCATATTCCATTATCTTAAATTAAACAAACAGTCCATGTTATTTACGGTTGGAATGCCTATTGTTGTCATTCCTTTGACAATACTTATTATAATTGTCCTTAAAAAAATACCCT
The DNA here is from genome assembly GCA_017434555.1 of Methanobrevibacter sp. Taxonomy (GTDB): domain Archaea; phylum Methanobacteriota; class Methanobacteria; order Methanobacteriales; family Methanobacteriaceae; genus Methanocatella. Next base: position 44,429 of record JAFRFB010000144.1, on the reverse strand, counting down.
ATGTACAAAAGCTTGTACCTTAAGTGTTGGGATGATTCACCAATCATCCAATTCCCTAAAAGTCATGTTTGCATTAAGAGGAGTTAGGCTTGGTCTTTTCTCAACCATTAATGCATAACCGTCACTTTCCTCATCATAATCCTTAACCAAGTCAGACACGATCATGATTAGGTTGTCGCTATCCTGATTTTCCTCTAAATGATAGTTAAATATCTCTTTTCTTTCTTCATCACTATTGTCAATTACCTTTTTTAAAAGCATTTTATGTGAAAGATGGGTAATCTTGACTTTCTCATTGTCATAGTTTGATGGAACGTTGAGATTAAATAAATCAACGCCTTCAGGAAATCCTTTATTTTTTATTTTAAGTACCAAATCATGTAAAACCTTTTTAGCCAGTGAAAAATCATAGTCCACATACCATTCGCCGTTTTCATCCTGTTTGTATGCGGTTTTTGGATCAACGAATAATGAAACTGCAATTGAGGGAATTCCCAAGCTGACCGCTTCAAGAGCAGCGCAAACAGTACCTGAAGATGTAATGTCACAACTTATATTCACTCCCTGATTAATGCCTGTTATAACCAAATCAGGCTCACCATCCATTACATAATCAGCTCCGACTACAACTGAATCTGCAGGACTTCCGGATACAGAGTATGCAGGACTTCCATCGTCAAGTTTGCATGAATTGATTTCCAGATGCTTAAACAAGGTTAAACGGCGACCTACACTGCTGTTATTTACATCAGGGGCTACAACATAAACATCACCCAAATCTTCAACAGCCTGTTTTGCAGCCAAAATTCCTGGTGCAAAAACACCATCATCATTGGATATTAAAATTTTCATCTTATCAAAACCTTAAAAATCAAATAATGTCTTTTGAGTAATTTTTTTAATCTTTAAATCCTTGTTTGAATAGAACTTCTCATCCAAATTTCTGTTAATTTTATTTAAATTCTTATTATTTAATATATCTTTTAAACACCGGTATGCATCATATTTTGATACGATGATTCTATTGAAGTCGAATGAATCCCAAATCACGTAGAATGCAGATATTACAATATTTTTGCTTAAGCGATTTTTGAGGAAATTCAAATTCTTATATGAATCTTTAATAATTCCCACATGACTTGATAAATCATCGATTTTCCATATCGGATTTAAATTCATACAGAAAAGCCTTAGTTCATATTCAAGCATTATCTTATATTTCTCTTTTTTATTAAAATGATTGGCCATTATCCGATTGTTTAAAATAAATCTGTCATGGTCTTCATCTTCATCAGCCTTATTTATGTGCTGATTAATGAATGCTACAGGTATCTTATCTAATTTTTTGCGGAAATTATCCATATAGAATTCATTGAATTCATTGAAGTAATAGTTGTCTGAAAGATAATCATTGAAAATATTTATTCTTCTTTTCTTGTTTTTATAGAATGTTTTAGAATTTGAAGATAAATAATAGCTGTTTTTAAGGATATTGTGTTCAAATATTCTTTTTTCTATTTTTTCTCTTTTTCCTGAAGTTTTAAGACCCTGTTTTTTAAGCATCTTTTTCAATGATTTGGTATTGTACTTTTTAAGCTGCTTTGAAAACTCGTTTTTATTTGTTCTATTGATGATAAATTTATTTTCAATCAAATAATCTTTTAAAAAATCATCAGTAAGGTCATATTTATATGCGATTTCTTTAATGGAATAATCAATATCCTTATTGCGCTTTAAAACAAGACATATGAAATCAAAAGTAAACTGTATTTCGGATAAATCATAATCCTTGGGTATATCCGTTGTATATTTTAAAGAAAACTTTTCCAAATCATTATTATAAGCAAACATATTAATAGTAATTTTATTTATTATAATTTTTATAGTTAATGTGCTTTAGGATAATATTTGATTCTGATTAAAACGAATGGAATTGCTAAAAGCATGAATATCATTGATCCGTAGAAAATGTATAAAATGTCTATGACATCAATTATTACACCACCCAGCATAGTTCCGAGGAATATCCCTAAATTGGTCATCAACAGGAAAATACCGTTTGCAAATTCCGGAGCGCCACGAACAGATGAGGTGACCCAATACTGCGCAACTGTATATGCAGACCCGTCAAATATAGCAAAAACCATCAAAATACAAAATTCATGAAATGGAAGCTGCGCAAAACTTCCCACTAAAAACATTATTAAAGTAAAACCTATAGGATAAAAGAGAACAGTTCTGTTACCGTTTTTATTGATTAAATATCCGAATAATGTTGTTCCGACCATTGATAAAAGACCCATCATCAATAAGGTAATAAAGAGCATCTGAGCATCCATATGAGTTACCTGATTAAGATATGTTGGAATATAATTGTATGTAATGCTTATTCCCACGACCATGCAGAAAACATACAATATCGAAATTAAAAAGAGTTTTGACTTTGCATGACTTATCTGTAAAACTACCGGTTCCTTATTTCCCTCAAACTTAGGAATGAAAAGGAAAGTTAGTACTAAAGATATTAAATCTATCAAACAGTACCATAACATAGCTATTTGAAATCCATAGCTCAATCCTAAAAAGGAAGTAACAGAAAGACCGACAATACTTCCGGCAGAAATACCTAAAACAACCTTATTTGTATCATTAGGGCTGATTTTACCTACAATAGTTAATGCAGAACTTACAACTATAGGATATAATATTGCGGGTATTACTCTAAAAACGAGTGCTATATAATAGTTGGAAATAAAAAACTGGATGAAATTACATAAGGCAGTTATTATCAAAATAACCATAATCAGTTTCTTTTTTTCAAAGCGTGAAAAAAGAGCTGGCGTAATTAAACTTGAAAATCCCAATGCTCCTGCAAATATGCTAGCATATAAACTGGCGTAATAAATTGAAACATTGAAATACAGTTGAATTACAGAAATCAATCCCACTAAACTCAGTAATGTTGACATTGCAAAACATACTACTGATAGTGACCATACAGTTTTTTTAACCATCAATATAATTTTAGTTATAAATTTAATATAAATTTTGTGAACTAATCAACAGTTAAGATGGTGCAAATGCACAAGCTATAATGTATCCAGCAAATCATATAACTCCGGAATCGCCTGTTCAAACTTGACTCCATATTTATGATTTTCATCACCTATTGTCTTTTCAATAGCTTTTTTAGTAAACTCCCCTGCAATTTTTGCAGCGGATGTAGGTGATTTGCCCACCATGGTTGATCCGACAAATGATGAAGCGAAAACGTCTCCGGTTCCGTGGGATATATAGTCTATTTTATCATTGTAAACGATTTCTATATTATCTTCTTTTTTATCTAAAACAATCATTCCCATTTCATTGTTTTCGTTTTCATATCCCTTGAGAATAACGTATCGTTTTGTGAATTCAGACAGCTCCTTTGCCATTTCAATCATTTCTTCTTTTGTGAAATGTTCTTTCCACTCTTTGTGCAGTATAAAGCATGCCTCGGTAGTATTTGGAAGAATAAAATCCCCCATTTTACAAAGTTCACCCATTTTATCTGCAAATTCCTGGTCAAAGCCGTTGTAAAATTCACCATGGTCTGCCATTGCAGGGTCTACAAATGTGATGCCTCCGGATTTAAGTCTGGAATCAATAATGTCTTTAATATAGTCCAGCTGTTCAATTGATGCGATAAATCCTGTGTATATTGCATCAAAATCTATTCCTTCACTTTCCCAATGTTTTTGTATTAGGGGAAGGTCTTCAGTTAAATCTCTTACAGTATAATCAGTAAATCCTGAAGTATGTGTTGACAATACTGCAGAAGGAAGAATTGCAGTTTCTATTCCAAAAGCCGAAACAACAGGCAATGCTACTGTTATTGAGCACTGACCAAAACATGAAATGTCCTGAATAGTTAAAATCTTTGTCGTATCATTCATTTTTTTCAACCAAATTTTTTATTAATATTAAAATATAACAATAGTTATTTAATCATCGTTATTATATTATTTTTTATTAATATAAATAAGTTTTTAATAAGATAAAAATTTTTTTCAAAAAAGAATTAATTATTTTTGACTGTTAAAAGAGTAATGTTAAAACCCAATATTTGAGAGTAATCAATATCGTCTGCAGAAGAATTGATATTTTCAGGATTAAAATTAATTCCATTATCTTTAATTAAATTACAAATGAATCATCTTTTTCACGTACAATAATATCAATCCAATCCAATCCATCATTAATATCTATAATATAAAAAAGCATTTGCTCAATTACTAAAGAGAGATTTGAATCATCAAAATAGCTATTAATTTCTTTTGAAAGAATAAGTACATCTTCCTTATTTCCTTTAACAGTATATTCCTTTCTTCTTTTATCACGAAGCTGTTTATTTATGAAAAATCCGGAGTACATTCCATTAGTTTTTTTAGAGACATATTTTGAATATATATAAATGAATAAAACAGTGCCGACTTCCGTTATTGAAAATGAAATCCAAATTCCATCTACGCCCCAGAAATATCCGAAGAGATATGCAAAAATTATTGGAAGAATCAAACCTTCAAGAATTGCGATAATATTAGCCAATTTATAATATTCAACTGACGGTGCGTAAAAAATGTATAATAAACTTATTGAATAACCTAAAAAGCATAACGAAAATATTCTAACTGCATTCAATATAATAGGAATCTGTAAAGGATCTGTAACTGAAAATATGAACAATATTGATTGCGGAAAAACTACAAAAAGAATCGTAAAGAAAATCCCGAATAGAAGTGCTATTTTTAATGAGATTTTGGTAACGTAGTCTATACCCTGAAAATCTTCTTCAGCATAATAAACAGCCACAATAGGTAAAATTGACTGTGCTGTACCCAATATAAAAATCCCAACAAAATATAAAGTATTGAAACACATGTTAAATGCTGCCAATCCAACTTCACCTAGAATTCCACCAATCAGAATATTAATAAACAAGAGTTTAACTGATTCATACAATGGAATTGAAGCACTGGAAAATCCTGCTTTAGAAATATCAACCAAGTACCTCATTGATTTAAAAAATCTAACTTTTACTAATTTTAAAGTAGCTTTTGAATTAAAAAAATAGGTAGTTATATAAATAGCTGCAATAATATTTCCGAGCGTAGTAGCCAAACCGGCCCCGGCAATACCAAAATTAAGGAATTTTATAAATACAACATCCAAAATCACATTTATGGCATTGCATAAGAGAAATGTCCTAAATTGCAGTTTTATAAAATCATCAGTCTTTATGAAATAAGCTAAAACAGCAAAATAACAAAGAAACGGTATTCCTATAATATATAAATTAAAATACTGACTAATAAGGGGCTTAAATTGATTTGATGCACATAATAACTGCATAAAAAAATCCGGAAACAAAAATCCTAAAAGGCTTATCGCCAATCCGATTAAAATAACACTAATCAATGAAACGGTGAATAAGTAATTGCCTTTTTCACTATCAAATTCCGCCCGTGCATGAGTACAAAGGATGGATCCTCCAAAACCTATTAACCAGTAAATTACATTAACAAATGCAACTAATGGTCCAACACTCTGAATAACAAACAGATTTAAAGGAACCATAAACATACTGATTAATAATGCATCAGCCAGAACTGCAAAATTACCTGCTATTGAAGCAAGTAATGTTGGGATAAATAATTCCTTAAATTTATTATTTAATAAATTATAATTCCGTTCATAAGTCATGTTGATCTCTTAAATATTTGATGCTATAACTATCTTTTTAAGATTATGTTTTGGCATTTGGATTTTCAGGTCAAAAATTTTTACAAGAGCTTCTGCACCCAATCTACCATTAGGAAGATAATCATAAGTATTTTTTAAAATAAATATATATCCTCCAGTCCTTATCTTATTGAATATATTTAAAAATAACTCTGCAACATAATCATCCTTTTTATTAATAATGCTTTTATTGATATTGATTATAATATAGTCAAACTTCCCTTTAATTTCATCCAATTTATCAGGAGCAACTTGTAATATATCTAATTCATCAATTTCCTCATCTGTAACTAAAAGGATAGACCCATAACTTTTAATATCTTCCAATAATAATTTTAAATCCTCATCATCATTGCAGATTACCTTATTTTTATTCAATCCTTCACTTAAAACCAATTGGAAAGCCTGTTTTTCAAGGGTGCGTATGTAGTTAACATCATTTATCACCTGATTAAAATCTTCATGGACAAGATAGATATCTCCTGCACTGCTTTCAAGGTCCTGTGTTTTTAAAAAGGGTTGATAATCCTCATGAATATTTAAGGATATTTTATAAAAGCTTTTTAATTTGCTGCTGATATATGTTATAGGTGAAGATTCAACAATCACATCATTAGGAACAATTAATGATTTGATTACGCCATATGAAAATAATCTGTAACCTTCATTGAGTTTTTTATGGAACTTTTCAGGATTTAAATAAGAATCAAGGGAACTGTCTGTTTCGTGCTGACCAGATATTCTATCTAAAAATTCCGGTTCTAAAGAACTGCCCATTGGTCTGCAGTTTACTTCAATTAAAACAGGGCCGTTTTCATCTATCATATACTCTCCATGTACAGGCCCATATTTAATCCCATGGCATCTGCAACATCATAAGCATATTCAACAAGCTGTGATTCACCAAGGCCTAAATCAGCGATTATTTCATCATAATCATAGACAATGCCTCCCTCTTCTGTTTTAACCTTATGATATTTCCATATTGTAGTTAGCCTATGAATGCCATCGCATGAGACAGTATTTACCACGTATTCCATACCATCAATGCGTTCCTGAATCAAAACTTCATCAAATTCATTTCCATAGTATCCTCTTTGCTCCAATACCTCTCGAACAGCTTTAATCATTTCATCCTTATTTAAACAGATACGTACGCCGACCGATCCTGCACTGTATAGAGGTTTTATTACAACTTCATTTAAGCCTTCACGCTCATAAAAATCTATTGCCTCGTCTATCGTGCTTACAGTCTGGCCTTTAATATATCTGAGATTATTTTCAGCCAATCTCTTTTGCATTTCATTTTTCAAAGTCATTGCATCGAGGTTTTCAATAGGATTACAAAGTAAATTTAAATCATTGGATAATTTAGTGGCCAGTATAACGCCCTCTTCGGTACCTGGAATTATTAATAAAGGATCATACTGTTTAACCATTTCAAGAGTATCTTCATATGTATCCTGTTCATAAATTAACTCAAAATTTTCAAGAGATTTATATCCGTCTCTTATTTTTTGCAGATTTTCCATCGCTTCTTTTGAATCATTTTTAACCTTAGCTCTAAAACGATAGGATTACATTTTCGATTAATAATATCCTGAACATAATTCTTACCTGTTGAAGTGCACTGAACAATTATAATATTTCTCATGAAAACACCTGTTTTAATTAAATTTCAGATTGTCAATAGCTCTTATAAGTTCCAGGATATGGGCATCCTTGATGTTTTGTGAAATATAACTGTTTTCTTCAAAGTAAAATGCAGGAACACCATTCTGATTTAAAGGAACAGTAAGGTAAGGGCCGCTTGTAGTGTGTTGGGGATTATAATATGAAATGTTTTGAGTGCTTGTGGAAACATTTCTTCCATAGCTTTCACCGACTGATCCGTCTACTGGACTGAAAACAAATGTATTGTGCTCTCCGTATGCCCCACCATGCGCATGTATGTCAACTGCCATTTCATAACTTCCGTTAACGATTTGTGGATATACATATTTCAAGGCCAAATCCTGACCTGTCGCTCTTCCGGGCTCATCGTCCGGATGAAGCTCTCCGTAAGCTGAAAAGTCTTCAGTTACATTGATAATGTAAACGTCATAGCAGTAGTTCAGATTGTTCAATGTCGGAAGGGTCTTTAGAAATGTCTTATGCGTATCGTTTTCAAGAGGATGAACACCTACAACACATGCAATCTTTTTGGCATTGGTATTTCCCATATTTCTGATTACTTCTACCGTTCCGCCATCCTGGGTAGAATTGTTGGCAATGACCTCATGGGTTATTCCGGAGGAATTATTTAATCCATTATCACTGCCCGGCATAATCTGGCTGATGACTACAATTAAAAAAATCAGAATAACTATTAAAAATATCAGATTTCTTAAAGTATTTTTCCTTATCATTAATCAGATATTTGAATTCCAAAATTAATATATTTGTCTATAAAAAAGTATTTTATAATTGAAACACAAAAATTATAATATTACATTATTTGGATTGGATTGAAATTATGAATATCGAAAAGTTAATAGGCAATACGCCGATGATAAAAATCAATTATGAATACGAAGGAAAACTAAGTAGTATTTATGCTAAACTCGAATATTACAATTATACTGGAAGCATTAAAGATAGAATTGCATATTATATTATCAAAAAAGAAAGAGAAAACGGCAATCTAAAAGAAGGACAATCTATTGTTGAAGTTACAAGCGGAAATACTGGAATTTCCTTTAGTGCTATCGGCGCGCTTTTCGGCCATGACGTTCATATTTTCATGCCTGACTGGGTATCTATTGAAAGAAGAAATCTTATTGAAATGTATGGGGCCCATGTTCACCTTGTATCTAAAGAGGAAGGTGGATTTAAAAAGGCTTTGGAACTTGCAGAAGATTTTGCCCGAGAAAACAATGCTTTCAGACCTCTCCAATTCGATAATGTGTTAAATGTTGAAGCCCAATACAATACAACCGGTCAGGAAATAATTAATTCATTTCCAGATGTTAATGCTTTTGTATCAGGTATCGGTACCGGTGGAACATTGATGGGAATAGGTAAAAGATTAAAACAACACAATCCAGATTCAAAGATATTTGCTCTTGAACCGTCCACATTATCCATTCTTAAAATGGGAATGGAGGAAGGAAGCCACATGATTGAAGGAATCGGTGATGACTTTATTCCGGGAATTGTTCAAAAAGAATTAATTGATGATATTGTTTTAATTGAAGACTGCGATGCAATCAATATGTCAAAAAGAATAGCTAAGGAATTCGGTTTGGGTATTGGTATTTCCAGCGGTGCAAACTTCCTTGCAAGTGTTTTGATGGATTGTGATGAATATAACATAGCTACCGTTTTTGCAGATGACAATAAAAAATACATCACGACAAAACTCTCCGAAGAAATAGACAAAAACAATCCGAAATTGATTTCCAACAAAATCAGACTAATAGGTTTTGAAGTAATTTAAGATTTTTTTAAAAGACACATGTGTATGCCATCGCCAATATTAAAAATTTTTTCCATAACCATAAAATATTTTGAAGTAATGGTTTAAAATTCATCATCTTTTTAACATATATTAAAAATAATGAATGCTGTATTCAATATATTTAATTGAATTTCATATTGAAAATATTGTAAAAATAGTTTAGAATAAGAATAATGTTGGCCATTATTCAGATTCTTCTTTTTCTTTTTGCTTTTCTTTTAGGTTTTCAATACCTATTATCATAGTATACCTCCCGCGTTACTATTTAATATTATTTTATTTTAATGAGTATATAAATTTTTAGGTATACCTAAACTTTGATATTTTGAAAAAAATAATTCGATTAGAACATATCCTTAATCCATGATGAAAATACACTTCTGAAAAATGAAACAACATCAGCATCATAATCCAATTCATTTGGTATAACTGTAAAAGAGCAATGCCATAGCAACAAAAGCAACAATTGCATTAATAATCATCATAATATGGGTAGATAAAATCAACAAGTAATCTACAGAAGAATCCCCCAATTGTCCGCCCACTATGAAAATGGAGAAAATTAATGTATATATTCCTCCGCTTAAAATCTTTCCGAATTCCTTATTTGTAGATAATAATGAACTTGCATCGGGCAAATCTTTAACATCAACCAAAGTCAATACATACTTATTGTTTGGAGCTGAGAATAAGCCGGCACCGATTCCCTGTAAAATACAGGCAAAAATTAAATATTCCAATTCAAAGTGATCCATGAAGGCATATAAAATCATTGAAGTGAAAATGAATGCCATTGCAACACCTGAAATAATTCTTGGATCGACTCTTTTTGTAAGTCTTCCGGAAAAACCGGATAACCCTACCATAATAATAGGTGCAATAAGCAATATCAACCCAATAAAGTATTCAGAATAATCTTCAATATAAAGCAGATAGAATGTAATTGCATTAAATGCTATTGTTGTAGTAAAATAAGCAGCCATTGCAGCATAATTACCTATTACATATCTTACATCTTTTAATAGTTTAAGATTATAAATAGGATGTTTAGCACGTTTTTCAACCTTGACAAATAAAATCAATAGAAAAATACTGGCGATTACAAGAACGATTCCCCACTCATCAAGAATAGTGATTCCATAAGCCAATAATCCCATAGTAACAACATAAATCAAAGATCCCAGATTATCAATCTTTTGTTTTTCAGTAGTCCATTCTTTCTTGACTCCTCTCAAAATGAAGAATAAAATCAGAATAATTGGAATGAATATTAAAAATGCAGTTCTCCAGCTGGTAAAAAACATTGTAAAACCCATAAATGAATGGGCAATAAGCATTCCGATATATCCGGAAGAACCGACAATACCCAAAGCAGGACCTACTTCATCATCTTCCAAATCATTTACAATCAGCATATAAATACTAACTGATAACAATGCGCAGGATAAACCCTGAATTCCTCTTGAAAGAAGAAACAGGTATGGGTTAACGGCAAATATGGAAATTAAAACTGAAATAAATAATAAGATAAAACAATAAAGGGTACATTTTTTAACCCCATATTGGGAAATAACTTTAGCGCCGGGAATACAGAAAGCAACTAAAGAACATATATATATATCAGATTTACCCACATCATCATATCTATATTAAAGTTTAAATCTTCAGCTATCTGTGGAAGCGCAACAACAGTCATATTACAGATTAACTGCTGAATAAGCTGAGTTAATGCCGCACAATAACAATTTTTTTATCTTCCAAATTAAAAGAAATTCCCATAATAAATAATATTATGTAAACATGACTATTTATATTATAACAATGCCTTTATTTCGTCCAAATTATCCTTAATAAATGATCGATAATCCGGATTGGCCAAAACTTTATACTGTTTAATTTTTGTTCTTTGATATGCTTCATTCATTATACTTTGAAGTTCATCAATATCTGTTGAAAGAATGATATCCAGCTTTTCTTTTTGAATTTCAGTGAGACTGTCCATATATGACTTGATAATTGATTTGAACATTAAAACCAGATTTGTATTTCTTTTCGCAAATGTTTCAAGCAGAAATGACGGAGCCAGAGTAAAGAGACCTTGGTATTCCTCAACGTCAGCATAAGTAATTTTTTCTTCACACATTGTATCTTAAAAAAAGAAAGATAATTGTTAAATTATCTTTTTATTTAATTTTGGATGCGATAACTGCATTTTTCATACCGTATGGAGGAACTTCAATCTTGAGGTTTAGGGATTTTACCAGTGCCTCAACACCTTTTCTTCCGCCAGGAACATATTTATATGTTGTATCAGGGATGAAAATCAATCCTCCGACCTTAATATATGAAAATATATCAAAGATTATGTCTACAGTAATCTCATCACTTCTTTTAATAAAGCTTTCATTTAAATTGAGTAAAACAAAATCAAATGTGCCCTTTACATTTTCAATATCACTAAGACCCACCTGCAGTATATCAACATCATATACAGGCTGGTCTGTAATTAATAAACCTGTCCCGTACTTTTCAGTTATGTCAATGACAAGTTTAAGCTTTTCAATGATTACATTTTTATTTATGGTTTGTATTTCATCACTTTCTTCACTTAAAACCAATTTAAATGCGTTTTTCTCAACGCTTCTTAAGAATTTGATATCCTCATTAACTACGCTTGAATCCTCATGAGCCAAAAATATCAATCCGCAGCTGGTAGTGATATCCTGTGTTTTTGAAAAGAACGTTTCATTTGCAATTAAATCTTCAAAAACAATACCATAATGACTTCTTAACTGTGGAGCAATATTGATGATTGGAGCAGATCTTGCCATCAGATCCTTTGGAGCAATGAACATTTTTAATGCACCGTGAGCCATCAGATTATACTTTTCCTTTCTTTTTTCTAAAAAACGTTCCGGCTTTAGGTATGAATCCAAAATGGAATCTGTTTCATGCTGGCCTGAAACCTTATCTAAAAAATCAACCGGCAAATGGCCGCCCATAGGGTGGCAGTTTACCTCAACAAGAACAGGTCCATTTTCATCGATAATATATTCACCGCTGACAGCACCGTATTTGATTCCAATTGCATCATTAACGTCATATGCATATTCAATCATTTCAACTTCACCGAGACTTAAGTCATTAACGGATTCAAGAGCATCATAAATAAAACTGCCATCAGATGTTTTAACCTTTTTATACTTCCAGATGGTGGTTATACGATGAATACCGTTGTTTGAAGCAGTGTTTATAATATATTCATCACCGTCAATGAATTCCTGAATTATAATGTCTTCAATGTCTTCACCGAATATGTCCTTTCTGGTTAATAAATCATTGACATTTTCAATAATTTCCTCTTCAGTAGAACATATGCGGACATTTGCAGGTTCAGAATCATGAACAGGCTTTAAGACAACTTTTTCGAATGATTTATTATTGAAATATTCTACACCATCTTCAGCTGATGAAATGCGTTTTCCCCGGATATTTCTAAGTCCTGCCCTTGCAATTTTTTTCTGCATTTTATGTTTCAATGTCATTGCATCAAGATTGACAACAGGATTTCCAACTAAATCCAAATCATAGGCGAGTTTATTTGCAAGTACGACTCCACGTTCACTTCCCGGAATCACAAGTAAAGGATCCATTTTCTTTACAAATTCAAGGGTTTCTTCATATGTTTCCTTTTCATAAACCAATTCATATAAACAGTCAATTTCATCATATTCCAAATCCATTTTTTCTTTATAAGCTTTAACATCATCAGAATTAGGTTTTAATTCCAAAATTACTGGATTATAACCCATATTAAGAATATCCCTTATAAAATTTACACCAGATGATATACAATCAACAATAACAATATCCTTCATAAATTTCACCACATATAAATTAGAGTTTATTTATAATACAATATATACTTATTTTTCACAAATCATTGCAATTTCTCGAAAAACTTTATCCTCATAGTCAATATTGTTTAATTGGGAATAATATTTAAAGCCTAACTTTTCCAAAACTCTCATTGACTGAGTGTTTTCATTTTTAAACGATGCAAAAATTCGTTCAACTCCCAAATCATCAAATGCCCTTTTGACTATAACTTCAGATGCCTCAACGGCAAATCCATTTCCCCAGTATTCCTCTGCTATCCAATATCCCAGTTCGGCTGAGTTTTCACCCCACCAGTGATTGGTGTCGGGATGAAACAGCAATCCTGTACACCCAATAGGAATATCATCCTTTACAATAGCATAAGTTTCCCTTTTGGAAAAAACAGTTCTGATAATATTTAAACTGTCATCAACACTTTTGTGAGGAGGCCATCCTGCAATCGGCCCGACATTGGGATTTTTTGCAAAGTGATATAGACACTTTGCATCTGAATCCTGCCATGGCCGTAAAATCAAATGGGGAGTTTTAAAAATCATTTTAAACTAATCATTAGCCCATCTTTTCAATTTTGGAAATACCTCATTCATCATGGATGCGGCTTCATCCCTGTCCATTTCAGGGTGAACTTCCACCATCTTTTCTATGCAGAAGTTCATCATTTCATCCATTGACATGTCTGAAGTAAATTCTCCATCTTTGAAGCAATATATGCAGTATTCGTCATTTTTACTTCCATCGGCATTTGTTCCATATACTTCACTGCCGTCCATTGGCATTGCACAGGACTGGCAGAATTTCTGGTTTTCAAAGTTTTCCATCTTATCACCTCATAAATCATAATGAATATTGTGCAGCTTATATAAACATACTGAACTGCTTGACGGGAATGCATAAATCATATAATCAAGCTCTTCCAAGGTTATTTTCTTGTTTATGATAAATGCAAACATATTAGCCACATTCTCAGCATCTGCAGCATATATCTCAGCACCTACAATCTGCAAGTCCTTATCTACAATGACCTTTGCCTCTGCAGTTGTATCGTTTTTAAGCTCAAGTGAATATGAATTTCCATACCTTATAGTGTGAACATCATACTCATCAGATTCCTCAGCAATATATGCAGGAACTCCGACAGTAGCTATTCTTGGAATGGTATACGCAGCTGCAGGAACAACAGGATAAGTTATTTCATCTGCTTGTCCAAGTAATTCCTTTATAAGGTATTTGGAGTGATGTATAGCAACAGTTACAAGTTTTGCAATTCCGGTATCTGCAACATCACCTGACGCGTAAATATTAGGCACTTCAGTCTGGAGGTGTCCGTTGACCTTTATTCCATTTTTGGTGCTTGTAAGTCCCACATTTTCAAGGCCAATTCCGTCAACATTGGCAGTTCTTCCAATAGCTGATATTACATAATCCCCGGTTAGATTCAAACCGCTTTCACACTTAACAGTAAATCCGTTTTCATATGCTCTGTTTTCAAGTTTAGCATCAGGGTCCCTTAAATCAATATCAACATTCAAACCTTCGGTAACATTTGAAACTTTTGCTTCCGGATTATCGATTACTACATCATCACTTTTAATGATTTCTTTTACAGTTTGGTTAAAATGGAAGCGTATATTTTTCTCTTTTAGAATTTCAATGACTCTTTGAACATATGGCTGGTGGAAATATTTCAATGCCATGTCACCCCTTACAATCACGTCAGCCTCAAGGCCCGCTTCTGCAAGTATTGAAGCGAATTCCATACCCACAAATCCTGCGCCCATAATAATAGCGTGCTTTGGAAGCTCTGCAATATCCAAAAAGTCAGTACTGTCATGCAAATACTCCTTACCCTTAATGTCTGGGATGATTGGCTTCAAACCAGTTGCAATGACAATTTTTTCTGTTGTGAATTTTTCATCTCCGACCTGTACGGTGTGTTCATCCAGGATAATTCCTTTTCCATGAGCAACATCCAAATCGTATTCATCAAATTTACCATCCAAAAATAGAGACATGTTTGCAATACGCTTTTGTTTGAATTTCATCAGTGCAGGCCAGTCAACTTCAAAATTACCTGATTTTCCAACGCCTTCAAAATTATCGGCCAATGCCTTTATTTCATATGGTGCATCCAATAATGCCTTTGAGTTACATCCTCTGTTTGCACATGTCCCACCATATAAACTTTCTTCAACGATTAATATTTTTAAGCCTTCCTTTCTTAAAAAACGGGCGCCTTGCCATGAAGCATTTCCGCTTCCAATATAAATAATATCATAATCCATATTTTAACCTCAATACTAATATATATTTAAAATTATATATAAACATGAAAAAGTTATAATAGTTGATTTGAATGGAAAATAACAATTATCTCTACATTGATTCTTCTGAAGATAACGGTGATAAAACCCGTCAGTCAAGGTTTGTGATTCCAAAAACCAATAAAATCGATTATCTGATTGATGAAGAAAAGTACTCACAAGCATTATCATTGATTGAAAAAAGCCTTAAAAAGGAGGATGTTAATTACTGGCTTTTAACATCAGAAATCTATGACAGACAAAATGACTATGAAAAGTCAATCGATTCCATTAATCATGCATTAAATATTGATGAATCTGATGAAATTAAGTCCAGTAAGGCCAATACATTATACAGATGGGCAAAGGTCAGTTATTTTCCCGAACTTGAATATGAAAAGGCTCTTGAACTTATTGAAAATGCTTTGGAAATACTTCCTGAAAGTGAAGACCCCTCTGAATTTTACTTCCTAAAAGGTGAAATTCTTGAAGCTTTAAGAGAGCCTGTCGAAGCCAAAAAAGCATATTTGATTGCATATAAGGAATTTGATAAACTTGAGGATTTTAAAAATCAGGTCAAATATTTGAATACGACCGAAGATATGCTAATAAGCATTTCCGGCAGTTATTTCTATAATTTCACTCCAAGTGATGAGTTAGTTGTGGATCTGGTTAAGGAAGATGACAATGAACATGACCCTGATGCAATAGCAGTCTATTATGAGAATGAAAAAATAGGCTATGTTGCAAACAGTGATTATACACTTATTGATGAAGTTAAAAGTGCTTCTAAGATTAAAAATAGCTTGAATGATAATGCACAGGCAAAAATACTCTTTGTTTATCTGGACCAATACATTATCGCAAAAGTATTATAACTGCTTTTTAAAGAGGAACGGCAAGCCTGCAAATCCAAAGAGAGATATTAATATTAAAAATATTGGATTTCCGGTTTTATGGATATTATTGATTTCTTTTTTTACATCCTTATCATCATCATGGTCCAATACGTCAATTTCCTCTTCTTCGAATGTTTCGTTGTTTGGATTGAATGTATCTGACGTTAACCATACCTTATTGATTTTTTCACCGGCCGTTAATGCAATGCAGGTTATATATAATGCAACTTCACCATCCTCAACTTTCAAATCACCGATATTCCATATTCCTGTTTGAGGATTGAATGATCCTTTTGTTAAAGTGTGATAGCAATATTTTAATCCGTCAGGAAGTTCATCACGAACCTGAGTATTTTGAGACATGTCAGGACCTAAATTCTGAACTGTGACTATCCATGTGACATAATCACCGATATGGATGTCTTCCTTATCCGCATCATTATCCAAGATAAGATAAGCGGATTTTGAAATGTTTGTATCTTCTGCAACACTTCTATCCACAGAATCAGTAGCTACCGGATTTGTATCAAGTGTTGCATTAATGTCTTCTGCACTGACAAAAGAAATGGAAGAAAATAGAACAATACAAATCAACAATATAAAAAGTTTTTTCATATATAAAAGTTTGAAACAAATTAGATAAATACTTTTCCAAATATTATTTAAAGAATGAAAGCATAAGTTAATATTAACATTAAGAATTTTAAATTCGAAATTGTTAGAAATTAATGAGGAAGTAAAAATGCGCATCAAACAAAATAAAAGAATCAAATATCCGAGTATGATTGAAGACTTCATTGATGAATTATCTAAAAATGAGTTTACATACTTCCAATTATCATGTGAAAATGAGATACACAGTTTTTACAATGAAACTGAAAGTACCGTCGAATTTAAAGAAACTTACTTGAAAGAAACCGATGATGAAGGAGAAATATTTTATTTGAATTATGATAAAATATCCAGCATCGTTTTATCTAAAACTTCCAAAAGTGAAGAAAAAGATGAATTTGAATCTTTCAGTGATGAAGACTGGACTGGAGACAGAATCCAATTTTAATTAAAGAATTAATTTCTTTAACTTTTTTTATTTTTTGCTTTGAAATCCTATTAATTTTTAAAAATCTATTTTTACTTAAAATCTCTGATTAGCGAGCTTATATTTACACTTAAAAAATCTTTCAGATTTTCTTTAAATCAATTACCACTAAAAACTACAAAAGCTAAAATTTAGAAAATAATTTATTTGAATTAAAACAAAATTAAAAAATAGTGATACTATGAAACGAAAAGAAATTGTATTGTTCATGACCGTAGGTACAGGCATTAATTCAGATACCAAAGATGAAGGCTTTAAATTACTTGCACAGAAATTATATTCCACAATAAATAAAATATATCCAAATTATGTAGTATTTTTTGCATCACAAAGGTCAAAACACACTATTAATTATATAGAAGAACTATTTAAAAAAGACAATGATGAGTTTATACTCAATGAAGATTACGAAATTATTTCAATTGAAGCAATAGATGATTTCAATTCATGTTTTGAAGCTTTTGAATCTAAAATATGGGAATTGGATTACTCTACAGACAAAAATTATGAAATAATAATGGATTACACTTCCGGAACAAAAACCATGTCTGCTGCAATGGCCTGCTGCGGAATGTTTTACAGCAAGGATTTAATATCAATAGGAGGAGACCGCTCAACCGGTGAAGTTTCCGCCGGAACAGAAATAATAAACTACCAGAACCTCTACAAAATCTATGACAAATTTGCCC
Organism: Methanobrevibacter sp.; assembly: GCA_017434555.1. Lineage (GTDB taxonomy): Archaea > Methanobacteriota > Methanobacteria > Methanobacteriales > Methanobacteriaceae > Methanocatella. The sequence goes on along the minus strand of JAFRFB010000144.1, from coordinate 26,262 downwards.
TGATGAGAATTAGAAACAATTTCAATTCAAACCGTTTCATGCCATGTATCGACATTCTAAATCACATCGTGGATTTAAGCATTCACAAGGATTCTCTTTTAAACCTTTGTAAAGCATATTATTCCTGGGACAATATGGAATTTGAAAAGGCATACGAACACCTGATTAAAGTGGACATCAAAGAAATTGAATTTGCAGAAATCAGAAGAGACATTAAGAAAAACTTAAACGCTTTGGGAAATATCGTAAAATCAAAATCCGTCAATCTCAAAAACTGCTATATTCTTGCAAGTTTAATTAATAATTCAATTAGAAAAGCCGAAGAGTACAAGTATGACGATGCAATCGCCCGACTATACAGATCATTTGAACTGATTGCACAAATAGAACTCACCAAATATAACATCAAAAGCTCTGACATTGACATTTCAGTACTTAAAGAAAATAAAGTATCTGATGAATTCATCGAAGATTTGGAAAAAACAATAGAAGATGAAAAAATAAGAATAGGTCTTTCAAAGGACTTCTTGCTTTTAAATGAACTTGGAAATGACTTGGGAAAATATTACGTTGAAAACGAAAGTCTGATTAAAAACACTACACAAAAAAGAAATAATTCAATTTTGGCGCATGGACTGGAGTCTCAGACAAAAGAAGACTTTGACCACTTTCTGGAAATTGTTCTTACATTGGCCCGCAAACTTGATAAGGACATGAACAAATTCATTAAAGAAACAAAATTCACCAAATTTGAAATAAAATTAAAGATAAATGCGTTTTAGTAATATTTGGTTGCAAATGACAGGATTAATGTAGCCATAAATGCAATCATAAATATCATCGCATATTTATCAAATTTATCTTTATTGAACGGAATCTTTTTAATCCAGATAGCTATTGGAAGCAATGCCATTAATGGAATGAAATATCTTGTGCTGACACCCAAATTAAAATATCCGACACTTGCCCAGGTCAATAGCTGAATAAAGCAAGTTCCAATATATATTAATAAAATCATAAATGCAGAGCCCAATTTAGTTTTAAGCTCAAATGCCACATTTCTAGGATAGGCAAGTAAAGTACAAGCCAAATAAACCAGTAAAGCACCAGTAACTAAATAATATTTATCAATATAGTGATGATACTGTTTTGCACCAAAGAAACTGAATACTCCCGTTATCATATCCTTCAAATCATAGACAAATATATTATATAAAAATCTTAAAATACTTCTAGGATTCTTTATTTGATAATTAAGCTGTGCAGTCGAATTTATTAAATTATGAGAAGATCTCCATGAATGCATTAATGTAGGAGCAGAATATCGACTCCACAAAAGACCAATTCCAGCAACGATAAAAATGCTGACAAATATAAGCAGATAATTTTTCTTTCTGTCATTTTCAAAGTTTTTAGATGGGACAAATAACATTAATAAAGAGAAAGCCAAATAAGGCAACTTACAAAGACCCAATAAAAGACAGATTACAGAAAAAATCACAATATTTTTTGTCGTCAGTGAATTTTCCTCTGCTCGGCACATATAAATGAAATATGCTACAGAAAGAATACTCAATCCCATAATCATTGAATCGATACTTGCAGAGGATGCCTGATAAAGAGTGATTGGAATACATGCAACAGCAAGCAAAGGTATCTTTAAAACAGGCGTCTTTCGAATGGCTATTGAAACCAGACCTGCATAAACCAGCAGATTACAGATTCTTGCAAGCCATAATATCCATATTACATTCAAATCCAATAATTTTGCCATGAAAATACCGATAGCCTGAGGAAGATATCCGAAAAATGGGTTTTGCTCAAAGGCTGAATCTATAATAAGGGTTGAAGAATTAATCTTATCCGTATCATGGGAAGTGTTAAAAACCGTTTCACCCAAATTCTTTGAAAAAAAGTTCATAGACCGGATGGAAGCATAACCCGCACCGTAATTACGCACGCTACTGATTTTTTCTCCATCAGTATGATTATACAATCTGTCAACGCCCATATCATCACCTGTCCAGTGAGGAATGATTACACCCTGTGACGTTAATTCAGCTCTTGTAAGATGCTCTATTTCATCACTGACGTCACAGATTGGAAGTATCAGTGCCGTAGTTATTCCAAAAATAAGGATTATGACAAAGGCAACTTTATAAAGTTCATCATCACTATTGTGAAGAAAATAAAAAACAATAGCAAATATTCCTAAAACGGCAACCACAAAAAATGTCAATATCTCAAAGTTTGGATTTGAGAAATTTTTTTGTGTAGCCGTTGATAGACCAAGTACAAAAATTAAAACAAGATAAATTAACCAATATTTTTTCGATTGAAAAAACATGTCCTTATAATCACATAATGTAGACTTCAAATCAAAATCCGCCAAAATTCCCATATAACTACCTCTATTAATTATTTGTCCTTTAAGATATTTAATAGTATTTGGTTGTAAAAGCCAATATTAATGCAGCCATAAATGCAATAATGAAAACTATTGAATAGTTATCAAATTTAGACTTGTCCCAATCGAAATAATTAAAAGCTGCAATAAGTGGAATCAATGCAATTAAAGGGACGAAATATCGAGTATTAATACCTAACTGGACATATCCGACACTTGACCATGTTAATAACTGTACAAAACATGTTCCCACATAAACAATTAGCAAAACAAGTAAAGAGCCCAATCTTGTCTTTTTGCCGAATCTATTATTTTCAGGATATAATATTAGAATTGCAAGTAAAAATAGCAGTAACATTACTGTAATCAAATAATAAGTATTTGCATAATGATATTTACTTCCTGCACTGAAGAAATTAAATACTCCATAAACCATCCAGGCCAAATCCGTGGTAAATATCTGCGTTATGAATTTCCATGCAAACATCGGATTGTGAATAAGATATGAAATCTGATCCGCTGAGCTGACCCAGTTTAGCTTAGATCTCCATGAATGCATTAACGCAGGGGTTGAATATCTGCTCCATAAAACTCCTATTATAGCAACTATTGAAATTGAACCTAGAGAAATAGGCAAGGCCTTTTCAAAGGCAAAATTCTTTCTAGGGACAATGAGAAGCATGAATATGAATGCCAGATATGTCAACTTGCAAAGACCCAATAAAAGACAGATTACAGTAAAAATTGCAACATCTTTAAGTTCTATCGACTTTTCATCTGCCTTAAGCATGTAAATAAAATATGCAACGGCCAATATGCCCAAACCAATAATCATGGAATCAATACTTGCCGATGCTGCTTGATAAATCGTGATTGGAATGCATGATACAGCCAAAAGAGGCATCTTTAAGACAGGAGTTTTTCGAACTGCAAGAGATATTAAAGTAGCATAACATAGGAGATTTCCAATTCTTCCAAGCCATAAAATCCATATTACATTTAAATCAAATAATTTAGCAATTAAAATACCTATAGCCTGAGGCAGGTATCCGAAAAATGGATTCTGCTCAAATGCGGAGCCATCCACAAATTTGGTGTGATCAATCTTATCTGTATCTCCTTCTATATCAAAAACTGTCTTTTCACGACTCTGACTGAAAAATACAAGGCTTTGAATAGTTTCAAAACCCACATTAGGATTTAAAACAGTGCTGTATTTACCTTCATCACTCTGGTTATATAATCTGTGTATGCCCACATCATCTCCTGTCCAGTGGGGTATTAAAACACCTTGAGAGGTGATTTCAGCTCTTGTTAAATGTTCCAATTCATCACTGACATCACAAATCGGGACAATTAATGCTGCAGTTATCCCAAATATCATGATTATGACAAAAGCCACCTTGTGCAGCTCATCTTTATTGTTATTTGAAAAATAGAATGTGATGGATAGAATTCCAAAAATAGCTACAATAACAAAAATCAATATTTCAAAACTAGGATCTGTAAAATTTCTTTTAGAAATCGTTGATAATCCCATTATGGTAATTAAAAGCAAATAGATAAGCCAATACTTTTTTGACTTTAAAAAAGCTCCTTTAATGTCTTGAAAGTTAATATTATTCATTTAAAAAACCCAAAAATGAAATCTAATCATCATCTTTTTTAAGCAGTCTGATTAATGTCAAATGATTTTCAAGCTGTGCGTTATTCTGTTTTTTAATAACATGTAAAATAACACCAGCAAAAAAGGTTACTGTAGCCACAATGACAACTGTTGAAATAACAATTAACGTAGGTATTTTTAAAACATAACCTGAGCTGAAAAACTTGAATAAAATCGGGAAAAAGTGAATTCCTGCAATAATCAATAGGATTAAGGATACTGTAGAAAAGAAAAACAGAGGTCTTTTATCACGGACCAACGTATAAATCATTCTGATTACTTTATATCCGTCCCTATAAGTATTTAGTTTGGATTCGCTTCCTTCAATACGGTCTCTGTATTCAATAGGAATCTCTTCTATAGTAAAATTATTCATCAATGCAAAAACGCTCATTTCAGTTTCTATTTCAAACTCTTTAGAGACTATAGGAAATGATTTTACAAAATCAAAACTGAATGCTCTCATTCCAGTCATAATATCCTGCAGATCACTGGAAAAGAATAGGTTAATTAGCCATCTGACCATTTTGTTTCCTGTATTGTGGAACGGACGGTCATTTTCTTCAAAATAAGTTGATGACAATCTGTCACCGATAACCATGTCCACATTTTTTTCAAGAACAAGCTTTTCAAATTCCAATGCTGATTCGGCAGGGTATGTGTCATCACCATCTACCATAATGTAACAATCAGCGTCAATATCCCTAAACATTGAGCGAACAACATTTCCTTTACCTTGTTTATATTCATATCTTACAATAGCACCGTTTTCACGAGCTATATCATCTGTGCCATCTGTGGAATTGTTGTCATATACATATATATCTGCATGTGGCATTGCTTCTTTAAAATCACATACAACCTTTTTAATTGTTGCAGACTCATTATAACAAGGTATTAATATTGCAGTTTTCATAATTACACAAAAAAGTTTTAATTATCAATATATTTAATTTTTTACCTATATAAAATTAATGAAAATAATTGTTATGAGTTTAATTTTGAATACAAAAAAATAAAAAAAGTTTTAAGAGTTGATTAAAATTCTGAAATTATGAATTTACTTTTACAGCCTTTACTATGCCACATCCATTTAACTGGATGTTATAATGTATTCATCAGACATTAAGTTAATGTTTAACATAGCATTATCTCCTCCGACTGTCGGATACTCTGTTATGAAAAAAATACTAAAATCAGACTACAACGGTTCCAACTTAATCAAGTCTCAAAAATTCTTCATTATCATTTTAAATATTTTTCCAGTAATTCAGTTTGAAGAACACTTTTTTTACTAACTTCCTCCAACTTAAGATATAGTTTCCAAGGCATTGCTAATGTCAGATAATCATTTGGGATGAAATGTTTTGTTTTTGATCTTCCTGCCAAATCAATCGGGCCCAAAACAGGAACAGGATCATCACTTTCATCCTGATTGAATACAAAGCATCCTATTGACTGGCATGATGATGCCTGTGGAGTCAAAAGACATGCATTATCCGTTCTGAATGAAGTGTTAATCTGAATTAGAACGGTCAATTCCAAAGGATTTAAAGTAAATATTACTGAGCTTGGAATTTCTCCATCATTTAAGTTTTCTAAAGCTTTGAATATTACATATTCACCTTCATCATATATTGGCCTATTTTTAATATTTTCCTTTGCGGTTTTAAAGTCTGTAAAGATTCGCTCACCTTCACGAAACATTTCGCTGACTCTTAGCATTTTATCAAGCCTTTTTTCATATGATTCTTTATCCGGAGCTGATTCTATTCCGCAGGATAGAAATGTGGCTTGAAAATCCAGGTCTTCTTCTGTCTGAAATCCTGTTCCCCATCCGAAACCTGAAGAAATGCCTCCGCAGGAAATATTTTCACGCCCAAAGCATGTTGTAACTCTTTTTGCAATAGTTTGTGCAACAAAACTCATTACGCATCCACCTTTTCCGGATTTAGGTCCTTTTGCATCATCCGGCCTTTCATCAGACTTTAAAAGGACTATAGGTGGAAATCTTAATCCCAATTCATTAGAAATATAACTTTCCATTTTAAAAACCCCTTACTGATTAAAGTATATGTAGATAATCAATGAAAAAATTATCCAAAATAATCATAAAATTTATTAAATTGAAAGTAGCTATAAAAATTTTTTGTATCGAATAGAAAAATTAAATTTAATTAATCATATTTTCAATATAATAGCATCTATTTTCAATCAATAATCTTTAATTATTTGAGCGATAAAAATATCACCAGCTATGGAAAAAGAAAGAATTGAAAAAATATATGAAATATTGAATCGGGTATCACCAGTTGACTATGACTGCGGAAAGCTATGTAAGCAGAGATGCTGCACATACGACGATGAAGACTATTCAAATGATGATTTGATAATTTATCTTCTTCCGGGTGAGGAAAAAATGTTTGAATCAAGCAAAAGCTTTGAAGTAAAACATTTTGACATTAAAGAAATAAACTATCCTCATTCATGGAAAGAAGGCGTTTATACAGTGAAATGTTTAAATCCGCCTAAGTGTGAACGTCAAATAAGACCGATTCAATGCAGAACATTTCCATTGATACCTCATATTGACAAAAGCAATCATTTTTATTTAATTTTTGATGAAAGCGAGTATCCATATGAATGTCCCTTAATAAAAGAAAATATTTCTTTAAACGAGGATTTTATTAATGAGACATATAAAGTATGGAGATTCTTGCTTAAAAATAAACTGGTATATGATTTGGTGGATATGGATTCAAGAAAAAGGGAAAACAGTAAAATCAAATACCAGATAATAAGGTGAAAAGATGTTTAGAAAAATGAGACGCCAAAAGCAGGAGCTATCCGAAGAAGAATGCATCAACATATTGATTAATGAAGCAAGAGGCGTATTGGCGCTTCTTGGAGATGACGACTATCCTTATTCACTCCCGATGAGCCATGTTTACGTCGACGGTAAAATATACTTTCATGGAGCAAAAACAGGCCACAAGAAAGATGCTGTTGAAAAACATCCAAAAGCTTCATACTGCGTGATGGACAGCGGTGTTAAAAATGAGGGCGAATGGTGGTATACATTTAAAAGCGTCATCGTTTTTGGAAAAATCAAAACATTAACTGATAATGATGAAAAAATAGAAAAATTAAGATATCTGGGAAATAAGTTTTTCCCAACAGAAGAAGATACTGAAAAAGAAATTAAAAGATTATTTGATAAAACAGAAGTCTTTGAATTGACAATAGAGCATATGAGCGGCAAAACTGTAGTTGAACGCTAATGGGTAATCTTATCTAGGGCATATCCAATAACTGTACCGATTATTGCAACTGGAATTGCAAACACCAAACCGAAAGCAATAGATATTACAAATGAGAGTAACATATTACCTGCAAACAATGATATTGCCAGTGAAAAAAAGAAAAAGGCTGAAAACACTACTATCGTAGCGCATTTAGTTTTAGCCATCCTTAACTTACCGGTGTATCTGTCCTCTTTATAAAGCAGCTTGGCCTGTAATGAATTTATCGGAGGTGCCGGATGAGAATGTCTTGTATTAACCCTAATATTGGAATTCCTTTTTAAAGTTTTATCATCATCATTTTTTAGATTGACACCACATTGATGGCAGTATGATGTATTCTCATCGTTTTCAAAGCCGCAGTTATAGCATTTCATGTCTATTCAATTAAATCCTTATTTCCGGTTTCGAGTTTTTTGACTACCTTTTCACCTTCATCAGCCATATTGCTGAACATCATGATAGTCTCTTTCATTCTAGGAAGTGATTCCTGTTTATAGGTACTTACTTCTTCAATTGCCTGAATAGCTTCATTAAATGAATTTTGAAGAATTTCAGGTGAAATCATAGCTTCAGCACTTGACTTTTGAATTTCAGCGCCCTGTTCTCTGAGCATGTGTGAAGTGGACTCTATAATATTACCTGTAGTTTCATTAAGGATATTGATTTTGTCCATTACTATTTTTTGATCATAAAGTGCGCTTGCAACCATTACACCGGTTCTTAAAGCGGTTACAGTAACGTTTTTAGCACGGTTAACACCACGGATAAGTTCCTTGTTGTTTCTTCTGATAACGTTTAAGGAGACTATTCCCTGCTGGTTGATTACAATCATTTGCTGCATGTCCATGATTCTTTGTCTTAAAGGAAAGAGTATCTCTTCTTTTACATAGTCTATTTTATCCTGATCGACTCCTTCAATTTCCGCTTTTTGTATTTGCATTTCAATTGATTCATCCATCTGTTTTCCAAGCTCGATATCAGCCAATAACTTGTTTGTAATTTCTCTCAAGTAATTTTCCTCTGCAATGAGGGTTGTGTTATCATTCTGGAGGACTTTGCTGCTGTGGTCAAGTGAAGCTATTATCTGAGAAATTGCTACTTCAGCCTTTTGATATCTGTTGAAGTATTTTCTTACAGGATTAAAAATATCTCCTAAAACTCCTTTTTTGGCGAAATCAACTTTTCCAGGATCCAAATCCTTCATCTGAAAATTCAATTCAGCCAATTTGTCACCGATATTTTCTGATTCGGAACTGCCTTTATTTAAGTCAACAAAACGAGTGCTTAAAAGCTTATTTCTTTGTGAAGACCTTGTCATGTCATTTAAACCGAAATCTTCCAATGGTTTTACAATGTTTTCACGTTCGGAAGGGTTATCTAAATCAGCTTCAAAAATGGCCACTGCATTCTTTTCGGCCTGAGTTTTAAGATTTGAATTTTCCAATTTTTCCTGTTCTACCTTAATTGTATCATTTACTTCATTTTCTATTTTATCAATATCAAGTGAAAATTCAGACATTTCAATACCTCTTAAAATAGTAATTATATAATAATATTTAAGTATGTTTGTTTTATAGTTATGTATTAAACTTGTTATTAATCATATTTTTTTACTGAATCGATTAAATCTTTCATATCATCGAATAGAATATCAACGTCCGCATTGCTTTTATTGTCTGAGCTTAAATTAATTATCAGTTCATTGGTCAAATCGTCAACATGGGAAATGATTGTCTTCATGTTTCTGATTTTATTTTCAAGTTCAGTATCAATTCTTGGAGTCTCACGTGTGGTTAGCTTGATAATGCTTAATGCGGAATCGTACTGATTGTTGAAAACCTTGGTGCAGTTGTTAACGGAATCCATAAACTTGTCATATGTGATTTGTGGCGGTGCAAAGGATTTTTCAATGAGATTAATGACAACCTTTTCCTTGGCATCATATTCGGATTTAAGTGATTTGACCTCTTCCCCGTATTTTTTGAGAGAAGACTCGGCAATTATGACTGAAGGCTCATCTTCAACTGGCTTTTCCGGAGTCTTTTTTGCATTCTGATTAATCAGATATCTGATTCTGGTTTCAAGACCTTCCTCACTTACGATATTTAATTTGATTTCCTCTTTCAGTTGATTTTTAATGCGTTCTCCTGTTTTTAAGTCAATGCCTTTGGCCTTTAAAATAGCCTTATACTCATCGCTTAAGATTATTCCCCCGGTTAACTCTTCAAGTTTCCTTTCAGCAGGAGTTTTTGAAAACATTCCCATTTATATACACCACATAATATTTTGTTTTAATTAACATTTAAGAATTTTTCTTCATCAATCAAATCATAGAATATTAACTTGTCACTGTCCAGATTCTCATTTGCCATTTCCACTTTAGCTATCTGATTATTGTTATATGTCGTATAATATAAAACAGCATCATTTGTATTGTAGCATGAGGTGTATATCGTATATTCATATAAATCCTCACTTATGAATGTGCAGCCCTTTTGCTGCTCTACAGAATGCAGTATGTGGAAAAACTGGGATACGCTTTCTGATTCGCCATCTCCGGCGTGTGAATTGGCACGTGTAAATGCGACTTTTGCAAACCTTGAAGATGATGACAAGTCTCCAGGAAGACCTATTGCACCCATTCCTCTTGAATATTCATCCAAATCATAATCATCAGAAAATGTATTTTTAGGATTTTTATTGGATAATCCCATATATTTATTTAATGTAGACAGCTGTTTGTCGAATGGAGGATTGTTGGTTAAAACACCTACAGGATTATCATAGACTTTCAAGCCGTCCTCTAAAGGTTCGACAACAATAGCCTCATTTTCATCAGATATCATCCAGTGAAGCGGAGATAATGGAAGACCTTCTGAAAAATTAATATTGACAAGATTAATGTTTTTTAAAGCTTTTTTAACCTCACTTACAGTGGAGAAATTGCTCAATAAATAAGGAATAAATTCAAATGGAGTGATATTAATCATGTCTTTTTTTTCTTCAAGATAACATGCATTTCCTGCAAAATTAAGTCCAGCAATGGATAATCCTTTTTCATTGCATGCATCGTAGTATAGAGGATATTCATCAATTCCTGCGGTAATTCCTATAATGGCAAAATGAGTCTTAATGTCATCTATCAGCCTAAAGGAAAAGATGAAATTACGTGGAGTGATGCACACCCTTTCATTGTATGAAATTTCATAGTCAAAGTTACGTCCGAAATAATGCTTTTTTGTTATATAGTTACTAGCAGTGCACATTTTAATCTAGTTTTAAAAGCTTTGAAGCGTTTTCGTATAAAATCTGTGATCTTTCTTTTTGTGTCAAATCAATCTTGTTGAAATATTCCATTTCCGAAACTGCGTCCCACATGGGATAGTCAGTTCCCCATAAAACCCTGTCTGAACCATATGCATGAATCAGTTCCAAAGCGGTTTCAGGAGATAATGCATAAAGACTGGAGCTTAAATCAACATAAATGTTTGGTGTTCCGGCAAGCTCTTTAGTGGCATCTTCCCACATGCTCCAGCCGGCAAAATGGGCTCCAATAACCGTCATGTTGGGAAATCTTTCTAAAAATGGTTTTAACTGTTCAGGATTGGAATAGTTATATCTGAAATCCCCACAGTGAATCAGTACCGGAATATCGGCATTATTAATGGCTTCGCCAAGTTTGAATGCTCTTTCTTCATTCAATGCGAATAACTGGAAATCAGGATGCAGTTTGACTCCCTTAAGGCCCAAATCCAATAAATAATCAACATCTCCTTCAATGTCATCGCTGTCGGGATGCAGGGTTCCGAAACCTGTGAACAAATCCGGATGCTCTTTAACTTCATAACTGATGAACTCATTGATTGAACTGACCTGCTTTGGAGTTGTTGCAACAGAATGAACTAGATAATGAACAACACCAACACGACTTCCATTCTTAATTAAATCATCAGTTTTACCGTTTAAAGACATGTCCAAATCATAAAAGTCCCTAATTCCTTTAACTGCCTTTGAAGCGATTTTTTCCGGATAAATATGACAATGAGCATTAATTATTTTCTCCATTAATTATACCACCTTCAACTAATCAATATTAATTATATGATTTATGACTAAATAATATTTTCTCAAATATCTAAAAAAATAGTATAACAATAATTTAAAAATTAAAAAAAGAGTTAGTTAACGAAAATTAACTAACTAGGTCTATTAGTATTGAATTCATCCTTAGAACGAATTCCAACCAATGAAGCAAAAATGGACAATATGCAGGCACACATTGATATGGTACATATTATCTGGGAAGACTGAACTATCATGTCGGCATATTGGGTTGATAAAGGCAGATTACCCATTACCAAAGCAAATATCAATGTCAAAAGCCCCAAACTCATTGTCTGGCCTATTGTCCTCATGGTTGCCTGTGAAGCGGAAGCGGTCGGAGCATCCTTTGGAGGAACAGAACTCATTATAGCATTCATGTTCGGAGATGAAAATAGTCCCATACCGATACCCTGCAGAATCATTGCAATAACAACCAGATAAACCGGCATGTCTTTATTTAAAAATACCAATATAAATAAAGCAACAGAAGCTATTGCCATACCAACTGCAGCCAGTTTCTGCGGATGAATCTTATCGGACAGTTTTCCAGTATTCGGAGCAAGAAGTGCCATGATTATTGGAGTTACAATCAGTATAAGCCCTGCCATCTGTGCATTCCAGCCACGGACATATTGGAAATGGTAGTTTAAAATTGTTGTAACAACCATAATTGCCAGGTAACTGCACAATGCTGCGATATTTGATGAAGTGAATTTTGTATTTTTAAAGAGCTTCATGTTGAATACCGGTGAAGTCTGTCTTAACTCCCAAATGGCGAATACTGCAAGCAATGCAATACCAGCAATTGTACAGATTATTCCTGTAGTGTTAATCAGATTTGTAAAGCCGTAAATGAATAATAAAATACCAATTGAATATACAACTGAACCGATTTTATCAATCTTATCGTCAGCATAAGTCTGCCATTCCTGAGGCACTTTCAAAATCATTAAAATGATACATAGTAACAGGAACGGAATTACAACGTAAAATATTGATCTCCAACCCAAGTTATAAACCAGAAAACCGCAGATTACCGGAGAAAGTGAAGTTGCAAGATAAACTCCTGTCACGGTAAAACCCAATGCCTTTCCTCTGTTTTGAGGTTTTACAGCAGATACAACCATTGCCATAGCTGATACATTGACAAAGGCAACGCTTGCACCCTGGATTATTCTGAAAAGCATGAATGATTCTGTTGAAAAGGACAAAGCCGCACCGACTGAGCCTATTAAAAATACTATAACACCTATAAGCAAAGATTTCTTAACACCGAATTTACCTGAAATCTGGCCTGCCGGTACCGTGAATACAGCCATTACCAGGAAAAATATTGTGGGAATCCAGTTTTGAATAACATTGTTCATTGCAAAGTCATTTGCAATTGCCGGAACCCCTATGATAATACCATTTGAAAGAAAGACTCCAAAAAATGAAGTCAGAAATGATATTAATATTACATAATTTTCAGCCTCTATTTTCATTTTAACACCACTTTAAACAATCTCCATACCTCTAATCGCAATTTCCTTTAATCTTTTTTTGAACTCATCATCACCATCAGTTATACCTACTTCATGCTCCCAATCCCTGGAAATCTGTCTGAATTTAGGAATTAACTTATTGGCCTTATGCGTAGTGCTGAGCATGTATTTGCGTCTGTTTTGAGGATTGATTTTTCTTTCGATATATCCCTCATCTTCAAATTTCTTTAAGATTTTGGCAATGTTTCCCTTGCTTTGGCAGAACATATTAACCAAATCTTCCTGAGAACATTGAGGATTATCATAAATATACATCATATAACGAACATCATGTCCAAAATCATATTCTTTGATTCTGGATTTCATATATTTCTGCTGATTCAGCGAAATATTATGTATCCAAGCTATTAACGGTGAATTTTCATTAATTGCCTGAAAACTTTCATTATCCATAATCTCACCTTGATAGTATTTTGGACAATGAATAATATAAATGTTTCTTTTGAAACTGTTAAAAATGAAACATTTAAAAATTTTAAAAAAATAATAGAGTTATTCTTTAAACACTCTTTCAATCAGATGATCTTCTGTTTTATAGAAATCCAACTGCAGTTTTGTTTGAAGATATTCTGGTGCATTCAACAATTCCATCATTGATTTCCAAGGTCCAAAGACTTTTTTTGCACCCTCAGCAATACATTTCTCCAGAGTTAATGCCAAATTACCTGAAACTGACTCGGGAAGTATAACTGTAGATTCATCAAAACTTTTATTGTTTTTAGCCAATTCATTTACTACAACTTCCGCCATATTATAATCACTTGCTTTATGAGAACCATCAAAATTATCGATGATTAGTTCATTATTTTTAATTGAAATTTTAAATGGATTGAAATCCTGCATGAAATAGACCTCACCAATATCCAAAGATTCTTCAAAATGAGGATTTTCCACTTCACTAACATCAGGAAGTTCAACTTCTTCCTCTTCCAAATCATCATAAGCCAAAGTGGAAAAGTCAAATGGATGTTCAGGGAAAGGCTTTAACTGATTTTCAACAATATTTTTTGGTGTTTTTTCATCTTCACCTGCGATTTTTTTTAAAAGACGGATAATTTCTTCATTTTGGGCTTCAATGTTTTTATTAATCTTGATTAATTCTGATAAATCTGACATGATTATAATTATATCATTTATTGATTATAAATTGAATGGGACAGCTGAAAATTTCAGGGTTTTTAGAAAATATTCTATTTTCCATTAAGAATCTGCTCAGGAGTAAATCCAAATTTCTCAACAAACAAATCAAGGGACAAGTTAAAATCTGGATCAGTAACTAAAACATTTAAAATATTTAAACTTGCTTCGACCCTACCTTCAGCTCTACCCTCATTTTTAATATCTTCTATAATACTTCCACATGTACAGCTTTTTTCAATCCAACCACCTCTTCTAGTCTACATATATCCTCAACAGTTTCAGATTAACAAAAAAATACAAAAAAAGGAAATAGAAAAAAATAATCTATTTCCCATTAATTATCTGCTCACGGGTAAATCCAAATTTCTCAACCAACAAATCAAGGGACAAGTTAAAATCTGGATCAGTAACTAATACTTTCAAAATATTTAAACTTGCTTCGACCCTACCTTCAGCTCTACCTTCAGCTCTACCTTCAGCCCTAGCTTCATCCGTAGCTTCAGCCCTACCTTCAGCTCTACCCTCATTTTTAATATCTTCTATAATACTTCCACATGTAACAGCTTTTTTCAATCCAACCACCTCTTCTAGTCTACATATATCCTCAACAGTTTCTGCATACTTATGTATAATATATCTGGTGCAATAGACCATTTCCATTTTGAATTCCTTATCTTCTGATTTGGCTTTTTTAATAAGACTGCAAATCTCTTCAAGAATTACAGAGTTGTTTTCAGGAAATGTTCTAATGGTTAATATTAATGATAACAGTTCTAACTTGGTGAGAAAATTCTTGTTTTTAATTTTGATTTTCAAACTATTTAAAATTTTTTCACCATCAAAGTCCAGATATGAAATTATTTCAGGTCTAAAAATATCCGTTGGAGAAATTTTAAGTTCCTTTAAACACCTGTGACTTGGCAGTGATGTAGTTATTACTGAATATACAGGACATTTGTATGCATACTGATGATTTATCTTGTATTTATTCGATTTTCTTAGTGTTTCTTCGCCCACATTGCTTGTTTCATCTTCAACATTGATTATGAGTTTTTGATTTCCATCAAGTCTCACCAGATAGGATATGTCAACTTCCGAAATTGAACCGTCCCCATCCAGATTTGAATTTGGACATGGCCCATCATATTCGCCGGGAAAGTTGAACAGCTCATGCATTAATGGCCCATTGTTCAAAAACAATCTTTTGTGAAGATAATCCATAGGCTTGTCTATGCGATAATTTTCCAACTCTTTTTTCATATCATACTCCTAATTTCTAGAAATTAAAATAACCTTACATAAGTAGATAATTATCTGTAATAACTAATATATAAGTTGTTAAGTATCTTTTGAGGACAATTTTACCGAATTTTTGAATATAACTCCTTAAAAACAATATTTAAATTAAAAGGTAAAATCATAATATGTTAAAAAAAGTAATATAAGATGAAAAAATTGTAATGAAAAAAAGTTAAACTAAAAAATGAATGTTTGTTTTATCAATGTCTTCCAAAGTGTGAGGCTTGACATCACCGTCAGGAATTCCCAATGCCAAAATTCCGACAATTCTGAAGTAATCGTCAATTTTTACAATGTCTCTGACAAGTTTTTCTGCGTCTTCACCGTCTGATGATTTTCTCATGTGGATCTGAATCCAGCAGCTTCCAACGCCTATGTCTGCTGCCATAAGATGCATAAAAGATAGTGCGATTGATGAATCCTCAATCCATGTATCAGAAACTAAGGTATTGGCTATTACAACAATTGCCTTATTTGCATCAGCTAAAAATTTGGAACCATGCTCTTTAACTTCAGACAGTTCCTTTAAGGTTTCCTTATTTGAAACCACTAAAAAGTTGCACGGCTTTCTGTTTCTTGATGTCGGAGCGAGAAGACCTGAGCGAAGAATCTGGTTAAGCTGATCTTTTGTGACATCTTCATCTGTAAATTTTCTAACGCTTCTTCTTTTTAAAAGCAAATCTTTGAATTCCATTCAATCAACCTCTGAAAAGTCTTTTTCCAAAATTATTGTGACCGGACCGTTATTTAACAGTGAAACTTCCATGAATGCACCAAATTCACCGGTTTGGACAGGAACTTCCTCACTGCATTTTTCAACAAAGTAATCGAAGAGTTTTGATGCGTCTTCGGGGTTGAGAGCCTTGTGAAAAGACGGTCTGTTCTTTTTGACCTTGCCGTATAAGGTAAACTGTGGAACCAGCAAGACTTTTCCTGAAATGTCTTTAACGGACCGGTTCATTTTTCCTTCTTCGTCTGCAAATATTCGAAGCTTTATCAGTTTTCGGGCTAAAAAATCGGCTTCTTTAATTGTATCATTAAGGCCAAAACCTACAAGAACCATTAAACCTTCATCGATTTGGCCAACTGTCTCATTATCGACTTTAACGTTGGCATTTGTAACTCTTTGAACGACAAGTTTCATAAAATAACTCCAAAAAAAAAGAAAATAGGGAAAAATCCCTTATTTGTTCATAGCCTTTTCAACTGCAACTGCAACGGCTACGCTTGCACCGACCATAGGATTGTTACCCATACCGATAAGTCCCATCATTTCAACGTGAGCCGGAACTGAGGATGAGCCTGCAAACTGTGCGTCGGAGTGCATTCTTCCCATAGTGTCAGTCATACCGTATGATGCGGGACCTGCAGCCATGTTGTCCGGGTGAAGGGTTCTTCCTGTTCCTCCTCCTGATGCGACTGAGAAGTATTTCTTACCCTGTTCAATGCATTCCTTCTTGTATGTTGCAGCTACCGGATGCTGGAATCTGGTCGGATTGGTTGAGTTTCCGGTAATTGACACATCAACTCCTTCAAGATGCATGATTGCAACACCTTCACGAACGTCGTCTGCACCATAGCATCTTACCTTTGCCCTTTCACCTGATGAATATGCCTTTTCTTTTACAACTTTAACTTCACCTGTGAAATAGTCGAATTCAGTTTGGACATAGGTAAATCCGTTGATTCTTGAAATGATTAATGCTGCATCCTTTCCCAAACCGTTTAGAATAACACGTAAAGGTTCACTTCTTACCTGGTTTGCTGAGTTTGCAATTCCTATTGCTCCTTCAGCTGCTGCAAAACTTTCATGCCCTGCAAGAAATGCAAAACAACTGCTTTCATCACTTAAAAGCATTGATGCAAGGTTACCATGACCTAAACCAACTTTCCTGTCATCAGCCACACTTCCAGGAATACAGAATGACTGGAGACCTTCACCGATTGCCTTTGCTGCATCTGATGCCTTTGTACAGCCTTTCTTAACGGCAATTGCCGCTCCGACAGTATATGCCCAGCATGCATTTTCAAAGCAAATCGGCTGGACGCCTTTCACGATTTCATATGGGTCGAAACCTTTATCTAGACAGATTTGTCTTGCCTCTTCCAAATCCTTAATACCATATTCATTAAGTACAGGAATTATCTGGTCGATTCTTCTTTCATAACTTTCAAATAAACTCATATTTCCACCCATATCTATTCCTTTCTAGGGTCAATTGTTTTGACCGCATCGTCAAACCTTCCGTATTGTCCGGTTGCGTTTTCAATTGCCTCTGCCGGGTCAACGCCGTCCTTGATGCTGTCAAGCATTATACCTAAATTGATATATTTGTATCCAATAATTTCATCATCTTCATCCAAAGCTATTTCGGTAATGTAGCCTTCGGTAAGCTCCAGATATCTTGGTCCCTTTTTATTTGTTGAATAAATTGTACCTACCTGGCTTCTGTGGCCTTTTCCCAAGTCCTCAAGGCCTGCTCCAATCGGAAGTCCGCCTTCTGAAAATGCTGACTGGGTTCTTCCATAGACAATCTGGAGAAAGAGTTCCCTCATTGCAGTGTTTATTGCATCACAAACCAGATCAGTGTTTAGGGCTTCAAGAATGGTTTTTCCGATTAGGATTTCACCGGACATTGCCGCTGAGTGAGTCATGCCTGAGCATCCTATGGTTTCTACCAAAGCCTCTTCAATAATACCTTCCTTAACGTTTAAAGTCAATTTGCAGCATCCCTGCTGAGGTGCACACCAGCCTATACCATGGGTCAATCCTGAAATGTCAGAGATTTCTTTTGATTTAACCCACTTACCTTCCTCAGGTATTGGTGCAGGGCCGTGATTTGCTCCCTTTGCAACAGGACACATATTTTCTACTTCATTTGAATATATCATTTTCAATCTCCTATATGAAATTATTTATATATTTGTTTTTAACATTATATTAATTTTTATTATCGTTAATTAATGAAAAAATGAGTGATTAAAGTTGATGTAATTGTGATAGGTATTGAAAATATTGGTCAGTTGATTGTTTGAAATGAATTCTATTAAAAAAAGCTGTTTTAAAATGTAGTATTCATGAAAACAAAAAATCCATTTAAAAAACTAAATTAAAAAAAGCATCCAAAATCAATGCCCTAATGTGGAATTACAAAAATAACCCCACAAAAGCCCGTTGACATCGATTATTTTCATCATGGTTTGAAAAATATTGTGAATAAAAAATCCACAAAAGAATTATATAAAATTCTAGATATTATTATTTACTTACTACTATATATAATTTTATTAGTGTGAAAAAGCGATTATAATCAATTTCAGAAAGAAAGACATGCCTATTTAATTACAGACATAATAACGGACATATTATGCCACATTCATCATTAATTTCATATAATCAACAATATTCACACATAGAAAGTGAAAAAATGATCAAAATACTATGTCATTATTTTAATCAGGATAATGGCAAGTATAACTAAAAGCCTTAAAAAAGGACCATTAACTGCCAAATTTACATTTAGCTTTAAATCCAACTTTTCACCTCCACCATGATGAAATTGGCCGAAATAACAAAATCAATACAACAACCACAATAAATCAGATGATTGATTATCATTTTAATTTTTCTAAAAGCCAATTAAAGGCATGTCTTTAAATAATATATTAAATATCAAAATATTTAAACATTTTTAATAAATTAACCTGTTTAAATTACCCCATTAGGTAAATATTGCTTTTAGAGAGTAAAATTGTTTCAACTTAGAAAAATTACAACAAAAAAGATACAAAAAAAGCATCCAAAATCAATGCCCTAATGTGGAATTACAAAAAATAACCCCACAAAATCCCAAGAGGCACTGACTTTTTACCATTGTTTAAAAGGATAGTGAATTAAAAAATTCACAAGAATTTAAAAAAATTCTTAATTATAATTGTGTAACTACTATTATTTAAACATTATTTTGATTGTGTGGAAAATTAGAAATTTTAATTTCAAAAAGTAAAAATACTCCTCCTTAAAAATAGAGCACAATACTTGGAAATATCATGCTGAAACTTTCATCATTAACTTCTAAATCCAATAACCACACAATCATGGAGATAATAATATGAATCACATACTCATCCAAGTAACTTAATAGCTACCAGGACAAATATAATTAAAATCCTAAAAAACAAAGGATCTTCAATTGCTAACGTTACATTTAGCTTAAAATCCATAAAAATACCTCCCAAACAATGGTAATAAATATTAGCAGAGATATCATATCCTACATTAAATTTTAACATAATCATACACAACATCATATCCAATATCGGAGGAATATTTTCATGTTAAACTTTAAAATAAGAAATATATAAATGTTTTTAGTAAAATAAAGACTTTAAAATACCCTATTAAGTAAATATTGCTTTTAGAGAGTAAAATTGTTTCAACTCGTAAAAAAATAGTGAAAGATTAATAGAAATAATCTTCCCGTTATTAAAATGCCACAAACCCTGCAGTTTCTACCAAATTCATCCAAAAAAAGCTCTCATGGCATTCATTTCATCTTCTAAAAAGTATGCTCTGCAGCTTGACAGATTTCCTTCATCAACTAACTTTCACAACTTGGACAATCATAATTCGCCCCCTAAATTCACCTGATTAAATGTTTTCATGGCGGCTTTTGAAAGCATTTCATTTCGAATAAGCTCTTTTAATTCGTCTTTTGTAAACCATCTATACTCATCATGCTCTGCACTTATTGTAACCTCATCACTAAGAGAAGTTACTTTCATAATCAGTTGAATTGATTTTACTTTTTGATTGGTCTTGCATGCAGTGTAATCATTTTGAATCACATTATATAATGAATCAATATTGATTTCAAGGCCTGTTTCTTCTGCAAATTCTCTTTTTAGAGCTTCGTCAAAAAATTCTTTTCTTTTGACTTTTCCACCAGGAATTTCCCATTTTCCAGCATCATGACCGGAACGGGAACGTACCTTCAAAAGAAGGATTTTATCGTCATACTCACAGATTCCCCTTGCCGTTAATCCCCACATATCATTCATATTTTCACCAGAATCATTTTCTAAAGTCTTCATCCCATGAGGGATCATAATCTGTGTATTCCTCATGGGTATCATCATTATCTGCATATTTTCCCTGATGCAGCCATTTGTCGTCCCAGGAATCATCCCAGTTATAGTTATATTCACTGTCATCGTAATTTTTAGAGGAATAATTCCTTTTAGGAGGTTTATATGTACTTTTTGATGAAGTTGAATCTCCTTCCAGTTTCCAGCAGAAATATCCGATGAAAATCATCAGCATCACGGCTCCTATCAAAGAAGAAAATGGGTCTGAAATATACATTAATGAATAAAACACTTTCAACACCTATTTAATATTATGCTACTGCAAGATTTAAATTTTCGGATATTTCCTTATATCTGTTTCTTACAGTGACTTCGGTTACTCCTGCAGCCTGAGCCACATCCTTCTGGCTTTTTCTCTCACCGAGCATTATTGATGAGATATAAAGTGCAGCGGCCGCTACTCCCTGTGGACCTTTTCCTGAGATGAATCCGTTTGATTCATGGACTATTTCTATGGCTTTTACTTCGGATTTACTTGAAAGCTCCAGCTGACTTGCAAATCTTGGAATATAATCCACAGCAGACGGTGGAGACAATTTAATCTTTAATTGCCTTTTGAGGAAGCGTTCTATTCTTCCAAGCTCCTTTCTATTTACGGTTGTAAATGATGCAACCTCATCAAGGGTTCTTGGAAGTTCTGCCTGTCTGCATGCAATATAAATTGATGCTGCCACAACGCCTTCAATTGTTCTTCCACGTATCAGATTTGCCCCAAGGGCCTTTCTGTATATCACTGATGCGGATTCCCTAATGGATCTGTTCAGTCCCATGTTTGAGCATTTTCTGTCAATTTCAGAGAGTGCAAACGCAAGGTTACGTTCCCTTGAATTTGCTATTCTTGCCCTTTTGTTCAATTTTCTCATCCTGTACCATTTGGCATGGTCTTCAGGTGATCCGTCCTTTTTAAATCCCATTTCTGTAGCCATACCCCCATCGTGAATTGTTCTTGTTGACGGTGCACCTACACGGGCTCTGGACTGTTGCTGTTCGAAGTTGAATGCTCTCCATTCAGGGCCTTGGTCCATCATGTTTTCAGCTATGACAAGTCCGCAGTGTCTGCAGATGAGTTCCGCTCTTGATGAATCATAGTTTAAATCTGTTGAATCGCATTCAGGACAGGTGTTTTGTATTTTTTCGGCTTCAAGGTTTTTCGCAGGTCTCTTTTTATATACTCTTTTATTTTTCATTATAATCGTTAATTTTAAAAAAAGTTTGTATAAATGCAGTTTACATATTTTAATAATAAGTTACCCACAACATATAGACGGAGATGTTAATCTAACAAATTCAATTAAAATCAATTGCAAAAATAGCTTATTTAGTATTTTAAAAAAAAATAAAGTATTAAAAAATTAAAGTAAAATTAATTAACAACAATACAGTCATTAGGACAAATCGCTTCACATACCTTACAATGTTTACATGTAAGAGGATTTCTGACAACTGTATCTTCGCCATCCTTTGTCAAAACGTTATTCGGACATGCTATAACGCATTTTCCACAATCCAAACCCTTGCAGTCATCGTTATTGATGTCAATGTGTGATTCGACAATTTCCTCTTTTTTGTCCTTATTCCTCTTAAAAAATGAACCTAAACCCATAGTTATACTTTTATTTATTACCATTAATAACTCTTGTCAATCCATGATATATTCAAAAACTTCATCTATGGAATCTGCAACAACAAAAATATCGAGAGCACCTTCACGAATAAGGCAATCATCGTGCATCCGGTTAAGCATTTCAATCATCATGTCATAGAAATGATTAATGTTAAATAGAATAATCTTTTTTGAGTGCCTGTTAAGATACTTTAAGGTCAGAACTTCAAAAAACTCATCCAGGGTTCCGATTCCTCCGGGAACTATTACAAAGACATCTGACTTTTCCAAAAATAGCTTTTTTCGCTCATCCATGGAATCTGTTTTGATATACTCATCATAACCCCTAAAGGGATCATCGAATTCATTAATCCATTCAGGAGCGATGGCCATAATTTTTCCTCCATTATCAAAAACACCCTTTGCAACAGCACCCATCATTCCATCGTTTCCGCCACCGAAAACAAGGGAATGATTATTTTGGGCAAGTCTAAGACCTAATTCATAGCCAACATCAGTCAATTCCTTTGGAGTTCTTTTGCTTCCAGACCCATATAGACAAACTTTCATATAAAAAGTTATGTCAATTCCCCTATTAATATTTATTAATAAATAGCTCCAAATATAAAGATTAATGAATACTAAAATACAAAGTTTCGTTGCAATATCCGATTTGGTCTCATTAATGAACATGGCTTCAGGTGTTCTATCAATAATGATGTCCATTAAGCAGGATTTTCTATTGGCAAGTATCTTAATGATATTTTCACTACTTTTTGACTCTATTGACGGATGGATTTCACGTAAAACCAATAGAATAGACGAATTTGAATTCGGAAAAAACATTGACTCACTTTCCGATGTTGTGTCCTTTGGAGTGGCACCGGCAGTATTTCTATACTCATACAGCCTTGTCAACGCACCGTCTCTTGAAATTCCAACGGCAATTGTCTCATTGTTTATTGTGGTGTGCGGCGTTTTGCGCCTGACAAGATACAATGTAATTTCAAATCACGTTAAGGGATTCATAGGTTTTCCTATTCCAGGAATTGCAATAATAATGGCCACATTTTACTTAAGCGGACTTTTCAACATTTATGTTGCATGGATTATTGCAGTAATTGTTTCAATAGCCATGATCTGCAACAAGCCCTATGACAAGTTCGCAAACAAATACCTGTTAATAATAAATGGAATATGTCTTGTACTTGTTATTTTACAGGTCCCTTTAGCTATTTATTCAGTTAATATTCCGGCATTAATTGCTCTTTTAACATCCCTAGCATATTTATTAATTAACTTTATCAGAGGATAATATGAAAAAGCGATATATTGCAATCATCATAGTTT
This sequence comes from Methanobrevibacter sp., assembly GCA_017434555.1. Classification (GTDB taxonomy): domain Archaea; phylum Methanobacteriota; class Methanobacteria; order Methanobacteriales; family Methanobacteriaceae; genus Methanocatella. Next base: position 2,696 of record JAFRFB010000144.1, on the reverse strand, counting down.
TACTGGCCATAGTATCACTGAGTATTTATTCTGCAAATAATTATTCCCCTGCAGACAATGAAGCACTAAAATACTTGAACGTCAGTGAAAACGTAAGCATTTCTAAAGTTTCAAATGGAGTTTTTCTTGACGGACCGGGTAATGATACTGCTGTGATTTTTTATCCTGGAGCGAAAATTGAATATACTTCATACCTTCCTTTGATGAATAACTTGGCTTTGAAAGGCGTTGATTCATATATCGTTGAAATGCCTCTAAATTTGGCTTTTTTAGGCATGAACAGTGCAGATGATATTATTAAAAATTCAAATTACTCACATTATGTTTTGGCAGGTCACTCACTTGGAGCTTATGCTGCATCAAGTTATTGTGCAAAACATAATAATGTTGACGCTCTTGTATTGCTTGCAGGATATTCCAATAAGGAAATTGATATTCCTGTCCTTTCAATTTACGGATCAAATGACAAGATATTAAATTTGGAAACATATAATGATTCAAAACTACATTACAAGAATTTCACAGAACACATCATTGAGGGTGGCAATCACGGCCAGTTTGGAAACTACGGTCTTCAAAAAGGTGACGGCAAAGCAACAATAAATTCAACCCAGCAGCAAAACGAAACAGCAAATGAAATTATAAAATTCATCGATTCACTCTTTTAGTACTTTTTTTGAATAGTTGCAAGGAATAATGTACATTATTCATGAAAATCACCCTTATTAAAGTAGCGACTATTATGGAAAGTATCATTTAAATTGTATCACTTTTTAAGAATTTAACTTCATCCTCATAATAATGTATGTTGGCCATTATAGATGTACATCAAAAGAAGTAATCAGATATATCACTTCCCATTTTTGAAACAAACCTATGAGCAAGATGGGATAGAAACATTTAAAAAATTAAAAATAAAATAAAGAATAATGAAACCACACCTTTTGATATTTTTGATTTCGTATGGTTACCCCAATATAGAAAAATCGAAAGAAATGAAAACTTTTTAAAGGAATACATTGATGTTACATCAAAACTAAAAGATCATGAATATTATGATTTGATTGAAAAAACTACTGTTGGATGGGTGGACAAATTATCCCGAAATAATAAACCAATAAACTACTTAAAGGAGAAATTAGACATGATGAGCATAACTTCCCCAGAATTTAGCGATTTAAGAGCAACAGCAATATATGAAATAACACTAGACGAACTAAACGAACTCAAAGAAAACAATGAAGAACTTAAAAAACAGTTAGCCAAATTTGATGAAAAATAATTCCTCATACTCAATTTTTAACGTTTAATATCATATCCAACTCCTTGACCATCAGCAATATATTGGATAATATTAAAGCAAAACCTAAAATAGCTACAATCCATATTATGGACATTAAAACTGACTGTTCATAGACTTTCAAAAATGGATAAGGACCGTTTACAATTCTTAAAATATTTAAACTTATTAAAATAACCGCATATATCAGAGTGAAATATAATGATCTAAAATTGTTTTTCAAATTGTTTTCGATTTCATTTTTCTCAAAGAAAAGAAATGACACAAGAGCGATTAATGGACATAATACATGCATATAAGGATTCGGTCCGGCTAGGAAGAGATATTGAAAATTAAAGTCAAGCATCGGATACAATACAAAAATAACTACAAGAAATGTTATCATTACAGAAAGAGTAGAGGAATATCTGAAAAACTGAACGATTTTTGAAGGATTTTTTCTTGAAAACAAATACAAAATTGAGGAAACTAAAAGGAAAATATTGGAGTCAATGGTATAATATGTAAGATCAATGCATCCCAATGCATCTAAGCATAGTATCAAGCCGATGATTTCCAATATTACCTGAATAAAATTTAAAATTAAACCTACATCATATTTTTCCATCAATAACCTTCTCCGTCAAAATTAAAAGGATTATCATATATTTCCTCATACCAATAGTTATCATCGATATAATCATCCTTTTTCTGATTTAGTCCATAATTACCATTTTCGAAATAATCAAGAGCGGAATTGCCTCCTTTTCCGGCCGTTACGGTTATTGTTTTTGTTAATTTTGAAGGATTGTAATTGCTGTTTCCCTTAAATTCTACACTAATTACGTAATCTCCTTTTGTAGAACCTAAAAAGAAAATGTTTTGACCTGTACTGTTAAGTTTTTTATTAGATAATGTTCTGGTATTGCCGTTAGGCTTTGTTATCTTAATGGAGAATTTTACTTTTGGAACTGGATTATTGTTAGAGTCTTTTAGAGTTACTATTGATGAATAACCTGAAGAATCTTTTTCTATTTCAAAATGGGTGTCTTCTTTTGCAGATACAAATGACATACCAATTATGAATATAAATAAGCACAGAATTATTAAGATTATTTTATTCATGTTATTATATTATGTCTAACTTATATTTATAGTTTAATTATATATAATAGAAAAGCCCTAAAATTAATTCATGGATATTAAAAATGAAATTAAAGAGGCATTCAGTGAAACAGAAAAATATTTCTGCTATTGGCCATTTTTTTTATAATTAAGGGTGTCCGCCAAAATTAAATTCTGGTCGATAACCGATTTTGATTAGAATATTGTTGCTGTGAGTTGTAATTGATTTTTAATAGATGTGCTTTCACAGAAATCTTCTAAATCTTCTGTTGTATTTTCTATTTCTTGTTTT
>JAFRFB010000055.1 GCA_017434555.1 Methanobrevibacter sp. | reverse complement strand
GACGCAGTTTCAAGGGAGAATAATGCGCACAACAACATTATCAGTTCATAGAACTGCACTAACATATACTTTAGGTATATAACAAATTACTGATCCTAGGCTTGTCGCACAGTCGAGGTATTCTCGCGAAATTAAGATAAAGTATGATGGATGGGACGCTGGAGAATATGAAGCCAAAATGACAATTACAGAAAATAATTATTGTTATGGAACATATACAACACATTTCAAAGTCATTAAAGCAAACACAACGACAAACATCAAACTCATGGACAAAAAAGAATCTTTTGAAATTAGCAATGATTTGCCTTCAATGTCTGAAAGCAATATGACTGAGATTTTATCATCAACCAATGATTCAAGTTCAGGCATTTCAACAGACACAAATGTTTTAAAGGATAATTTTACTCCTGAGACTAAAAACAATAATCTTTCAAATTACATTATAAGTAAAACAATCGCAAAAAATCAGAACTTCGCTGGTGTTGCTTTAGTATTAGTTGTTTTATTAGCTCTTTGCCTTTTTGTGGCAGGAAAGCGTAAAAAATAAAGAGAGATTATCTCTCTAATTCTTTTTTTTAAAAAATATTATTTGATTACATAATAAAGGGTATCTTCATTAGGAGCAACTACCTGAACAAGTTTTCTGTCTTTGATATAAGTAAATACTGCACCAAAATTATCTTCAATAAACCATCCTGTATAATTATTTATTGTTTTTTCCACAGTAGTGTTAAATGGAGCGTATTCGGCTTCAGTAGTATTGCTGTATGAAACTCTTACAATTATCTGGTCTTTGCCTTTAGCGAGTGTGTCTGAAGATATATTGAAACCTTTATATGTTTTACTTTCACCTTCCACAATTTTTGATTTTTCCACTTCCTTATATCCATCAGGAATAGCAAATTCAATGCCCTGGATTACCAGTTTACCGTTTTCAAATGTTATTGGATCTCCATCGAAATTACTGCTTTCACCTGATGATAATCCAATATTAAACTCAGCGCTTACTGCAGTAAGTGAAACACAAAGCGTCAATAAAAGAAGTACAGCCATTAATAACTTTTTCATAAATTCACCCAATAAGAAATTATATTAAAATTTTTTGTAAGAAATTGTATTTAAAATTATCAGTGCAAGTGATAGCCACAATGGATGCAGAAGTTATCCGAAGTTGTTTTCTTTGCGCATTTCGGACATGTAATAATATTCAATTCTTTTCCGCAATTAGTACAGAATTTATCTGTTGATAAAACAGTATTTCCACAGTAGATGCATTTTTCAGTATTTGGAGAAATTTCCTCACCGCAATGGATGCAGAACCTGTCATTTTCAAGAACTTTTCCTCCGCATTTAGGACATGTCCTGAAGTTTTTTGAATATGACTTTTCAGCTGAAAGTGAAGCTCCGCACTTTTTACAGAACTTAAACACCTCGCTTTGAAGTGTTGCGCACTCAGGACATTGCTTTAAAGCAAATGAACTGCCGCAGTCCTTACAGAAGTTAAATGATTCATCCTGTTTTTTCCCGCATCTCGGACATATTATTGTTTTCATCCAATCTCTCCATTAATGTCTGTATCCGTACATATCCATCCATTCGTCATAGGTTATTCCGTCAACATCCCATTCATCCTCATATATATGGGCAGCAAAGTCAAAATGCATGCCGCAATGAGGACATCTACGGGTGTCAATAAATTCATGAGTCATATAATGGAAATAATTCAAACATTTTGGACAACCAACTACTCCATCATAAAAATAACTTAAATCCCCGCCATTTTTCTTGCATGCCGCCCATACTCCACTTTTAAATTCATCATGCTGGTGAGGAATCCTGTCACTTTCAAGACTTTCACCGTTAAGAATTACACTTAAAGGAGAAAAAAACCTTTCCCTGCCGCAGGACGGACAGACCTTCTGATTATCATTTAACTCGGTTAAACATCCCATACACAGTTCTTTAAAGTATATTCCCCATATGATTTTAATTAAATATAAAATAGCTGAATTTTCCCAAAATTCATTGAAAAGCCTTTGTCTGTAAGTAAGCTGGGATTCACCAATTGCGGGAGCAAGGGAATTTAGATAATCATTAAAATCACTTTCACTTAGCTTATAGCTCCATTTCAATCTTGATAATTCATCACTGCTTTTTTGGGTTTTGATATAAGTATTTCGAGAAGTTTTAAGTTCCCGGATTCTCTTTTCAAAAGATGAAGTATAATGTGTGATATTGCACTTTAAGCATGTCTCATCAAAAGGAGCGATTTTACCTTTACAGGACTTGCAGTTGAACGGGGATGTTATCCACCATCTTGCAGATATTTCATCTATGATTCTTTCATGCCTTGAATATTCAGATTTAAGGGTTTTTGTATAAACCTTCCCCTTTTTCTCATAGGGATTTTTTGATACCTCACTTTTTAAAAAATCAAAATCCAAAACCAGCTTATTGTCCTGGTATACTGATCCCTTAGGCGCATTATCGCGAAATTGAACATCTGAACTTTGAAGATGGCTTCCGCATGATGTGCAGCAGTTATTTGTCTGGTGATTAATGCCAGAACACTTTGGGCATCGAATATAGACCAGTTCATATCCGCATTCACATTTAACTTCACCGTCACTTAGAGGCCTTCCGCAGTTAAGGCAATATGATTTATCAACTGTAATAAAATCAAGTTCATAGCCGCACTTGCAAATATTTTGACCTTCAGCGACCGCTTCCTCACAATTTGGACAATACCTGTTTTTATCTGAAGCGAAATCAAATTTATGACTGCAATGAGGACACTTGTGATTTTTTATGAAATATGGAGAAATGAAACTGAATAAATGCTGACACTCAGGGCATTGAAGCATTCCTCTTTTTGAAAATCCCATATCAATGCCATTTTCATCACAGTAATTTTTTAAATTCAAAAGAAAGTCATCATAATCATGAGAGGCGTTAATGCCTTTAAAAAATCCTCGATTTTTTCCATATTCATGATAGAGAGGATTATCGAAAAATTCATCCGGAGAATCAAAATCAATTGAAATAAGTTCAAAACCGCAGATGCTGCAAGTGTCAGCGTATAAATGGAGAATGCTTCCGCATCTGGGACATCTTTTATATTCTCTTTTTTTGGAAGTGTGAAAAGTACTTTTAATGTCCTCATCAAAGAGATATCCGCATTCACTGCACTCAACACTTTCACTTAAATTGCGGGTATTGCATTTTGGACAGTCAATAAATTCCTCGCTTTCCAGATTCTTTTGGCTTTCAGGAATGGCGGAATTGATTTCCTCAACGGGCAACTCTCTTCCACAGTAAACGCAGAATCTATGGTCGATTTTATTTAGTTTATCGCAAAAAGGACATCTTTTTCCTTTCATAATAATCCCCTAAGATTTTTTGAAAAATAAAAAATACACACACGTTATATACTTTAAAGTTAAAAATATTTAAAAATTTTGGATTTAAAAAAAAAGAAGAAATCCCTTAGGATTTCTTATTTAGAACAGTCGTTTACCCATTTTATGAAATTGGTAGTTGAGTCACCGCTTCTTTCAGCACTGGTGTGTCCCTGACCCCATACGGTATTAAACTCAACATTATCCTTTCCTAATTTTTGAACAAGAGCCAAGTAAAGGTTTACTTCAACACACTGTGAGGTGTCTCCCTGTTCAATACCGCTATTAATTCTCCAGTATTTGGCAACGTCAGATGAACCTGCACCGTCATAATAGTCACACAGGTAATACATCGGATTGTACATGTTTTCACGTGTTTGCATGGTGTTATTTAAGGTGTCATTTATCTTGATGTCACTGTTGTACTGATTTGGATAATCAGAGTTATAATCACTGAATTTGGAGTATTTATCAGCATTCTCAGAGAGCAGTTTTGCCATTATTGAATCAAAATGAAGGGAATCATTTGAAAGTGTTCCGAACAGATCGTTTTCAGCCTGTGACCTGTTGAAATCATCGAAGGCACCTACTGATTTTGACGGATTCTTGCAATGTTTAACAAACTCACCCAAAGATTTAATCTTTGCAGTTTTAGTGGCTGCATCATATTCCACCCAGGTACCGTTTGAATTTAGAGAATCAATATAATCCTGAGGGGTTTGATAGGTGGTATTATCTGAACTTGCAGAACCGGACATTTCTCCACCGGGCATACTTCCAGCGTCCATTGAAGGAGTTCCACTCTGAGCATCACCGCTAGGAGGACTTCCGCCATCCGTTGAAGGAGTAGCATTTTGAGCATCACTGCCAGGAAGGCTTCCTGAATCTGATGAAGGCATCTCGCCGCCGCCCATAGCTCCTGAAGGACCGCCACCCATTCCAGACTGGCCTGGAGTGTATGGGAATGTTGTGTCATTTAAAAAGTTATTTAAAGATTCCTCAGTAATCTGGAGCAGATAATCATAGTAGGAACCTGAAGTATAGATTCCGTCCGTACTTTCCTTTAAAGTCAATGCGTTTCCGTTTGGATCTTTAAGTCCCAGTTCGTTAATGTATTTTGCATATTCAACAGCCAAATCATCACTTAGAGAAGCAGTAAATGTGTTATCGGATCGTGTACCTGATGATGAAAACTGACCCATATTCCATTCGTAAGCTTCATCAGCAGTATCAAGATTAGTTATCGGAACCCAGCACATTGATCCTGCAACGGCATTTGAAATAGTCATTCCATTTTTACCAACCATTGCAGCGCCGATGCTTTCAAGATAAGGATTGTAGAGTTTACTGTTTCCGCTGGCACCAACTACGGCACTTTGAGCTCCTCCACCACTCGTTCCGAAGGTGAATATTTTATCAATGTCCCCTGGAAGAAGGTCATTATTGAATTTATAATAGGATATGGCAGCTTTCAGGTCTGTTGCTCCCCAAGGTGCTCCGCCAGTATAGTTATCACCATTTGCCCTACCTCTGCATCCCGCTTCGAGATAGATTATTCCCTCGTCAGTGAATTGCTTTACTTCATTGGCATTAAAGCTGGTCGGTGCCTTTTGTGCAGAATATCCTGCTGTATTAATCGGCATGACGACAGGTGCCTTGGAAGCAGTATAGTTTCCAACCTTCTGATTATCATTTACAGTACATGAGTACGTTCCGTTTCCATTTTTGCTTGCGTCAAAGTACTTTCCGGGAACATATATTCCACAGGATTCATATGCAGTGTCTTCAGGTTCAGCACAGTATATGAGACCCGTCTGATAGTAAATATCATTTGTTTCATCATAATTCCAGTTATTCATGTTAATTGTCAGCTTTTCGCCTAATGCTGTTGCATTGTATGAAATTCCTTCACCAGAATCTTGTGAATTTGCAAAAAATGCATAGGCCCCACCAACAATTATTAAAAGAACAGCTGCAAGAATTAATATTTTATGTAAATTTTTCATATTCTCACCGTTACTTGTTATATTTAATATTAATAAATATTAAATTTTAAGATTTAAGAAAAGATAATTCAAGTTTAATGTTATTATCACATGATTTCAACAGAAATGCAATGATTAATGGAAAAAATATATATATAAATTAGATGTAATTTGCTAAATACGTCATGCAATTCTTGTTAATCAACAATGCTTCGATAATACCGAACACTTTTTTGAAAACCTTCAAAGGTAAATATTGATAAAAGTGAGTAAAATTCTAATATGAGAGCAATATTACTTTTATTTTAGAATTAATAAGATTTAAATACTACATATTACAAAATAATAACTAGTCTCCTAGAAAATTATATTATTCACTTCCGAAATCTAGTAAAAATTTATAGGCATTATGATTTTTTATATTGAAAGACTTAATGAAATCTAGGAGACGCTTTTTTTAATTATTGCCCGGAATTCTCAGGCAAAAAACATAGCCGTTTAATCAAAAATAGCTGTAAAAATTCAATAGCTTAAAAGCAAAACCTATCTAAATTTTAATTGAATCATTAATTTAAAAGAAGTACTGCCAACAAATAGAATTTATAAAATATTATAGATAGATGCACAAAGAAAAAAATAGATTAGTAGAGGATTATCCTCCACCAGGAATAGTATACTTATCATTAACGCCGTAAAATATTCCATCGCCTTTGCGTTTATGACTTACATTAAGCAATGCGTTGTTGAATATGATGTTTAATAATTTAAAACCGTCCTTGTCAATGAAATCAGTTAATGAAGAATTGTTTTCTCTTAAGGCCAAAGCATCCTTTTCAATGCCGAAACATGCCCCATAGATAATCTGTGTGGAATTTTCCTCAACAGACTGCGGAGGATATTTTTCGCTCAAATCTTTTGACTTTAAGTAATTCTCAAATTCCTTCCATTCCTTTTTGATTTCCTTTCCTTTTGAGGTTAATTTGCCATCTTCAAGGATATCTGAATAATTTTCACCAACAAAATCGTTTTCATTTTTCAAGGCTTTAATGTAATCGTTGAAGTCACTTTCGAATTTATTTGCAACAGAAGAGCTGTTGGTCTGCTTTGCCATTGCTTTCAGGTTGAACTTCTTGTTTTTGTTCAGGTTTTTTAAAAGATTGATGGCTGCAGTTTCTGAAGTCTTCATCTCACCCTTATTAGCTATTCTAAGGGTTATTTTTTTCATGACTTCCATATCCTGCGGAGTTAACTTTTTACCCACTTCATATGAGTTGTCCAAATCGATGTCACATCTGATCTGGCCCTGATTAATTAAGTCAATTACTGTAAGTGACAATGCATTTACCCCAACATTATTTTTTGTATACAAAAGAGGTATTAAAGGGTATGAATCATCACTTGGCGGATTTTTAATACTTTCATCTACTTGCTTTTTGTTTAAGCCTAACATTTAAAAGCCTCCATCATTATTCTTCGTCTTTTAAAGATTCTTTGTAAGCTTCACGGATTTCTTCAACGAATTCATCGTTTCCTTCGATGACAGGTCCTGTATAGTCACAGTCCTTGCAGACACATTGTGACCAGTTTTGTGGTATAATCCAATCAATATTTGTAGATCCGCATCTCGGACAAATTTTATGCATTTTCATTTTTAAATCTCCCATAAGTTTTTTTAAAATCTACTAATAGTATTAACAAAGTAATATATAAATGTTTTGAGTGCAAGTAGCTACTTACATCTTAAAATAAGAAAAAATAAGGGATTAAATCCCTTTTTAGTTTTTAATTGTGATTACAGTACTGTTTAAACCCAATACACGAGAGTAATCAATCTTTTCTGCAATTCTATTAAGGACAGAAATATTGTCAAATTCAAGATTTTCATTTTCAATTACAGGATTGAAATCAATTCCGGTATCCTTAATTGAAACTAAGATATTGTCCTCATTGTTTTTGACAATAACGTCAATTGTATCCACATTTTCGTTGGTGTTGATGATATTTACAAGCATCTCTTCAATGGCCATACTTACAATGGTAGCTGACTTATTTGGGGAAAGGTACTCGTTAACTTCACGGGACAGTTCAACAGCTTCTTTAACATTGCCGTTTATGGTGTGTTCAAATACCTTTTTATCATCATTTTTCTTGTTTATAAAGAATCCTGAGTATTCACCTTTACTCTTTCTGTGGATGTGTCTTGAATAGACAAACAGATAAAGAATAGTAATCACTTCAGCTACTGTAAATGAAATCCAGATTCCGTTCGGACCCAATATGAATGACAAAAGACATGAAAAACCGACAGGCAATATGAATCCTTCAACTATGGATATCGTATTTGACAGGGTGTTTTTCTGGATAGCCTGAGCGTAGAAAGTATATAAAAACGTAATGGCTATTCCAAGATAACTCAATGCAAATATTCTAACGGCATTCAATACAACAGGCATGTCAGCAGGGTTTTTGACATGGAAAAGGAATGTTGCAATTTGCGGAAATACCACAAGCAAAACGGAAAGTATAGCACTTGAGGTTAGAACAATTTTTAAGGATTTTTTCATTATATAGTCAACGCTGCGGTAATCCTCTTCCTGATAATATACAGATACAATAGGAGACATGGTCTGTGCAGTACCTATTAAAAACATATACAGAATGAAGAGTGTATTGTAACAGATGTTGAATGCAGCCAAACCTGACTGGCCGATATAAAGGGCAATCAAAGTGTTTATTACAAATACCTTGATGGTCATGTAAAGCTGGGTTGAAGCACCTGAAAATCCGGATTTGCAGATATTTGCAAGGGTTCCAAAAAAGACTTTAGCCTTTACCTTTACAAATTCAAGGGTTCTGCTTGAATTTAAGAAATACGTTGACATGTAGGTGCATCCGAAAACATAACCTACAATGGTTGCCCAGGCCGCACCTGAAACGCCCATCTTGAATACTGTAATGAAAATTATGTCAAATATGATATTGACTATATTTGATAACAATAATGCTCTGAAAGGTAATTTTACAATACCGTCAGTACGGATAAAGTATGATAAACTCATAATATAACATAAAAACGGCATTCCCAATACATAAACACCATAATACTGATAAACCAAAGGCTGAGCCTGAACAGACGGACACAATATCGGAACAATCTGCGGGGCGAATATCGTACCCAGAATCGCAACAAGTATTCCAAAGACAACAAGTGATATAATCGATGTGGAAAATATCCGGTTACTCCGCTCACTGTCAAATTCGGCTTTTGCAATGGAACACAATACGCTTCCGCCCAAACCGATCATCCAGTAAACCAGATTGACAGATGTACTTACCGGAATAACAGGCTGAATTGCTGAAAGAGCCATGGCTCCAAGGAGGTTACTTACAATGATGGAGTCTACAACCATACAGATATTACCTGTCATTGAGGTTAAAAGGGTAGGGAAAAAGAATTCCCTGAATTTAGAGCTTAATAACTTATAGTTACGTGCATGCAATTTTATTCACCTACACTAAAGAAATCTAAATCATCAAGATATTTGATGAATGTGTAAATATATTCTTCGGATATTATAGGCCAGTTGATTCCAAGACGGTAAAGTACCTGGGTCGTGTAATTGTTGTCAACGGCAAGCCATTGCTTTTTAACCTTACCGGAACCGATTGAAGTAATAAGACCTGAAACACCTTCCTGTCTGGATTTATCTGCCAATGCATCCTTCAAAGCTTTCTCGTATTCATCATCCTCACAAGGCTCAATTGTTAAATCCAAAGGACTGATGATTTCTATAATGTCTGCAAAGGTGACATTATGGGAGTTGTAAGGATGGAAAACAATACATTCCCGAGGAGTCTTTGAAAGTTCAATTATTGACCTTGCGGTTATGTCAATCTGACTGAATTCCACGTTGTTTGAAAGCATTGCATAAGGCATTTTACCCATTGTTACAAAGGCCTTTAAACGGTTGATGAATCCGTTGGATTCGAAATTGATTTGGAACTCACTGTCTGAGCTTCTTGCCATAAGGTTACCTACCCTCATGATTTTAACTTCAAGGTCATCTTCAATGGCAGCTTCAAGAACAGCCCTTTCCGCTAAGAATTTACTGCTCAAATACTGGTTGTCGATTCCCTGACCGATGAAGAGGTCCTTTTCACTGTAGGCAACGTCCAGCGGCGGGAAGTTATTGATACTTTCACCGGCAACGCTGTAGGTTGAAACCTGAACATATTTTGCATTTTTCATCTTGGCGTACTTGAGTCCGTTGACTACACCGCCTAAGTTGATGTCTTCGATGTCTGTTCCGGATGAGAAATGCTTAACGTTAGCGGCACAGTTGATTACTGTATCGATGTTTACGGAAATTATATCTTCAAAGTACTTGAAGTCTGTAATATCTCCTTCAACTGCCACAATTCGCTCATCAAAGATATCCTCATTGAATTCATCTGCAAAGTAATAGAATAGAATTGATTTGAGTCTGTCCATACCTGACAGGCTTCCTTTTGATCTGACAAAGCAGTATATTGTACCGGTTTCCCTTTCGATAAGTTCCTTTAAAACGTGTACTCCTAAAAATCCTGTAGCACCTGTAAGCAAGACATTACCTAAACTTTCATCCAATTCTCCTTCTATCATGTTTTCAAGAGTGTTTTTCTTGAGGAGTCTGTTAATGTCTGAATAATCGTATTTTATTTCATCGCTTGATTCGGATGAATCGCTTGCTGATACGATTTCTGAAAGAAGTCTTGGGGTAGGATTTTTAAAGACATCACCATAGCTCAGTTCATATCCCTGGTTAAGGGCTTCCATAGTAATTTTCGTTACAAGAAGTGATGTTCCTCCTATTTCAAAGAAGTTGTCGGTGACGCTTACCTCATCAAGACCTAGAATTTCTGCAAATAAGTTTGCAAAGAACGCCTCGATTTCATTTTCCGGAGCAACGTATTCGGTTATTAATACTGGTTCCGGAAGGTTTCTAAGATCTGTTTTTCCGTTTAAGGTCTGAGGCATGTCATCAAGTTCCATATAGACGGTAGGAACCATATAATATACGAGTTTTTCAGCCAGCGCAGCTTTTAAATCATCAATATCGATTGAATATCCGTTTTCTTCACGGTTTCTGTCTCTGATTTTATCATGAACAGTAAAGTATGCGCATAAATGGTCATTTCCTTTGATTTCACGAACAACAACAGCTACTGATTGAATTCCAGGATACTTGGCGATTCCTGATTCGATTTCACCGATTTCAATTCTGAGTCCTCTGAGTTTAATCTGATTGTCCATTCTTCCAAAGACATAAAACTCGCCGTCTTCAGTTACTTTTGCAAAGTCTCCTGAGTGATAGCATCGAATGCCGTTAATTACCTCATAGCTTTTTGCGTTATTCTCAGGACGGTTCAGGTATTCTCTTGAAACACCTTTTCCTGCAATAAAGAGCTCACCGATAACATTAGGAGGCAAAGGATTTGAATCCGCATCCATGATGAATTCATGAACATTGAATAATTCCTTACCTATTGAGATGTCTGAACTTTCAAGCTGCGTACCATTACAGTAAACCGTTGTTTCTGTAGGTCCGTACATGTTGAATATTTTACCGTCGGAATTCTCTGATAAAAGCTCATAGAGTCTCTGTGAGAAAGGCTCTCCTGCACAGATGTATGCCTTGAATCCGTAGATGCATTCCTGCATTGCCTCGATTTCAAGATACTGGAGTAAACGTGAAGGAGTTGCCACATAAACGTTTGCACCGCTTCTTTCGATTAAATCCATCATTTCAATAGGATCCTTATATTCAGTGTCATTTGCAAATACCATTGGAATAGCATTTAAGAGTGAACCCATCAGTTCCTGCTGGAATACGTCAAATGCCACGGTTGTAGTGGATAAAACCTTATAATCCTCTTTTTCAAGGTTACTTACAAGTTCATAAGTACAGACGTTTCTAGGGTCCGGGTATACGAAGTTTGCAATGTTTGCATGCTCAAGTATTACACCTTTAGGAAGTCCTGTTGAGCCTGAAGTGTAAATGAGATAAGCCATGTTGTCTCCTGAAACATCAGGATTAGGATTTGAAGTGTCTGTCTCTTCAAGAAGTTCATCAATGTCTAAAAGATTATCCTCATACTGTGATAAGTCGATTCCCTTTTTCTCGATAACATCATCGACTATGATGAATTTGGATTCACTGTCAGTTAAAACATGCTCGATTCTTTCTGCAGGATATTCGGAATCAACCGGAATGAAGGCTGCACCGGACTTTAAAATACCGAATATTGACGCCATTACATTACTGTTCCGGTTTAATATAAACATTACCCTGTCTTCAGGACCTACGCCTTTCTTGATAAGGCTGTGAGCAATTCTATTTGCCCTTTCGTTAATTTCTGAATATGTGAACTCACCGTCTGTTGCATAAACTATCACCTTATCGGGATTGAGTTCAACCTGCTTTTCAAATATTTTATTGAGTCTGTGCTCTTCAATCTCATCATATTCAAGTTTATCTATAGATAATTCCATGCTTTCATCAACGATGGAAATGTCTTTCAACTGGGTTTTAGGATTAAGGTTAGCAAACTTATTCAATACAACTGAAAAGCTTTCCAAAAATGTTTTGATGATTGAAGGTGAATAGAGCTGATCGTTATATTTTATGGAAACGTCATATTTACCGTCATGCTCAACCACATTCAGATTAATCTTGAACTTTAAATTATCCTCATCAAGAGATTCCCTTTTAACGCTTTCGCCGTTGATTTCAATGTCACTGATAATCTTACCGTGATAAGCGTAGAAAAACTCAGGAACAATTCCATATCCGTCTGCGATTTTGGTTAATGGATATGATGAATGTGCAAGTACGTCAAACCATTCCTTATTGATGTATTCCAGAAACTCAGAAATCGTCATATCGGAATTAAGGTTCAATGCCAATGGAAGGGTCTTTACCATCATCGCCAAGGTTTTCTGCTGGTTTGGATTGAATCTTCCGTTTGTAATAGTTGCAATAAGCAAATCCTTGTTATATGCGAATTTTGAAAGTACAAATGACGTTACTGCAAGGAAGAGATTGTTTTGACTAACAGACAAGCTTTTACATAATGCGTCAATTTCATCCTTTTCAAGATAAAGGTTTTCCTCTATTCCAACGCCTATATCTTCATCACCGCTTAAATCCGGAGTCATTAATGTTGCTTCATCAAATTCCTTGATTTTATTGAAGAAAAACATTTCTGATTCCTTATACATTGAAGAGTTTTCTATTTTAACTTCGTTAAGTGAATATTCAAAACCGTCAATTTCCTCTATTTCATATTCGGCTCCGTCATAGATTTTTGCAATCTCATCAAATAAAATGTTGAGTGAAGTTCCGTCAACAAGTATATGGTGGAAATCTGAAAGAAGTACTGAGTCATTTACAATCCTGAAACGGAACAATAAATCCTCTTCAAGATTGAAAGGCCTTACAAAGTCATTAACATCAACTTCGCCTGTTACAATTTCAATAAATTCATCAATGTCAATTTCCCTTCTCTGCTGGTAGACCTCACCGTCATTCATCACTATTTTAGTTTTAAGGTACGGGTGATTGTCAATAGCTGTAGAAATTGATGATTTTAACTTATCAGCATCGATTGGAGATGAAAACTCAATTCTTTTCGGAAGATTATAAGAGAGCTTTTCGGGATGCTTTAAGCAGTCAAAATAAACTCCAAGCTGGTTTTGGGTTAACGGATAAAGTTCCTGCAACTCCTCGGATTCCTCTTCCTCAAAGGTTATTTCTTTTGCAATGTTTTCAATGCTTTTGTATTTCATTACCTCTGTAACCATAAGCTGAGTGTTGAATTTATCATAGACCGCTGAAACTAGCTGAACAACTGAAAGTGAAGTCAAACCGACCTGGAACAAATCAGTGTTTACGCCGAACTCACTTGTAGCGAGCAACTCTGAAACGATATCAAATAAACCCTCTTCTATATCATTAGAAGGTTCAACGAATGCATCCAAATCGATGTGAGGATCCGGCAGATTCTTGAAGTCAGTCTTTCCATTTGGAGTTTTTGGAAACTCATCCATCTGTATAAAGAATGACGGAAGCATGTATGCAGGAAGACTGTCCAGTAAATGCTTTTTTAAATCTTCAATATCGATTTCTTCTGATGCAGTGAAATATGCGCAGAGATAATCTGTATTGTTTACCTTTTTAATGAGTACCTTTGTAATTAAAACGTTTTTAAACCTGGCAATTAAGGTCTCGATTTCTGAAGGCTCGATTCTCAAACCTCTAAGCTTAATCTGGCCGTCGTTACGTCCCATAACATAAAGCTCACCATGCTCGTCTTTTTTACATAAATCCCCGGTATTGTAATATGGAATTCCGTTTAAGGTCATGAATACCTTTTCTGTCTGTTCGGGATTGTTTATGTAACCTCTGGCTATTCCGGCACCTCCGACGTATACTTCTCCGGGAACGTGTGCAGGCAGCTGATTTCCGTCAATATCCATTATCTTATCTACAACGTTGAGCATTTTCCATCCGGCGGTAATCTCATTGCTGTCAATTAACTTATAATGAGATGCAATTGTTACTTCTGTCGGTCCGTAGGAATTGTAGATGTCGGCATCAGTATATTCTCTTAAGCGGTCGTATAATATTGGCGGGAAACCCTCTCCTCCAACGACAATTACCTTACATTCACTTACAAGTTCCTGAATTTCTTTTATGCTTAAATATTCAATGAGTCTTGTCGGTGTTCCTCCGAATGCATCGGCATCATGCTTTTTAAATAGCTTATAGAATTCCAATGGGTTTACAAGCTGTTCGTCATTGGTGAATACTACAGGAAGTCCGTTTAGTATTGTTCCAAAGATTTCCCTTAAAAATACGATAAATGAAATCATGGAAATTGAAACGAATTTTGAGCATTTTCTGTTCAGCTCATAAATCGGAACGTTTTCTGGATGATTTGCAATATAGTTTGAAATACCTCTGTGAGTAATCATTACACCTTTAGGCTTTCCGGTAGATCCTGAGGTATAAATTAAAAAACAGAGATTGTCCGGAGTAAGTTCAATGTCCGGATTTGTTTCATCCCTTTCTTCGAGCAGCTCTGATACGTGAACTCCGTTATCTCCTTCATAAACCACATCCTTATTTGTTATGACAAACTGGGAGTCACTGTCTTCAAGCATCTGGTCGATTCTGTGTTTTGGATAGTTCGGATCTATAGGTATGAATGCCCCTCCGGCTTTAACAGTACCAAGCACGCTTGCAATCAAATCGCTGTTACGCCTCATCATAAGCATTACCCGGTCCTCAACCTTAAGGCCTCTTTTAATAAGAGCATGGGCAATCCTGTTGGCCTTTTTATTGAGCTCGGAGTAGGTAAATTCCCCGTCATCAGTGTATAAAATTAGCTTGTCGGGATTTTCATTTACTGCATTTTCAAAAATCTTATTGATGAGTCCTTCATTTGCCAGTTCAACCTCAAAACCCTCATCATAATCAAGGTTTCTGACAATTGAAACATTTCTAAGCAACTCCTGAGAATCATCAATGAACTTATCAATAAGAACGTTGAATCCTTCAAGAAACGCACTGATTATCTCTTTGGAGTAATATGATGAATCATATTCAACCATAATATGCTCAGTATCATATGAAAAGATGAATTTGTAATCCTCTTTATTATAATCCCTGTTTGTAAAGAGAATTTCACTTTCAAATTCCAAATCATCGCATTCCGGATAATCCCTGAACTGGGATTTGAAATCATAGATATAATCCTCAACAGACAAATCAGTGTTGAAATGATAGCCTGCAGCCTGCTTGTTATAGCTTACAAGGATATCCTTTGAAAATGAGAATTTAACCAGATTAAACAGGAAAACTGATAAAAACAAGTTGTTTCTGGAAGAATCATATTTTCTTTTTAATTCTTTTATTCGAGTATTATAAGGAATTGAAATTAATTCATATTGAACCTGCTTATCCTTTACATCCGGCGATATTGATGTAGGAAAATCAAATGAATTAATCAAATCATCATAATATTTTTGTACTATAATATCCATATATAAATTTATTAAATTGAATATTATTTAATGTTTTTTAATATTAAAAGAAGGGATTTAAATGAAAATCACTAAAAACTATAATGAAAAGGATTTGTTGATGTCTGTTGAAGGCCGTATCGACACAATCACTTCCCAGGAATTGGATAAAGAAATCAATTCAGAGATTGGAAACTTTGAATCTTTGACTTTAGATTTTGCAGATTTGGAATATATTTCAAGTGCAGGTCTTAGGGTGCTTATTGCAACCCAAAAGAAATTAAAAGCATCAGATATTCCTCTCGTCATCAAAAACATCAACGATTCAGTGAGAGAAATATTCAGAATGTCAGGTTTCGACAAAATATTAAAGATAGAATGAACACTATTACTCTAAAACCGGAAATAAGTGAGCTGTACACTTTAACCGAGTTTATTACAAAAGAAATGGGCGAAGAAAACTTTCAGGTCAATCTTATTGTTGAAGAGACTTTCGTCAATATCGTGAATTACTCAAAAACAGAATCCGTTACAGTCAATGTTGAATTTGAAAACAACTCAGTAACATTAGAGTTTATTGACAACGGAATTGAATTCAATCCTCTTTTAAAGGAAAAACCTCCCGCCCCAAATAATATTGATGAGGCAGAAGTCGGAGGATTGGGCATTTTATTGACTAAGGAAATGGCCGATAAACTTGATTATCACTATGAAAATGGTGAAAATCACTTGAAAATTACTAAAAATGTGTAAATAATGAAATCCAAAATAATAAAAATACTTATATCCTATTTAATTACAGAAGTAATCTTTTTAATATTTTCCCAATCATTATTCCTTGATTTGGGAATATTAGATGCACATTCAGGATTATTATTTGTTTTTGGTCTCTTGTTCGGCCCATATGGTGCTTTAGGTGCAGTATTGGGAGACCTGACCATAGACATATTTACCGGATTTGATGATCCGCAATTTCTCACTATACATTTTATTTCAGCAATAGTAAGTTTTGCAGTTTCATATCTGGCATACAAGCTCTGGTACACAGAATTTATTACAAAAAAGATTACAAAACCAAAACTGGATAATATTTACCATCTTATGCTATTTTTATCAAGCATATTAATATGCGGACTCATATTTTCAGGCGTTCATGCAATCATGGAGGGAATATTTTTCGGACCTGCATATGACGAGTTATTTTTCGTATCCTATTTTATGAACTTCATTAATATTGCCTTCATAACAGGAATACTTGGAATATGGATATGCAATAAAATCGATTTTGTAGAAACCCCAAAAATATCAAAAAGACCTCTGAATAAAAAATTATACAGAATATTGTTTTATTTATTGCTTTTAGTTTCAATTTTATCAACAGCATCACTGGTCTTGAATTTAGGTACAAATATCTCAATTGTTGAAATAGCATTAATCATGATTTTATTAATTGCATATCTTACAAAACCATTCAAAAATGAGATAAAGGAAAGTGCAAAAAATACTATTGTTGAAAACGTTATACGCAATTTCCTAATAATATCATTAATAATTACCGTTCTGGGAGTAATATTTTCCATTTTAAGCTATGACTACATAATGACTCTTCCTAAAGCCAGTATTTACCTGCTTTTTATACCTGCACTCATAATAAGCGATACCATTTTAATATTATTCTTTATTCCGGGAATTATCATCCTAAGATATATTGAAAAGAAAGTGCTCAAACCGATTTCATCATTTTCAGAAATTGAGGAATTCATTAAAGAAAACGAAAAAATCGAAAGTGAAGGGCTCGTTGAAATCTATTCCAAATACATCAGTGAACAGAATGAAATCGGAACCCTTGCACGTTCATATACAGACCTTATCAATCACAACAACAACTATATTGAAAACATACATGAAATTCAAGGTGAAAAGGAACGTATCAAAGCGGAACTTGACATTGCAACGAAAATCCAGGCAGAAAACCTGCCGGTAAGCGCTATTGAAAATGAGAGTTTTACTGTTAACGGTTATTCACATCCGGCAAAAGAAGTAGGGGGAGACTTCTTTGACTATTATATGCTTGATGAAGATAATTTAGCTATTGTTATAGGTGATGCATCAGGAAAAGGAGTACCTGCAGCACTGATTGCAATGATTACCCAGGTTAGACTAAAAGAAATGCTCGATCATGTCCAAAACCCTGCAGAAGTCATGTACAGACTCAACAATCAGTTAAACGAAAACAACTCAGAGGCCATGTTTCTTACGTTATGGCTCGGAATCTATAACAGGAAAAATAAAAAATTAACCTATTCCAATGCAGGACACAATCCTCCGCTGATAAAGAAAAATAATAAATTTGAATATTTAAACATTGATGCAGGAATCGTTCTGGGAATTATGGAAGACTATGAGTATGAAAAAGAAGAAATCCTATTAGACGATGAAATTATTTTATATACTGATGGAATAACCGATGCAAATAACATTGACAATGAAATGTACGGTGAAGAAAGACTATTAAATTTCATGAACAGATTTAAAAGCAATAATGATTTGATAAGGCCGCTTTTAAATGACATTTCAAGATTTACCAAAGGCGCCGAACAGTATGATGACATGACGCTGGTATACTTGAAAATAAAAAATGATTGAATATACATTCAATCATTCAAATACTTATTTTTTATTAATGCATTACATTAAAATGATTTTACCTTTAATTAAAATGCAACATTAAAGAGACCCTTAAAAAATATTAAAGGAAAAATTTAATTTAAAGGAAGTTACTAATGATTTCTGGAAGCGATGACTCCAGGATTGAAACCATATGGAGGAACTTCAATTCTCAAATCCAAAGTCTTTAAAAGAGCTTCAACTCCTTTTCTTCCACTTGAAATGTATCTGTAGGTGGTTTCAGGAATGAACACTATTCCGCCAACTTTGATATCTGAAAATATATTTAAAATAATGTCAGCACCCCAATCATCCCTTTTATCGATAAGGCTCCTGTTCAAATTGACAATGACATAGTCAAATTCACCATTTAAATCAGCCAAACCATCAAGACCAACCTGTAAAACCTCAACACCTTCCAGGAACTGATCGGTTATGAGAAGCCCTGTTCCATACTCTTCAGTTATTGAAACAACTTCCTTCAAGTCATTTGCAAGTTTTTCTTCATCCAATTGATAATTCATATCCTTTTCGTCACTCAATACCAGACTGAATACATTTCTTTCAACACTTCTTAAATAATCTATATCTCCCTGCAATACACCCTTATCCTCATGGACCATATAAACAAGACCGCCTGAAGTTTCCAAATCCTTTGTTTTCATGAAAAATGTATCCTCTTCAATATAATCAAGAGTAGTCTGATAGAAACTTTTAAGTCTAGGTGAAATCGCAGACATCGGAGATGAGCGGGCCATGATGTCTTCGGGAACGATGAATAGCTTTAAGGCAGCATATGCATTTAAGCGATACCTTTCCTTTCTTTTTGCATGAAAACGTGAAGGCTTCAAATATGAATCAAGTATACTGTCGGTTTCATGCTGGCCTGAAATCCTATCAATAAACTCGGCAGGCATAGTGCATCCATTAGGTCTGCAGTTGACTTCAATCAGTACAGGACCCTTAGAATCAATCATATATTCACCGTGAACAGCACCAAATTGAATTCCTATGGCATCAGCAACCTTGTATGCATATTCAACCATTTCAGCCTCACCAATACCAATTTCATTTACTGTTTCAATGGTATCGTATATCATGTCTCCATCAGCAGTATGTACCTTGTTGTATTTCCAGATTGTAGTTACACGATGGATTCCTTCATTGGAAACCGTATTAACGAAGTATTCTTCACCTTTTATACGCTCCTGGACAATTAGTTTAGTTATATCCTCGCCGTAAAAATTTTTTTGTGAAAAATTTTCATTTAGTGCATCAATCATTTCATCCCTGTTTTCACATATCTTAACGCCAACGGACGCTGCACTGTATACCGGCTTTACAACAACCTCGGTCAATGATTCTGCATCATAGAATTCACAGGCCTCCTCAACCGTTGTTACCGTACGACCCCTTATATATCTGAGACCTTTTTCAGCAAGTCTGTTGTGCATTTCATCCTTTAAAGTCATTGCATCAATGTTTTCTATAGGATTACACAGCAAGTTCAAATCATTAGCGAGCTTTGTTGCGAGAATCACTCCCCTTTCAGAGCCCGGCACGATGATTTCGGGATTGAATTTCCTTGCCTCATCCAAAGTTTCTTCATAGGAATCCTTTTCAAAAATCATGTCAAATTTTTCATCAATTTTATCATAAAATGAATTAACCTGAGCTTTATACACTTCAACATCATCAAATCCTGATTTAAGCTCAAGTACAACCGGTTTATATCCTCTGTTAACAATATCTCCTATAAAATTAATTCCTGTTGATAAACAATCTACAACAATAATACTTTTCATCAAAAACACTCCTAAATACTATTTAGTCAATTTACATAAAAATAGTTTTGGTGAAGGAATTATTTTCCTTCAATTAAAAATTGTCAATTCACTTTTTCAATCCTGATTTTCTTTTAAGCTTTAGCGAATAGTTCTGTGAAAACCTCACAAAGGTGTGGGATTGATTTGAGAGTATTTTCTGTGATACATGCTGTGGCAGCTGTGACATATCACCACTCCGTTGTCGGGACTGAAATACAGGGGATTTTTCCTGTCACATTTGATTATATGGTGGACTTCAAGGTTATTTTCGCTTCCACAGATTACGCACCGGTCGTGCTCACACAAAAGGTCTCTTGCCCAGGCCTTAAGTTTCCAGTAGGCCTGAGCCGGATGGACTTTCTCATATGAAATCATAGAATCACCCTAGTTATCAATGTATTCAAGATCAACACCTGAAGAAGTGTATTCAAACACCAGAGGCGTATTCTTGCAGGTTACAGAGATAACTCCACAGTATTCCTGGAAATTATCTTCAGTTAACCTTTCAAAGAGATTGTTGGAGATTTCCCTCGGCAATTTGCGGGGAATTTTTGAAGGAATTCTTTTTGGCTTTTTGTGCCTGTTGATGAAATCCTCACTTAGGATGAACTCCATCAGCATGAATTCCTCATTATTCTCCATTTCAAAGGAATTAGACTCAGTGACTAATTCTAAAAAGTTCAAAATTTGTGTAAATGAAGCATTTACGCATATGTGGTTTTGGCAATTTGGACAATTTTCCATTGAATACACCTCCAGTTATAATAAAAACACGTTTACAAACAAGATACAGCTTACTAAATAGCAAATCATGAATAATACATTTTTAATAGCTATCACTCCTTAAAAAAATTAAGAGATTTAATCATAAAAGATTAAATCATCAATCCATTCATTGGCAATCATTGATAAAAACTCATTTTCATCGATTCTTTCAAAATGGGGTTTTTTTGAAAATTTTGTAGTTCCTACAGTAATGTCGTTTCCCTGGATTTTGATTCCAATGTCTGTGACTTCATCAAGATCAGTGAATTGAGTTTTGATGGTGGTTTTTTCAAGGCCGGTTTCTATTTCAAAGGTAATGTGTGACTTATCAGATTCTTTTTCAATAATATGAATAAGCCTGATGTAGATGCCGTTTTCATGAACTTTTCTTGAAACAAAATCGAAAAATTCATCATCCATTTCGCTGAATAAGTATTTTTCATCAGCCATTCCCAAAAGGGTTGGCATTTCCCCAGATGGATTGAGCTCTTCAACGTAGAATGGAAATTCATCAGCCAAAGTTACGGTATTTTCAATGGTTTTTCTTAAATTAATTTTCATATTTCTCCTATAATTATGATAATGGTTATTTTCAACAACGCTATTACTCTTTAGAGTAAATGCAAATGGTAAAACTCCCAAATAGAGTTTACAGTCAGGAAAAATATTTTGGTTTAGAACACTGTGTACCCAGTGACTTTTACAAATGCTATCATAATTATCATCTCCCCAAAATCTTATGATAAATTCGTATATAGTCTGTATTCAAATGGTGCGGTCATTTTTTCAAGTTAATATTTAATATTATATTCTTAATACTATATAAATATATCGGTTTTTGGGGTTGAAAAACTATATTTGATTTTGGCAAAAATTTTTAAAAAATTCAGATTAGAAAAAATCGTATTAAAAAAAAGAATAGGAAAAGTTTATTTAAAAACTTATTCCACAAAAGTTATGTTTTCTTCATAGGTTTTTGAGTTTCCTTTATTGTCTGTGAATTCCACTTTGATTTGATGGTCTCCGCTTATAAGCTGTATCAGATCATAAATTAATAATGATAAATCGTCGGTTGTTGTTCCGTTAAAGACAAGTTTTCCATCGATATATACTAAAATATGTCCGTTAGTGAAATCCATATTGAATATTTTGTTTAGTGTATCCAATAACAGCTGGTATTTGTAAACTGTTATTTCATTGTTTTTTGTGATTATTTTTTGTACTGAACTTTCGCTATACAGTATGCTTTTTACTGGTTTTTTGAGTTTTATAATTTTATTTGTGTCCTGGCCATCATTGGAGGAATCACCATCATCGTCGTCACCACCAAGGTATTCAAAGTCCTGCGGAGTGTTATTATTAAATGTTACATTATCAAGTATTAATTCTGCATTTCTATAAACCGCTCCGGCGTCATTTGCTTTGTTGTTATTGAACTGTGAATTACTGATTCTCAATACTTCCTCCTGAAATATTGCTCCACCTTTTAATGCAGTGTTGTTTTCAAATATTGAATTGATTATACTTCCATTTGATGTACCCCAGTATATTGCACCGCCTCTGTCCTCATGGTATCCGTTTATAATTTTAAGATTTTGTAATGTTACATTATCTGCATTAATTAAAAACGCCCTTGTTTTTCCAGCACAGTCTATAGTAAAACCATTACCGTCAACAGTAACGGATTTGTCTATTACTATCCCTTCAGCCAAGAGGGAATCTGATGATTCATTGTAGGCGTAATTTTTTGAAAGGGTTACTGAATCAGCTGCATTATCGATGAGCTTTTTAAGGTCACTTAGAGAACCTGTTTTCTTGCTCAGTTCTATTGTGTAATTATTAGATAAATACTGGATTGATAAAACATGCTTATTTTGACTAGTATCTTCCAATTTAATTGTTGCCTCACCATTTTTGAGAGTTATCTCCTGTTTTGGCTGATTGTTTACTGTGACATTAAGTATGGTATTAAGACCATCTGAGGATTTGATTTTCTTATCTGCAGCGTCATATATTTCATTAAGTTTTACTATTATGCCAGTTTCATCATCACTGTATTCTGCGTTAAGTATAATCCAATTGTTTACATCACTTGATTTAACAAGTTTTTCACCGTAGTTGTTTATAGTATTTCCATACCAGTTATTGTTTAGGTTTATCTGACCATATTGTGATTCAAAGAAACTATTGTCAATATCAGTGTTTGAGAAAATATTGTTTGTCACATCTAATCCATAATAAACCTTTACTTTGGATGTTATGCTGTCGAATGCTGAATTATGAATACTTGCACTTTTGGCTCTGAAAATAAGTTCTTTTATATTCTGGAAAGTACAGTTTTCAATATCCAGTACTACTTTTCCTTTTTCTTTATTACGTGAGGAGATCTCTTCATAGATTGCTCTTTTTATATCAATAAATGTGGAATTTATTAAGTTTATATTTCCCGCTTTTAAGGAAGCAACACTTTTGGAATTGAAAAGTGTACCGGGATCATTTATTACGGTTGAGTTGATTAATGTAATATTTCCATAGTTTACAAATGAATTTTTGCTGTTTTCTATTGTTGTATTTATTAATGTAATTTGACCGAAATTTGTGAAAGTTTTTTTGCACTCAACAATGTTAGCATTCATAATTGTAAGATTTACCCCAATTCCTACATGGAATAATGCAGATACACCTGTTCCGTTAATTGTATATCCATCAGCATTAATGATTAAATTCTTATCACTAATACTAATGCCTGAAGAGCTATCAGAAACTGAATTATATTTGTAATCATGTGTTAATGTTACATTGTTACTCCCAGAGCCCTTACATAGCCTACTCAAATCTGAAAAGGTGTCACCACCAATGTGTTTAACAGTGTATTTAAAACATATTCCATAAAGTTCAAGTTCAATAACACCTTTTGTTTGTTTTTTAGGTGCGTAAATAACTTTAATAGATTGTCCATCATATTTTAGAGTACTTAAACCATATTCAACATATTCATCGTCTTCATCATAGGATAAGGCTTTGAATTTTAAATGATTGCTTACGTTGGACATTATTTTTCCTTCATTGGATACAAATACCAAATCAAAAGTTTTTTCACTTCCGAAAGCAGCGGAAAGGTTTTCCATAGCATTCAAATCACCGCCATTTGTATAATCAACAAGATCCAAACTGTACCAGTTAACCAGATTAACCTTACCGGAAAGACCATCAGGACTAGTAAATCTGTCACTTCCAAACCAGCAATCTTTAACATTCACTGAACTGGTGGAATGTATGTGTGAAAGTGCAGTGCCGTAATAGTTATTCTTATTATCAAGGAAATAACTGTTTAATATGTTACAGTCACTTGAATCAACATATACTGCACCATTAGTTTCTTCACGGTTACTTACAAAAGTACAGTTAGTTATTGTGTTTCTTGCCTTGTTAATGTATATTGCTGAACCCTCTGAAGCCCAATTGGATTGGAAGACTGAATTTTGAATAGTATTTCCATTTCCATTGACATAAATTGCTCCACCAGCTATACAACGATACCAATCATAAACTAGTTTCGAATCAGACGGGATTTCTGAAGTATCTTTATCATATGTGATTTGCTTATTGTCAATAAATTTACAATTATCAACTACATTGCCCCAATAATCAAAATATATTGCATTACCGTATAGAGCGGCATTGTTAGTAAAAGTACTGTTTATTACCTTATTATTAGCTTTATTGAAATAGATTGCTCCACCATAAACATTGATGGCTTTAGTACTGATATTAATTTCGTTGTCTTTAAAGGTACAATTTATAATTTCACCATATTGCCCGTTCCAGTATATAGCTCCCCCATATTTATCTCGTTTATTAAATGCGTCAACAAAATTTATATTCTTAAGTGTAACATAATCAGCTTCAATTGTTAAAATTCTATTTAACTTAGCGCCTGATAGTGTATGTCCATTTCCATCAATAGTTATGTTATTTTTTCTAAATAACAAATCATTTAAGATATAATCTTTCTCCAATACAATTGTTGAACCTGCCTTAGCATCATTTATCAATTTAGTTATACTAATATCGCCAAGAACGGAATTTCCTGTTTCACTACTTGTTATGATATCATCACTGTCGCCATATTCCATGGAAATGCCTTCAACATCATCGGCGTTGATTACATTCAGCTCACCGGTACCGCTTTGCAGTACTTCATTTTCAATAGTTAATATACCAACATCATTATCCGAAACAGCAGTTTCATTCAGAAAATCTGCTGCATTTACTGCTGTTAATGAACAAAGAATTGTTAATATTAATAAAATTGGAATCAAATTATAAAATTTAATATTCAACCCTCCTTTTATATATAATGTTATAGTTTTGAAGATATATATAATGTTATAGTTTTGAAGATATATATAATTAATTTGTTCAAAAAAAATTGGATTTTTTTATTTATCTAGTAATGTCTATCTCATACCCATCAGTGATATTGCGATTGTACTTTCTTGAATTAAGGCGATGCAGAACAAATTTTGCAAATAGCTGAGCTGCGAATAATATAACTCTTAAAAAACACAATATCAAAAAATATTAAACAGTCAAAAAACAAATTAAAAATCATGATAGGAAATGATTGGGACCAAGTCTTAAAAAAGGAATTTGAAAGTGATTATTTCAAAAAAATAGAAGAATTTACAAATGAAGAATATGCTACAAGAACAGTTTATCCTCCAAAGGATGAAATATTCAACGCATTCAAGTTTACACCATTAAAAAACGTTAAGGTCGTCATTCTAGGCCAGGATCCATACCATGAAGAGGGTCAGGCACACGGCCTTGCATTTTCAACACCTGAAGGAAGGCCAATACCAAGATCACTTAAAAACATCTTCAAGGAAATCGAGAACGAATATTCATACCCAATTCCTGAATCCGGATGTCTTGAATCCTGGGCAAAGCAGGGAGTTTTCCTATTGAACACAGTTTTAACCGTTCGTGAAGGAGAGGCCAACTCACACAGCGACTGCGGATGGCAGATATTCACGGATAATGTCATTAAAATTTTAAACAGCCAGCCACAGCCTATAGTATTTCTCTTATGGGGAAAGCAGGCCGAAAAGAAAAAGGAATTTCTTGACAATCCCGATCATCTGGTTTTAGTAACATCACACCCTTCCCCATTTTCTGCAAGAAGAGGATTTTTCGGTTCAAATCACTTTAAGCTGGCAAATGAGTTTTTAAGCAAAAACAATATAAAAGAAATATGCTGGAAACTTTAATAAAGCAGGTTTTCCTGTACCAGCTCATCAATGTATGTTGTATCGTCCCTTAAAGATTCAATATGGTGAATCACGTTAAGTTTCAAATCTTCCAGCTTGATTCTACCCTCAATATCCTTAAAGTCAATTAAAAAATCGAATTCGTAAACAAGAATATCGGAATGGTCATAAATCTTCCATTCCTGTCCTTTAATATGAATCAGATGTACGAACCATCTGCTCATGAAGCCGTTAATCTTTGATGTTACCTCATCAACATCAAAATCAACATAGTATACATCTTTCATATTATCTAAAAAAAGTAAATTTTGATTCAAATTAATTATGAATCAATAAAACGTCTCTTTCTGTACTTTTAAGTACTTTTTCAGCAACACTTCCGATAAAGAATTTATGCAAACCGGATTTGCCTGATGCTGCAATGATAATCAAATCAACATCTTCCTTTTCGGCAACATCGACAATTGTATCTGAAGGCAAACCTGTAACAACCATTTTTCTTACGTTTACACGGTCATCGAATCGTTTTGCCATACGGTCAACGTTTTCATGTGCCTCTTCTAAAAAGCCTTTATTTAAATTTTCAATATTTTTTCTTTTTTGAAATGGTGTTGTAGGCTCCAATTTACTTGCAACAGACAATATTATGATTTCACCATCATCGGAAAGTGCCTTGATTGCTCTTTCAACTTCATGTTCGGAAAACTCGGACCCGTCAGTAGGTAATAGTATTTTATCAAACATTGCAAAAACTCCTTGTTAATATTATATTATCTTTACTAACATTTATATTATTTCCTTGAACTTTGACATTTCATTCAAAATGTATGAAAAATTCTGTGAGTTTGTAATATTTTCATCATCCAAAAATTTAATCTGGCTTTCCAGTTCCCTTAACCGGAAGCGGAAGCGGTATATAATGTCAATCATTTCTCCAAATAGCTCAATATCATTTACAACAAACAATAACTCCTCGATTTCATTTAAAGTAGGTAAAATGTTTTTTTCAAAACTAGGATTTCCATCAAACTCCCTCTGACAAGCTATGATATGGTCATATATTTCCTGACAGTCTATTTCCATTGTGTCTGATTTAATCGGATTAATTTCACTGCTTTTCATATTATCACATGACCAGAATGTTGTTATAACCTTTAAAGGCATTGCACTCAAGTGATACAATGTATTTTCCAGGCTCAAGGTTAATGTCTAAAGTTGCAACACCATTGGAATCCGTGAATCGGGTGTAGTAAACGCCGTTTATGAAAAATGTCACCATTTCACCTGATCCTACAGCTTTTCCATCATGAAGGATTTGAACGCTGTAGTGACTGGCATTTCCATACTCCTTTATCAGGTCAGTGGAGTTGAAATCATATCGGTTTTTTTTTAAATGTCCATGACCATCACCTTGAAAGTCACTTAATGAAAATGCAAAGCTGACTTGAAGGCTTAAAAAAAGAATTAAAAGTAAAAAAAGAATTTTTTTCATAATAATCAGTATTTTAGACGTATGTAAGGAATGAATATTATCATGAAGAGCAATAAAAAGATTGGATTACCAGTATCTTTTAAATCTATTCCGTTTGCTGCAGCTGACTTAACAGCATCAACTGCTCCTCTTCCATGATGATCAGGCTCAACAGGAGGTTCAGGTTCGGGAGCCTCTTCACAATAGATTTCCATGTCAGAAACTGTCTGGCCGTCAACTATTGCAGGGAATTCATATGTGGTATTTGCAATCTTTGGAATGCAGACCAGTGTCAAAGTATTCAGTTCTCCGGGATATAGAGTATCAATTAACCAGACCGAACTGTCATATTCAGAAGGCCATACTACCAATTCCAGCCCGTCAGGCAATGGATAAAGGATTGATATATTGTGATATGTGTTTTGACCTGTATTTCTAACTGACAGAAATATTTCAAACAGGTTATCCTTATAGACCACTTTCGGGTCATAGCTCTGTTCAAATACAAGATCAGGAAAATCTGAGACACTTTGTTGAGTATTATCGTCTAAAACAGTATCATTATCTAAGGCACTTACACTACTGACTAGCACTAGCGCCAAAATAACCATCAGAAATGAAAAAATAATGTTTCTAGACCTCATAATATCCGTTCATCATAGTTATATGTATAGTATTTAATACTTTTATCATATTTAAATTACATCATTTTACCACTCCGGAAAAGAAAAATTTTCAAAAAAAATCTATTTGATACAAAAATTATTCAAAAAAATTTTTATCTAAATTCAAAATTAAGCTCAAAAATCAGATATTGAATAAATATTAAAGTAAAATATCACTTAAAAATAAAAAACAAGAAATTTAAAGGATTTTTAAAAAGATTTGAAAGTAAAAAAATCTATTGTAGAATGAACATAATTTAATAAATAATTAAAATAATTAATAATAAGTATGTTAAATAAATAAATTTTTAATTTAGTGAATAATATATTAAAAATTCATAAAACATGACAAAAAAGTACATCAATATATATAAAATAAACTACACAATATTTGTAATGGCTTTTGAGATAATATCAACACTACTGATTGCGGTGGCACTTGCAATGGATGCCTTCAGCGTATCACTTACAAAAGGATTCACCCAAAAAAACTTAAAAACAAATCAGATATTATACTACGGACTCTTTTTCGGATTTTTCCAGTTCATGATGCCGATTATCGGATATTACATCGGAGGAATAATAAGCCAGTTTTTAGCTTCAATCGCATCAATTATAGGTTTTATACTTCTTTTAGCTATAGGATTAAATATGATTAGGGAAAGCCTTGAAGATGAAGACGAATCAGCTGACAGTTTCAGCTTCAGCGAAGTCATTTTACTTGCAATTGCAACAAGTATTGACGCATTGGCGGTAGGACTGACATACGCTCTTTTAAACGAATCAATTATCATTCCTTCAATCATAATCGGAATCGTGGCATTCATATTTTCAATAATCGGAATACTTTTAGGTAAAAAAATAGGAGATTACTTTGGCGGACGCTTCCAAATCCTTGGTGGTGTTATTTTAATTTTAATAGGTATTAAAATCCTTTTGGGACTTTAAAAAAAATAAATGAAAACTTAATGATGTAAGTTTTCACCGAATCTTTTAATAAATATCTTAGCCCAGATATAACCGACTGTTCCTCCAACAAAACAGCCCAAAAGAACACCTGAATATACTCCAATCACACCCCATCCGAAGACAAAGCAGAAGACATATGCAAATACTCCTTCCAAAATCAATGATCTAAGCAAAGTAATGATAAGAGAATAAATACCCTTACCTACACCCTGGAAAACCATGGCTGACATCATACCGTGTGGAACTGCAAGAACAAAAAGACTAAGAATAGATATTGCATTTGCAATTTCAGGAGCCAATGACGCACTGGCTGAAGTATATGAAAACACAGCAGCAATCTGATGAGAAAATATATACATTAGTGCCCCAAGAGCAATTGAGAGTGCAAAACCCAGCTTGATTGAATAGCTGTGGGATGTTTTAAGGTTTTCATAGTTACGTGCACCGTAAGCAACACCAGCCACTGTTAAAACTGCAGTTCCCATACCTATTAAAGGAATCATAGCCATCTGAACAATCCTCATTGATGCAGTATAAACCGCCACTGCAGTAGTTCCGGATGCGGCTACAAGCATTCCGTTAATTATAATCGCCAAAGCGGAAAAGATAATGTTTTCAAGTGTTGACGGAATGGCAACCTGCAGTTCATCAATCATCATTTTACCCTGAAAACTGAAGTTTTTAGGAGACAAATCCAAAAACAAATCCTTTTTACCCCAAATCCAATAGGACATTACAAGACATGACAATGTTGCTGACAATACTGTTGCCCAGGCAGCTCCAACGATTCCCATGTTCAAAACATAAATAAAAATCGGGTCAAGGACAATGTTCATTACGGCAGTTACTGCAATAGCTATTGTTGCCCTTTTCATGTCTCCTTCAGATCTGAATATAGCTGAAGCAACACCTGAGTATACAAAGATAAACAAAGCTGCAAATATAACATAACCATAGTCAAGGGCATAGCCAATTGAATCTCCTGCTCCCATCAACTCCAATAACATAGGTAGGAAGAGAAGCATCAATACAGTAAAAATCACTGAAATTATAATACACAACACTATTGCGTGCAAACCTGCATTGTTTGCCTGGTCGAAATTCTTTGCACCGATATTACGGGCAATCAATGAATTTGCACCTGCTCCGATACCTCCACCTAAACCGACGAGAACCATAAACAATGGAGTAATGAATCCTAAAGCCGCAAGAGCTTCAGCACCGATTCCTGCCACCCAGATACTGTCGGCAATGTTATATAACATAATAAGAAGCATGGAAAGCATCATTGGAATACTCAATTTAATAATAGCCTTTTTAGGGTCACCTGTAATCATTTCAATATTATCATTTCTTTCACTCAATCTTATCAAACCCTTTTTTCATTTAATAATATTGCTTTAATAGCTAAATCTTTCAATATTTTTTGTAACAATTCTTTTTCATCATTATCGTCAAAAAGATAATCTTCTATATCATTCAAAAGATTAGTTGCCTGATTTATAGTTTCCTTACCTTTAGGCGTTAATGAAATAATGTTTTGCCTTCTATTATTTTCATCGATTGTTCTTGAAATAAAATCGCTGTCCTCCAATTTTTTAATGGATCTTGCAACTGCACCCTTATTTACATTGCATCTTGATGCAATCTTTTCCTGATTAATATTGGAGTCGTTACTTATTTCAAATAATATGTGAAATTGAGTATTGTTGATATTCAACTCACTAAGCATATTATTGAAAAAGATTTTCTGCGATTTATAGATAAGAGCAACCAATTTAGAGATAGGCAAGTCTTTAGAATCAATATCTTCTAAATCACAACATGACATAATTAACCTTCATTTAAATCAATTATATAAAAATTAATCGACAGTACAACATTAGTAATTACTACTATATAAACTGTTGCATTGACAACAATTGCACAGACAACAATTAAAAATTTTTATTAATTGTTAATGAGGATATAGATGAAGTGTTAAAAAAAATAATAATTTCGCGATAATATTAATTAAATTAAAATTAACCATAATTAAAATGATTAAAAATGAAATAATTATAATTTAATTAATCATGAAATTAATTTAAAGGTTTATGATTTTTGTTGCTCCAACTGCTTTTTTAAATCTTCAATTAGTTTATCCTTAGCAGAAAGCTCTTTATCTTTTTTTAGCAAAGAAGCTTCATTTTGTTTGACTAATTCACGATATTCATCAATTTCAGCTAAAAACAATTCAAATACATGTAATTCATCATTTCTTTCTTCAGGTACTGTTTGATTAATCATAGTTAGTAATTCCTTTGTTTTAACCAATACTGAGCAATCTCTTCAATTATCTCTTTTAGAACATCATCTTCAAAAAATTACAATATAATCGTAATTAATCATGAAATTAATTTAAAGTTTATGATTTTTTTGCTCCAACTGCTTTTTTAAATCTTCAATTAGTTGATCCTTAGCAGAAAGCTCATTACGCATAGTAGACATCTCATCACCCATAGCTGACATCTCTTTATCTTTTTTTAGCAAAGAAGCTTCATTTTGTTTGACTAATTCACGATATTCATCAATTTCATTTAAAAACAATTCAAATACAGATAATTCTCCATATATTTCTTTAGGTACTGATTTAGTAATCATAGTTAGCAACTCCTTTGTTTTTTCCAAATCATCTAAAAAATGATACTTAATCATCTTTTTAAGAGTTTGGTACAAATCCAAATAAAGGGTATTATTTAAGAATTCCAGTTGGCCAAATAACTGAGCAATTTCTTCAATTATCTCTTTTCCAACATCATCTTCAACAAAAATTGCAATATAAGCGAAATTTAATAATACTACATCTGATAATGGTTTGTTATTATTGATTATATTTCTTAAAATATTTAATCTTTTTTTAATTTCCCCAATATCACACAGGATGTAATCAACCTGATATGTTTCACCAAAAGCCTCATAACATATTTTTTTCTCACCAGGATCTATATTTGTTATTACAATAGAACGGGAGGGAATATTATGTTTGTGGATTAAATATAACTTATAATCATATATTCTGTCTATTTTTTCCCGATAAAGCTTTGTAGATTGATGTTCAACATTAATAGTTGATTTACGAGTAATTATCCCATCCGGAAGTACCAATTCACCATGGTCCATCCTTAAATTTCTTCCATTTTCAGTATGAACATCCAAATCCAGTTTTTTCACAAATTTTCCGGGAAAATTGAATGAAGTATGTGCAGCCTTTGAATGGTGACTTACTATTAATCGAAATGCTGTATCACGAGGATTATGATTAGGTTCCTTAATTAATTGGTCGACTAATCCTTCAAGAGTCGGATTATAGTTCACAAATTTATTTTTTTCCATATTCACCACAGCATTAATCATTTAAAATTTTTTATTTTTTAAAATATGTAGTTGAACAATATTTATATTGGCAAATATAGTATATAAATTATTTATTTTCATTTTAGACAATATAACTTCCTTTAATCAATAATCTAAAAGGAAAGGAATATTTTCTGGAAAGGTAAAAATTACTTATGATTATCTAAGGCCAGAAATTCTTCGTAAGTGCCGGCTTCAATGACATCCAAAAAGAATTTTTTCTTTACAGGACCCAATTCATTCAAATAGTCTTCATAATATATAGAATCCCTGATTTCAAGATAATCCTCATGTATCAGGTCAAACAATGGAGATTTACACTTGTCCACAATCTGTGATAGTGCAAATCTTGGTCCGTTAATCTTATAAGCCAACAAATCAAACTTGTAATCCTCGTAAAAGCCGTTTTCAATAAACCTTTTCATAAGTTCCTGGCCTGCAGGCACGGTATCGAGGTAATCACAGTCAATGATATCTGTGATTGATTTTGAGTGTTTGCGGTGATAGTAAAGATGCTTTCGGATAATGGAGACTCTTGAAGCCTTTAAAAATATTTCAAAGAAAAAGGGCATGTCTTCAAAGTATATGCCTTCTACGAATCTGGCGCCGGATGAGTGAAGAAAATCATTTTTATAGATTTTTTGACATGCATTGACGGATAAATCAAATAAAAAGTCTTTGCACTCATCAGGTGAAAATACACGTCCGTCAAATGTTTCATCAAAAGAATTCAGATTGAACCAGTCGTTATCTGAATATTCGCCAGTGCCGTCATCAAAGTATTTAATCTGGAATATTGAAATATCCGTATCCCTGGATTTTGCTTCAGCGTAGGCAATTTCTAAAGCATCTTCGCTGAACCAGTCATCTCCATCAAGAAAAGTCACGTATTCACCCTGAGCCAAGTCAATGGCCCTGTTTCTTGATGCTCCAAGACCCATGTTTTGCTGATTAATTAGTCTGATTCGTTCATCATCATAAGAGTTTATAATATCCAATGTATCATCACTTGACCCGTCATTGACGATGATGAATTCAAAATCAGTGAGGCTTTGCTTTAAAATGCTTTCAATAGCTTTTCTTATGAATCTCTCTTCATTGTAAACGCATAATATTACTGATACTTTCATAGAAATTCCCTTAATATTTTTATTATTTCGGCCATGTTTCTTTTAATAAGCAGATTGTGCTTTGTATTTTCAAATATTATCAACTGTGAGTTTTCAATGTTTTCATTTAAAATCTCGGATAAATCAATATGAGTTATTTCATCGTCTCTTCCTGCTAGAATCAGTGCTGGATGATTCAGACATTTCAGTTTGTCTGTAATGTAAAAGTCAACGCCTATATCTATTCCGTTTTCAATGGCTTTGATGTTTGCAGACTTTGCCGCTTCCTTTTTATAGAGTTCAAGGGCTTCACGGTTTTCATTTAAAATATCTTCAGGAAGTACATATTTAATTATTACATCGTAAAAATCCTCATAGGAATTTCCAATAGCTGTCTTAAACTCTTCAAACTTTAACCTTAAGTTATCATCGACTTGGCTGAAACTTGACATTATAACAAGCTTTTCAACCATTTGAGGATATTTCAGTGCAAATAAAAGAGCAACATTTCCTCCAAGGGAAAGTCCTACAAGACTGGTCTTAGCGATATCCAGACTTAAAAGAAGATCATGCAAATCATCTGCAAGCTCATCCATGGTAAATGGAGCGTATGGTGAACTTCCATGTCCCCTGAGGTCATATGAAAGTACTTTATAATTTTTACTTAATTCAAAAGACAGTCTTTGCCAATAATAGAGGTTATCGGACAGTCCATGAATAAAAACAATAGTATTTTCCCCGCTGCCTTCAAGAAGATAATTTATTTCCATAATATTAATTATTTGGTGATTTGATTAATATAGTTAAGCAGACAATTAACGACCGCCTGTTATCGCGAAGCGTTAGTTGAAAATAATTTTTGACAGAAGGATATATTTAAAAGCATGTAATTTTATACTATACTTATGAATTCCAAATTTAGATTAGCGAAAACGATTTCGGCTTTTACAAATCCTCCGATTATATGTATACCTCTGTTTTTAATAATATGCCTAACACTCTCATGGAGCAATCTGTGGGAATTTCCGACTCTTGAATTGATTTCAATAGTATTTGCTTCAATATTGCCGATGGTCATTATTCTCTATTGGGCTAAAAGAACCGGAAACGACAATGACATTTCAAACAGAAAGGACAGAAAGATTCCTCTTATTATCGGAACGGTGTCTTACTTTATAGGATTTATGATTTCAAGATTTTTAGGATTGAATGACTTTTTGACATTTCTGCTGTTATGCTACTGTATTAATACATTTATCGTGATGTTAATTACAACCCAATGGAAAATCAGCGTTCATACCACAGGTTTGAGCGGTCCTGTATGTGCACTCATTATTCTTTTAGGTCCTGTCGGTGCAATATTCGGCCTGATATATCCGCTTTTAATCTGGTCCCGTGTAACCTTAAAAAAGCATACCATGGCTCAGGCAATTACCGGAGGAGTTTTCGGATTCATTATGACTGCTTTTGAGATGTTTCTGTTCATTTTCATCTTTAACCTTGATGTGGGAAATATCTATCCCTTTTTCCATGTCTTAGGATTTATTCTGGCCATCGTATTTACGCCTGTGGTTTTGGGGATTTTCACATACATCAACAATAACAATTCACTGATATTTTACCTGGTAGAGATTATTGGATTATGCTTCTTTTTGGCAGTGACGCCTATTGATGTGGTCATTATCTATGTACTTACTTCAATTGCATCAATATTAATCAGCTATTATGCAGGTCTAAAGTTCAGATGGTATAATATTATATTTTAAAAAAAAGTGGGTTTTAAGTGTTTTTAAACACTTATCTATCCAATATTCTTCCGGAATCAATTTTTTTGGTGTTGTAGTTAACAGCCTTATGAACGCTGTTTAGGGAAGACTTTAAGTTGCCTGCGATTACTTCACGTAATTCATCATCAAAAGGAGCGGTCTTATCCCCGTAAAATTCACAGATTTTGGATATTTTTTGATCTTCGAGGAATATGAAATACTCTTTCCAATGTTCAGTCAAATCATTTAAAAGGCTTTCAATATGGATAAATTCTTTGTTTAATTTGTTTGCCCTGTCGTAAGCTTCTTTTTCAAGAGCGCTGAACTCGGCAATTTCTTCTTTAGTATAATCTTTCAATAATTTTTTATCAGCCATATTATCACACAAAAATTCAGTTAGAAAATACTATTTACATTAATTATATATAAAGATAAGGGTGGTGGAGATTATACCCTTAATCCATATACATATATCAAGTTAAAACTTAATTGACCAATTTATTTTGTTTAATTCGTTGATTTAGAATCTTCTTTTAATTCCGCCAACACCGATTGCTAATAAAGCGAGTAAAGCCATAGCTAATGGGTTACCGGTTTCTGGAAGAGTTTCTTCTGCTGCAGCTGCGTCAAGACCTACCCAAGCAATGTCGTAATTGTTTGATAAGTCAGGGTCTGCAGAATCACTTACAGCAATAGCATCTACCCAGTATGGACCTTCATCCATTTTGAGGGTATCGAGTATCATTACAGCAACGTCACCAGCAGCTAAGTCACCGACATCCCATACACCATATTCAGGATAGTAAGTACCTTGGCTTATTACAGGAATATCCCATAATAATAAGTTGTCGGATCCGTCAACACGTACGACAGTATTGTAAGCTGTATCAGGACCGTTGTTAGCTACGCCAACGCCCCAATATATTTCATACTCATTTTCTGTCAGAGGTTCAACATCCACTTCAACATCAGCTACGGAAACATCTTCAATGTCTGTAACTACGATATCGCCACCGGCAGCATTGCCTTCTTCTGCGACATCTTCAGCGCTGACAGCGCCTAATGTTAATGATAAAGCCATTAACACTACAAAGATATATAATATAGATTTTTTCATTGTATCACGTCTTCAAATTTGTAATCAATTTTTTAAATCGATTTCAAAAATTATGCATAAATTAATCAATCAATATTTAAATTGATCATATAATGTTATAAAAATACACATATATAAAGTTTAAATATTATTCATAAGTTTTCTAAAAAATATCTAAAAAGTAATCTATTTGAAAATATATTGTTTAAAATATGTCAGATAAACTATACATTAATCAAAAATAAGAAATTTAATGGAATATTAATAAGATGTGTACATTTTTAGTATAAAAAATTAAAAAATTTAAAAAAATAAGTGGAAAAAATTAATGGAAAAATCTATTGTAGAATTAAAATGTTTAAAAAATTTTACTATTCCTCAAGTTTTTCCTTCCACGAATCATCAAGAGTTTCAAATTTTGAATAGTTTATCGTTGCATCACTTAAACATTCATACATTCTATTGATTCCATCGGAGGTTTTCCTGTAGTTGGATACTCTGCTGCTTCTGATTCCTATACTTGACGCTTCGGCATATGAATCTATATCGGCACCCAGGTAGATGAATTCCCAGTTGTGATTATTGATCATGTTCTTGATTTGCTGGCGTGTGAATTCCTTGGATGAATTTTCATAGCCGTCAGTGGTTATTACAAAAAGGACCTTATTGTCAATTTCCCTGTCCATTGAAGTGATTGTTCTTCCGATTGCATCCAAAAGTGCGGTTGAGCCCCTTACATAATACTCGTTTCTGGTTAAATCATCAATCTCATAAATGTTTTTTCTTTTGTAGAGCACTTCATAGCCATGGTCAAAAAGTATTGTGGTTACCCTTGCATCGGTTTCATTCTCTT
Organism: Methanobrevibacter sp.; assembly: GCA_017434555.1. Taxonomy (GTDB): domain Archaea; phylum Methanobacteriota; class Methanobacteria; order Methanobacteriales; family Methanobacteriaceae; genus Methanocatella. Next base: position 45,328 of record JAFRFB010000055.1, on the reverse strand, counting down.
TCTGTTTTGCAATGAAAGAATTGAATCCGCCGATGGTATCGTTTTCAGATCCATACATTGAACCGCTTCTGTCAATCAAAAATATTATGTCAATTTTTTCGCTTTCCATGTCATCGCCTCTTGGTATTAATCTTGTGTTTAAATTATTTATAAGTTGATATATATAAAGTTTTGGTGTAAAAGTTTAGGTTAGCCTAAAAAATTAGAAAGTTTTATATAGGATAAGTGACTATGTAATTATAGTGATGTAAAGTTTAGGGATACCTAAAACACATTGCTTTTACATTATTAGTCGTAACTAATACAATCTCCAAAAATCAATGAATTAGTTTCAACTGCTAATTCATAAGAAAAAATTATCTGCCAAACAATTTTTTCAAAAAAAAGGGCGTTTAGCCAAAACGCCTTATTATCTCTTATTTTTAAAGTATTCCTGTGTTAACCTACAATTGCTCAGGCATTTGCTGCATCCCAAACCTGACTTAAACTGATCAATAACGTATTCACTGCAGGTTTCTATGTCAATGATGTCACTTCTTTCAAGTCTTGAATTCCACTTTGTAGGATTAATCGCATCAACGGGACATGCCTTCTGGCACTCCTCGCAGTCATCGCAAAAGGAATCAGTAATGGCACGACCCACCTCAAGAGGCATGTCAGTCAAAATTCCTGAAAGTGCAACGGCAGAACCGTATTCCTCACATACAAAAAGAGCAGATCTTCCAACCCATCCCAAACCTGAGGTAGTTGCAAGAGTTTTATACGGAAGCTTTGAAAGCAACTTTTCCATATCGCATTCATTTCTCTTCATGGTCAGGGCAAAGGCATCATAGCCATTGTCCTTAATGAGCTTTTCACCTTTAAATGCAATATCTGTTAGAGTGTCAATCTGGCCGTGAAAGATTTTCCAGTATTTTTTGAATTCATCATCAATCAATGCCTGAATAGCTTCACGGGGAAGTTTTAAAACAAGCGCTATTCCATAGTTAAGACTGGAAAACTCATCCACATTTACCTGAGTATAGCCGACCTTAGAAATACCCTGAGAAATTAAATATTGCTTTAAGACATCTCCATCAAACATTATTTAATCTTATTTAAATAGTTATATTTATATATGATGGGACACTATCATTATATAACAATAGTTATTTTTTCTTGAAAACATCACCAAAAAGTTTAGGTAAACCTAAAAAATAACGAAACATTTATATACTAGTTCTTACAACATTATTAAATAGTGATGTGAAACGCGAAAACACATTGCTTTCAAACATTATTAGTCGTAAACTAATACAATCTCCAAAATTAAATTATTTGAATTAGTTTTCCACAATTTTCTAATTCAAAAAAACGGGAAAAATATCTGCCAAATATTCCCAAAAAAAAGTCAAAGTAGGTGTTTAACAACCATAAACACCTATTATTATCTCTTATTTTACTAAAAACTAAATTATTTATAGTTTTGAGCTCTTTGTTCGAAATGTGCTTTAGGATATCCGCAAACAGGACATTTTTCAGGTGCATTAGGACCTTTCATGATAAATCCACAGTTTTCACATTTCCATTCAACATCTTCCTCTTTTGCAAAAACAGTCTCGTTTTCAACAGTTGAAAGTAAAGCTCTGTATCTTTCTTCGTGTTCTTTTTCGATTTCACCGACTTTTTCAAATAAAAATGCGATTTTAGCAAAACCTTCTTCACGAGCGGTTTCAGCAAATTCTTTATACATTGAAGTCCATTCTTCGTTTTCACCGTCAGCTGCAGCGTTTAAGTTAGCAATGGTATCTGGAATTTCTTCATCATGTAAAAGTTTATACCAGATTTTAGCATGTTCTCTTTCATTTTTGGAAGTTTCCATGAAAATATCATGGATTTGAACATATCCTTCTTCTTTAGCTTTTAAAGCAAAGTATTGGTATTTGGTGTGAGCCTGGGACTCACCTGCAAATGCAGCTTGTAAATTTTCTTCAGTTTTTGAACCTTTTAAATCAGTCATAATATACATCTCCAAATATTATATTTATCTTTATTATTTAAAAAAATAGTGATTTTTTGTTAAGCAAAAATAAAATTATTCAAACTCAAAGTCATCCAAAATAATGGTCATCAGCTCATCGTCTGTAATGTCCAAATCACTTGAAAGCCTGTTGGCCTGTTGAGTCAAAACATTTTCAAAGAGATTTCTGATTTGTCGTCCGTTTGCAAAGTTATCTCCACGGGTATTGTATAAATCCTCACACAAGCCTTTAATATACTCATCGGCTTTTGAATCAAGTTTAAGGCTTGAATTTTCACACATGCTTAAAAATATTCCATAAAGTTCATCAGGATTATAGTCCTCAAAGAAAATGTACTTGTTGAATCTGGACTCTAAACCGGGATTTGAATGAATGAAGTTATCCATAAGTCCGGGATAGCCTGCAACAATTACAATCAAATCATCACGGTAATCTTCCATGGCTTTAAGGATAGTGTCAATAGCTTCCTGGCCATATGCATCATCCTTGTTTTTTGGAGCTAATGTATATGCCTCATCAATAAATAGTATTCCGCCCATTGCGCTTTGAATTACTTCCTGGGTTTTTATTGCAGTCTGGCCAAGATAGCCTCCGACAAGTCCGCTTCTGTCTGTTTCTATAAGGTGTCCCTTGGATAAAACCCCTAACTTTTTATAGATTTTTGAAAGAAGCCTTGCTACAGTGGTCTTTCCTGTTCCTGGATTACCTGAAAAGACAAGGTGAAGTGACATTGAAGGCTGTTTCATTCCACGTTCCTCACGGATTTTTCTGATTTGGATTAAATTGACAAGTGAGTTAACTTCCTTTTTAACAGCTTCAAGACCTACAAGGCTGTTGAGCTCTTCAAGCAAATCATCCAAAGACTCCTCACTTTCCTCTTCGGTGTTTTTTTGAAAAGTGTGGTCATCAATTTTAACGACATCATCTTTAGACATCATAATGTCTGCTACGACATCAGGTCTTCTTCTGGTCAATTCCTTATAGAAATCATCATAGTCTTCATCACCGTCAATTGAACGGTTAATCCAGTCCTTGGTATTGGCTATGAAGTCTTCATGAAAATCATCTATGTTTTCGCAGTTGCTAAGTAATTCCAATACCTTATCTACATGGTCATTTATAAAAGGTTCTTTAAAGTTTCCTGTTGGATAATCACGCTTAAAGCGGATGATATGCTTTGCCAATGAGTCCATATACCTGTCTAGAACTGCATATGCCTTAGGTTCAGTGTAATTATCACATTTAAATAAGGCATTTGCAATATGGCGATAGATTTCAAATAGCTTATCCATATAACCTTTCAGATTTTTGCTTTCAAGGAAATCCTTATGAAATAAATCATTTTCATAAAAGAGTTTAAATGAAAGGGGAAGATAATTCATGTAATTTCCGTCAAGTCCCTTTATCAAAACCAAATACAGCTCATCCAGATTGGACTCCAATTGCAGAACATCATCAATGAAAAGCAATTTAAAATCAGAAAAGGAATCTCCCTTAACGGCTATGAATGTTAAAAAGTCAGCAATATTGGTTTGAACCAAATCCCTAACAGAATTATTTTTTGATTTAAAATCAGCAAGAATCGGTGTTAATTTTTCATCATAATCACCGCGATTATCTATCAAATCACAGTATTCAAACAATTCTTTAATTTCAGATTTTATTGGTTCATATTCAGCCATTTCATCAAAAGAAATATCAATTTCTTTAAAATAATCCTCATTACAATATGGGCATACTTTAGCTGAAATATCTACCTTATGGTGACAATTATAACAGATTTTCCATTTTACTGACAAAATTAACACAACCTGTTATAATATTTAAACAGTAAAGTAAATTAATTTTATGGTAATGATGTAAAACTTGAATTTAAAACCTGGAGTCTAATTGGCTAAAACAATCTTGACCTTCAACTGCAGTCTTTTTTCGCACCTGTTCAATGCAATATTTTCAGATTATTCATTGAATGTACACATAATAATTTAACTTTAAATTGTATAAAAAACAAAGTTCATTTATGAAAAATAAATCAAGGGAAAAAACAATAATTAAAACAAGTGTCATAGGAATCGTTGTAAACCTGATACTTGTCGCATTTAAGGCAGTCATAGGAATTATGGTAAACTCAATAGCTATCACTTTGGATGCGGTAAACAACCTCACAGATGCACTGTCATCCATAATCACGATTATCGGGACAAAACTGGCCGGAAAAGCACCTGATAAAGAACACCCCTATGGTTATGGAAGAATCGAATATTTCTCATCAATAATCATTGCGGCAATCGTTTTATGGGCAGGTATAACTGCATTCATGGAATCCTGGCCTAAAATATTCAATCCGGACGTAACATCATACACCACAGTATCATTAATAATAATTGCAGTGGCTGTTGCAGTTAAATTCGTATTGGGACGCTATGTAAAAGGTGTTGGAGAAAAAATCAACTCCCAGGCTCTTGTAGCTTCAGGAAGTGATGCATTTTTCGATGCAATACTCTCATTTTCCACTCTTGTTGCAGCTATCATTTCAATATTTTTCCATATAAGTCTTGAAGGAATTCTAGGGGTAATTATATCCATTGTAATCATCAAGGCAAGTATTGACATGATTAGAGAAACCATTAACAGCATGCTTGGAGACAGGCTGGACCATGACCTATCAGTCAAAATCAAGGAATCAATCTGTGAAGTCGATGGCGTTTACGGCGCATACGATTTGCTTCTTCACAACTACGGACCTGAAAAAATGGTCGGATCAGTGCACATTGAAGTTGACGACAATTTGACTGCAAGCGATATCCATGGCCTAACACGTACAATAACGGAAAAAATCTATAGGGAATTTCATATAGGCCTTACCATTGGAATCTATGCAATCAACGGCGAGTATGAGTATATAAGAAAAGACCTTGAGGAAATAGTTTCACAAAATGATGATATTTTGCAGATTCACGGATTTTATGTATATAAAGGCACCAAAAACGCAAGCTTTGATATTATCGTTGACTTTGATGCCGACAGGGAAAATGTAAAAGCTGAAGTTTATGATAAAATCAAAGAGAAATATCCTGATTTTGAATTCATGATAGTTGATGACTATGACATAAGCGACTAAAAAATTATACCATCACCAAAAAAATTTTTACAATAGAAATATACGTTTAAATCAATATACAAATAATATCAAAATACCTGATTAAAATCCTTGTTTTATAAAAAAAAGAATTTTAACCAAATATCGCAGATGCATTTCAAGTGTAAAAATATAATAGAAAAAAATATTCTCTACACACAATAAATATATTATCATGAATATTTTGATAATTGGCTCCGGAGCGGTCGGAATAGGTATAGGAACATCACTGCTTTCACAAAATGCAAATGTATCATTTCTTGCAAGAAAAGAAACTGCAGCAAAAATGAAAGCCACAGGCGTTAAAAGGACAGGTCTATTTACAAACTACTCTTTTAATCCAGATGAATTCAACGTATATGAAAGCTATGAGGAAATTCCAAAAGATACTTTCGACTATGTATGCATAACAAGTAAAACTACAGTAAATGATGATATAAGCAGAAGGTTAAATGATGCAAGAGACATCCTAAAAGAGAATTTCAAAATCCTAATAATTCAGAACGGATTTGGAAACGATGAACCCTTCCTGAAATACTTCAGCTCAGACGAAGTATTCTGCGCACGCATAATCACAGGTTTTACAAGACCTGAAAAAAATATCAGTGAAATTACAGTCTATACAGAACCGATTCTTCTTGGATCTCTTCAGGGCGAAGACATCACCCACATGCAGGAGATAGCAGATAAGATTACGGCTTCCGGAATCAAATGTGAATTATCATACGAACTGGACAAGTACCTCTGGGCAAAAATGCTTTACAACTGCAGTCTGAACGCATTAGGCGCAATTCTTGATGTCACCTACGGAAAACTTACAGAAAACGAATATACAAAAGAAATAATGAATAAAATCATTGATGAAATCTTTGAAGTCATTGATGCATCCCCATATGAAACACTCTGGAAAACCTCAGATGAATACAGGGAAATTTTCTACACAAAGCTTGTTCCCGACACCTACAACCACTACTCATCAACACATCAGGACATTAAAAGAAAAATAAAAACGGAAATTGACACCTTAAACGGAAAGGTAATTGAGCTTGGAGAAAATTACGTCGTTGATGTAAGTACAAACAAGCTAATCTATAACTTAATCAAGGCCATCGAAAGTGATTTTTAGCGGGCAAGCTTTTCCAAAAGCTCTATTATCCTATTGTTCTGTCTAATCAATTCCTTATTCTGCAAAATCAGAATATCCATCTTATCATTTGATGGTGGAACCTTACGGATCTGTGAATTGACTTTAACGTCACTTTTATTATTGGATGTTTTAAAGCGTGAAGAGTGTCTTTCAATAGGATTTGACTTTCTAACATTACCATTACCTTCAATAAGCCTGGTGCCGCAGTCTACGCAAAAGACGTTTCCATCATCATAACTCTTATGACATTTCGGGCAATACATTTTTTTCACCTCAGTGTGAGAGAAGATACCATTTAACTAGACGGTCGGATGAAGTGTCCTTATGCTGATTGGTTTTACTGACATAATCTGAATAGTCCGTATTTACTCTATCCAAATACTGTCTGTCCTCATGAGCCTTGTATGCCTCATCCAAAAGGCCATAGAAAGTATCGGATGACATGCTGGATCCTGTTGCGGACTCAACTATATGGGATATGCTTTCATTAACGTCGTTTCCCTGATAGCATATGCAGTAAACTGACCTGTTAACCGGAAAATAAAGATAAGATACATTTTTATCAATATACGTATTAAACATTGTCAATAACCTGGCCGGACGACCGTCAATGGACAAATCCTGGGAATCGTCTACAATATCATAATATCCGCCATAACCATTAACAAGATAGTCATCTTCGCATAGAATCGCAAAGGTTCTAATGTCCTTATAAACATATTTTCCTCTCATAGTGTCACCTGAAGAGTATTCACTTGGAATTTCAAAATCAACCCTATTGACGGTGACTTTTGAAAAATCACTTGCATAAACACATCCTATCAAAAGGAATACCAATATAAATAAAATAATTCTTTTCATTGTTTAATAGTATATTATTAAGATGTATATATAATGAGTGGAAAAAACTAAAGACTTATATACTTTGAAGTAATAAAATAGTATTGTTCATATTTTACATACTTTTTTTTATAATATGAACAATGGTGATGGTTAATGATAAGCATTCGTTTGTATTCCTTTAGTGGTGTTTAGGAAGAGAATGCTTATTTGTTTAAAAAATACTTATTTTTATGTGATATTATGAGTGAACTTAAAGATTTAATAAAAAAATTTATGGAACTTGATGACAGTTTAAACGAACAATTAGAATCCTTGGAAGAATCCGAAGAAGTCTATGAACAATTCGAAGAAGATCATGCTGACGAGATCAACGAATTAAATGAAATTTACCATGAAATCGAACACATGGTATTCCACGAAGAATTCCTGATTGTTTCCAACCAGACTGAAGATGAAAAAGAAGTTGTTGCATTAATCATCAGCGAAGAAGATGAAGAAGCAGAAGAATTTGTTATTCCAGTATTCACTGATGAAGAAGAAGCAAACATAGCTATTGAAGAGTTCAAAGAACAGTTCGGCGATATTGAATTTACCTGCGATAAAAAAACAGGAAATGAAATTGTTGCAGACCACCATGAAGATGATGATTTCGTAGGTCTTGCAGTAAACGCTCCACAATGGGACTTTGTAATAGCAACCGAAGATGTTCACGACTGCAGCTGTTAAATATGAAACTTAAAGATTATGAATACTATCAAAAAACCTCTGAAGGCGGTTGCAAAAGCCAGCTAAAAGATTTCATTAGTTTATATGCTAAAATCCTGAAAAGAGTTAAAAAGGAATCCGCTTCAGAGCTTGATGGTGTTAAAATCAACATCAAAAGAACATACCCTCAGGAAATCTATCTTACATTGGTTGATGAAAAAGAAGAAGCCATAAAGCTTACATTAACCGAAAAAAGCAAAGACTACATTATTCCGATTTTTACCGATGTCTGTGAATACGATGAAGGCAGCGAAAAACTGGTGAAACTATTTCTTGACAATTTTACCCAGAAGGTCATAAGTCCTGAAGACATTAGGAAATTAGGCGAAAATGATGAAAATTTCAAGGGAGTAGTCATAAATCCTCATTCACAGAACTTCAGAATGGATCCGGAGGGAAATATATGAATTTTATCTGTCCCACATTAGGTGAGGACCACGAAAAGGATTTCCTTGTAATGGGAAAAATAGATGATTTTAAAATAATCGTTTTTTCAGACATTGAAAACTACAATGAAGGTTTCAAATACCTGGAAATCGAAGATTATAAACCATGTGAAGTCTCACTTGACTTATTCAAGGAACTTTCAAAAAATGATGATGAGTTTTCAGGTCTCATTTTAAATATACACTCTGAAAACAAAATAATTAGTAAAGAAGAAATTTTGAAGCTATAACTCTTCATCCTCTTCTTCTGGTTCTTCCTGATTGTAATACTTATATCTGTAGGACATTTTAAAGCCGGATATGGCTTCTCTTTTTGGTCTGCGTTTAGTAAAAATCTTTTCATTATTTGTATATTCCTTTTGAAAAGATTTATTTAACTTTTTATTTTCACGAAAATATGTATTTCTCTTTTTCCTTTCATGAGGAGCCCTATAGATCCGTTTTCTAATCAAACGTCTGCGACCACTTAATAATCTTATCACAAAAATCACTTGTTTCTAGAAGCAGATTTATCTAATGTAGCCTGAATTTCATCAATTCTTTCAACTACAACTTTAATAGCTTGTTCTCCTTGACGAGTTGGATTAATACCTTGTTCTACAAGTAATGCATCTCTGATATCTCTTAATCTATCAATTGAATCGATTTTCATTATTGTTGAGTAAAACATTAAATTCCTCCAATACTTATATTAAATTTAGTTAATTAAATCATATATACTTTTTTAATTACAAAATTATTTATACAACAATATAATACATTTAAAAATATGTATAAAACTCAACAAGTTATTTATTTATCTGGCGGTTGCTTTTGGGGCGTTGAAGCTTACCTTTCAAGGCTTAAAGGAGTTAATCAAACAGAAGTGGGCTATGCCAACGGCCGTACACATGATCCTACATATGAAAGTGTTTGTACAGGCAGAACCGGCCACAGCGAATGCGTTAAATTAACCTACAATCCAGAAATCATTTCCCTTGAAGAAATTCTGGAAGAATATTTTAAAATAATTGACCCCTTCAGTCTGAACAGACAGGGAAATGACATTGGAACTCAATACAAAACCGGAATCTACTGGCAGGAGCCGTCACAGCGAAGTACTGTTGTAAAATTTCTAAACAAAAAGCAAAAAGAAGCAGATAGAAAAATTGTCGTTGAAGCTCATGAAATCCATGGATTCTACCATGCAGAAAACTATCATCAGAAATACCTTGAAAAGAATCCGCAGGGTTATTGTCATGTTGATTTAAATCAAATAGATGATGAAGAATTCGACCACTTGACCCCTGAAGAGTATCAAATAACACAGCTTGCTTTAACAGAAGCACCATATAGTGGAAAATATGATGACTTTTTTGAAGATGGAATATATGTAGACGTTGTAGATGGCGAAGTTCTCTTCACTTCAAAAGACAAGTTTGACTCAGGATGCGGATGGCCGGCATTTTCAAAACCTGCAAGTGACGATGCAATAATAAAGCACAGAGACTTCAGCCACGGGATGGTAAGAACCGAAGTGAGAAGCAAATCCGCAAACTCACACCTTGGTCATGAATTCAATGACGGACCCGACGGAAAAAGATACTGCATCAATTCAGCCGCATTAAGGTTTATTGCCAAAAAAGATTTAAAAAAAGAAGGATATGAAGAATATCTTAGTCTATTTGACTAATATCTCATATCATAGCCATTCCATTCAAGAATAACAATAAACATATTTTTAACAACATCAGGAAGATTTATCTCTTCAATCTCATAATCAACACTGAATTTACGGTTTAGATACTCTTGAGCGAAACTGCGATTAATAAACTCAATACCTGAAAAATCCATTGTTATATCAGTAGAATATTCTTTTAATCGTTTAAATAACTTTTCTGCATCTAATCGAACAAATAAATTAGGACCTATTTCTTCTTTTAGATTAATTATCATTAAACCACCCATATTTACATCATATCTGTTTTTAATAATTTGATATAAATTTTAAAATTATAATTTCTATCAAATCTTAAACCCACAATTGTTCCATTAATGGAATTAATAAACATCATAGATTAAATACTTTGTTGAAGCAAGTGATAAAAATTGCTTTAGGTGGTAAAAATTGTCCCAAGAAGTAAAAATTGTTCCCACTCATAAGTATGCTTTTAGATATAACTAAATAATATTAAATCAAAAATATTAACAATGAAAATTGAAGAGCTAAAACACCCTGAATTAAAGCAATTAATCAATATGATTTACCTTCACGGGGAAAACAATAACCAGAAAATGATTGAAAAAACAGATGAAGAGATTAAGGATTATTTAAATGAAAATATCTTTATCATATCAAGTGAAAATGATGAATTTTTTACAATTCCATACGGAAATGACGGAGAATACGTTATTCCAATATTTACTGATTTACTCGAGTATGAACGTGGAATGGAATACTATGATTTAAATGATATGAGTGAAAACAAGGATTATATGATTAAAAAAATAGAAAAAATAGATGATCCTAACTGCTTAGGATATCTAATCAATATAGCCAGCGTCAGCTATATTACTCTTCTTTAAGAAATTCTTCTTTAATTTTACCGACGATATCTTCAAATCTTTTTGAAACTTCACCATCAGGGTCAATTGTTGATACAACACCATCCTGATTCGGTGAGTCACTTACTTTTTCGGTTAACGGTAAATCTCCGAGATATTCGATTTCCATCTCTTCAGAGAATGCTTCACCATCGCCTTCACCGAAAATAGCTAATTTTTCACCACAATGCGGACAAATGTAATATGCCATATTCTCAATAAGGCCTATATTTTCCACATTCAACATGTTAACCATTTTTACACATTTTAAAACGTCTTCCTGTGACACTACATTAGGTGTTGTTACCATGATTACTGCATCGGTATTAGGAATAGTCTGTAAAACTGTTAACGGTTCATCTCCGGTTCCAGGCGGGTTATCAATAATTAAAACATCCAATGGTCCCCATTCCACTTCTGCAATAAGCTGTTTAATGGAACCTGATTTTTGAGGTCCTCTCCAAATAATCGGAGTGTCTATACTTTCAAGCATGAATGCCATTGACATTACTTTTAAACCGCTTGGTGCTTCAACTGGAACCATATTGCGGTTTTCGTTAATGAATAAATCTGCACCTTCAAGACCTAACATTTTTGGAATGTTCGGTCCGTGAATATCAGCATCTAAAATACCTGTGGAGAATCCCAATTTCTGGAAAGTTTCTGCAAGGTTAGCAGCCACTGTAGATTTTCCAACTCCTCCTTTTCCACTCATAACAGCTATTTTATATTTGATTTGACCTAAATTTCTTGCTAATTTTATTTCCTGTTCAATCATTTGCTTCTGTTGTTCAGGAGTCATTTGACCCCCGTGACCATGACCGTGGCCATGACCTTGATGTTGATTATCTGCCATATTATACCTCCTATCTAACTGAATTTTTTACTTACTTCTTCAACTGCAAGAATTAAAGGATCTGTTACCATTGATACTGGAGGTGCATATGCAAATTCCATATTACTTAACTCAAAACAGGTTAAACCTTCAGTAATAGCCAGTGTCATTGTATCTATTCTTTCTGCCACTCTTTCTTCAGCTATTATTTGACATCCTATAATTCTTCCTTCACTGTCACAAATAACTTTGATATCCATAGGTTTTGCATTCGGATAATAACGTGCTCTTGTAAGCGCTTCTATTTTTTGAACGATTGGCCTGATTCTGTTTTGCTGTGCAAAACTTGATGTGTATCCAACTGCTCCAAATTCAAGATTTCCAACTTTTGATACCATTGAATTAAGAACCGGATTGAAGTTTGATCTCCATCCGCAGATTGTACGTGCTACAGCTTTGGACTGGCGCACAGCAGTAGTACCCAATTGACTGATAGTGTTTGATCCTAAAATTAAGTCTTTGGATTCAACACAGTCACCGACAGCATAAACATCTTCAACAGAAGTTTCCATGTGTCTGTTGGTAATGATAGCCCATCTTCCTATTTCACAGCCTGCCATTCTAGCTAAATCCAATTCTGCTCTAACACCTGTAGCTAAAATAACCATGTCTGCATCAACAAGCTCTTCATCATCAAAACATGCCTTTTCAACTTTTTTATCACCGATTAATTTAGTGATTGGTTTACCTAAAACAACGTTGATTCCTTCACTTTCAAGATATTCAACTAAAATGTCTGACATGTCCTTATCAAGAGATCTTGGTACGATTTGAGGCATCATTTCACTTAAGGTAACATTCAAACCCTGTTTCTTTAATGCAAATGCAATTTCAATACCAATCAAACCTGCACCGGTAACGATTGCGCTTTTGGCATCTTTCATTGCTTCCTGAACTTTAATACCGTCTTCGATAGTTCTAATCTGATAAACACCATCCAAATCCACACCATCCATTGGAGGTACAAACGGTTTTCCTCCGGTAGCCAAAACAAGTTTATCATATTTTATAGTTTTCTCTTTGGATTTGGATTCATATGTAACTGTTTTTTTCTCACTGTCAACAGCCGTTACTTCAACTTCAGTTATTACATCAATGCCTTTTTTCTTGTAGTCTTCAGTAGTTCTCATTACAATGTCATCAAAGGATTTGATTGTTCCAGACAAAACATAAGGAATCGCACATGGAGAGTATGCGACCTTTTCGTCTCTGGTAAGAACTATAATTTCACAATCTTTGTCTATTTTACGGAGATTAGAAGCTGTGGATATTCCTCCAGCTCCTCCGCCAACAATCACGACTTTCATTTTAACAAAACCTATAATATAATTATTTAACAATATTTAATATATTAATAAATACTATAAATAACTAAGGTTTTAATATGAAAAAAATAGATTTTGACTTGAAAAATAACCCATTTATTGATTTTCAATCATCAAGATACATGATGTCAGCCAGAATCAATGTTGAAAAGCTATGGAAATTCTGTAAAAAAAATGACTACTCTTTCTTTATAATGAGCCTTGGCTGTTTAATGAACGGCGTAAATTCTGTGCCTAATTTAAAAAAAAGAATAATTAATGATGAAGCTGTAGAATACGACTATCTTGAAGGTGTAAGTCCAATTATGAATGATGAATTAAATTTATATCGTGAAATGAGAGTTAAAACACCACAGGAATTTGAAGACATTTTTGAATGGCACGATTATGTTCGGGAGTTATCCGGTGAAATACTTGACGGTGAAAATAAGGGTTTTGAATTGGAAATGGAAAAAAGAGACTTTACTAATATAGCAAACTTTTCCTGCATCCCATGGTTTGATTTTGACTCCATTACTTCATGCACATTGAACGGACGCCAAATCCAGCCCTTAATAACTTGGGGAAAAGTAAGTGACGATTATGAAATGAGCGTTTCCATAACCGTCAGTCACATTTTTGTTCATGGCCGAGATTTATCTTACTTTTTTGAAAACATCCAAAAGGAGTTTAATAACTTTTAAAAATAATTTAGATTAAATCAAATTCAAATAAGTATCCCATAACAATAAGATCTTGTGGAGAATTGATATCATGAGTTTCATTATTTTCATTGGAGTTTGGTCCATGACTATATGTATTATGGAGTTTATGAAGAATTTCATGAGAAGAAGAAGAAACAGAAGAAATTCCTCCGTCATTGATACCATTTGAATTATTTTCAACATTTTCATATGCGGAAACTATAGAAAATGACAATATACTTGCCAAAACGATTAAGACTAAAATTGTTTTAATATTCATAATTATCCCCCTTTTTATAATGTGTGGAAATAAATATTTTCAAAGTGAAAATATTAAAAGCCTCACACATGATGAGTAAAGAATTAAAAGATTTATATCCTTTTAATTTAAATAATATTATATAATAAATTATATTTAAAGCTTTTCGAATGCAAGTACTTACTTACATTAAAAATAAGTGAATTTAAGCTTTAAATTAAAAAAATAAGAAAAATTAAGTTCAATCATCACCAAGAGAGTCCATATCGGTTGCCTCAAGCTTCATTATAACTGGTCTTAAACCGTCATTGCAGGATACAATTGCAACTCCCGGAGTCTTAATCCAGTCTTCATAATACCAGATATCGCTAACTCCATGAGCCAGAGCAAAAACATATTGATATATTCCTTTTTGCATCATCACAGAATCTTCAGGTTTGGCGTAATCAGCATGATAGACTTCTCCCTCACACATCAGAGGACAGGTTGATAATCCTTCAACACCATTTCTGCTGCAAGATCTTCTGCAGCGTGGTTTTAAGAACAGTTATTTTTACCTTTTTCCTGATTTAGAATATATGATAATCAAATTCAAATACTTTTTCAATTAATTTTTATAGTATTTGATTTGACGTAATTATTCCAATATGAAGTGATAATGTATTCTCCCGGCATTAAATTAATGTTTAATCTGGCCATACCATCGCTTTTGGTTATACGATTGTAAAATATGCCATTTATATTGAACGTTAAATTCTCACCTGATGCAGGATTGCCAATCTCATCCAAAACAACAGCCTCAAATACGCTTCCGTCCTTATAATTCATCTCCAAATCATTTGAAACAAGCCGGGTTAAAACATTAATCTTATTTGAAACGCTTGCTCCATTGTAAGTTGAGGTTATGATATATTGTCCAGGTTCCAGATTAATGTTGAGCTTTGCTGTGCCGTTTTCATTAGTGGTACGGGTATAAAATACTCCATTAATATTGAATGTAACCTTTTGGCCCGCTGAGGGATTGCCTTCACCGTCAAGGACTTTAACCATGTATTGACTGTTGTTTCTGTAATACTTGACAAGGTCTGTGTTTTCAACAAGAACCGGCTTGACAACAATTGAATTAGCAAAGAAATCATTGGTTAATTTATTAATTGAAGTTATAATATATTTTCCAGGTTCCAAATTAATATTTAACTTGGCCACACCGTATTCATTGGTTTTACGTGTGTAAAATACTCCGTTAATATTGAATTCAATATCTGAATTTTTCAATACATTTCCGTTGCCGTCTAAAAATGATGCTGAAAATTGAGTGCCGTTTTTATAATATTTTACAATATCCTCACCGAATACTGTTCCGAGGACTTTAATCTTTACATTAGTCTGATTTTTCCCCAAAGTGCCATCATAATCAACTACAGCATCATATTCACCGGGAACCAGATTAATGGCAAGTGACGTATATCCGTTATCACCTATCGTTCTGTAATAGTATTGTCCGTTGATTGAAATACCTACAGTCTCACCAATCAAAGGAACACCGTAGTTATCCTTTAGGGATACTGTCAGTCTTTGTGTACCGCCAACGTATTTTTCTACATCTGAGGCATATAAATGGGCTCCATAATCGGTTACATAATAATTGAAATTATGGGTTTTGGTCATTCCCTCAATGGATGTTAAAACATTAAAGTTTCCTTTAGCATTTGCTTTTATTGTAAATAAAATATCCCTGTTATCGCTTGCAGCAGGAGTATCCCAGTACAATTTGTGCTGAGCTGAATCATAAGAAAAGCTTCCGTGAGATTTGATTCCACTGACAAAGTCCACATTTTCTCCTAAACTGAATACTATTCTTTTTGCAGTGGAAAGATATTTAATTCTGTAATATAATGTAGACTCATCACCAAATAAAACGCTACTTTTGCCTACAAGAAGTTCTATAGAATCTCCAAAGAACTGGCTATCAAAGATATGGGTTCCTGCATATATTTTACCCGGCATCTGAGGAACTGATGATGCAGGAAAATACTGTCCCTTAAAAAAAAAGTGAGTTACAATTCCTGCAGTATTTAAACCGACATTTCGGCCATTATCATTAGTTACATAAACATCGGCACCATAAAAGACGCCATCAGCTGTTTCCTTAGCCTTGTAATCATAAATGTAAAGATTTCTTCTGTTTAAACCTGAATAATCATGGGAACATAATGAAATTATCGCTTCAACAGGATTTGAGTTATAATTCTTATAGTTTCCACGATTATAATAGGAATAATAATTTGGAACAAGCAGATATTGTCCCTGCTCGAGAATACCTGTCCAATAGGTGTTAACAAATGAAATTCCATAGCGTCCGTCAGGAGCCTTTATTACAAAATGGCCATATCCATACCTGGAAAGGATTTTGCTAATTTGTGCAAGATAACTTGCTTCAATGTTATTGGTCTGAATCATTGTAGCTGCAATCTGATCAATAGCCCTGTTAGAGTCATTGTATTGGCTTCCGCCCTGACCAAAGACCCATCCATGTTCAGTGACAATACAATGGCAGAAATAATTATCATTGTCGTCAATTTCCTGTTTTAAAACATGGTATCCATACCAGTCAACGGCATTGATTTCTACTCCATGACCATTAATGGGAGAATCCTGTCTGAATCCATAAATGGTTTCATCATTCTCCTGAATAATAAATGAAGCACATTCTGAAGCTGAAAGATTAAATTCTGCCTCTTCAAAAGGAGTTTCATATACAATATCCCCATAAGTTGATATTTGAGTTGCATTTAAATCATCGGATGCGCTTACCGCACCAAATACATAAAAAAATATTACTAAAACAGATAAGGCCATTAAAAATTTCTTTGAAAACATTTCAACACCGATACAACTTATTAAAAATTCTTCATATAATTAAAATTTGAATTGAATAATATATAAATATAATTAAAAAAGTGAAAGTATTAATATCTAAAAATATTATAAAAGTAAATCATGAGAAAAATAGGTATTGTATTTATAGCAATTTTATTAATTATTGTTGTCTTTCTTGTTTCAACAATCGTTAGTCCTGTTTTAGTAATCGCAGAAGATACTGAAGAAGCTGGCGGTGTTGATATGGCTGCAAAATTTTCAATTACAGGCTTTGAATGGGTTTATCCAGGAAGTTCATTTAATGCACAAGGTCAAACATTACATAATGTCCATGCAGACAGTCCGGATGATCCTTATGGTGCCGTTCGTGATATCATAACATATACATACCATTATACGCCCCATATTATTGTGAGCGTAAACAATGCTGCCGCTGCGGCGATATTCGGCGATGATATTATTGACGTAATCCGATCAAACGACGCATACAATGGATATGCGGGCAATCAAAACGTTCCCGGAACAATGTCTAGGGGCGATGCAATGGATGCTGCAATGACTAAAAATGGAATGAACGTATTTCAAGTCCCTATTCAAATTTTATTAGGAAATATACGATTTATTTTCGTATAATTTTCTTATTCTCTTTTTTAATCCAGATTAATAGTATAATCAAGAAAACTAGCTAGAAATTTACTTTTCAAAGTAGAGGCAAATTGCTTTATATGATTAATTAGTAGTTTTAGGGATTTAATGAAAAGAAAAGTTATAAATAATCATAACTTTTCTATATCTTCCAAACTAAGGCCAGTTATTGTTGAAATATACTCATAATCATTGCCAAAGTTCTTCATGTTTTTAGCGATTTCAACAGATCGGATTTCCATTCCTTCTTCTATTCCTGCTTCTATTCCTTCTTCTATTCCTTTTTCTTTCTCACCTGCAACCAAAATACGTGTTTCTTCTGGGAACAATTCTTTTAACAATTCTAATTCGCTTATTGATATCATTTTATCTATTTCTCCTTTTAATTCATCATCATCAGAAATGAACTTTTTCATAAAAGCTTTCTGAAAAATCTTAATTTCACGAATTTCCTCTTCTGTTAACCCTTCAACTTTATTTGTTAAATCTGCAATCTTCAAGAGCAATTCGGATTTGGTTAATTTACTTTTCATATATAGTGCCACAGTTAAATAAATAAGTTCAATATCGGTATCGGTTAATTTCTTATTATTATCTATTATCTCTTCGAGTATTTCTATTTTTTCATCCGCATCATCTTCAAGGGTGAAAATTATATTTAATTTTACTTCCTCATTTTCGTTGATTTTGAGATTCCGTTTGGATTTTTCCGGATCTCCAGTGCAAAGTATACATTGATAGACACATTTCTTGGAATCAATTCTTAAGTTAATCTTATACGTACCATATCTTCCTAAATGATTAATTGTCAAGAATGAACTATGAAATTCCAAATCAAACAATTTATTCTCTGCTATTTCAATAACATAATCCAAAAACTGCCTTGTATCATCCCCTGCTTCAATTTTAGTTGGATATGGTTTAGCCATTAAATGTTGAACCCTCAAATATTTTAGCATAGGAATCGGAAATTTGCTCGTTAGTCTCTTGAAGCTCCTATCTTCAAACATTTCAGTCAAAATATAACCTCCTTAATTTTTATCCATTATCATTAAATAATGTTAATTAAGTACTATTTTGTATTTAATAGTTTATAAACTCTTTGTTTTAATATATAACATCATAACTTCCTTTAATCAATATTCTAAAGAGTTTAGAATTATTTAACAAGTGAGTAAAATTGCCTCATGATGAAAAAAATAAAGTGAATAAATTTGAAAAAAAGTGTAAAAAAAGAAAATAAAGATTCAATTAAAGCATTACCGCAATAATATAGCAAAATATTGAATTGTCATGAGAAACTTTTCCACAATTTGGACATTCTTTCATATTTTCACCATATTATATTTGAAATACAGACAATACTAATTAATTAAGTATGATAGCAGCCGGCTTTAGCATCATATGGAACATATCCACCTACATCTTTACCGTCAATTCTCATAGAAATATAATGCCAGTTATTTGCAATGGCATATTCCCTTGTTATGCCTGCACGGTCAACAGCAGGACCATATTGGGGATAATATGAGTATCCGTCCTCACTCAAGCCACTGGATTGTGTGGATTTTTCAGTAACATCCTTAATTGTAATCTGTTTGGATGTGGAATTTGCCTGATATCTACTATTTTCAAGAAGACTGCAAGAAACACTATACGTTCCTGCAGGCAAATCCTCCAAAGGTATTACGGCATTGCCTGAAGCATCCGTGGTTGCTTTTTTGTTGACGATTTCATTATTTGAACCCACAAAGGCAATAGCTACATCCTCATTTGAAATAGGATTTCCCTGACCATCACTTAAATATAGGCTAAATTGTCCCCCAACATATAATGAATCCATAGAAATGATTTCAATATTGCATGTTTCTTTTGAAAAGGGATTCAAAAAAGCGATACTTAAAACAAGCATTATAACAATTACAATAAGCAAAAATATTATAATTTTAGTATACTCCATATTACCACTAATGATATATTGTGCATATATGGTTAATATAATTTAAGTTCATTTAGAATCTTTTGAAGGTAATATTTTTTTAAAACGAAAGCTCTCCTATTAACCTTCTTTCCATTTAGAAATACTTCATCATTTAGTCTTTCAGCTGCAAGCAATTTGGTATCGCCCGCCCTAATGTTGTGAGCTTCGCCGTTATTGATTTTTGAAACTATAACTTCATAGTCTTTTTTAAGCAGATTCTTATCAGAACTTATATCAAACACTTCCAAATCTGTTATTGTCCCTTTATAATGCCAAAAAATGAAAATCCTATCAAAATTAAACAAATCTTTAAAAGAAATAACATTATTGTAATCTATATCCATTAATTTCAATGAAGTGGACGGATATCTGACACCACAGTTTTTATACTTATATTCCAAAATAGCTGCTTTGATGTTGATGCTGTCTAAAGCATCTGTGATATCTTTATCAATTACATCAATTGATTTTCCAATCAAATCTTCCAGTTCATCCATTTTATCAAAAAAAGAAAAAAAGAGTAGAATTAATCGAAATTAATTCCTGTAATTCTTAATCCGCCATAATGGGATTTGTATTTGATGTTTAATCCAATCAATAATGGTGTGATTTTTTCAATTATACGTGCTTTTTCCAAAATACCTGTGTCAATTGTTTTTACTCCAGGGATTTTATCAATGATTTCAGCTGCAATCTCTTTGGATTCCTTATCGTCACCTGCAATTAAACAGTCACAGTCAATTTCTTCCGGAATGTTTGCCAAGTGAGAGTTTGAGATATTACAGAATGCACAGATTACTTTTGCACCGGTTCCTTCAAGAATTGAAGCTGTTCTTTCAGCAGCAGATCCTTCCATAAGGTCAATGAATCTGAATGGTTTTCCACCAATAGCTGTTTCTAAAGGTACTGTTGCATCCATGACGATTTTATCTTTACAGAATTCCTTAATTCCTTCAACTGTTGGTTTTTGAGCAGCTAAAGGTACTGTAATGATTAAAACATCCCCTTCTTTTGCCGCATCTTCATTTGCCATTCCTTTCATTGTTGATAAATCATAGTCTGCTAAATCTTTTTTAGCTTGTTCAACAACTTCCAATGCCTTTTCTTCTTTTCTAGAACCGATGATAACATCAACGCCTTCAATTGCTAATCTTTCACCAATTCCTAGTCCTTGAGGACCGGTTCCACCGATAATACTAACAATCATTTTATCACCTATATTATAATATGAACTTTATCTTATAAAAACATATATAAATTGAATATATGCTATTGTAAAAAGGTTATTCTATAAATTTTTTATAAAAAAATGATATTTGATGTAAAAAAAGAAGTTAGAAGAATTAATCCCCTAATTAATGCTTATTGTATTTTGTATGTTTGCCCCGCTATAAGTTGATGTAATGATATTTGATATTCAATAAGATATACAATCAAAATTATGGAATTTTCGCCAGCTATTGAAAATACTTTTTAACCAGATTTATTTTTTTTCGTACAATAAACCGCCGACATAAATAATATATTCCGGAAGATGATTATTTTGAGCATAAAGAATTTTAAAGCCAAATATATCCTCAATACATTTATCTACATTACCGCCAAGAGATTCTATTGAGTGTCTCATCTTAAATGGCATCTTACATGGCATTCCAAACTCACGTGTACATTTCATGCACAGATTACATTTTCCCAAAAATAATCCATAGGAATTTTCATCCTCCAAAGCATAAATTTCATTCATTAACTTGATTTTCATCCTCTCTAATCTTTTTAAAATGAAATCAAGTTCCCGCACATCATATTCTCTTGAAAGTTCTTCTTCATCAAAATCTATTTTAAAAGCAATTATTTTTAACTTTTCAAAAGTGTTCCATATTTCCATTACATCAAAATCAAATGGAGGACAGCTCCAATTCTTTCCATAATCCTCACATTCCTTACAGAGTCCCTGAAAATGTTCCACATCAACATAATTTTCAACAAACTCCTCCACATCAATATCTGCCATGAGCTTACTAATTCCCTTCATATGTAAATATTTTAAAAAAAGTGTTTATAAATATTTCTAAGAAATTATATCTAAAAAAATAGAAAAAATAGAGGTTTAATTAACCTCTTTTACTTTTACATTATTGGCAATGTTACCTCCATTATAAGTAGAAGTAATGATATATTCACCAGGCTGTAAGTTAATGTTTAGCCTTGCAGTACCGTTTACATCGGTTGAACGATTATAAAATACACCGTTAATATTGAATGTTATGTTTTGACCGCTGAGGGGATTTCCCTGACCATTTAAAAGCTTTGCCTTAAACTGTGTTCCGTCACGATATGACATTGAAATATCGCTTGCAGATAATACCGGTAAAACTGTGATAGTGTTTGCTACCCTGCATCCGGCATATTCTGCAGTGATTATATAACTGCCAGGCCCCAGATTAATGTTTAATTTAGCAATTCCTGAAGCGTTTGTTGTACGGGTGTAGAATACTCCGTTGATATTGAATGTGACTTTTTCACCGGCACCTACAGCTTTTCCATCATCACCAATAAGCTTTACAGTGTACTGGGAGTCATTTTTATAGTATTTGACCAGGTCATTGTTTTCACTGAATTTGGACAGTACTGTAATGATATTGGAAGATTGCTCACCGTTTACACTGTTCATTGCAGTCAGAATATACTCTCCTGCCTCCAGATTAATGTTGAGCTTTGCAACACCGTTTTCCCTGACGGTACGCCCATATAAAACACCATTGATATTAAACCATATGATTACTCCGTTAGGAAGATAATCTCCATTAGAATTTCTGAACGTTGCGTAATACTGAGTATCGTTTCTAAATACTTTAACCACATCATTTCCATTAATTGTAGATAATATATTAACATTTGAAGTCGTGTTGCAGCTTAAATATTTTTCAAGCGGTGAAAGATAAACCACGTCCACAGTATAATTGGCAGAATCCAGATTAAGCCCTATTGAAGCGCTTCCGTTAATGTCTGTTGTTCTTTTGTATTCAACACCGTTGATTTTTATCACCAATGACTGATTGGATAAAGGATTACCATCAATATCAGTTAAGACAACTTTATAACGTGTACCGTCATGATAATACATCTCAACGTCTTCAGCCGTTAAAAGCGTTTTGATTTGAGAGATTACAGTGAGATTTTGAACTTCACGGTCAAGAGAGACACTGACAGTTGAGTTTTCACTAAGATTGAATTCATATTCCATTGAAAAATCAACGTCATCAATTAGTGTAGAGTTTATGGTGATGTTACCAATCATTTGAGGTATTTCACTAACAATCTGAGAGCTGTTGACCCAGTAGACTCCTGTTTTAACAGTATTGTTATTATTTGTCACTTTTAAAGTCCCATAAATGTCAGGTTTTGGTGAGGTTACTATTTCACTGAAGTCAGGGTCATTTTCACCCCACCAGTTATAATCAAGGTAGACCTGTGAGGTTTTTAAAACTGCCACCCCATCCAATATCTTTGAATAAGTGACATTTACGACTCCGTCATCAATTTCCAAATCACTGCCGCTTCTTGCGTAGTTGTCTTCAAATACACATCGAGTTAGGTTTAATGCAGTGCTTTCAAGATTTCCTCCGCTGATAAATATTGCACCTCCGTAACCTCCAACATTGCTTTTAAAGATCGAGTTTGTTATTTGTGCTTTGGAAGCCCAGATATAGATAGCGCCACCATAATTGTCCAGTCCAAAGGCATCATTTCCAATGAATGTTGAGTTTGTAACGCTGAATCTGTTTCCCTGATGTTTTATGGCTCCCCCATTTCTTGATGCAGTATTATTGATAAATGTGGAGTTGATAACAACCGCATTTTTCATATTGGATATTGCACCGCCATCACGACCAATCGCCCTATTTCCTTCAAAATAAGAGTTCATGACAAGCAAATTTCCGTTATTATCTATAGCGGCTGATGAACGTGCCATATTGTTTATAAAACTTACCCTATCAACACAGAGATTTCCATTATTTATTACAGCAGCCCCGACGGAGTTTGAAAATGCATTTTTAAATGTCAGATTAGCCATTATAACTGTTGAAGCATTGCTGATTTTAAATAAGATTTCCTTATTGCCCCCATCCACAACTGCATCATCTTCACCGATTATATTTACAGATTTAACTATATTGATATTATTCTCAAAATATGTTCCATTTTCCAAAAGAATTGTATTTTTATCTTCGCTGACATCATCCAATGCCTTTGAAATACTGTTGTAGGGATTTGAAATACTTCCGTCCCCATCATCGCCCGCATCCGGTGAAACGTAAATTGTAGTATTGTTTGCACTCACAACGGGCAACAGCATACATAGTGTAAAAACACATATGAAAAACAGAAGAAACTTTTTATTATTAATCATGATTTTCCTCCAAAAGCAATATGAAAATGCTTTCACTAGTAAAAATTTATAAAATTAATAATATTTAAAGCATCCTATTAACAAAAATAGTGAAGATATTTGTAGAAGTGACAGCGCTATTTCAATCAATTCATGAAAACAGGTAGCATAGTAATCGAATGTAAAAAAAGAAAAAAGGTTAGGTTTATACGTCTGAGTATAATAAACCTAATGCTCTGTTGTTAAATAAAATAAGGAATGAATTTCCAAATAAAGCTGCAACGATAATTCCAATGAATGGAACTGCAGATACAAATGCTAATATTATTCCAACAATTGATGAAATAACGAGTGCAATAATTAAATATGCTAAGATTTTTAAAAAGCCAATTTCTTTAATATCGGAAAAAACCTCTTTAAAAGCAAATGCTTCACCTAAACTGTCATATTTAGCTAATCTACAAAGTGCAACGTAATCAAAGATAGCAAATATGATGAATAAAATCAATGCAATAATTGCGGTAATTGCAATAGAGGTAAATAATGAAGCCCATACTTCTTTAGGAACGATATTGAAAATATCATTAGCAGTTACAGTTCCATTTAAAGCTGCGAATTTTTGCATGTTTTGCTGAGTTAAGATTTTTGAAAGAGGACCGTAACCAGTTATAAATGAGATGATACTTACGATAATAGTAGGAATAAGGAAGTAAACAAAAGTTACTACAACATATTTAATACCATCCACAAAGTTATTTGTCCAATCAAAATCAGGAATTTCATCGGATAATTCAATTCCATTTCTTAAAACGCTAAGAGCGTATCCTAATACAATAATACTAACAAAAACTGATACAACAATCAATATAAGACTTAATATGTTATTATAAACTTTAAATTGAGCAAGTATAGAACCCAAACTACAAACTATAAATAATACGCCTAAAACTAACCATTTACCGTAATCATTAAATGGATATTTTAAAGCATCTGAAATAATTTCTCCTAATTGCATAATATACACCTTTTTTAATTATATACTCTCAAATGAGCAATTAATAATTTAAAATTAATAGTATATAAAATTAAGTGAAAAAATATATGATTTAATCTAAAATCTTTAAAAAAAAAGTAAAAAAAAAGAGCTATCAAAAGATAGCCAATTTAATCTATTCGTCTACACCAAAGGATTTTTTGAGTAAATCAGCGTTTACAAATCCTTCTTTATAGATTTTTCCAGTAGTTAAATCATTGATAACAACTTCTGCTGGAGCAAACATTCCTTTATCGATTTTATAGAAGTCAAATTCAGCTTCTTTGAATACGTCGAAGAATGGTTTTCCATATCCATCAGCTGCGGATGATGGTAATTTTGCAGCAACATCAGCAATATCATCATCTTCATCAGATTCAACATAGTAATAGGTTCTTCCACCGAATAAAACAGCGTCGTTGGTTTTACCCATAGCTTTTAATCCGTCAGGATCAATAGGTGCGATTGGAGCAATACCTGCAGCGTGTTTTACTTTGGTTACATCAAACTTAATTGCTTCCAACATTTTGTAGGTACCGTTTTCAACAACTCTTCCTGAGATTTGGATTGAACCTACTAAGGAAGAAGTAGGAGCTACAAGTAAATAAACGTTTTTAACGTCTACATCACATTCATCAGCAATGTATTGTGCAACATCTTCACCAGGTAATACATCAGCTTCTAAAGTTAAAATAGCTAAATCAGCATCTTTGTCTTCGTAATCAATTTCTTCATAAGTTTCAGCCGGTTTTAATGCGATTGCACGAGCAGGACCTGAACCTAAAGCAAAGAAATCTCCAACACTAACAGACCAACCTGCTTTTTGAGAACCTAAAGTTGAAATGGAAGGAGAGTCAGTTTTGATTTTTACAGAAGGAAGAGCGAATTTTTCAGACAAGTCACCAGGAATTGAAATTCCAACGTCTGCAAGACCACCGAGACAAACTTTAGTATAAAGTTCACCTGCTTTAAAACTTCCATCTACATTTACACCACAATCTAAAACAGTAGCACCGTTTTCTAAGGTTGATACTGCGATGTTTAATGCATCTGCTTTTTCTATCATTACATCTACGGTTTTTTTAGCTTCTAAGTTTACACTTACCATCATTTAACCTCGAATAAATATTAAACTTACGAATAATGTAAGTTATTATTTAAAATTATTGTTTTATTCTTATTTATACTTGCCTAAATTATTTTTTAAAAATGGCAAACTTCAAGGATTACATTACAAGAAATTAGCATATTCCAAACAAAAATTGTCAAAATTGAAGATGACAAATAATTTGTGTTAAAATAGATACAAAAAAGTATAATTAACAGATAATTAGTATATAAGAATTTTAATTTAATTATAAAACTATATATTATGGAAGAAAAAGAGCTGTACCGGAAATTGGGTTATGTAAAAATTTCACCATACAGAAGCAAAACATTAAAAAGCATCGGTTCAGAAGTCAAAATGCCTTCAGAAATAGCTAAAGAAATAGGAATCAAAACAAGCCAGGTATCAGCATCACTTTCCGATTTAAAAAAAGAAAAATTAGTAATTTGTGTAAACGAAGAAGTCAGGAAAGGACGTTTATACAAATGTACCGAAAAGGGATTGGAAGTGCAAAAATATATCTAATACCTGTCATAATGAATTTTTGACACATCATACCTTATTTGAATCTCACGGTCAACTTCAGAATATCCTACACAGATTACCGCAAACGGAATACAATAATCCGGAATATTAAGATATTCCCTAATCTTATTACAGCGATCCTCTATTGGATGAAAACCTAACCACACTGCACCTGCGGAATAATAGGTTGCCTGAAGCAGGATGTTTTCACAGCACGCTGCCAAATCCTGTTCAATCATCGATTCGATTTTGGCTCTCTTAAGATTACCCAAAACAACTATCAGTTTTGATGCTTCAGCTGCAGGTTTGGCAAACTTATGCATCTTTGAAATCGCTAATTTATCTTCTTCATCACCAATGACAATGAACTCCCATGCCTGCTGATTGCATGCAGACGGTGCCTGCATTGCGGCTCTAAGGAGATTTTCTATAAGTTGTGGTGAAACATCCTCATCAGTAAATTTTCTAACGCTTTGTCGATACATAATCGGATTCATATTAATCACTTTTTAATTATATAATAAATTATACCATACATTTCTTTTTTACAAAAATTAAAGAGTTGAATTTATATTAACTCAAAAAAACTATTTAATATTTTTTAAATCATTTTTTACACCATCTGGAGCATATTGAAGTAATTTTTCAATAGTTTCATCCCTTTGACTTAACTCCACATCCTTTTGACTTAATGCATCGGCTAGTTGGGAAATAGTTTCTTCCCTTTGATGTAACTCCTCATCTTTGAGCTCAATGAGCCCCATATATCTTTTATATTGAATGTGATCCCACATTTCTTTAAATCCAATTTCACTCATCATTTTTAAATCTCCAATCATTTTATCAATTTTCTTTTTATCGGTCAATAAATAATTAATCCAAGCACAAACACAAGTTATCAAAATTTCAAATAGAAAAGCTGTCGTTTTACAATTTTGGTGATGTAGACTAAACTATCTATTAATTCTTCATTAGATTTTCCATGGTTGTATACAGGCAATATACATGCATCACATATGTCATATGCATTCAATTCTTGGTTATTATTTATTTTATAGTAAATATTATTTAACCTTATGGATGCATCTATTTTTCTTGTTTCAATCCAACCTGTTTTAACAAAAATATCATTACTTGCAATATATTTCGTTATATCCGAATGACCCGTGTAAACAATAATTTGTTCAATTTCATAATTATCTTCCATTAATTGTAGAATATAGCTTGCATTTTTTAATATTTTTCTTTGATTTATCACTGTCTGATGCTCTATGTTCAAAAATACCCCATTTTTTCTCATGAATAAGGAATCCAATTCTGATTTTTTTAACAAATTATTTATTAGATTTCTTGGCTGATTACTTTCAATATCTTTATAACCCGTTAAATGAGCAGGAAATTCTTTAACCTTACTAAAAAGAAAATTAAAAATCAAATCTTGAGTATTCCTTAGTCCATAGAAACTAACTTCAGAATCATCTTTATTAGATTTATTTTTCATTTTAAAAAAATCTCCTTAAATCTTTAAATTATATTATTAATTTCATAATATTTATAATTTTTTAAAAAAAGAATTATATAAATGTTATAAATAAAATTACCTTGTTTTATCAATATTTACTTGAAAAGGTTAAATTTTAGCAAGTTAAAAAAATTGCCTTAACATAGAAAAATTATCGTCCGTTAATAATCTCTTCAATTTCACGGTTTGCATATGGAAAATCATTGACATCAGTCAGTATATGAATTTGATCACCATAATTAATCTTGAAATCACTTTGCGCAATAACATAACTTCCATTCCTAATAACACTTACAACTATTGAGTTTTTTGGAAATGGAATGTTTTCAATTTCAACACCGATGTATTTGCACTCCAAAGGAACTATATATTCAGACAAAACGTGGCGTGAAGGCTCAGGAGTGAACTCTTCCTGGCGTCTTTTAAGCAGTCTGTCAAGAAGGGCTTCATAAATCGGTTCATTTCCAAGTAAAGTCGGTACAACATAAGCTATTAAACATACAATAAGCATTGCAACCAATGATTCTGTTGAACCGCTCATTTCAGATAAAAGCACGATTCCGGTAATCGGAGATCTGACAGTTGCAGTAAAAAATCCTGCCATTGAAATGATAATGAATTTATAAATCAGCACATTTTCAAGTCCGCAGATTGGAATGAAAAATGATGCGAAAATAGCTCCAATATATGCTCCTAAAACCAGAATAGGTAAAAATATTCCTCCGGGAGCACCTGATGAAAATGAAAATATTGAAAAGATGTATTTTAAAGCAAAATAAAGTAAAAGCAAACCTAAAGAGGGAACAGCAACATCCAGCATTCCCATCATATAATGTCCGCCGCAGCTTATCTCAGGTATAATCAGTGCAATTACTCCTGATACCAGAAATACGGAAACGAACTTTACTTCAAGGCTTAATTTAGGTATTTTTGCCCATAAGTCCTCTGCCTTAATCATTCCGACATTATATGCATATCCCAAGAGTCCTAAAACCAAACCAAGCACAATCAAAAGCCAGTATGATGAAAGGGGAATGTTTGAAATCGGAAATGATAGTACTGTAGACTGACCGAAGATTATTTTTGATATAAAGTCAGATACGATTGCAGATACCAATGCAATGAATACCAGAGTCTTGTCAAATCCGTGATTGATTTCCTCAAGAATAAACACTACCCCAGCAAGAGGCGCATTGAAAGCTGCAGTAATACCTACAGCCGAACCTACAAGAATCAGTCTTAATTCATCGGTTTTTGATTCCTTAAATAATTTGGAAACTCCTTTACCTGCCATTGCACCAATCTGAACTGAAGGGCCTTCAGGACCTAAGGATAAACCGCCCAAAGCAGTAAAGACTCCACCGACAATTTTAGCAAAGAGTGTCTTGTACCAGTTGACATCCATAAATCCTTTGGTCTCGGCATTTACCTGAGGTATACCGCTTCCCATTGCATCCTTTTCCCAGCGCATTAGATAAGCTGTCAAAAGACCTAAAATAATCAAAAATATGAAAAACAGTGCAATATAAAATATATTGCCATTAATTATTTTCAGATATCCTCTCAGGATATCTTCAGATCCGTTTAAAAGAAATCTGTATAAACATACCATCAAACCGGAGAAAATACCGACTAGAACTCCCTGTACGGTCAGTTTAAAGATATGTCTTGGATTTTCCACAATCGATTTTAAGGTATTCTGTACTTCTTTCATTACTAAACTATTGGCTTTAATAAATTAAATAATTTTAGAAAATTACAACTGTTAATCAATTTTCTCATTCAATATTTCATCCACAGTATATCCATATTTTTCAGTGAAATATACGACAGCCAAATTATTAAAAAGGTCATGCCAAAATCATATCCTCTTTTTTGAAAAAAATAATTAAATACTTAAAAAATGTATTAGTGATGGCTAATTAAGCAAATACCACAGGTCTAATCAATATTTGCATTTAATATTTCATCTACGGTGTATCCATATTTTTCAGCCAACTCTTCAACAGTCTTTTCGTTAGATGACTCATTAGCCAAATCCTTTAAAACCTTCAAAATTCCTTTTTCTTCACCTATTTCTATTCCTTTTTCTTCACCCATTTTTATTCCTTTTTCTTCACCCATTTTTATTCCTTGTTTTCGTCCTTTTAGAACTCCTTGGCGTTCCATTGCATCAAGTACGGGGCTTCTTTTTTTCATTACCTGTCTCAATCCAATCATCTCCTCCAAATCTTTTATTTTTTCATCTGTTTTTGCGTATTTGTGAATCATACATTGCATAGAATATATTAATTCATTTTTCACATAGTCATCATCAATTTTCAAATCATAAAGTACACTGCAAATCATTTCGATGGCTTTTTGGTGGTTTTCAGAACAGAAGCGGGGTAAATTTATTAGCTCCAATCCTTCTATATCACTAAATTCTTCTTGCTTTTTAGCTTTATCAATTAAAGTATTTAATTTTTTCCAAGCGTTTTCGTCATGCAGAGAAATAACAAATGGTTTGAAAAGGTCTGTTGGTGAAATCCATAATTCATTTAGGCATTTGTCTTCCGGAAGCGTTGTTGTGATAACGCTAATTACCGGATTTTTGGTCTTATAGTATATGTTGATTTTATAGTTGTATGACTTTTTTAGAGTATTCACGTTTACATAACTTGTTTCATCCTCTATGTTAATCATGAATATACTTCCGTCTTTCATCCTAACTTCATATACTATATCTGCTCTTGGTATTCCACCGTCTACATTCGGATATTCATTACATTCACTTCCAATGTATTTTCCAGGAAGATTATAGAATTCATGAGCTATGTCACCCAAATAGGTGAATTGCCGCTTCATGAATGTATCTTCCGGATTGTTCATCCGTTTAATTTTAGACATATCAGTCCCCCTAAAAATTTTTATTTCCCAGGGAAATTTTAAAAAAATACGCGACCACGTGAATAATGGATATGAAAAAAGATATATTTAAGTTATTTGTAATAAATCAGATAATATAACCCCCATATTAAAAAATAACCTTATTAAAGCAATATTTTAATAAAATGAGAATTAAATTCCATTAGAAAACAATCTTTAAAAAAGTTAAAATCAAATAGCGATATATAAAATAACCAAATATTAACCCAGCAAATAGAAAATAAAAAGTAATTATGTGAATTTTTAAAAAAAAAGATAATATTTTCTATAGAAGAAAAATCCAAGTTAACAAACTGAAAGCAGAGAAAGAAAAAAAAGAACTTAACTTTAAGAAGGCATATTTACTTTCTAATTATAATATTTACTTTAACTGAAATGATAATTTTTTCTAAAAACTCAATTATTTAAATAATACATGTAGATTAGTATGTTAAAAAATAATCTTCATAATATGTTCATGTATAATTTAAAAATAATCTGCTTATAAAAATAAGTTTTTTGTAAAAACTATTAAAAATATTATGCCTAAATTCAATTATTCGCTAGAGAAAAAAATTGAAAATAGGACGGGCCACTATTTAAATTTAATGTCAATGAGTAGAATATATCACTTAGACGTTTAATGCTTCTGCGATAGATGTACATCACTTTAGAATTAAAAAAAAGGATATTCAATTAACTTATTTGATTTTGGTGAGATTCCTAATTGGTCATATAGTCTTTTTAATCAGATTTTTTCAAATTAATAACCAATCAATCAAAAGAAATATAATTAATAATTAAGTATTTTATATTGTTTTTAATGTAAAAAAAGAAAAGAAAAAAAGTTTCTAGATATAACTTTCATCTTTTTTTCTAAAGTGTGCCTGTGGGTGGTCACATAATGGACAAACTTCAGGAGCTTCTTTTCCATAATGGATGTATCCACAGTTGTTACATTTCCATGCAATCTCTTCATCTTTTTTAAAGACTTTTCCAGCAGCAATCTTATCAGACAATGCATTATATCTTTCTTCGTGAGCTTTTTCAGTAGCTGCAGCTGCATCAAACAACTCTGCAATGTCGTCTAAGCCTTCTTCACGAGCGGTTTCAGCAAATTCCTTATACATTACTGTCCATTCTTCATGTTCACCGGCTGCTGCATCTGCAAGGTTATCTGTGGTAGGTGGTACTTTTCCACCATTCAATAATTTAAACCATACTTTTGCATGTTCTTTTTCATTGTCGGATGATTCTTGGAAAATTTCTTTAATTTCAACATAACCATCTTTTTTTGCCTGGGATGCGTAAAATTCGTATTTTACACGAGCTTGAGATTCTCCTGCAAGTGCAGTTTTCAAATTTTCTTCGGTTTTTGTACCTTTTAAATCTGCCATTTTTACAACCTCCAATATGTTTGAATATCACTTTTGAATTAATAGCTTATTAACTTTTTGTTTTCTTGAAATATTCAATATTATATCAAAAATATATTAAACTGTAAAGATGAACTATGCTTAATTAAGCTACTTTTATGATAATTATAGCGTTTTGTTACAATAAGTCTATTTTTAAAGGATTTTGAAAAAACATAAATAACAATCACTTCAAATAATTAATTAAATGGAGTGATTATATGTCTGAAGATGAATTGTATCGAAAAGCTGAAAAAAGAGTTGATGATAAGATTGGCTTTTACCGCCATCTCTACAGTTTTATAAGCGTTAATATAATATTTTTTGTAATGAATCTTGTTTTTTCTCCAGGTGAATGGTGGTTTTACTGGATAACAGCCTTATGGGGAATCGGATTGATATTTCATTTTCTAAGAACATTCGTCTTTTCAAGAAAGCTTGATGAAGGTACAAGAGACAGGATGATTGAAAAAGAAATGGAAAAAATGAAAAAATAATTAATTTAGCCTTAATTGGAACTTCTCCAGGTGTTTCCACACTTTGCACATCTAATAAAATTAGTTGGAGCCTCATCGGCAGATCTTGTTTGGACTGTCCACCAGTAGCCTTTTGTTCCTCCGCATTTATAGCAGGTTATTCTTGTTGTAGGCAGAGCCACATTATTGTTGTCGGTGACAATTACCTCCAGGTCCTTGTTTTTTTCACCTTCAAATTTATACTGCTCGTCTAAATCATCTTTTGTAAGTGATTTTTCATAACCGCATATGCATTTGATTACACCGTCTTTCGGCATTAACATTGAACCACACTCAGGACAGAATTCCATTAACTTATCACACCTAAAAAATTCGTAAGTAATAATTTAATTAATTGTCCTATATAAAATAATCGATTCTAAAAAAAAGTATTGAAAAAAAGTTAAAAAAATGTTTGAAGTAGAGGCTCAACCCTCTACCATAATCAGCTTACCTGTCGATGGGTCCTTATAGACTTTACCCATTTCAGTATAACCTTGACCGGAACTATTTGAAGTGTCTGGAGTTTCATTCAATTCCTGACCTTGATTAACCTCTGAAACACTCTTAATAGTCTGCATAACTTGTTGTTTTTGTTCTGGAGTCATGTCATCATTGAAAACAATAGCCTGCATATTCCAGCTAATGATTACAAAAACAAGAAAACCTACAGCAATAACAAGCATAGCATCAACAAGGTTAGATGTACCCGCCATTGGGTCTTCTTCAACACGATTTGATCGTCTTCTCTGTTTTTTACGAACCATTTAAATCACTGATTATTCATATAATCTAAAACTGCATCTGATAAAGCATCCAAATCTGATAAATAACGGTCATACCAACCGGATCTGATTTTACCTATAACATAACATAAAGCACCTGAACCGATACCGACAATTGTTGTGTTAAATGCAACTGTTAATGATTCTGCAAGAGTATTAACGTCACCTGCACCTAAAGCTGCAAGACCCGGACCCATAGGAATTAAAGTACCCATTAACCCTAATGTAGGACCGATACGTGTAATAATATCAGTTTTCTGTAATGACTTATCAATTTTTTCTTCTTCATGTTCTACGAGTTTACGAGCTAAAGCTTCTCTAGTATTTTCGTCTAAACTGGAAGAACTAGCGATTTCACTTAATACTTTTTTCTGAGACTTAGGAATAGCCGCACCTTCAATGATACCTTTTAAAGCATCAACGGAAGCAGCTGAATTAATATCATAAATCAAATCTCTGACTGTTCCAACCGGAACTTTTTTTCTTGAAGTATATTCAGATATTAATCCACCCAATGTTACAATGGAAATTATAACAATGATTAAAAGAATAACCAATACAGGAATGGTTAAACTTTGTGAAATAACATCTAAAGAACCTGTTAAATATTCTCCACCAGGTATACTTACACTCATTATATATCACCTTTATTAATCTAATAGACTTTTACTTTTCTTATTTAAAAATATTCCAAGAGCTACCAAAACAATTAACATCACAACAATTGCAATAACTGATTCAGGAGAACTCATTGTAAGACTACTGAAATCTTTACTTAAAGAACCTGCGATATTTGGGATTACAATTGCTGAAAGCAAAAAGTAAGCACCTAAAAGTAACATGAAGTTTCCTAAAATGATAGGATAAGGCTTACTTGTGTATTTAACTACAATATTGGATGCGAAATATGTGATGATAATTACCGCTACCAATGCAGCCGCTGCAAACCAGCTTAAATAAAAAGCACCTACTCCAATGGTTGGAGCAACAATTAAAATACTTGCAACAATTGAACCGAAACAGCACGGACATGGAGCAATGACCGCCAGAGATGTTGCGGTACTTGTATTGTGATCATGTACTTTATATTCCCTAATTGTAATTAAACCAGCTATAATCATTATTAAAGCCATGATTATGTAGAATATTGAATTGTAACTGTAAATGGCTTGAGTGAGTTGCTCTGCATATAAAGATGCGACAGCAGAAATCAATAAAACTCCACCACCATATCCAATACAGATAAATGCCAATAATTTTTTGGACAAATTAGCCAAACCTGATGCTAAACCTACTTTTATTCCAAAAACAAGTATAGCCGCAAGAATACCGAATTGCCATAAAACACTCATCATATCCATAATAAAATCTCTCCATAATTAATTTAAAATCAATTACATTTTATATTATATTCTTTTAAATATATAAATTAATTCACATTGACTAAAAAAAATAAATGAATAACTTATAAAAGTTATTCAAAAATTAAAATTCATCTTCTTTATTCTTATTTCTAAAGTAACCTATAGCAAAAATTCCTACTATTACGATTATACAAATAATCAACTGTATAGACATTGATTTTTCTGTGGTTGTACTGCTGCTTGAAACAGATTTTTCAACTTCATAACTCCTTGATGATGAATCGGCACCACTATCTCCAGCATTATCCAAATCATTAATTTCAGATGAACTGGAAGCGGTAGCTGACTCAGATGAAGTTTCACCAACACCTCTTGCAGCATTTCCATTGTTTGAACCTGATGTAGCGCTGTCAGACTGTAAAGTTGAAGAAGAGGAATTGGTTAAAACAGCATCAGTTGAGTTTAAACCTGCATTTTCATCCATTTCACTGTCTGCAGAATCTGCATTAGGATTATTTTGGAAATTAGCCGGATTAAAGAAATTATGATTCGTTGCCTGGAAAACCTGATCTGCAAACTTAGCAAGCAAATCTGGATTGATGAAATCAACTGCCCATTGCATCATAGCTATATTACCACAGCTACAGTCACAGCAAGCAACACCATTAGTGATTACAGCCTGTGCCCACTGATTAGCAACATTGGATAAAGTTGCAGAATCCGTTTGCCAATATCCTTCATAGGCAGCAGTCAGTAATGTACCTGCAGAGGATATGAATGCATAGTTATTATTTCCTGTTTTTAACCAGTCAGTCACTCCAACTCCATACTTATCATTGAAGTAAACGTTATATGCATCATCCCACATATAATTTGAAACCGCTTCAGGTCTTGTTACAGACCATCCAAGCAGATCTGTTAAAAACTTATTGGAAATATATCTAGCACCACTATAACCTTCCTGCATCATTCCGCTAATCCATTCAGGGTTTGAATAACGGGTAAGGATTTCTTTTGCAATAGCCTGTTCAATGGATGTAGTATATGGAGTGTTTTTATTTCCATACATTAATACATTCATTTTTGGAGTATTTCCATTTACATAAGCCATTGTCATTGAAAGTCCACCCCAGTAATCAAAGAAATCATCATTGTCCAGAACACCATAAACATTGGTATTACGGCTGACAATCAAATCGTTGGTATTGTTTAAAGCTCTTGCAAATACTAACGGATTGGTTTCACCCCAATAATATTTGGAGTACATGTTACCCATTCTGCCCAAATAGAAATCGGACAGTTCGTCAGTGTCATTCCAAGTCCAACTTAAAGATACTGATTTAGCTATTCCTGCACCATAATCACCATTAGGCGGTGCAAAGATACGGGTTATTGCACATTCAGCTGCATAAGTGGTATTATAACCTAACTCCTTGTAGTAAATGAAATCACTAACCCAATGCTTTGCAACATTATTCTCTTCGAAAGTTTCTTTACCAACACCATAATAATCTACACTGGCCACAACATGTTCTAAACCCTCTTTAATATCATTAAACCATGGATTTTCTTTTAAATCATTGTTGTTTAATATAAATAAATATGATCTGGCCAATGCTACTCTGAATGCATTATCCATCAAAATAGCTTGTGTTGAATATAAATCCCTAAAGTTACCGCTGGTTATGACAGTAACGTCAATTCTTTTTTTATCCCATCCGTCGGGACGGACCAAATCATCTAATTTGATATAACTTGGCATGAGATTTGTTTTAGTACCAACACTAACCTCTTCATCATGTTCATGATCATCATGGTCTTCATCATTGCCTACCTGGACATATCCACCTGCACTTGGTGAAGATGAATAAACTGGTTCCATTCCGAGCAAATACAATACAACAGATATTAATGCACCGTCATCCCTTGCTGTTTCAACACACCAGATACCCATTACTAGCTTTTCTGTGTCATCTGTCAGACCGTCTAAAGCAAGTAAAGTAAGGATTCTTCCATATTCATATGCGTCTTTAGTTGGAAGTTCCTGAGATTGGTCGTGGAAGAAATTGCCACCGGTTGGAAGTGAATTTATATCCAATACGTCACCGGCAGGGCCTGGAGCAATATATTTTCCATTCAATGCATCGATAAATGAATCCATTTCTTTTAAAACAGATGCCTGGATTAATGAAATGAATAATTTTGCATAATCAAATGCCGCAATCAAAGATGTTGAGTTTACTCCAATTACCTGAGCTACCTCTTCACTTGAATAATAGATTAAGGATATTACAACATTGGATGATAGATTCATCACAACGTCCCTTTCAAGGGAATTGAGTTCATCATATTTTTTGGAATACTTTATCTTAGCTATTTCATCATACAATGATGTTGTAACTCCATTATATGTGAACTGCTGTGATAAAGCCGTAGATACGGAAAGTCCTATATCCTTATCTGTCCAATTCTGTCCGAGGGCATGCAGACCCCACGTGTACAATTCATTTTGTACCGTTTTAATGAAAGAGTCGGCAGCGGAAATTAACTCATCAGCAGTGAACTTATTGAATGTTTCATTGCTGATACCCATAGAATGAACATAGTTGTTGGTATCCACAATATATCTGATTTCAGATATAAGTGCATCCTTTGAACTTTGATTTAATGCATTTTCATATTCATTAATCAGGTTAGCAAGCACAGTCAGATTTCCATAAAGTTGAGTATAAGCTAAAGGAGAAGTCAAATGAGAAATCATTACTGCAAAACCTCTTCTTTTAGCCTGAATACCTTCACCTAAACCGTCTGAAATGTAGAAATAAATTTGAGGAGTGTCACCAACTACAATTGAACCATAATCTGTTGAAGAAAGTAAGACTTCCTTACCAGGTAACCATTCGTGGGTTGCGTGTCTTCCAACAAATACCATGGCAGAGGAATAATATTCCTGGAAATAATAATATGCTGCCAAGTACTGGTGTGTTGGGCTGACGGCAGTACTGTGATATAACGCATCAGAATCTGCTTCCCATCCCCTTTGAGGTTCAGGAGCAATAAAGACATTACCAAAGGTTAAACCCGGAATAACAAAGTATTGGGTTCCATTTCTCCAGACTGTCATAATATTACCTGGAGCTTCTCCCCAACCATTTAAACCAGGCACATCCAAATCAGACCATTCCTGCTTGTATTTTAAAAATATATCATAGTCAGATTCGAGACCTGTGATTAAATATTTTTTAAGAGCTGAAACAATATTGTCCAAAATAGGGATAGCTCTAGAGGTGTAATTGTCCGGCAACAATGCTACAATTTCACCATACCAGTCGGATAACCTTTCATCCATTGGAGAAGTATAGTTAATTGCTATTGCATTTCTTGACAATTCGCCAATATATGCAACAGGCCCATCAACTACCTGCAATTTGGAAATAGGTTCTAAGCTTTCGAACCACTCCATGTATTCGCTAACAGGAAGTAAAACCACATTGGATCTGTTTGCCAGTTTTTCCAATTCACCCGGAGCCCAGGTAGCTACATTGATACCGCACTTGATAATCATGTCTTCCAATTGACTTACATTATCCGGCAATTGACCAACATCATAACCTTCTGATTTTAAAGTTAACAAAAGATTATAGATACTGGTTATTGAGTCAAGATAACTTGAACCAATGTTTTGTTTTCCAGGAGGATAGTTATAATAAATCAATGAAATTTTTTTATCTTCATTTTCAGTATAACTTAAATCAATCCATGAAATAATTCTGTCGGTAAATAAGTCAATATTGGTTTCATGAGACTTGTATCCGGTTAATTTAGCACCTGTAGTCTCTGATATCTTATTGGTAACTCCACCTACAAAAGTGGCTTCAATAATACCTTGCGCTTCACCAATAGCTACATGCCACCATTTGTCACTTCTGTTTCCTGGAAGGCCTGTAGTACTTAATTCCCATTCCTCATTACTTACGTAATCTGAATGTACTGCTCTGAATACAGGTACGCCTGCTGTTTCAAAATACTCTGTTACACTGTCAAATAATGTTCCTCCAATACCATATGCAGGCATTGAAATGATAGCATCGACATTGCTTTGGTATTTTGAAGAATCTTTTAAAAATGATTCATAATCTGGAGCATTAGTAAAGTACTCAATCATTACCTTATACTGATCATCTGAACCTCCTGCAGCAACAACAGGAATTACATTAACTCCTTTAGATTCCAAAGATTTAATTAATGAATAATAAGGTTCCAATGATGCACTGGACACATACATTGTACTTTCAAGTAAACCTACAGTGTAATTTCTTGAAGAATCGAAATACTGTTTCATGTATTCTTCCAAAGACATGTACCTGTCACGATACAATCCATATTGATAGGACTGGTAGAAAACAGGTGCATTGTATTGGCAGTTGAAACCGCAGGTACTTAATGCCCATAATATTTGATTAATTTGATTTTCTTTATCATTGCAGTTTTTATATAAAACTGCCTGGTTAAATTTAGAATCAACTTTATTACCTTTTCCATTTGTGAGATAATCATTTACTGTAGTATATGATTGACCTCTTTTTGTAGTCTGGAAATAACTATTTAAAAAGTCAACTGTATATTCATCACCATTGAAGATTTTATGATAGTTTATAGTAGAATTTTTAACTAAGTTGAATGTTTTAAGTTGTGAAGAAGAAGATGTTTCCAATATTAAAAACATTTCCTTATTGGACAAATCAGGATATTTAATTAATAGATTTGTAAATACAGCATCCGCATCAGTTGTTAGCCAATTCGCAATGACAATATCACTTCTATTAACCAATTGATATAATTCATCCTCATTCATTGTAGAAATCTGAGCAGAACTTCTAACTTGGATATCCACATTTGAATAATTTTTTAATACTTCATTTGCTGCTGAATCAAGAATATTTGTCCCACTATTATCACTAATAAGGAGCATTGATTTTTCATATCCCTGATTTAACACATTAGAATCATCCAATTGGACATTTGTATTATTATCCATAGCAAATGTAATATTTAAACTACACATAAATAAAACACAAACGATAGCTAAAACTGCTATATTCTTTAAATTAAAAGTATTTTGTTTACTCTTAATTATATTAAAACCTCCTTTGAAAAGAATTTTTAAAAATATCCCTTTCAAATAATATATTGAACAATTATTATTAATATAATTAATCAAAGTATTACTATTTAAGTAAAAATAGGGTAAAAAGTATTACT
Organism: Methanobrevibacter sp.; assembly: GCA_017434555.1. Classification (GTDB taxonomy): domain Archaea; phylum Methanobacteriota; class Methanobacteria; order Methanobacteriales; family Methanobacteriaceae; genus Methanocatella. The sequence goes on along the minus strand of JAFRFB010000055.1, from coordinate 4,890 downwards.
AAAAAAAGAATGTGGATGATAAAATCATCCAGTAACTTTAATTGTATTTGCTATATTGCTTCCATTATAAGAAGAGGTTATAATGTATTCACCAGGTTGTAAGTTAATATTTAACTTAGCCTGACCATCACTATTAGTTGTACGGGTATAGAATACACCATGAATGTTGAACTCTACTTTCTGGTCTGCATAAGCTTTACCTTGACCGTCAACGAGAGTTGCGACAAATTGATCAGAAGTACCGAATTTCTTGGTTAAGTCATTTGCAGATAATACCGGCAATACTTCAATGTTATTTGATACCATACAGTCCGCATATGCAGCTGTGATAATGTAGTGTCCAGGTCCCAGGTTAATGTTTAATTTAGCTATTCCTGATGCGTTTGTTGTACGTGTGTAGAATACACCATTAATGTTAAAGGTTACATCAACGCCGGCACCGACAGCATTACCGTCATCACCAATTAATTTTACAGTGTATTGTGAAGCATTTCTGTAATATTTGGTTAAATCATTGTTTTCAATAATTCTAGGAATAACTGTAATGATGTTGGAAGATCTTTCACCGGTTTTGAGGTTTGTTGCAGTAATTATATATTCGCCCTGTTGAAGGTTGATGTTTAATTTTGCAAGACCTTTATTGCCGGATACCTTGCGGTCATACAATACACCGTTAATGTTAAATTGGACTCCACTTCCATCATCCAAATAACTACCATCCGAATTTTTAAATGTTGCATAATACTGGGTTCCGTTTCTAAATACCTTAACAACATCGCTTCCATTTACAGTCGGTAAAACTGTTACAACTGAGTTAACTGTGGTATTATCAACTGTGGTTGTTACATTATATATTCCACTGTCAATTCCAAGAGCAATGCTTGTAATACCCTCATTATTGGTTGTTTTAGCATATGTAACGCCATTAATTGTGATATCTACAGATTTATTGGCCATTGGATTTTGCTGGTAATCAGTGACTGTTACAACAAATCTTTCAGGTCCTTTATAATATTTTTCAACATCCGGAGCATTGATTATTAAATAATCGCTATGTTCAACAACAATCATTTGGTGAAGGCCTAAAATTGTAGAGCCTGTTGATTCAAAGTAAACATTAATATTTTCAGAATCAATGCTTGCAGTAAATGTGTCAAATGACTGGCTGGTTCCACTCCAAACATCACTGTAACTTTTATCGTTGATAATTAAGTTTCCTTCACCCTTTTGGGCACCTGCAGCAAATACATATAATGTTGCATTGCCGTCCACTATTTTAAAAGTAGTGTTAAATCCTGCAGGCAAATTCTTATTATTGGTTTTTGACAATAAATCCGCTTCTTCCAAGATATAAACCGTTTTATTGATGACACTTTCTTCATTATCTGTTAATACTATTAAGTTGCTTGGATATACAGCAGTATTATCAGCAATTTTATTTAATTCAAAGGTATTTGCTCCATTTAAAAGCAATCCAGTTACATCATAAACTATTAAACCATAAGCATACTTTGCATAAGTGCCCAAGTTAGATTGGTCACGATAGGATGCGATAGGAACAATTGTCTGATTATTGAATGTTGTGTTCCAGGTGTTGAAGTCACCGCTTACAACCTTATCCCAGGTATAAGGAACATATAATAATGCTTTACTAACATCACCATCATTCAAATCAACATTAAAGATATCGTTTCTTGTAGTAACCCCGCTACCACTATATTCACTTGTATTTAAAACAATTACATCACCAGTAATATTAAATTCCCTTAAAGTCGGGTTAGCGGTAGGATACTCATAATCCTTACCCAAATTACCATTATACAAAACGACATATGAAACGTTGGTTGAATTTAAAACATTACCCTCCAAATCTTCTATAACAAGAGAATAATTTTCATATTTGTTGTTTTCTCCATAGACAGTGTTGGAAGTTACTGGCCTGATTGTAAAGTCAACGAAATATAGTTTTTCACTGCTTCCACCGGTTAAAATAACATTTTCTGAAAAGACAAGATTTTCATTGTTATATAATTTTACAACTGCATTAATGTCCTTTTTGGATAAAATTTCCATGGTTAAATTATTTGAAACACCAGCATATATTGTATTTTTATATTCCGGAGTTATGGTGGATATTATTTCATTATATGATTTATCTACTTTTAATAGTTGAACGACAGATTTGAAAGAGCCATAACCGCTTGATGATGGTTTATATGAGTAATTCGTGTCGATACCTATTTCAAAACTATCAGTAATATCCCATTTATCGTATATGAAATAACTTCCTTGCTTTTCAACAATTGGATCATATAACAATTCATTATTAATTCTACCTACTGCATTATAGGAAGACAAAGCAATATTCTCAAATGTTACTTCATCATATTCTTCTTTGAAATTCTTTGTACTGATTAAGTTAGAACGAGAAGATTGTGTCCAGGACTGTCCGACATTCAGCCAATAGGTAATCTTATCATTATCTCCATCATCATATGCGAATACTAAAGCTATTAATTTAATTCTACCATCGAAATTATAACCTTCTTTTTGTGTATTTTTAACAGATATCTTTATAGTATCTCCAGAAGACAGATTTTTCACTTTATCCGTAATATCAAAAGTGGATTGATAGTCAGAGAACTGTTTTGTAGTATGATTATTGATTACATAAACAGTAGGATCATTGGTCATACTTCTATCACAATATAAATCCTCATAACCTAATATTTCCAATCCATTAATCGTATCCAATGTAATGTTAGAATATAACGCATAAGTAGGAGCACCGCTACCTGAATAAGAACTGACAATTACATCAACTGATTGAATCTGGCTAACATCCTCGGGAATAGCATATTCCAAACTTCCAGTTTCTGTAAACGGATTTGAAGAATAAATAACTACGTCTCCGGATACCGTTCCATAATCAACTAAACTCATAGCCGGTGCTTCATCAGCAGAAACAGTACCTGAAGTTATCATGATTAAAAATAAAATAAAAAAACATGACATAAAAAATTTAAAATTCATTTGTAAAACCCCCAATTATTTTACAATAGAAATTTTTCAAAAAAATAATATATAAATATAATTAATGTATTACTAAAATGGCAAAAAACCTAAAAAAAGTATTACTAAAAAAAAGAAAAATGGATGAAAAAATCATCCTTTTACAGTAATTTTGTTTGCAATGTTACATCCTTCAAAACTAGAAGTTATGATGTATTCACCAGGCTGTAAGTTAATGTTTAACTTAGCTTGACCATCACTACCGGTTGTACGGTAATATAAGACACCATTAACGTTGAATTCTACTTTCTGATTTGCATAAGGGTTTCCTTGACCGTCAACAAGTGTTGCTACGAATTGATCAGGTTCGCCATATGTCTTATTCAAATCATTTGCAGACAATATTGGCAATACAGTAATAGTATTTGCTACACTGCAATTTTTGTACATTGCTGTGATTATGTATGTTCCTGCTTCTAAGTTAATGTTTAGTTGAGCTTGGCCTGATTCATTAGTTGTACGTGTGTAGAATACACCGTTAATGTTAAATGTAACTTTTTCACCAGCACCAACAGGTTTACCATCATCACCTAAAAGAGTAACGACATATTGGGAATCATTTCTATAATATTTTGTTAAGTCATTACTTTCAATAACAGGTAAGACTGTAATATTATTAGAATACATTTCACCGGTTACAGGGTTAGTTGCGGTAATTATGTAGCTTCCTGGTTCTAAGTTAATATTTAATTTGGCAGTACCGTTTTCATTGGTCTTACGGTTGTACATTACACCATTAATATTGAATGTTACTTCAGTACCTTCAGGTAATAATTCACCTTCTGAGTCGATAAATGTTGCAGAGTACTGGGTTGCGTTTCTGAACGTTTTTACGAGATCTTCACCGTTTACAGTTGGCAATATAGTTACAAAACTAACAAATGTCTTATTCCCAACAACAGTAATTACATCGTATTCTCCACTGTTAAGACCAAGAGGAATGCTTGTTGTACCATTTTCATTAGTACTTCTGGTGTAAGTTACACCATTGATAGTAATGTCTACGGATTGATTAACTACAGGAGTACCTAGGAAGTTTGTAACGCTTACATAAAATCTTTCAGATCCCATATAATATTTTTCAACATCATAAACCTCAACCACCAAAATATCACCATGTTCAACGACAATCATTTGGTGTAAAGCTAAAATGGTAGCGCCGGTTGCTTCAAAGTAAACAGAAACATCAGTTCCGTTGATAGGAGCACTAAAGGTTTCAAGTGAATTACTTGTTCCGCTCCAAACATCAGTATAATTTTCATCATTGACAATTATGTTACCTTCACCAGCTTGAGCACTAGCAGCAAATACATATAATGTAGCATTACCTTCTTCTATACCAAATTCAGTGAAGAAACCAGCATCCAAATTCTTATTGTAAGATTTGGATAATAAATCAGCTTCTTCATAAAGATAAACAGTTTTGAAAGCTGTTGAATTCTCTTTATCAGTTAAAACAATTAAGTTACTTGGATAAACAGCAGCATTTCCTGAAGTTTTATTTAATTCAAAGGTATTTGTACCATCAACAACCAAATCGGTTACATCATAAACAACTAAACCGTATCCGTACTTAGCATAAGTAGTTCCTAAATTGGATTGGTCACGGTAATAAGATAAAGGAGTGATTGCTTCACCATTGAATGTAGTGTTCCATGAGTTGAAGTCACCGTCAATAGCTTTATCCCAATTATATGAAACATATAATAAAGCAGTGTTAACAGTTCCATTAGCTAAATCAACTTCAAATTCGTCAGCTCTGTTAGTAGCACCACCAGCACTATAAGCAGTAGTGTTTAAAATAATAACATCACCAGT
>JAFRFB010000143.1 GCA_017434555.1 Methanobrevibacter sp. | reverse complement strand
TAATATAGTTGTTTATCTTTCTTTATAAAGTATGCTTGAGCCGGATAGTGGTGAAAGTCACACGTCCGGTTCTTAGAAGAGGGGAGATGAGTAATCATCTCTCCTTATTCGACTCTGCAGGTCGGAGATGAATTTCACAAAAAAGGCCATTAAAATTTTGTAAAATATTTTTTTTCAAAAAAAATACTCGCCAAATGCTCTCTCGCGATTATTTATTATATTAAATATTATTATAATATGTATTATAAGTTTTAGTAAAATTTAATTGAAGAAGAGTATTTTATGGTTTATCGGACTTGTAGGCATCGTGTTTATCCAAATCAAAAACAAGAAAAATTGTTTAAAAGATATTTGGGACATTCACGTTTCATTTACAATAATATAATTGGTGAAATAGAGTACAACAGACGTATAGCCAATATATTCCATTATCGATCACCATATGTTAACAATAAGTATATGGAATCCATATTTAACTATTTAAGAGAATGGAATCCTTTTATTAATGATTTGGATATTAATACTATGCAGGCATGCAATAAACCAGTACTCCAAGCATACGAAAACTTTTTTAAACGAGGATTCGGATATCCAAAATTCAAAAAAAAGTACCAATCCTCACAATCAGTAAAAATCAACAACATAAACAACAGAATACGAATAAAGAAGGGTAAATTATACTGGAAACCACTAGGCTGGATCAACCTCAAAGGATACAGACCAGAAATAACCGGAAAAATCAAACACATAAGAATACAACAAAAAAACAGCCAATGGTTCATAATAATCCTGTACGATTCTACACAACCAGAACCTTTTCCTAAAACAGGTAAAGAAGTCGGAATAGACTTAGGTGTTAAAACATTAGCCACACTTTCAGACCGTAAAGCAAAAACCACGCTAAAACTAAATGAAATAGAAGCTAAAATCAAAAAAACACAAAAAGACCTTAAAAGAAAAGAACACGGCAGCGGAAATTACAAAAAAACCCTAAAAACCCTACACAAACACACAAACAAAAGAAACAACATCAAAAGAGAATACTACCACAAAATAAGCAAAGACATAGTACAAGAATACGACGTAATCAAAATGGAAAACCTAAATTTAAAAGAAATGATACTAGACCATGATTACAGCAAAGGACTACAAAACGTAAGCCTAGGAATACTAAAAAACATGATCAAATACAAATGCGAACTATATGATAAAACATTCATCGAGGTTCCCCTATATTATCCGTCCTCACAAATCTGCCATGTCTGCGGCTACAGAAACACAGATTTAAACATAGAAGAACGTAACTGGCAATGCCCGAACTGCGGCGCAATATTAGATAGAGATTTGAATGCATCCATAAATATTTTAAACTATGGAAAATAATATATTAATTAATATGAACTCTGAGACCCAGAGGGATAGCTCGGTAATTCTAAGACTCACAAGAGACTTACAGCCCGAGAATCTCCGACCTCTACAGGTCGGAGAGGTTCAAAAAAGAAATAAGATAGAATATGAAAGAAATTGATAAACTTAAAGCCGGACTTGAATACTGCTTTGACGATGAAGAAGTGGCTGCACTTAAATCAAATGCAATTAAAAACTGTGAAATCTACAACAATATGGACGTTACTGACAGGCAGGCGAAAAGAGACTTCTTAAAAGAAATGCTTGGAAGTGTTGGGGAAAATGTGGATATTGAAAAAACCTTTAACTGCGATAACGGCAAAAACATTTTTATCGGCAATAATTTTGTTGGAAACTATAATTTAACCATTTTGGATGTAAAAGAAGTTTATATCGGTAATGACGTAATGATTGGACCAAACACAACCATAACAACGGTAGGTCATCCCATCAATCCGAACGGCAGAAGAAAAAGATTGGCCCAGGCAAGTGAGGTAAGAATCGGAAATGATGTTTGGATTGGTGCAAATGTTTGCATTTTACCCGGTGTGACCATCGGAAACAACGTTATAATAGGAGCCGGAGCAGTCGTTAATCGTGATATAGAAGACAACTCCATGGCCGTAGGAGTCCCTGCAAAGATAATTAAAGAGATTGAAAAACCCATATAAATACTTTTTGTTATGAGTGAGAACAATTTTTATGACTCAGAACAATTTTTATGAGTGAGCTCAACAAGCTTTATATATAGCATTATTTAAAAGACAAAGTGACATCTCTATTGATGTCGGATTATATACCAAAATTCAACATTAAATCTGATGGTAAAACATTAGATGAAGGGTGAGATTTCAATAATTAAAATAGGCTCATGTGAATCATTAATAACAAAATAAAGTGAGAGGTTCAAACATTGCTTTTCACTAACACATCACCACATACATGTAAATGTATGTATCATCTCACCCTTATAATCCGTTAATTCAAAAAAGCATTTTTAATTTTAAAAAATAGTATAAAAAAAGTAATTTGAAGAAGTAATATTATCTAATTACTTCTAAAATCATATCTAAGTTTTCGGATTGCAAGATATCAACTTTCTTACCTGATGCTCCGACAATCTCTTTTTTAATATTTAACATGTCTTCACTGACAAGCAAATCGCCGATAGCCAGTTCATGATTTTCAGCTAAAATTGAATCAATTTCATCCAACGGAGTTGATTTTAAATAGCCAATGATTTTACCGGCATCTCCTTTGAATTTAGGTCCGATTTGAGACATGTCCGGTTCAACCTCAATGATTTTTTCATGAACTTCAGGTTTTCCGGATTTGATAGCTAAATCTTTGATTTTAAGCGTACCTTCAATGTCAGTTGCAAAGTCTTCGAAAATGCCAATCAGTTCATCATCAGTAGTGTAGACATTGACTTCTGCAAGTTCAGCGTTTAAAGGTATTTTTGAAGCTGATTTGAATCTTCTTACTTCATCAATCAAGTCAACTGTCATGTCACCTTTGGCTTCAAATTCTTCACTGATTAACTCATCATTAACTTCAGGCCATAATGTTTTGTGAATTGATTCATCACCGAAGTACTGGTAAACCTCTTCTGTAAAGAAAGGAGCTATTGGAGCAAGCAACTTCAAAGAGGTTTCAACAACTGTTCTTAAAGTGTATTTGGCAGCGCGTCTTGACTCGTCACTTACGTCAGTGTAGAGTCTGTACTTTACGGCTTCAATGTACTCGTCACAGAAATCATGCCAGAAGAATCTTTCAATTGAGGTTATTGTATCAGCAAAGTTATACTCTGCAAATGCATTGTCAACCTTAATGTTCAATGAGTTTAATTTAGATAAAATCCAGGAATCAAGTGGTCCTAAATTATCCTTAACATCATCATATGAAACCTCTTCATCAAATATCTGCATGCTTAAGAATCTGAATGCGTTCCAGAATTTTCTTAAGAATCTGTATCCGTGCTTGATGTCTTTCCAGTCAAATATTACATCGGAACCCGGAACACTGTTTGCAGCCCATGACCTTAAAGAGTCAGCACCGTATTTTTCAATGACCTCTTCAGGTCCGACAACAAACTCAGGTCTTGATTTACTCATTTTATTTCCGTCTTCACCAAATACCATTCCGTTAATTACAATGTCATCGAACGGTTTTTGGCCGGTTAAGGCTATACATCTAAGGGTAGTGTAGAATGCCCATGTACGGATAATATCGTGTCCTTGAGGACGAATATTTGATGGGAAATGATTAACATAATCTTCATCAGGCCATCCGGCAATTGATAAAGGTGAAATTGATGAATCCATCCAGGTATCCAAAACATCCTCTTCAGGGATGAACTCTTCACATCCGCATTCACATGCGTGTTTTGGTTTATCCACTGTTGGATCAATCGGTAAATCTTCAACTTCAGGCAATATTACTTTTCCACAGTCTTTACAGTACCATACAGGAATCGGAGTTGCAAATATTCTTTGCCTTGAAATACACCAGTCCCATTCCATGGAATCTGCCCAGTTGACCATACGGGATTTCATGTGCTCAGGCACCCATTTCATCTCATCAGCTGCAACTTTTGTCTTGTCGATTAAATCCCTTACAGCTACAAACCATTGTTTTTTAACAAGAATTTCAATAGGGGTTTTACATCTCCAGCACTGACCTACATTTTGATCGACTTCTTCTTGTTTTAACAGGTATCCTTCAGCTTTTAAATCTTCAATTGTCTGTTTTTTACAAGTCTGCAAGTCCATTCCTTCATATCTTCCGGAAGCGGCAGTCAATGTACCAGTTTCGTCAATTGCATTGATGATTTCTAAATCATACTTTTGAACCCAACTTACGTCAGTTTTATCCCCAAAAGTACAAATCATTACTGCACCAGTACCGAATTCAGGGTCAACCTCTTCATCAGCAATAATTTTAACTTTTTGGTGTGATAAAGGCACTTCAACATATTTGCCTAATAAATGTGTGTATCTTTCATCTTCAGGATGAATTACAACCGCTACACATGCAGACATCAATTCTGGACGAGTGGTAGCAATTAATATACCATCATCGGCAGGGTCAGCCTGTTTACCTGATGCTTGTGAAGATACAATATCATCATAAGAGTCTTCTAGTGCTGGAGGGAAGTTGACATAGTTTAAAAATGTGGTATTGTCTGAATATTCAACTTCTGCAAAAGCAATAGCTGTTTCACAACGAGGACACCAGTTTACAGGGTGAATTCCCTGATAAATAAGTCCTTCATCATACATTTTCAAAAATGAGTATTGGGTCTTTTTCATGTATTCCGGAGTCATTGTAACGAACTCACGGGACCAGTCCTGTGAATAACCCATTGCCTGCATCTGAGCTTTCATTTTTGCAATATTATCAGTAGTTAAATCAACACAATACTCTCTGAATTTAGTACGGGAAACATCATTTTTCTTGATTCCATGAGTTTCTTCAACTTTCACTTCAGTTGGAAGACCGTGACAATCCCATCCTTGGGTAAAGAGAACGTCATGTCCTTTTTGTCTTCTGTATCTTGCGTTCATATCAATGTAAACCCAATTTAAAACATGACCTAAATGAATAGATCCTGTTGGGTATGGAGGGGGAGTGTCAATTACGTATCTAGGACGAGAACCGTCTCCAATATATTTGTAGACTTCTTCATCTTCCCATTTCTTCTCCCATACTTTTTCTTTTTTAAAATCATAGTCTTTAGGAATTTCTTCATTTGACATATATTTTCTCCTAAATAATTAAGTAAAAATAATATATTAAATTATATTGTTTATTGTTTATAAAAATATTTAATTTTTAAGCGGATTTTTTCTGACTATTCAAAGTTCTATAATAATAGCCTTTCTGATTCAAGAGTTCCTCATGATTTCCCTGCTCGATTATTTCACCGTTTTCAATAACAATGATTTTATCTGCATTCCTGATGGTTGACAATCTGTGGGCAATGATAAAACTGGTTCTGTCTTCCATTAACTTATCCATAGCTTCCTGAATCAGTTTTTCAGTTCTTGTATCAACAGATGATGTTGCTTCATCCAAAATAAGAATTTCTTTATCTGTAAGTATCGTCCTAGCAATTGTAAGCAATTGTTTCTGTCCATGAGAAATATTATCTGAATCCTCATTCAGTACAGTTTCATAACCATCCGGAAGCTGCCTTATGAAATCATCTGCATGAACACGTTTTGCTGCATCGATAACTTCATCATCCGTTGCATTCAAATTGCCGTATCTGATGTTATTGGCTATAGTATCGCTGAAAAGCCATGAATCCTGAAGCACCATCCCCATAAGAGATCTGACAGAATGCTTATCATAGTCATTAATGTTAACGCCATCGATTTTGATTTCACCACAATCAACATCATAAAATCTCATAAGCAATTTAACGATAGTGGTTTTTCCAGCACCAGTTTCACCAATAATAGCTATCTTATCTCCTTTTTTAACTTCAAAGGACAAATCATTAATTATTCTTTCGCCTTCACCATATCCGAAACTTACATTTTCAAAAGTAATTTCTTCGTTTAAATGCTGGATTTTAACATCTGAAGGATTTTTTTCGCTATCCAATTCCAGAAATTCAAAGATACGTTCACTTGCAGCCATTGCGGTTTGAACAAGATTCATTACTCTAGTAATCTGCTGAATAGGCTGTGTGAAGTTTTTAATGTATTGGAAAAATGCCAAAATATCTCCGACAGCTATTGTCTTTTGTATTACAAAAATTGCTCCCAAAACCGCTATTGCAACATAAGCTAAATTTGAAATGAAATTCATCAATGGCCCGTTGAAGCTTGAAAAGAACTGTGATTTCCATTCATGCTTGAACCAATTTTCATTATCGCTTTCAAACTGTTCCATTTCAATTTCTTCCTGGTTGAATGTTCTTATAATATCATGACCTGCAAATGTTTCTTCAATCTGTGCATTTAAAGATCCCTTATAAGCCAATTGCTTTAAGAAGTAAACCTGAGAGTATTTTGTGATAAGAGTAATTAAAATAAAAGCAATCGGAATCAGTATCAATGCGGCAAGGGTCATCCATACGTTAATGTAAAGCATCATGAATACAACACCGACAATAGTTATTACTGCCGTCATCAATTGAATGAATGATTGTGTAATTCCGGTTTGAAGTGAATCCACATCGTTGGTGATTCTAGATAGTATATCACCCCGTTTATTTTCACCAACATCCTCCATAGATAACTGTGTAATCTTATCCATTATCCTGTTTCTCAAGTTAAAGCTGATATTTGTTGAAATATCTATTAAAAACCATGACTGAAGGTAGGAGAATACTGCACTGACAATATACAATACCACAACAACACCAAGCAAGAAAAACAATTTATTGAAATCTATTGTTCCTGTATGGGCATTCATTGCATTGATACCGTCAAATATTGTTGTGGTTGCCATTCCAATTAAAAATGGAGCTATAATACTGAATACAGTTGATATTAATGCACAAATAAATGTAATAATTAATTTAAGCTTATAATCTTTTAATAAGAATAAAATATTTTTAATGGCTTTTTTATTGTCAACCGCCTTTTCCGGAGGTTTTCTTCTCATTGGAGGCATAATGATTCCTCCATCTGTGATGATGCGATTTCCGAATAAACTTCACAGCGATTGATTAAATCATCATGAGACCCTTTATCAATTATCTTGCCGTTATCCAAAACAATTATCTCATCGGCATCCTTTATCGTTGAAATCCTTTGTGAAACAAATAAAACTGATGAATTTTCAGCAATTTTATCCAAATTGCTTTTAATTACTGCTTCGGTATTCATATCCAAGGCTGAAAAACAGTCATCAAATAAATAGAAATCATGAGGTCCAATGATTGCTCTTGCTATTGATAGACGCTGTTTTTGGCCGCCTGAAAAATTGGATCCACCCTGTGAAACTTCATCGTCAATATCATCTACAAAATCAACCTGAGCCAATTTTAAAGCGTTTTTAATTTCCTCATCATCGGCATCGCTTTTTCCAGATTTCATGTTTGATTTGACCGTTCCCTGAAATAGAATAGCATCCTGAGGGGTGAAACTTATCTTATCCCTTAGAGTTTTCAGTTTAAAGTTTTTAATGTTTTCATTATCGATTAAAATTTCGCCTGAAGTTACATCCTGAAGCCTTGGAATAAGGTTTAAAATAGTGGATTTGCCGCTTCCGGTTCCGCCAATGATTGCTGTGGTTTTACCTGGAACTAATTTAAAGTTAATGTCTTTTAAAGTTTCTTTTTCACTTCCAGGATATGAATAGCTAACATTTTTAAATTCAATAGTTGGATTATCATTTATTGAAGTTAATTCACCGTCAGTAATTGACAATTCCATATTAAGCACTTCGGCAACACGTCTAGCAGACACTAAAAATCTTGGAAGGATAATCATGACTCCTCCAAGCATGATGAAGGAAGATACAACCTGTGTGGAATATTGGGTAAATGCAATGATGTCTCCGGTTAATATATTTCCGGCAATTGCATCATATGCACCGAAATACAATATTAAAACAATCATCAGATTTAAAAAGAGAGTCATTGTAGGCATTAAAATAAAAATCTTTCTAAAAACATAGAGGTTAACGTCGAGAAACTCCTTATTGATTTTACAGAATTTGTCTTTCTCATAGTCCTGCCTTACAAAAGCTTTGATAACCGGTATTCCTATTAAAATTTCTCTTGCGGTTTTATTCATTTTGTCAATGATTTCCTGGGTTAATTTAAAATAAGGAAGAACTCTTATGGTTATAATAGCTAACAGGGATAAAACAACCAAAAATGTAACTAAAATAATCCAGGAAAGGCCACCGCCGATTTCGAATGCCTTGATAATACTTCCGATTCCCAAAATTGGAGCAAAGAATAGCATCATAAGCATCATAACCAAAACATTCTGCAGCTGATTGATATCGTTTGTAGAACGCGTAATAAGTGATGATCTGGAAATCTTATTAAGTTCATGATTGGAAAACTTTAAAACCTTTGCATAAACCACTTTTCTTAAATCCTTTGCATATCCTGAAGAAACCCTGCTTGAAAAAAAGGACACACCTATGGTTGCAAAAACAGATATGGCCACCATGATAAGCATTAAAAATCCCACATCCATGATATAGTTTATATCAGCATTCTGAATACCTATATCAACAATGTTGGCAGTGTATGAAGGCAGAGCCAAATCACAGTAAGCCTGAACTATTAAAAGCAGAAATATGATTAAAACCTGCGGAAGTTTATTCTTAAAAACTCTGACTAAATTCCTCATTAAAAAAATTATATGTATTATCAATCTATTTAAAAATTTGGTAATCGATAAATATATTATATAACATATTCAAAAATAATAATATTATAAATCTTTAAAGGACTGTTGAATAATGGAATTAATATGGTTTTATGTTGCAATTGTTTTAGCTATAAGCGATATATTACACACCCAATTAATGTGGAAAGTTTTTAACAACTTCTATATCATACTTGGAGGTTTAATCTATCATTCTGTAGACTCTTCACCATGGAAAACATGGGTAGTTCATGAGTTAATGGAAGCAGCATTTCACTTTATTGTATTGTCCATAATATTCCTGTCACCGACAATAGGAATTATTGCAGCCTCAATTCACTTTATAATAGATGTATCCCACACTGTTTTGATTGGCCATATGGGCGAAATAGAACACAGGGCATTGCATTTTATAATTGAATCATTTGTTTTTATTTTAATTTATGGATTATGAAAAAAATATATGGAGTATGCTTGAATGCCAGTTATAACGTTTAAATATCAAGATTTAAAAGATTTAGGAATAGATATGGAAAAAGATGAATTAATAGACACATTGCCAATGATGTCAAGCGATATCGAGGACTTTGATGATGAAGAAATCAAAGTGGAATTCTTCCCTAACCGTCCGGACAATTTGTCAGTAGAAGGAGTAGCTAGATCTTTTAAAGGATTTATTGGCCAGGAAATAGGTCTTCCACAGTATGAAATAACATCTTCCGGTGAAAGTGTTACCGTGGATGACGATGTGGCTGAAATCAGACCATATATTGCCTTTGCAAAAATCGATGACGTTGACTTTACAGGAGACAAGCTCAAATACATCATGGATTTCCAGGAAAACCTCCATTGGGTAATTGGAAGGGACAGGAAAAAAGTAGCTATCGGTATTCACAATGCAGATGTTGTAAAAGCTCCTTACAAATACATTGCAACTCCAAAACAGGAAAATTCTTTTGTTCCTCTTGAAAAAGATACTCCAATGACTCCTGAAGAAATCCTGACTGAACATGACAAAGGTAAGGATTATGCTCATTTAATTGAAAACTTTGATAAATATCCATTAATTTTGGATTGTGATGACAATATATTATCAATGCCCCCAATCATTAACGGAGAATTGACAAAAATCAAGGAAGATACCAAAAACATCATTGTTGATGTTACGGGTACTGATGAACGTGCAGTAAATCAGGCATTAAATATCATTTGCTGTTCATTTGCTGAAGTCGGAGGTAAAATAAAAACAATGGAAGTCAAATACTCAGATAAAACCGTTGTAAGTCCTGATTTAACTCCACAAGAAATAAATGTTCATGTTGATACAGCAAACGAATTGATTGGTGGAATCAACTTGAATGCAGAAGAGATTAAAGAATTACTGTTTAAAGCCCGTTTTGATGCTGAAATCTTAAACGACAATGAATTAAAAGTCTATGTTCCGGCATACAGGGTCGATATTTTACACGAAGTCGATGTTGTTGAAAATATTGCCGTTCAATATAGAATCAACTCCATTGAAGCAGAACTTCCTGACATTAATACCGTAGCATATGAAAATGACTGGTTTAAAGCAGAAAGCAGTATCCGTGAAGTTATGGTCGGTTTAGGCTTCCAGGAAGTAATGAGCTTGATGTTAACTAATGAAGAATCACATTACGAATTCATGAAACAAGAAGAAAAAGATCACGTCCAGGTTGCAAGACCTATCACAATCGACAGAACCATGATTCGTACCAGCCTAATTAACAGTTTAATGGAATTTTTAGAAGACAACAAACATGAAGACTTGCCTCAAAAGATATTTGAAATCGGTGATGTCTTATACCTTGATGAAACAACTGAAAACAAAGTCAGACCTTCTAAAAAGCTAGCTGGATTGATATGCCATTCAACCGCTAACTTTACTGAAATCAAATCCGTTGTAACAAGCGTTGTTTCCAATTTAGGATATTCAATGGAAATAACCGACAGCGAAAATCCAACATTCATCTATGGAAGAGCAGCTGATTTGGTTGGTGAGGCAGATAACGGTACTATTGAAGGTTTCTTTGGTGAAATATCGCCTGAAGTGATTACAAACTTTACTTTAGAGTATCCTGTAATTGCATTCGAAATTGAATTTTTGAACAAATAATTCAGTTTCATCCTTTTTAAATTATTTAAATAAACTACAATCGTTGGATGTTAATCAACAACCAATGATTCATTAATTTCTTTTGAAAATTCCTTAATCTTTAGAACAAACATTAATTTATTAACGTAATAGAATTAACTTTTTTAAATTCATTATCAAAGCTAATTAGATTTTTGATATTTTCAGATTTCATGCATGTTATAATACTACAATCAGTGAAGCTTAATTTAGTACTGAATTTATTATAATGAATCATAGTTTTTTCATTAAAATTCTTAATGGAACAACCATTTATTATATTGAATGTTGAATTTAAAAGGCCATATGCTAAATTAGCTGTTTTTAAATCTATTTTATTACCTATTACTGTAATAACTTCATTTATAATTAAATCATTTATATAGCAATCATTTGAATCCAATAAATCCAAAAATTCTAATGACTTATCATGTAAAGAATCATCTTCTTTAATCAATGCAATAATATAACTTGAATCAACAAAATATTTCATCGGTACAAACCTCTTTTTAAATCAACAGCATTCGTTTTTTCATTACTTTTTCCTTTACCTAAACCAGCTAAATCACTAATTTTAGGTTTTTTACTTCTAAAAGTTAATATTACCATATCATCACCGTTTATATTCCATTCTACAAGAGTATCTTTTGTTATATTAAATTCCTTTCTTATTATAGAAGGTATAACTGTCTGATTATTCTGATAGATTTTTGTAATTCCTACATTAATCATTAAAATCACCAAATAATAATTTATTTTAAGAGGCATATATATTTTTTGAGAGTTAAAAATAGTGAATGAAATTAGTTGAACCAAATATTAATATAATATAAACTAATTCAAATATAACTTTAATATTCAATTTTGGCACTTTAAAAGAGATATTTTGCATCTTAGACACATACGAAAATAGCTATTTATATAGAACAATACAAATTTGCTAATTGAAATATACATTTTTCAAATTAAATTAAAGGAGCATATTATTATGGATGCAAAAGAAAAAACAAAACAACATTTCGACGAAATAGCACATGAATACAACAATTCAGACGACTTAAAATTCATTAAAGAACTGTATGATGTACTTGTAAATGAAATTCAAAAAGTTGAAAGTGGAAAAATCTTAGATGTTGGATGCGGAAACGGTAACTTGTTTACAATTCTTCCTGACGGAAAATATGAATTGTTTGGAATTGATTTTTCTGAAAAAATGATTATTGAAGCAAAAGAAAAATGCGGAGATAAAGCATCATTTTTAGTTGGGGATGCAGAAAAACTCCCATTTGATGATAATAGCTTTGATATTATTGTTTGTAATGCTTCATTTCACCATTATATTAATCCAGACATTGTATTGATGGAAATGCAGAGAGTATTAAAAGATGGAGGAAAACTATTGATTGGAGATCCATATATGCCTACCCTAGTGCGACCAGTGATTAATATCATCACAAAGTTTTCAGATGAAGGAGATTATCATTTCTATGGTGAAAATGAAATGAAAAAAATATTTTTAAAAAATGGACTTACTC
The DNA here is from genome assembly GCA_017434555.1 of Methanobrevibacter sp. Classification (GTDB taxonomy): domain Archaea; phylum Methanobacteriota; class Methanobacteria; order Methanobacteriales; family Methanobacteriaceae; genus Methanocatella. The sequence continues at coordinate 5,545 of JAFRFB010000143.1, read as the reverse complement.
CACTTTCATTTCAAAGAACAGGTAATCATACTGCATTGCATATTGCCGAAAAATAAATTAAGATTTAAATGTTAATAATAATCAAACAACTGTTTTGATTCTATCAACATTACAAAAATATTCAATACCACAATTTTCTCATCTGTACATCTATCTGTTCGTAACTAACATTATTGTTTTGTGTAACTTCAAAAGGCAAATTGCTTAAAAGTATCGCAATTACAATAATTACTATGATAAGTATTAAAATTATTAAATGTTTATTCATTTAAATCACTTATAAATGTCAGGTCAACTGTCCTATTATTTCTTGGCCCATCAAGTTCAACAAAAAATACAGATTGCCAGGTCCCTAAATCAAGCTTTCCATCCAAAATTGGAATTGTTTCACTGGAAGAGAGCAAAAATGATTTCAGGTGGGATTTTGCATTATTGTCAATTCTATCATGCTGCCACGAATACTTATCCGAAACCAAATCACTTAACATTAACTCCAAATCTTTTAAAAGACCGCTTTCATTTTCATTTACAACAATGGCTGATGTGGAATGCTTTGAAAATACATTGACAATACCTGATTTGATATCTATTTCATTATTTATCATTGCAGTAATATCAATGATTTCAAAATTTCTGTTTGAATTTAAAATGAGTTTTTTAGATGACATTGATTAAATATATGTACAAACTAGTATAAAAAAATAAGAAAAAAGAGTTTAAATATTATTCGAACTCGTTTTTACGTTTATATCCATAGATAAATATAACAACCAAAAATACAATAGCTAAAACAATTATTATGGAATTGTCCTGTAATGGATTGGATTTTTTACTAACGGAGTCTAATTCATAAACTTTTCCTTCAGCATCAGAATCCCCTGGGGAAGATGACTCACCAGAATCAACACTGCCTGCTTCAGCGGCATTTTCCTGACCTTGAGACTGTTCCTCTTCACCGGTTTGAGAAGTTGACTCGGAGATGATATCAGAGCTGTTAGTACCGTAATTTGCAATTACTTGGCCTTGATTGTTTGATACAACACTGTTTGAAGTGCTGTTGGTATTGGAATTTCCGTTACTGTTTGAAGATGTTCCTTTATTGCCGTCATTTGAATCTGTTGTGGTATTTGATGAACCGCTGCCGGAGCCGGAGCCGGATGATGATCCGCTGGTAGAGCCTGATCCTTTTTCACTGCCGGAACTTCCGAAAGATGAACCTTGATTATCATCTGAAGAAGGAGTGTATTTTTCTACAGTTTCTTTTCGATAATCAGGTACTTTTTCACCGTGCTGAATTTCAACTTCATGGTCTTGACTTGAATCGGTTTGAATAAATCCTTTTCCGTTTTGTATTTCTACACTGTATTCTTTACCGTCAACAGATATTTTTTGGTCGAAAAATGCAAAATCATTAACAGGTTTTCCGTCTTCATATATTTGAATACCTATTCCATTAGAAACTGATGTGAAATCCATCTTCAATATTTTAGCAAGAAGCATCGGACAGATGAATGTGTGTTCACCGTCATTTGAATCGAAATAGTTTGGTCCTAACTTGAACTGTTCTTTTGTAGGGTTGTTTTTTGCCTGGAAGTTTTCATTGTGCATTAATGCATTGTATGAAATGTCCGGAAGCTGTTTTTTACTGGTTTCAAATTCTTCACCGAATAAAAATCCGTTTCCAGTTTCAAAACCGCCCAATTCAGAATTAGGATCCATACGATTATATTCCAATGTGTTATATAGGAATTTATCGCCATATGACTCTGCATTGAGAAAAATTCCATTGGTATTCTCATAAACATGATTATACATCACTTTATTATTAGAAGATTTATTATACATTGAAATTCCATTAAATGCATTGAAATATACTTCATTCCAGGTTATTAAGGAATCAAACATGTTTGAAGTTTCAATTCCAGACCTTCCATTGAATGCTATTGTATTATTGAATATTGAAATGTTATTGATATCCTGAACCTGAAGACTATTATTGGTCGCATTGTGAATGTAGTTTTCACTAATTTGAACATTATCTGCATTTTTAACTAAAACATTATTTAGCGCCTGAGAAATTTCATTGTTTTCAACAATTGTATTAGATGACTTATCTAAGATTACTGCATAATCAGCATTGGCAGCTATTATATTCAATCCGGATAATATACTGCCAGAACTGTTTTGAGTAAAATAGAATCCGAAAGTATTGCTTAATCCCATATCTTTAGCCTTATCCGTTAATGAAGTGGCAACATTGATTATGCTGTTTTTATTGGAAATTATTTTAAGCTGCTTATCCACAAACAAAGATATGTTATCATAAGACTTGGAGGTGAATTCAAATGTATCTCCGTTACTAGCGCCATTAAACATTGTTTGAATTTCATCATTAGATAAATCTGAAGTTATTGAATAAGTTGTTCCATTTGCAAAATCATTATTAGAATTATATTCATTTGCAGATACGGATGAAACCAAGCATAAAGCAAATAAAAATATTATAAAAATATTTAATACATTATTAACTTTCTTTATGTTCATATAAAATCTACTCTCGATATGTATTTTAAATCATAACAATAAAACTGATTTACACTTTATTTTATTTATCGTTATGCAATATAAATCTTTTTAAAAAAAAAATTAAAAAAAAGGAATAAATAACACTAGCTTTAAAAAATAAGGAAATATAACATAGTTATGAAAATCTATTTAAGTACATTTCTATATACAATATAACATTAAATGTATATCGATAATTTGTTCCCTACATTTAATAACATACAAATCGAGGAAAATTATGACTTTTAAAAAATTAATTTTAGGAATTTTTTTAGTCTTTATTGTCCTTATGGGTTCAAGCATGGTATTTGCAGAAGATGTGTCAGCAGACATCTCTTCACATGATAATACCCTTGCTATAAGTGATAATAACGACATTCAAAGTGCTTCAGAATATACCATAAGTGCAGGGTCAAACAGTACGACCATACAAAATACAATTAATGGTATGTCTGACGGTGACACTTTAAATTTCGAAACTGGAACATATACAGATATCTGTATTTATGTAAACAAAAGTATTACAATTAACGGAAATGGTGCAACTTTAGTCGGATATTCATCCCCTGGTGTTAACAACACCAATATTCCAGAAAAAGTTAGAGCAACTACTGCTGAAGGAGGATATGCTATATCTAACTTTGCAACATTATACTTATTAAGTGCTTCAGACATTACCATGAAAGGATTAACAATTGTTGGACTTGATTCATCAATATATTCCAATGCAGCTTTATATCTTAGCCAAGCAAAAGGAGTAACAATTGACAACAATACAATTGAAGGTTCATCATGGGGTATTTACATGACCAGTTCTCCTGACGGAACTGTTTCAAACAACATAATTAAAAACCAAAAGACTACAGGATTTTTAAACTTTGGGTCTGCAAGAACATTGATTACAAACAACACCGTAATTAACGCTAAAAACCACGGTATCGACGTAAGACACGGAACCGGACCTAACGTTCAAGTAATAAACAACACAGTTATCGGCTCAAAAGAAGGAATCTACTTAATGCACTCCAAAGGCCATACTGCAACACAAAACACTTTGATTAACTGTACCATAAGTTCAATAACTTGTTACGGTTCATCCGAAGTAGACATATACGGCAACACAATGCGCAAATCAAGAATTGGTGTATTATTAGGCGGAGGATATTCAAACATCACTATTGGAGAAAACACTTTCCAATTAGATAACTTGCCATTCCCCCCAACATTCGTATATTATGTTGCAACTGCAGACTCCGATTATCAAAGTGCAACTGACGATATTGGAGTTTACAGTGACCCTAGTTCATACGAACCAGCATACTCAAACGTTACAAATATACCAACTCCAAAAGATATTGTAATTGATTATGACAGCTTATTAAATCGAACAGGTACCATATACAATGTTCCAAGCGGTTCAACTTCAAGCCAAATTCAAGCAATAATTGATTCAATGGAAGAAGGAGACAGTTTAAACTTCCCTAAAGATGCAGTCTTTAATGACATCAGCATTTACACTGATAAAAACATCAGAATTTTCGGTAATAACGCAACATTAATCGGTTACAATAGATTAAACGCTACTGATGTACCTGAAAAAGTAAGAAATCAAACTGCCGATGGCGGATACGCTGTTGCTTACTATGCAGTATTATACACATTAAACAATACCCAAGTAGTTATATCCGATTTAAATATCGTAAGCAAATATCCTGGATATAACCCTACAAAAGCAACAACTACCACCGAAGAATATAAAACTGCAGGAATATACTCCGATGCAAGTACCAACTTGACAATTACCGGATGTGACATTGAAGGGGCTTCCTTCGGTTTATTCATACAATATTCAGGTGATTCAAGAATTACCAACAACAATATTCATGACCAATTCACCAACGGTATGATTAACTTCGGATCTCCAAGAAACATCATTGCAAACAACACCATTACAAACGTAGTTAACCACGGTATCGACGTAAGACACGGAACCGGACCAAATGTAGTCATATTCAATAACACCATTGACGGTGCAAAAGAAGGAATATACCTCATGCACTCAAGAGGCCACATGGCTTACAACAACACAATTTTAAATGCTAAAATAGCTTCAATTACTGCATACGGCTCTGGAAACGAATATATATTCAACAACACCATGATAGGAAGTAGAATTGGACTTTTACTTGGTGGAGGATACTATAACGTTACCGTCGGTCAAAACAGCTATGATTTAGACTTCTTACCTTTCCCACCAACATTTGTAACATACATTACATTTGCTGACAGCCAATTCCAAAGCGCTGATGATGTGCAAGGAACCTACAGTGACGGTGAAAGAGGCAATGGTTCATTCGTAGCTCCTGCAACAATTATTGCAGAAGACCTTACCAGCGCCTGTACTGCATTTAACTACAGTGCAATATTAAAAGACACAAACGGGACTGAAATTGCAAATAAAACTTTAGTATTTGAAATAAACGGAGAAGTTTACAGTGCTACAACCGATTCACAAGGTGTTGCAACAATCAGCACTATTTTACCTAACGGAGAATATACTGTAAAAGTAAGCTTTAAAGGAGACAGCCAATTAGGTAAAAAAACCGAACAGGCTAATATTATTGTTAACAGTTCCCAAGCTGTTGATTTAGAAGCACCTGAAATTGAAATGTATTACAAAAACGGTACCAGATTTATCGTTACATTAACTTTAAACGGTACAGGCATTGCAAATGAAACAGTCATTATCAATATTAACGGCGTAAACAATAGCCGTAAAACCAATGAAAACGGTACTGTAAGAATGGCTATTAACTTAGATAAAGGAGAATATGATGTAGCTGTTTTCTATGAAGGCAGTTCTTCTTATGATCCTGCAAAAGTTAACTCAAAAGTCACTGTTTTAAGTACAATTAACGGTAACGATGTTACAAAAATATACAAAAACGCAACTCAATACTACGCAACATTCCTCGATGGC
>JAFRFB010000142.1 GCA_017434555.1 Methanobrevibacter sp. | reverse complement strand
TAAAACAGGAATCTGCTGGACAAAATCATGTCTTCTTGCGGCACTTCTAAGAGTAAATCAGATTCCGTCAGGCATCAGTTATCAGCTGCTTACAAGAGCAGATGATGCAAGTGAAGGTTATATGATTCATGCTTTAAACACGGTGTATATAAAAAATTTAGATAAATGGGTCAGACTTGATGCTCGAGGAAATAAAGAAAATATCAATGCACGTTTTAGTTTAGATGAGGAATGTCTTGCATATTTAATTCGAGCGGAATTTGGTGAAATTGACTATCAGGACAATCATGCAGACTTGGATGAAAGATTGGTAGAATTCTGAGCAAATGTGAGACTATATTTGAAATTACAACTGATTTTGAATAGATTTATATAAATAATATTTATTATAGTGAATGAATATATATATTTTCATGAGTAAGCTTTTTAGCAATATCGATGTAATGATGGAAGACAGATAGAATGGGATTATGCAAAGGTTTTTGCAATTTTTGCAATGATTTTCGTTCATTTTCTTGCGTTCTGTACATTCAGTCAAATAGATTATGGATATGTTGAGGAATATCTGTTTATATTGACTCAATCCTCTGCACCGATATTCATGTTTGCAATGGGAATTGGAATGGTGTACACCAGACATGATTCCACAAAGGAATTTATAGTTAGGGGAATTAAGTTACTGTTGTTGGGTTTGGTAATAAATACGATGTATTTTTTGTCAAATTATGCTGCAGGGGTTCCTCTTGAATACTCCTTGCTGTCCTTTTTGGCAAATGACATATTGCAATTTGCAGGAATTACTATCATAGTGGTTGGAATATTTAAAAAACTTGGCCTGAGCTATACTCAGATGCTGCTGTTGGTATTTCATTATCTTTAATTGTATCCTATCATCCTGACGTTACATTGCATAATATGTATTTAAATCAGCTTTTGGGCAATTTCATTGAAACAACTGGGCAGAACATTGTTAGTTGTTTTCCATTTTTAAACTGGTTTATCATACCTGCGGCGGGAATGCTGTTCGGAAATGATTTGAAAAGGTGCAATGATAAGGATAAATTGTATAAACTGATTTTAAGGTACACTTCCATAACCACAATTATTTTATTGATATTGGGATTCATCACAAGAGAGGGAATGTTTGCTATTACTGGCGGAACCGTGCCTGAAAAATTGTCATATTTGCATCTGTCCACGCAGGACATCATATTATTGATTGTAATCATACTTCTGGTAGGATCACTATTCTATTTCCTATCTAAAAGGGCATCTCCTAAAATTAACAATTTCATTACAAGAACAAGTAAAAATGTAACCTCCATATATTTGATTCAATGGGCGTTAATTCTTTCATTAACTTACATCAATCAGTTTATTGATGTTGAAAGCAATATGATTTTGCGTATCTTAACGTTTTTAGCTGTGATAATTTTTTCAGTAGTGATGGCTGAGGGATATCAAAAAATTAAAAGTCATATCCGTAGGCATTGAGTCTCATCATTTAACATTGCTTCAACATAATGTATTTTTAAAAATCTTTATCATTAATGAAATGAATAGAGTATAATGATATTAGTGTGTCTAAAAATATGACAAATTTAGTCCTTTTGATTATATGTTTAAATTAGTGGAGGGTAATAAATGAATGAAACTATTAGGGAACACTCTTGGATTCCATTAGTATTGGTGGCTTGTGCTTCCTTTATTATAACGTTGGATTCTACATTCATGAACGTTAGTATTTCGCAGGTTGTTGCAGATTTGAATACTAATGTGACTACTATTCAACTAATCATGTCATTTTACACCCTCATTACTGCTGCATTCATGCTTTTTGGTGCCAAGCTTCAGGATATAGTTGGTAAAAAGAAGCTGTTTTTAATTGGTGCTGTGCTTTATGGGATAGGCACTTCCACTGCTGCAGTAAGTCAGAGTGACACAATGCTATTTATAGGATGGGCAGTGATAGAAGGGGTTGCTGGCGCATTAATGACTCCTGCTACAGTTTCCATAATAAGTGGAACATATTCCGGTGAAAAACGTACATTCGCTTTGGCAATTGAGAGCGTAATGGTTGCACTTTCGGCGGCTATCGGTCCGCTTTTCGGCGGAATCATGACTACATTTCTCTCCTGGAGATATGGATTTGCATGTGAATTGATAGTTGTTGTCTTTATTTTAGTTATGCATAAGAAAATACCTGATTTTACACCTACTGAATCTAAAGACGATTTGGATATTACAGGTACTATAATCTCATTTATAGGTCTTGTCTTATTTGTTCTAGGTATTTTGATGTTGAGTGAGGATACCATAACCAGCATAGTCGTAATCATCTTGGGAATAATTGCATTGACTATCTTTTCATCGTTTGAAATCAGAAGAAAAAGAAAAGGTAAGGTGCCATTGCTTGATATGGACTTGTTTAAAGACAAGAATTTACGTATAGGCTCTACTATCATATTATTGTCTTATATTGTTATGGGAGGGGGATTGTTTGTAGTTTCCCTGTTCTTGCAAACAGTATTGAATTTAAATGCATTTGATACTGGTTTGACCACACTTCCGCTGACTGTAGGCTTGCTTATTTTTTCAGTGGCGGCTCCAAGTTTAACTGGAAAATTGAGTCACAAGACCATTATGGCAATAGGGAGTGTAATGGCAATCATTGGATGTGTGATTTTAGGATTTCAATTTAAAATGGACATCACAATGTTGGATTTAATGCCGGGAATGTTCATATTGGGTTCAGGTATTGGTTTTATTATGGCCTTAAGCACGGACATTGCATTAATTAATATTCCTGATGAAAGTCAAAATAATGCATCTGGCATAACTACAACATATCAGACATTGGGTGAGTCAATGGGTACTGCAATTATTGGTATAATCCTTGTTCTTGGAGTAATCTGGGGTACTGTGTATGCGGTTGATCTTTATGCGCCTGAACATTTATATGATGAACAAGTTTATCAAGATGTCTTTGACTATTTCCAGAAGGTAGGGAATATAGATGAGATTAAATCAGAGAACAGTACTGTTGTGAATGCTGCTGATATCATTATTCAGGAGTCAATGGGATTCGTTATGACGATAACGGCCATCATTATGGCGATCGTTTTTGCTTTGACGTTCAGGTTGGATGATAATAAGATTAAAAGACCATGAGAGTTTATTCTTTCATGCTTTTTTTAATATTGTTTTTATTTTTTAGTTTCCCATTTTTTAATTTATCAAAAAATATTGCTAAATAGAATTGGAGAATAATTCATTATCATTTTTTTCGTTTTTTCACAAAGTCCAATCTTTCAAAAATTTTGTTGATTTGAAATTTTTTTTATTCTGTTTAAAAATAGTTAACTTATATTAATTCTAAATAAAATATATTATTAGAGTAATTATGAATAGGGCATTAAAATCAAAAATTATCATGTTTGTCTCAATGATGTTGTTCATGATTTTTTATATGGTGATATTTGGAAGTAAGAATGCTGTAATCGGTATGATGGTGGTCATGGCGGCGTTCATGAATCTGAGTAATGATTTGTCATTTAAAGCAAAATCTTCTTTTATTAAAATACTGTTATTGCTCTTGGTGTTAGGCATTGCAT
>JAFRFB010000005.1 GCA_017434555.1 Methanobrevibacter sp. | reverse complement strand
TTTAAATGGCATAATTCTTTATGTAATTTATTGTTTTTTGATATTGATTTTAATTTGTCTTTAAAATAAGTTTTTAATGGTTTTAAGTTGGTAATATATTGTATAAATCTTGTTTTATCCCACAAAATATTTTACATTGCCGTACAATCCCTGCATTGTATATATGTAAAGGAAATTATGGCTTATTCTTTAAAAAACTAAGATTAAAGGACATTAAATTAATAATACTGTGTGTTATCGGGGTATATATTTACGTTGTTTTAATAAGACTGATTTTATCTCCTGTTGGAATGACAGCACATGCCGGACTTGATTCAAGCGTATCTTTACTGACAATTGTTAATTTGTTGTTACAGGTGTTGGGTGAAGAATTTTTCAAAGTATTTATCTTACTGATTGCGATGTATTTGGTTTACAAGATTACAGGCAACCGTAACATGTCCATATTTATCGGCATTATTGCATCTATGATAATCTTTGGTTTAGCCCATTATGATGCCTATGACGGAAAAATATTGCAGATATTACTAGTTCAGGGTTTTGGATCAATATTTGAATATTATGCATATCTTAAAACAAAAAATATATTGGTATCCTATTTAATACACCTGATACAGGATCTTATCCCTGTGGTCATGATATTATTACATATTATGCCAGTTTAGTTAATTTAAAGGATTTTCCAATTAATTATTGCAGAAATTGTTAAAAATAACTTTTAGAGGCTTTCTCTCTAATCTTATTTTTTTTTAAAAATTTTTTTCTATTAAAAAAGCTATATGGTCTTTTTCGTAAGGTTCCAGTTTTACTTTTTCAATAATTTTAAAACCTTTCTCTTTGAATTTCTTCTCTTCTTGCTTGAAAATCTTTTTAGGTTTTTGTACTACGTCAATACTTCTGGCTTTAATTGTTATCATTCCTAAAGCGTTGTCTTTTGAGAATAAATTCATATTTTTCATAAATAATTCTGACTGTGTAGGCTGAGCAACATCGCAGTATAAAAAGTCAACCTTTTCAACTATATTCATATATTCCTTAGGTTTTGTTGCATCGCCGAGTATAGGATAAATATTAGGTCTTTGACGTGATAATCTTGTTAACTTTTTAGCCGTTACGGGTGAAAATTCGACCGCATATATTTTTCCATCATATGCTATGTCTGAGATATGTGAAACTGTCGTACCTGTAGATGCGCCAAGATATAAGACCTTATCATTATTTTTGATGTCTAGATTTTCCAATCCGTTTAAGATAGCTGCTGATAACTTTGACCTTCTGGGGTTCCATAATCGGTATTCAACATCTTCTGAAATTAACTCTTCGCCGTAAACGCTGATTCCTGGAGTTAAATTTCGAGTTGCAACATCACTACCCTTTAAAAAAACATCCATTTTCATTTCCTCCTTCTTTTTTTACCTTTTTTATGTTTCTTTTTCGATTTCTGTTTTTCTTCTTTCCTTTTTTTAGTGGTTTTTGTTGGAAATGGATTATTTTTTTCTATTTCTTCAACTTTTGCTGTAAATTCATTAAATATTTCTGGGTTAAAGTCATGAGTAAAAACGTCTTTTCTTGCTGCAAGAGATATTCTTCCTGCAAGCATTCTGGCAATCTTTCCACGATTCCACCATTTAGCTCCGCGAACCTGGGGGTGCTGGTAAATCAACCCGTATTTTGGAGGACAATCTCCACTTTTCAGGTGTCTGAACAATGCCTTTTCAGCACCCATTATCTGAACGGTACTTGAAGGATAACTTGCAAGTCTTTTAAGTCCTCCTGCGTGGGATATTAACTTTGCACCAAGTGATGCGCCTACAAGCAGTCTTAAATTAGGTGCAACGGATTCCATTTTCTCATCAATATAATCAATAATGTTTTTTCTTGTTTGCTGAAGTTCATAAATTGATTTGGCATAATTATTCATAATGTCCAAATCTTTTGGGTTGATATCATCTTCAATATCTAACATGTCCTCTGGAAATGCGTCACTTTTGGCATTAATGATTTCTTCTTTGGTTTTATTTTCATAAATCAGTTTAATGTATGTCTCGTTATTTTTGATTAAATCCATTTCGGGGAAGTACAGGGCGTACCATTCACGGATTCTCTCAATTAATTTGGAAATGGACTCGTCAATTTCATCTATTGAATTGATTGCCTGAATTAAATGTTTGTCGTCTCCTGCCTGGGCTTTTTTCATCCTGTAAATTGCCAGTTTCTGATAGATTTCATTATCTACATCCAAATCAGAATTGCTTCTTAGATACTCTCCTGCAGGATTAGGGTTTTTCACTTTAACCTTGTCTGAATTATAATCTGATGAACGCTTGTTTGATTCGACAATTATTGAATCATAATCCTTGGATAATTCTTCTATAAGTTCACTTTCTTCTCTAGGAATCTCTTTATTGTCAATTTCAATAAGTTTTTCAAGCATTTCATCTTCTTTAAATAATCTTTTCCCAATCAATTCATTGTTTTCATTAAATGCATAAAATCCTTTAACACTGTAAGTAACATAACATTCCATGTGTTTAAGTTTTCTTTTTATTTTTAATATATTTTGGCTTTCAAAAAGTTTTAAATGATTTAAAATCAAATATTTCAATTGATGTCAAAGCAAAGTTTTAGAGATTTAAAAGAAACAATAGATTTGAAAGATGGTGAAATTGATGAGCTCACCATGGAACTTGAAAGTAAAAAAGAAGAAATCAATAAATTAAAATTATATTCAACCAAATTAAAGTATGAAAAGAAAAACCTTGAAGATAAACTGGATAACGAAATAAGCAATGAAAAGGCTAAAATCAAAGAGCTCGATGACCTGGATAAAAAGATTAAGGAAAAAGAGGATATCATTGATGATAAGCAGGACCAGGTCAAGTACTTGCGAACATTGATTGATGATTATAAGACCCAGATTAATGCCAATACTGAAAATCTTGAGATTCAGCTTAGAAAGATTTCTAAAACTTATGAAGGTTTGCTTAATCAAAAAGACAAAATCATTGAAAATCAGGATGAACAGATTAAACTCTTAATAAAAGAAAAGGAAGAGATGATGAAAACCCATAAGACTTCAATCATTTCTTTAAAACGCCAGAATGACAATTATCGCCAATTGCTTGAAAATCATGAAAAATGATTTCAATCTGTTGGCGTGCTTGCCTCACACACATTACTAATGCTTAATTTTTTAATCCATATTGGAACTATTCTTACACTAATTTTAAATTATTTGTAATACAAACATTAATTTATAATAAAAATTTTGGTGGAAAATCATGTTAGAAACTGATGTTTGTGGAGTTCATTTTAGAAATCCTTTAATGCTGGCTGCCGGAATCATGGGAAGCACTGCTTCTTCAATGAATTGGATTTTAAAATCCGGTGCAGCAGGTGTTATTAGTAAATCCTTCTCTTTAAATCCACATCCGGGATATAAAAATCCAACTACTGTAGGTGTTGATGGAGGAATAATTAACGCTATCGGTTTATCAAATCCTGGTGTTGAAAATTTTAAAGAGGAATTAAAACAGATTGAAAGACAAGATAATGTTGTAATCGCATCAATTTATGGTGCCACTCCTGATGAATTTAGTAGTTTGGTTGAAGAGATTAATCCTTTTGTGGATATGATCGAGCTGAATATTTCATGTCCTCATGCAATGGAAGGTTACGGGGCTTCAATAGGTCAGGACTGTAATTTAAGCCACACTATTGTTGCCGCTTCAAAGGATGCTAGTGAAGTTCCGGTAATAGCTAAACTCACTCCAAATGTAACTGACATTACAGAAATTGCAAAAACCTGTGAAGATGCCGGTGCTGACGCATTAAGTCTAATCAATACTTTAGGTCCTGGAATGAAAATCAATATTGATCTTGCAAGACCGGTATTATTTAACAAATTTGGCGGAATGAGCGGTAAGGCCATCAAGCCTATTGCTATCAGTAATGTTTATTCTGTTTATGAAGCTGTTGAAGTTCCTATCATTGGTGTCGGTGGTGTTTATACCTTTGAAGACGTTGTTGAATTCATATTTGCAGGTGCAAGAGCTGTTCAAATTGGTACTGCAATCATGGACGAAGGCGTTGAAGTATTTGCTAAAATTAACAATGATTTGGAAGTATTTATGAAAGAAAAAGGTTATTCTTCCATTGATGAGATGGTTGGCCTTGCTCATGGAGGTGACTAATATGATTAGGGCTCCTGAAGCAGTTACAATCAAAGAAATCATTGATGAGACTCCTACAATCAAAACTTTTAAATTTGATACAGACATTGAAGCCAATCCCGGTGAATTTTTAATGGTTTGGAATGTGACTGATGAAAAACCAATGTCCATTTCAAATATTGGCGATGGAGAATTGTCAATTACCGTTAAAAATATTGGAGATTTCACCTCAAAACTCCATGAACTTGAAGTAGGCGACATGATTGGTGTTAGAGGCAGTTATGGTAATGGATTTAAAACAGACTTTAAAGATAAAAAATTGCTTGTTATCGGTGGAGGAGTAGGTATGGCTCCGGTAACAGCATTAACTCATAAGTTAATTGAAAATAATGAAGTTGATGTTTTGCTTGCTGCAACCACAAAGGATGAACTCCTATTTTTAGAGGAGTTTGAAAATCTTGATGTTAACCTCCATCCTTGTACGGATGACGGGTCATATGGATTTGAAGGTTATGCTTCAAATTGTCTTAGCAGTTTACTTGAAGAATCGACTTACGATTATGCATTTGTCTGCGGACCTGAGATAATGATGATAGGAATATTTGATATCCTTGAAGGTGCTAACATACCTGCTGATTATTCTCTTGAAAGATATATGAAATGCGCACTGGGAGTCTGTGGACAGTGTTGTGTGGACAATACCGGCTGGAGAATATGTGTTGAAGGACCGGTTTTTGACAATGAACAAATTAAATTAATAGACGAATTTGGAAAATACAGACGTGATGCATCTGGTGTTAAATATTAGCTAGTGATTTATATGGAAAAAGATTTAAAAGAGTATATTACGCCGCCAGTGATGTTAATATTATTTCTGCTGGCAATTTCATTAATGTTCATATTTCCTGTTTTGAATATGATAATACTTGGGGCAATTTTGGCTTATGGTATAAGGCCTGTTGCTTTAAAAATCCAGTCTAAACTGAGATTTCAATCTATTTCCATATTAATTTCGATGATAGTGGTTTTAATACCATTAATACTTCTAATAGCTTATATTGTAATGGTGATATCCGGAGTTTTAACGGACTTTTTTGCTGCAAACCCTAATCTGGACATTAATTATACAATGTCTCAATTGTCCTCATATATCCCGCAAAATCCATTTTTCGATGGAAACAATATTGTTCCAACCATTCAAAGTGCCGGAAAATATGTTTTATCTTATCTTGTTGGAAAAATCGGATCTATTGCAAATATTACTCTGGACTTGTTCATATTGATCTGTTCTGTTTATTACTTTGTTAAGGATGGGGAAAATTGCATTAATTTTGTCAAATCCTTCGTTCCCGATAAGCACCTTGACTTTTTTGACAGAACGGTTGAATCTGTAGAGGATGTTTTAAAAAGTATTTTCTATGGTCACTTTTTAACTTCTGTGATAATTGGAATATTTGGTGCTATAGGTTATTCATTACTGGGTTATCCTTATGGAATATTTTTGGGTGTAATAACGGGAATTCTTCAATTAATTCCAATTTTTGGGCCATGGCCGATTTACTGGGCATTGGCTATTATGGATGCATTGAATGGTAATTATCCAAGGGTAGTTGTTGTCCTGCTATTTGGATTTTTCTTAAGCTTGATAGATATGTATATAAGGCCGGCAATATCATCACATCATGCTGATATTCATCCATTGATACTATTGATTGGATTTTTATCCGGACCTTTGGTTTACGGTATCGTTGGTTTCATTATAGGTCCGTTGATATTGGGTATTACCTATGCGGTTCTTGACAGTTTTAGAAAGGAATTAAAGGAGTCTGAATAATGGAAAAAGATGTTGTTATTTTAGATATTGATTATATATCCTATGAAGATAAGCCGGTAATACGTTTATTTTCAAAAGACGGTGATAAAAATGTCGTGTTGATAGACGATTCATTTACGCCATACCTTTACGTTTACAGCAATAATCCCGATGAATGTATGAAAGATTTGGATGAATTGCTGGAGGATGTGGAAATCGAAAAAGTAACTAAAAAAGATTTCCAGATTGAAAAAACATTCATTAAATTAACATTCACGCATCCTCAGGAGCTGTCCAAACACAGGGATGAAATAAGGGATTTGGACAGTGTATTGCAGATAAGGGAATTCGATATTCCATTTTATAGAAGATATCTGATGGACAGGGATGTAATACCTATGACCAAGGTAAGGGCATCCGGTGAAAAAATAGATTCATTTTCAGCCCTTGACAGCAAAACCCATGATGTTGAAATCATCAAGCTTGACAAGCCTCTTGAAAGGATTGATGATAATGCAAACGAGTTTAGGATACTCAGTTTCGATTTGGAAGTCAGAAATCCTCATGGAATGCCTGACTCACAGGATGATGAGATAATCATGATTGGTGTTGCAAGTAACTTTGGAATAAATGAAGTAATTTCAACAAAAACCAATTCTGCTGACCGTGATGATTTTGTAAATCAGGTAGCAACTGAAAAAGACATGATACAGACATTTGCAGATATCATTAAGGAAAATAATGTTGATATCATTGTGGGATACAACTCAGACAATTTTGATTTTCCATACCTGATTGACCGTGCAAAGATTCACGGCGTTGATTTGGACTTGGGAATGGACGGATCAGATATCCGCTTTATTAAAAGAGGATTTACCAATGCTGCATCAATGAAAGGATTAATTCACGTTGATTTGTATCTTGTCATGAGAAGATACATGACTTTGGAAAGATATACTCTTGAAAGGGTCTATTATGAACTCTTCGGTGAGGAAAAAATTGACGTTCCGGGAGACAGAATCTGGGAATTCTGGGACAATGGCGGTGAAGAATTGGATAATCTCTTTGATTATTCACTTGATGATGTTATATCCACTTTAAAAATTGCAGAACAGACCTTGCCTCTTAACCTGGAATTGACTCGTATAATAGGTCAGCCTTTATTTGACGTAAGCCGTATGGCAACAGGTCAGCAGGCAGAATGGTTTTTAGTAAAACAGGCATACTTTGATGGTGAAGTTGTACCTAATAAACAGGGGTCAAATTTTACAGACCGTGCAAATGCGGAAGATAACGAAGGGGGATTCGTACTTGAGCCCGATAAGGGACTTCATGAAAACCTGGTTCAGTTCGATTTCAGGAGTCTGTATCCTAGTATTATCATTTCCAAAAACATTTCTCCTGACGTTCTGGTGGATGGCGATGTAGATAATCCTGACGATTATAATTTTGCACCGGAACATGAATTAAAGTTTAAAAAGACTCCTCAAGGGTTCATTCCTTCAGTTATTGATAAGATTTTACAGGAACGTTTCAGAATCAAAAGGGAAATGAAAGCTTGTGAAGACCCGACAGAGAGAAAGTCCCTTGATGTACAGCAGCAGGCCATTAAACGTCTGGCAAATACAATGTATGGTATTTATGGATTTCCTCGCTTCAGGTGGTATTCATTTGAATGTGCAAAAGCTATTACTTCCTGGGGAAGGCAATATATTAAGCATGCAATGAAAGAATCTGAAAAATATGGCTTTAAAGCTATTTATGCAGATACTGATGGGTTCTATGCAAAATATGTTAAAAAATAACATTTTAAATGATGTTATTAATATTAATTGTGTTTGCAATTTACGAATACAAAATTTGATATTTCTTAGTTGATGATTAACATATTTTTTGGTTGATGATTAATTTTTTTAAATTCTTTAAATTACTTCTTTTATGATTTAAACGATTTTAGGGGTCTGAATTTTTTAGTTTTCAGATAGTTGTTGTATTGCTGTTTTTGAGTAGAATCCCTGTGATATGATTAGGGCTCCTAAAAATACATTCAAATATACTGTTTTTGCAACAGATTTTGGTGTATATTTGTGTATTTCTCTCATATTAAGTCCTTGTTTAAGTAATTTAAAAAAGTCTTCTATTTTTCCTCTGATTGGTTTGTATTTCTTCCATTGTTCTAATTTTTTGAATAATTCTATTTTTAAATTATTGTAGAATTGTTTTTGGGCTAATATTTTCTTTGTTTTATTAAAAACTTGTAATGGGTAAGATAATTGGTCGTTGAGCTTTGTTTTATTGAAATTTTCTTTTGGAAAAATAAAAGGAACGATTTTATATTTGCTAATTCCTAATTGGTAGTTTTTATAACTGTAATAACCTTTGTCGAAAATTATCATGTCCCCTTTTTGAATAATACGTCTTTTTTGTAGGTTTTCCATTATTTCATCAAAAAGTTTTGCATCGTTTGGGGCTCCAGAATGGATTAAAATACAAACTGGATTCATATTATCATAATCAATAACAACTGTGGCTTTAAAACCTATATAAAATCCTTTGGAGGATGAATAACTCCATTTTAAATTTAATGTTTTGAGATGTTCTTTTGTCTTTTTATTTCTGTTAAAATTAAAATCTAAGTCAACTGGTGTTGCATCAACAATGAATGTCTTTTTTCCTCTTCTTTTTACTCTATTTTGATGGTTTAATATTCTATTTAATGCTTTTAAAAGGTCTTTTGGGTTTTGTTGTGAAAAAATTTTGTAAACTTGATCTGCAGTTAGAACTTCAGAAATTTTAAAGTATTCTCTTAGTTCTTTTTTGGATTCAAGTTCATTTAATATAAATTGAATCTCTAATCCAAAGAACATGCTGATAAATATAATTTTAAATGTAAATATTTGTTTATTTAAGTTTTTAAATCCATTAGATGCTAAAATTTCAGAGGATTTTCTAGAATCCATAATTTTAAATATTTCTTTCAACAAACTATAATTTGGGTCTCTAATATCTAAATTTAATCTGTGTTTCAATTTATTCACCAAATAAATATATGTAACACATAATACTTAAATTTAACGATATTATTGAACCCATTTTAAAAATTAATAAAAAAGAATCTGTATTTTTATAAACCCCAAATAATAACCATTACAAAATAAGAAAATAATGAAATTTAGAAAGAATTTTTATC
This sequence comes from Methanobrevibacter sp., assembly GCA_017434555.1. Lineage (GTDB taxonomy): Archaea > Methanobacteriota > Methanobacteria > Methanobacteriales > Methanobacteriaceae > Methanocatella. The sequence continues at coordinate 21 of JAFRFB010000005.1, read as the reverse complement.
AAAAAAATTCAGGCCCCTAAA
>JAFRFB010000054.1 GCA_017434555.1 Methanobrevibacter sp. | reverse complement strand
ATCACTTTCAAAACTATTTACAACAACAACATTTTCAATCAATCCAGAATAAACAGCCTGAGCAACAATAACTAATTTAGCAGATGAACCATTAGCCAAATCACCAATAGTCCAAGTAAAACCATCATAACTACCAACACTTGCATTACATGAAATTAACTTAAGATAAGGACTTAAAACTTCACTTACATATACACCAGTCGCATTAGACGGACCTGCATTGTGAACCACGATTGTAAATTCGACATTATCAGTAATATTCATTTTACCTGTAACGTTTGATGATTTATTGATACTTATATCAACAATAGGTCTTGCTTCAATAAGAGATTCGGCCCAATTATTATACGGATTAGTATCATTCTCAAATGAACTTACAACAACCATATTGTCAATAGTGCCATTAACAAGAGACTGAACTACAATAGTTAAAACAGCGGTTGAATTGACACTTAAGTTACCAATATACCAGTAACCACCAGTATAATTATAATAACCAATATTTGTTACGTTTTTAATTAATTTAAGACTGGAACTTAAAACTTCAGATACATTAACATTAGTAGCATTGGAAGGACCATGATTTACAACAGTAATGGAATACTCAACAAAATCAGTTACATTAATAACATCTTTAGAAATATTAGATACTTTAGTAATTTCCAAATCAACAACAGGTAAAGCAGTAATATTATCAATGGAAGCATTATTATTGGATTTATTAGTATCATTTTCATTGCTGGTTACAACAACAACATTTGAAATAGTACCATTTGAAATAACCTGTGCCTGAATAATCAACTGTGCTGAAGACTGATTAGCCAAATCACCAATGTACCAAATTCCACTAGTTACATTATAATTACCGCCATAAATAAGATAATCAGTCATATTAAGGTAAGGACTTAAAACTTCAGATACAACCACATTTGTAGCATCACTAGGACCATTGTTTCTAACAGTAATAGTGAACTGAATTATATCAGAAACATTTACAAACTTACTTTCCACATCAACATATTTAGTAATTTCCAAATCAACAATAGGTAAAGCAGTAATATTATCAATAGAATCATTATTATTAGATTTATTAGTATCATTATCAAAACTGTTTACGGTAACCACATTAGCAATTGTACCGTTTGAAATAACTTGAGCAACAATAGTCAATGTAACAGTTTCATTGTAGTTTAAATAGCCAATAATCCAAGTATAATTGTCATAAGTACCTTTAGTGACATTATAAGATACCATAGCTAAGTGAGAATCCAAGCTTTCTAAAACATATACTCCACTAGCATTAGAAGGACCATTATTCGTGACGTTTATAGTAAATTCAACATAATCTGATACATTAACCATACCTGAAACATTAGATTCTTTGGTAATGACTAAATCCACGATTGCATGAGAAATTATTTCAGAAATACTGGCCTTATTGTTTGATAAATCCGTATCATTTTCATAACTTGTTACAACAACTTCATTTTTAATTAAACCAGAGTAGTCCACTCTAGCGGTAATATTTAATGTTTTTGTATCTCCAACAGATAAATTGCCAATTATCCAAATATTTCCTTCATAAGTAGTACCTTTGCTAGCATTAAATGAAATCAATTTCAAAGCAGAATCTAAAGTTTCATTAACGATAACCTGAGTAGCGTTACAAGGACCATTGTTCGTAACGGTAATTGTAAATTCAATTAAATCAGTCACATTAACAGGTCCTGTAGTATTAGATACTTTAGTAATAGCTAAATCAACTACAGGCAGAGCAGTGATATTATCAATTGAATCATTATTGTTTGATTTATCAGTATCATTTTCATTTGATGTTACATTTACTGTGTTAGTTATTGTACCATTTGAAAGGACTTGAGCTTTAATAACTAAAAATACTGTAGATTTGCTAGGTAAATTACCTATATACCAGACACCAGTAGTTACATTGTAGTTTCCAATCCATGTGGAATATGAAGTCATGTTAAGAAGAGGACTTAACACCTCATTAACAGTTACATTAGTTGCATCACAAGGACCATTGTTCCTAACGGTAATTGTAAATTGAATTTCATCGGATACATTTACATATTGACCCTCAACATCCACATCTTTAGTAATTTCCAAATCAACAACAGGTAAAGCAGTAATATTATCAATGGAATCATTATTGTTGGACATGTTAGTATCATTATCGTATCCATATACAACAACGACATTTGAAATTGTGCCGTTTGAAATGACTTGAGCAACAATAGTCAATGTAACAGATTCACCACCATCCAAATAACCGATATTCCATGTAGTGGATCCGTCATAAGTACCTTTAGTGGCATTAGCGGAAATCAATTTAAGATGAGGGCTTAAAATCTCGGAAACATAGACTCCACTTGCATTGTTTGTATGTTTATTGTGAACAGTAATATTGAACTCTATTTTATCAGTGACGTTAACAAATCCAGATACATTAACAGATTTGGAAATCTCCAAATCAACATCTGTAGATACGTAAATGTATGAAATGTTATCGTGATTATTTGTTAAATTAGTGTCCTTTTCAGCACTGTATACAATAACTTCATTTGAAATAGGAAGGGAATAAACTACTCTAGCAACAATAGTTAAAGTTGCGGATTCACCAACGTTTAAAGTGTCAATACCGCTCCAAGTTGAAGAATTATCATACACACCTTTAGTAGCTTTGGCAGAACCCAATCTAAGGGAAGGGTGTAAAACTTCACTCACATATACACCAGTAGCATTACAAGGCCCGGAATTATAGATAGTGACTGTAAATTCAATTAAATCAGACATGTTAACTTCACCAGAGGCATTGCTAGATTTATTAATGCTTACATCAACAATCGGCAAAGCGGTGACTGTTTCTTCATCCCAATTATTATAGGCATTAGTATCATTTTCATAGCTGCTTGCTTCGACGTAATTTGAAATTGTGCCCTGTAAGACAACATCACAAACAAGAGTTAAAACAGCAGTAGAATTATTATTTAAATTACCAATATGCCAAATACCTTCAGTAACGTTATAATATCCGTCATTAGTAATATTATTAATTAATTTGAAAGATTTGTTTAAAATTTCACTTACATTAACACCTGTAGCATTGCACGGACCATTATTTTTAACTGTGATTGTAAATTCGATTCTATCAGTGACATTAACTGTACTTGCATTGACTGATTTATTAATTTCTAAATCAACAATAGGTAAAGCCGTAATATTATCAATACTATCTTTATTATTTGATTTGTTGGTGTCATTTTCGTATGAAGTAACAACAACGACATTGGAAATTGTTCCAACGGAAATTACTTGAGCTTGAATAATTAACTGTACAGATGCATTGTTAACCAAATTACCAATATGCCAAATTCCACTAGTTTCATTATAATATCCTGTAGAGTTTAAAACTTGCAATACTTTAAGATGAGAGCTTATAACTTCATTAACGGTAACATCGGTAGCATCACTAGGCCCATTATTGAAAACATCAACAGTAAACTGGATTATATCAGAAACATTTACAAATTTGCTTTCGGTATCGACCTTTTTGGTAATCTGTAAATCAACGATTGGAAGAGCAGTAATGTTATCAATGGAATCATTATTATTGGACATGTTAGTATCGTTATCGTATCCGTATACAACAACGACATTGGAAATTGTACCATTTGAAATAACTTGAGCAACAATAGTCAATGTAGCATATTCATCACCATCCAAATAACCAACATTCCATGTTGTGGCTCCGTCATAAGTACCTTTAGTGGCATTAGCTGAAATCAATTTAAGATGAGGACTTAAAACCTCAGAAACATAGACTCCACTAGCAGGACTTTTGAGCTTTTCATGAACGGTAATATTGAATTCTATTATATCACTGACATTGACAGATCCTGTAACATTGACAGATTTGAAAATCTCCAAATCAACGTTTGTTGTTACATTAATTCTTGAAATATTATCCTTATTATTAGAAATGTTGGTGTCCTTTTCATAGCTATATACAATTACTTCATTGGTAATGAGACCTGAATACATCACTTGAGCTATAATAGTCAATGTAGCAGATTCTCCAACGTTTAATTTACCAATACCACTCCAAGTTGAAGAATTATCATACACACCTTTAGTAGCTTTGACAGAAACCACTTTAAGGGAAGGATATAAAATTTCACTCACATATACACCAGTAGCATTACAAGGACCAGCATTATAGATAGTAATATTGAATTCCAGATAATCATAAAGATTTAAAGCTCCGGAAGTTATATTGACAGTTTTATTAATCATTACATCGACAATAGGCAGTGCAGTAATATTATCTATAGTATCGTTATTGTTTGATTTGTCAGTATCGTTTTCATTAGATGTTACACTGACCACATTGCCAATGGTGCCGTTAGAAATAACTTCACATACAAGAGTTAAAACAACAGTGCCCCCAGTAGCCAAATCACCAATATGCCAAACCGCACCATCATAGTAACCAACATCAGTAGTATTTGAAGTTAATTTAAGATATGGGCTTAAAACCTCAGTTACATTAACGCCGGTAGCATCACAAGGACCATTGTTTTTAACGGTAATTGTGAATTTGATTTTATCAGTGACATTGACATAACCGGATACATTAACATCTTTTGAAATCTCTAAATCAACTATAGGCAATACTGTAACGGTAATATTATCTTTGTTGTTAGTTAGGTTTGTATCAATATCTGCACCGGTAATATTTACAAAATTTGAAATATCTCCTTCAGAGGTGACTTGAGCAACTATCGTTAAGTTATGAACTTCGCCTTTGTTTAAAGTGCCAATAACCCAAGTAGCACCATCATATCGTCCAATGGTTACATGACTTGATATAAGTTTGAGATTTGAGCTTAAAATTTCACTTACATATACACCACTAGCATTAGCCGGACCATCATTGTAAACAGATATTGTAAACTCAATCATGTCTGTAACGTTGACAACTGACTGATTAGCCTTTTTGGTAATCTGTAAATCCACATAAGCTTTTGCAGGAGTGGTAATATTATAATAATTATTAGAAAGGTTTGTATCATTTTCATAGCTTGTTACATTAACCGCATTAGTAATATTGCCTGAATAGATTACTTCAGCAATAATTGTTAATGTTGCATTAGCACCTTTATTCAATCTACCGATATTCCAAGTTCCATTGCTATAACTGCCTACACTAGGATTATTAGAAATCATTCTAAGACGATAGTCTAAAACTTCACCAACAACAACACCTGTAGCATCTGATGGACCATCATTAAATACTGTAATATTATATTGAATAGTGTCGGTTACATTAACAGTATCTGTAACATTAATATTTTTAACAATACGCAAATCAACAATAGGTAAAGCTGTGAAGTTGTGTGCGGAAGCGATATTATTTGACATGTTTGTATCGAATCCATCACCAATTACCCAAACAGTATTAGTTATAGGTCCCCTATGTATTATTTGAGCGGTAATCGTTAGTGTTACGGTTTCATTAACATCTAAATCTCCAATATACCAGGTAGTACCATCATAACTTCCTTTAGATGTTATATTTTCTAGCAATAAAAGATATGGACTTAAAATTTCAGTTACATTTACACCGGTATCCTTAGTAGGACCATGATTTGTTACATTTATTATATATTCTATTTTTTCAGAAACATTAAGAGTATCTGCAGTGATATTAACTGATTTGAAAATTTCTAAATCATCTACTGACATTACTCTAAATAAGTTAGAGTCAGTATCTCCCAATGTTGTTATATTACCTTCATATGTAGCAGTTGCATTATAAAGGCCAACAGGCAGATTAAAGGTGTGATTTCCAACATAAGTACCGTTTATAACTTCAACTGTGAATTTTGTATGGTCTGTATCATTAAATGTTACTGTAACATTTCCGGATAAACTTCCCCATGCACCATCAGTTAAGGAAATAGAGACAGTTGTACTGTTTCCATAATAAAAGTCATTCACATAAATTTTAACAATAGTGCTGTTTGAGAGAGTATCTCTTAAATAAGTGTAATATCTATCAGATTCATGTATATATGCAAAATAGTAAACCTCATTATTTTCGGCATTGAATATATATTTAACCGCACCGGAGCTGTCCGTGACTAAACGTGAGCTATTTATAAATTCTCCGTTATGATCATACATCTCTACAGTAACATTCTGACCGGCCTCACAATCACTTTTTTTAGGCTTGCTATTGCACACATCAGTACCGTTTTCACTCCAATAAATTACATTATTGCATGCAATAGAAATCAAATCACTTTCACACCATATTCCATTTAATAAGTTATCAAATCCAACAAATACTGCACTAGTATAATTATTTCCTTCTTCATCTACACCAACGATCTTATTTATAAATTTATTTGAATTTGCCTGATTATCAAGAAGAATAACATCTTGTAAATTGAAGAATGAAAGGGTGAAAATTGCAGAACCCTGGAATGCAGTATTGTTAACCAAGTCAGTGTTTACGATTTCACTTGTTCCACTGTTAGTATTACGATAAATGGCTCCTCCCTGATTTTCAGCAGTATTGTTTCTAAATGAAGAGTCATAAATTTTAATCTGAACGTTTTCTGCAAATATGGCTCCACCACGTTTAGCGCTGTTAAGTTCAAATGTATCATTGTACAATAAAGCGTCTCCGCCGATACTGTAAATGGCACCACCATCATAATTAGCAACATTTCCTATAAATGAAGTATTATAAACGCGAGCGGTCATGCTGCTAAAGTAATTTGAACCACCTAAATCAGCATTATTATCATTAAATGAAGAATTGTAAATATAAGCATTAGTAGTAGAGCCTTTTTTCCAATAAACCGCTCCACCATAAGAAGTTCCACTATCGGTTGTAGCACGAGATCCTATAACAGTAACGTTGTTCATAGAGTTACCGTTAAAGTAAATAGCACCACCATAAATGTTTCCATTAGTAGTTGAAGCCAATGAATCCACAATATATACATTAGTCAAATCAGATATGGATGTTGAATAAATTGCTCCACCGCTAGCATCATTTGTTGAATTTTCAACTTTTGTTTGAGAATAACTGATGGATATGTTTTCAACTTTAGGGGAACCGCCACTCCAATAAATAGCGCCCCCTTCACCATTGGAAAGAGTATTTGAAATAGTTGCGTTAATTAAAGTACCGGTTTTTCCACTCCAATAAATAGCACCGCCTTTAGAATTATAGTTATCTGATGTGGATTTTGAATCATCGATGATTATATTAGTTAAAGCATTATTATCAGATAATACATAAATAGCTCCACCATTAGCAGATTTTGAGCTATCTCCCCTATTTGAAGATGATGTAGTTATACTTATATTATCTAAATTACAATTTGTACCGGATAAAAAGATGGCACCACCATTAGCATCAGTATTATAATTAGAATTAGTTGATGAATTGAATATTGTAACGTTGTTTAGATAGCCGTTGCTTCCTTCCCAGTATATAGCACCGCCATTACCACTGATGGTTTCAACATTTTGGATTGTGACATTAATCAATGAACAATCAGCTCCCTGGGATAAAATAGCTCCACCGCGAGTAATGTTGACCGTTGAGTTTATTATAGCACAGTTTGAAATAGTAATGTTTTTATCTGCAATATGAATTGAACCTCCACCATGACCGTATTTATCACCGAGTTGGTTACAAAATGAATTATATATGTAACAGTGGTCAATTACAGAGTTTACTGCAGGACCTTCTTTCATCAAAATTGTTCCACCACTAAAACCGGCAGTATTTCCATCAAATGTATTGTTATAAACCCAAGAATCACTCATCTGATTTGCAATTGCACCACCGTGTTTTCCAGCAGAGTTGTTGTAGAATTGGCAGTTGTATATAATTAAATTATGGCTGTTACCTCCTTGATCACCAGTATAAAGAGCACCACCATCACTTGAAGCATGGTTATTAATAAATAAACAGTTATTAATTACACTATCTAATGCACGGAACCAGTCAATAGCTCCTCCATGCCTTCCAGATGCAGTATTATTGATAAAAATACAATCTTCAATCAAACCTCCTGAAGATATAACCTCACCTGCGGTCCAGTAAATAGCACCGCCACCTTTTGAAGTTTCATTACAGTTATTGTTAGTGAATGTACAGCCTATAATGGAATCATCTCCATGACCACCAATCCAATTAATAGCACCACCATCTCCTTTCGCGTCATTATTGTCAAACCAGGAGTAATAAACTGATGCATTTTCTCCTTCAATATCTAATGCACCCCCATTAAGTGAGGTCGCAATATTGTTTGTTAAATTACAGTTTGAAATGATTGTATCGTCACCGGAAACCTTAATTGCACCTGCAGAGCCTGCAGTATTATTGTCTAGATTACAGTAAGAAATAGTAGTGTTTTCACCTTGAATATAAATTGCACCGGCAACAGCAGCTTTTGAGTTAGTGAAATTAGAATAAGCAACAGTGGTTCCAATATCCGCAATATAAATTGCACCGCCAACAAGATTTCCACTTACAGTACAATTATCAAATGTGGAGTGTAGAATTTCAGTATATTCCCCATCTACATATATGGCTCCACCATTGTCTTTAGAATAAATATTTTCGAAGCTAGACCATTCAATTACGGCATTATTCCCATATACAAATATGGCTCCACCATGATACAAAGATGAACTGTTAGAAAATGTGGATGAGTTAATAATAGTATCTTCACCTTCGATAAAGATTATTCCACCCTGACCTGAAAAACTGTTATTGAAATTAGACTCTTCAATGAATGTCCTTTCACCTTTAATATATATTGTTCCACCGCGAAGAGCATTGTTGGTAACCTTATTGTTATTAAAATTAGATGTGGTTATATGGGTATCTGGACCTTCTACGTAAATTGCACCTCCGCCATAGTTTGAAGTAGTGCCTTTAGCCAAACAATTTTCTATATTACTTTCTAAAATATGTGTACCTCCACCGGCAACATAAATTGCACCACCACTACGTGAAGCATTACAGTCTGTGATATTAGCCTTATCTATTACAGCACCCCAACCATAAAGGTAAATTGCACCACCGCTACGGGCAGTGTTCAAATCGAATGAGGAATTCTCAATTCTTACATAATTACCAAATACATAAATGTCTCCACCATCAATAGCACTGCACTGGTTGAAATTAGAATCTTTAATGACTGTATAATGTCCTTTAACATCAATAGCTCCACCACGTGCAACATTGCTCAGACCTGTACATAAAGTGAAGTTTGATTTTTCAACATTGGTATATTCACCGGCAATATAAATAGCTCCACCATGGTAAGTCTTTACACTACACTCTTCGAATGTGTTTTCTGAAATATTAGCATAATCCCCTTCAACATAGATAGCTCCACCATACATTTCAGAAACTATAGTTGAGAAATCAGAGCCTGAAATACTTGCATTAACACCAGATACATAAATTGAACCACCATTAACTGCAGTACCTTCTTTAAATGAAGAGCCGTCAATGATACAATTTGAACCGCTTAAATATATAAAACCGCCAACATAAGCTTCACTTTCTTCAAAGTTACAGTTCAAAACCTTTGAGTCGCTACCTTCAATATCGATAGCACCACCATGGGCAAAGTTTTTAGTATTGACTTTGTTGTTTGTGAAGTTTGAAAGAGCTATGGTAGCATTAGTACCTTCCACATAAATTGCACCACCATTCAATGATGTAGCAGAACAATTTTCAAAAGTGTTTGATGTAATATTAGCATTTTTACCCCATACAGATATAGCACCACCATAATTTACAGCAATTCCATATGAAAAGTCGGAGTTTATAATAGTTGCATAATCACCATCGACATATATTGCTCCACCAGAACCTCCGGTACCTGCATCATCGGATCCTGTATTTTTATTAAATGAACAGCCGTCTACAAAAGTACTGTTTCCGGAGATATATATTGCACCACCAATAAGGGATTGAGTGTTGTCAATAGTTGAATTGATAATTGATGCTCCATCACCTTCAACGAAAATTGATCCACCTCTTTGAGAAGCTTTGTTTGTTTTAAATTTAGAAGCATTGATATTTGCATTTGTACCTGCAACATAAATTGCACCACCATTTAAAGCAGTGGAATTATCAAAAATACTGTTTAAAATATTAACATCATTACCAATAATATATATTGAACCACCATTGTTACTAGCGACACACCTGTCAAATTCACAGCCTATTACACTTACGTCATCACCTGTAATGAATAATGCTCCACCATCAACTTTAGAAGAGTTTTTTCCACTATCCATGTAAGCTTGACATAAAGAGAAGGTTGATTCAGAAATTGTTACATTTGATCCTGTAAGACAGATTGTTCCACCACGAGTACTGGAAGTATCACCATCAGACTTGTTTGCGCTTATTCCCTTATTATTTATACATGTTATATTAGTGATTATACCGTTACTGCCCTGCCAGTAGATTGCTCCACCATCATCGCCGGCAATATTGTTTTCAAAAGAAGTGTTATATAATTTGCATCCTATTCCTTCGACATATAATGCAGCACCATCAGAAGCATTACAATTATCAAAATCACAGTTATTGATTTGTGTATTGTTACCAATTATGTATAATGCACCACCACCATTTATAGCAGTACAGTAATTAAACTTAGTATTAGTTATATTTACATCATTACCAGTTACAAATAGTGCACCACCATCTACCTTTGATGAATCTTTACCTTCATCCATATAAGCAGATGATTGGGTAAATAAAGAATTAGATAGAATTACACTAGAACCTGTAAGACATATTGTTCCACCACGAGTACTGGAAGTATCACCATCAGACTTATCAGCACTTATACCTTTATTGTTCATACATATTATATTATCAATAATACCATTATCACCATTCCAATATAAAGCACCACCATCATCACCAGCAGTGTTATTGGTAAAATTAGAATCTATTAGATAAACAAAATCACCATCGACATAAACCGCACCACCATCAAGTGAAGCATTGTTGAAATTAAAAGTAGATGATAATATATTGATTAAATTAGCATTTATATAAATAGCTCCCCCAGTTATAGCGCTATTATTAATAAAAGTTGAACCCCTAATTGTTGAACTTGAGGTTATATCGGAACCTGCTGAAGCAATATATATTGCACCACCATTTAAAGAAGCGGAATTGTTAATAAATGTTGATTCAATAATTTCAACACTTTCACTGGAAGTTAAGCTAATGGCCGAACCATTAGTACCACGAGCATTCTTAAATACAATATTTTTCAATATTACGTGGGCATTATTTGTAATATTGAATATTGATGCGATATTCGCACCATCAATAGCATATCCTTTTCCATCAATAGTAATATTCTTGTTAATTATAATACCGTTCTTTAATGCAACATCACTATCAGAGTACGTATAATTGTTATTTAATTCAACAGAAGCATTGATCTCTGCATTCTGGACTAAAGAATCCAACTTTGAAAATGAATCTGAACCCTCAGTCAAAATATTGTTTTGTGTATCCGATGCTTGCAAACTTGATGAATCATCAACAACAGATGTTGAAATCGGTGGGTTTTCAACATCCTCAACTGCACATGCAAATGATATTGTAGAGATGAACACCAGGAACAAGCAAATGATAATGATTAGTCTCTTTTTATTCATATGCTATTACCTTTTCATTCTATTGTATAATATGCTCATTAAATAAAAAACTATTATACTGATGTTAATTTATGTTAAGCCAATATAAATGTTTTTCTTTTTAAAAAATAAGGTCAATTAAAATCATTTCAGAAAATAATGAAATAAGTTAAACAAAACATCGGAAAATATTTTATGATTAAACATATTAATGAAATAATATATAAAAAATAAAAAATGATTAAAAAAATGATAATGCATATAAATAAAACATATATTATACAATATATTTGTAAACAAAATTAAATTTAAAAATTTGAAAACGAAAAATGAAAGGTTAAACAAGAAAAATAATACTAAAAATAATAATTTATCTCTAAAAAAAATATTAAATAATAAATATAAAAAAATAAGAAAAAAATATCAAAAAAAATTAACATTTATGCAATTAAAATTTTCTTAGTAGAATATGAAAAAATCTATTGTAGAAAATATTATTATCACTCAAAATTGATAAGATTTTCCACATCATCATAAACTACATCAAGACCGCACATTGAAGGCACATAATTTGCTGCTTTAGCTGAGTTGACACCTATTACTTCAAAGCCCATATCTTCTATTGGAGCAACAACCATACATGTGTCACATACAACATTTCCTCCTGCGGCTTCAATGATTTGAGTATAACCCATCCTATCAGCAGTTGCCTTAACAGAAACGGATGTGCAAATCCATAACTTGTTTTTAATAGATTTATCCTCAACAATCATAGCAACATTCTTGATTTCTTCAAGTGAAGCATGAGGACAACCCAAACAAATTAAATCAGGTACACGATCAGTTGTAGTTAATTTTTGGCGGGTTTCTAAAATATCCTTATCAGATACGAACATGTAATCTTCAACTTCATCCTTATCTGTTGCGCTCCATTCAGGAGTTACATTTTCCATATGGTATAATGCTACAGAACCTGATGATGCAATAGCCGCACCTAAAGTTTTTAAATCATTATTGTTTGGAGTATTTTTAACATTGAAGTAAGGTACTCCGCCACCAACGGTTTTTCCTACAATATAACCTAATGCTCCCCAATCTGCACCGGATAATTCAGTATTGACATTAACTATTAAGTTTGCTTTTCTGTTTTCATCTAAGTGGAATCCATATAGAGGAGTCTTACCAACAATAGCTGCTGCAAGAGCTGCAGGACCGCCTTCACGATTGGTTCTGGCTCCAATTACAGAATTGACATAAGCTACAGCAGATGATTCGGACCATGACACATGATCTCTAAATCTAGGAACGTTACCTACAAGGTATGGTGTACAGGTACATGTTTTGGAAATTCCAAGCTTTCCATAAGCATCTACAATCTGATTTTGTTTAATTGAGAATTCCTTTGGAAATCCTAGAGCTTCCCAGTTATCCAAATCAGTTCCAGGAGGATTGAGTGAAGCGTTAATGCCTGAATATTCAAATTCTTCACTGGCCAAATCTTCAAGATATTCTAAACCTGCCTGGCCAATAGTTTTGTATGAAACTCCAGATACCTGAGCAGAAGTAATATCAACAAGTTTAGAAGCCCCATAGATATCTCCTAAAGCAACTAGAATATCCATACTTTTACGGATGGTTTCACCAAATTCACCATCGCACATCTGTTCTTCTTTTTTTGTTAAAAACATATTAATCATTTTTTAATTGATATTCAATCATTTCGTCAAATATATGAAGGAAATTATCCTTACTTTCATAAGGTATCATAGCTCCGGCCGCAATATCGTGACCTCCACCAGTACCGCCGAAATTATTTGAACTGTCACGTAAAGCTTTTCCAAGGTCAACTCCACGTTCAACCATATCCCTAGTAGTTCTACCGGATATTTTAATGTCATTGTGAAGTCTTGACAGTCCAAGCACAGGTTTTGATGAGTCAATTAATTCAACGGAAAGTCCGATACTTGCAATAGTACCCATTACAGACTTTAAAACTTTATCTTCACTATATAAATATTGTGATGCATTTAATTGAACAGCACCTTCTCTTTTAACCCATTCGAGACCTTTTACAATTTGGTCACGGTATTTACGCTGCAATTCAGTTGCAGTTGACAATGCTTTTTCCCTTTCACCTAAAGAGATGCTTAAACCTAAACCAAATTTCTTGTTTTTACCGCATGCATCTAAGATATATGCATATTCCTCCAAATCCCTTAACATAGGAATTTCTTTTGGAATCAAATAACAGTCACCATAAATATCAGGATTTATTTTTATTAATTCGGCTGTTAAAACGTCTTTTTCCTCATCAGCCAAATCACTGAATTTGATACCATAGGACAATCCAATCTTTTCTAAAAATGCGGTAGCGCCTTCCAAGTCTCCACTAATTCCAGGCAATGGTGGTGTGAATGTATAAGCAAGAGATTTGAATAATGGTTCTGATGCTTTTGAAACTATTTTTAAATCCTCATTAATTTCCAAGTTAGTTTCTTTTGCATCCTCTAAAATTAATTTGTTGACACCATTAAATCCATCTTGGCCTTGCATATCACCAAAAGCACCTATAAGTGCAAAATAAGCTAAATGCTTTTTATCCAAATCACGAACACATAAATATGCAGAACCTGCTCCGGATAAATCTTTACTACCATCAATTTCAAACAAATGTGGATTTACATGAACCAAATTACTATCTGCTTCAGTTCCATCCACTTGATGGTGGTCAGCTATAATAACATCACTTTTAAACGTATTCAATTCGCTTACAAAGGAACTTCCCATATCTGAAAAAATGAATAAATCATGTTGCTCATGTCTGAGCTGATTTATTACATCTTCCTTTAATCTAGGCACTATAGTAGTGTGAAATTGAGCGTTCTCTTCTTTTAAAGCATTCGCTACTACAGCTGCTGCTGATATACCATCAGCATCATTATGTGAAATTATACGAATAACTTCATCATTTTCAATATGCTCTTTGAGCATATTACTAGCTTCACTAGCCCTATTTAACAAGGAGTGCTGCTGTTTGTGGATTATATCTCCAACCTTCTGGTAATTGGCCTTCACTTACGTAGTAGGAAGCTAATTTTCTGATTCTTGATTCAATGATAGTTAATCCTCTTTTAGAGTGTAAATCTTTAGGATTTTCTTCTAAGTGATCTCTGATGTTAACAGCTCTTCTGATTAAGTTCATTAAATCTTCTGGGTATTCACCAGCTTGATCGTTTCTTTTTAAGATTTCGGTGATTCTTTCACCAGTTACATCTTTAACTTTAGGAATTCCGTATTGGTCTCTTAAGATAATACCAATTTCGGAAGTACTTTTACCTTCTTTGTTAAATTTTAAAATCATTTCTTCAATTTCTTCGTTACTATAAGTTACCCATTCTGGTCTTGCCATAAATAACACCTAATTATATAATAAATTAATCTTGAGTAGTATACCACTCTATAAATTTTTTTAATGAATTTTTTCTATGTGAAAATTGGTTTTTTTCTTCAGTTGTTAATTCACCAAAGGTCTTATGCTCACTAGGCACATAAAATATAGGATCAAAAGCAAACCCTAAATCTCCTTTTTCTTCAACTGATATTTCTCCTACGACCTTGCCTAAAAAAGTCTTGGGCTCAGAATTGGGGGCGCAGTACCCAATAACTGACCTGAATTCGGCATAACGGTCAGGTACATCATTTAACAACTTTAAAATTCCCTGATTACCTAAAGTATCTTGAACATAATGTGAATATGTTCCTGGAAAATCATTTAAAGCTCTAATGAATAAACCAGCATCTTCAACAATCACAGGTCTATTTAGCTCACGGCTAGCATATTTTGCACCAAACATAGCTACCTCCTCAAGAGTTCCCTGAGGTTCCATGTAGCCTAAGTCAATATGCTCAAGTTCAATACCATGAACTTTGAAAATATTCTCTGCTTCTATAACTTTATGTTCGTTACCAGTTATAAATGTTATCATAAAAATAGATTTGAATTAAATTTTTTATATAATTATCTATGATTAATGAGTATACCTTCCGCGATGTTGTATCTCATTAATTTTATCCAATATTTTAGGATTGCCATATCCTTTTAAAACACTGTCGAAATAGCTAACTGCCTTTTCATAATCAATGCTTTGAAGAGATTTCTTTAAAACAAGTAAATCGACTGCCTTATCCTCATCCAAGTCAGAATATCGTCCTAAACCAAAGTCTAAAAATACCAAATCATCATTTTGAAGCATGATATTTGATGATGTTATATCGCCGTGAATAATATCAACTGAATGGAGCTTGGCAATTTCTTTACCTACCTTAAATGATAATTCATCATCAATGACCTCTTTAAGCATTACTCCATCAATTTCTTCCATTAAAATAGATTTTTCAGCTAAATCAACATCATAAAGAATAGGAGTTCTGACTCCTACCCTTTTAGCGTCACTTAGCAATTTGGCTTCAAGTTTGCATCGAGATTTTCTGATTTTAGAATCGATTTCAGGAATCCTATAACTTTTAGGAATCCTTGCCTTTATGACTGCATTTTCGCCCATATATGAACTTTTTATAATATTGGACTCAGCACCTTTTGCTATCAAATCATCTGATAATTTCAAATAGCTTTTAGTATTGTCAATCCACGGAATATCAACTTCATCAGTTCTGAATCTCTGAATAATGCCAGTGTCTGATAAATCCATCGGTCCAAATTCACTGCACATGAGTAAGCCTAACCATGCAATCATGACCCCATTGTCACCGCACAGCTTCATTTCAGGCATGTAGAACTTTGCGCCATGCTCTTCAGACATCGTTTTAAGCATTTCTCTTAATCTTGAATTGGCAGATACCCCTCCACAGAGCATTACTTCATCCTTTTGGGTATGGGATAAAGCACGTTCAGTTACCTCAACAAGCATTGCAAAGGCAGTTTCCTGAAGTGAAAAGCATACATCTTCAATGTCAACACCTTTTTGATGTGCTCTTAGTGCTGCAGAGAGCAATCCTGAAAATGAAAAGTCCATTCCCTTAACTACATAGGGTAAGTCAATATATTTTCCTTTTTTGGCCAATTTTTCTATGACAGGCCCACCGGGATGGCCCAAACCGGTTTCACGACCGAACTGATCAAGACAGTTTCCAATTGCAATGTCCAAAGTTTCGCCAAAAATCCTATAACGGCCGCTTTCATAAGCAATGACCTGACTGTTACCGCCACTTACATATAATGAAACTGGATTTAAGGCACCAGTATCCAGTTTACCTACCTCAACATGACCAATACAGTGATTTACACCAATGATAGGTTTTTTAAGTGACAATGCAAGTGAACGGGCAGATGTTGCAACAATTCTTAAGGCCGGCCCCAGACCGGGACCCTGTGAAAATGAGATTAAATCCAAATCAGAATAGTTGATTCCTGCATTTTCAATAGCTTGAGGAATTAATTTAGGAATCCATTCTGCATGGTGTTCGGCAGCAATTCTTGGGTGAATTCCTCCTTTTTCCGGGTATAATTGGCATCCTTCCATAGCTAAAATATTTCCATCACTATCAACTATACCTACACCGGTTTTTTCTGCAGTTCCTTCAATTCCTAAACATATCACAATATCAACCAATTTTAATTTAATTTAATAGAACAATCCCATTCATAACAAATCGTATTCCCAGAATAATCTTTATAGAGGAAATCAACTGTGTAATTTTCACTTTTTAATTTAGATTTAGCAATATATGTGGCATATCCGCCACACCATCCTTCTTCTTTTTGTTTGAATTCATCAGCATCAGGTCTGATTTTTGTTGAAGCGTAACAATAATGAATATCTCCATTCGCTCCAGTAAATCTAATAATTAATTTGTTTATATTTACTTTTCTGTCTGGACAACACCAACCATTTAATTCCAGTATAGCATCATTTTCAATTAAATTATCCATCATAATAAATGATGAACCCTTAATTACATTATCATATTCAAATTTCTGACAATAAGCTACATTAGCTTTGTTTTCATATAAATCAAAGAGTTTTTGTTTAAAATAATCTTCAGTATTAGTTAATGGAATTTTTTCAGGTTCATTGCTTTTTTTATCTACACATGTTCCATCAGAATTTATTCTTAAAAATAAATATTCATAATCTTCAACTTTCCTAAGTCTTTTAGAAGCCTCGGTATACATATCTTCATCATCTTTACTTTGAACTGCATTATCTTCATATAAAGACTCTAAATCTTCAACAGATTCAATAATCAGGTCAACAGAATAACCAATTGATTGTATCTGATTAATAATGTCTTGTGTTTCATCCTTTGTCATGAACTGTTTTTTATTCCATTCCATGTTTTCATACTCATTTATAAAAGGTGTTCTAATTTCATGAGACACTATAGGAAAATGGGTGTGAGTATATTTTATTAAATCAACGATTTCATTTTTGTTTTCTTTAAGCAGTATTGAAACAAATCTCAAATATGGAATATCATTTTTATTTTCATTTATCACTTCTTCTAAAAGTTCTAAATTATTTTTAAATGTGTTAAATTTTTTATTTTGAGTAATGTATTCAAAATTATTCTCATTTAAACTTTCTATTGAAATGTTAATTAAATGAATATTTGAAGAAAGCATTTTTTTAATAAACTCTTTGCTCATCGGTCTTGCAAGATTTGTTGTCATGAAACATTTATTTTTTGCAATAGGGGGCAATAATGACAAATATTCTAAAAAATTAGGATTTATTGTTGGTTCATAGATACATGAGAAGTAAAATCCATAGCCTCCACCGATATCATCCTGAACATATGGAAGTACTTTTAAGACACTTTTAAATGTTTCAATGTCCATATTTACTTTATTTTCATCAAAATCAGTGAAACAAAAGCGACATCTTTGATTGCATGCGTTATTTGTGTCTATATTCACTGCATCAAAAATCATGTCTTGTTTTTCAGGAATAACTATATGAAGTTCATTATTTTCTCTATTTTTCAATTTATTAAATACATTACTTATACCAATCATCTTAACATCATACTTATATTTGCATCATTTAACTTTTAAATTTTATTTTAAAAAATAATGAGAAAGCAATAATGGATAACTTGTAAAAAAAATTATTTAATGAATGAAAACATAATTCAATACATGGGATTTTATAACACTAATACTGTAGAAGAAAAAAGAGTAAATAAGCTAACTGGGGATATTCACATTAATGATGCTTTTAAAGAAGAAACTCAAAAAAGAGGTATCCCTATTTATGATGCATACAACATTCAAAAGAGACTGTATCATGAAGTTGAACAGGAAATGCTTGTAGGCGAAGAAGCTGTTGATAGGCGTTTGATGGAGCTTTTAGAAGAAAAAGGAAGAAAAGAAGTATCACATGACTATATCAGTGAAATGTCATTTGAAGATGGTAAAAGTAAAGGAATGATTCCTGCAAGACCAAAAGAAGCTCCTACCAGAAATGAAATACTTGACAGTATTCCTCCAAGAGCTAGAGACGGTAAAACATTCAACAAAAAGCCGGAAAAAACCACTGCAGATTATTTAAACAGAATATTTTTACAAAATCAAAAAATTATTAATCAAAATAAAAAAGTAATAGAATTATTAGAAAAAATTGAGGAAAAATTATGATAGAAGGAATTACAACTTACGGATCAACTGAATTGATGGAATATTTGGCTGAAGTGATTGATCCAGTATTTATTTGTACAATAGGAACTACAGAAACCTCATTAATACCTGGTTTATCAGGTGCGGGCGCATCAGCGGAACTGACTGAATACACTCCTGCAGCAGATTCAGAATTAATGGTTTTAGGCCATGTTGAGTGTATGGAAGAAATCCCACAGACTGTTGTTGGAAAAGCTGCTGCTCCAACACCGGCAATGCTTACAAAAGCGTCCCTTGAAATAGCTGATATCCCATTTATTATTGCAGATGCAGGCTGTAAAATCAAACCTCATATTGAATGCATGCATCTTGGAAAAGATTATGGCAGAGACATAAGAACCGGAAAAGGTGTTTTAAACCCATTGGAGATTTATGAAAATGCCCGTGAGTTAGGAGCAGAACTTGCAAGACGTCATCCAATGCTTATTATTGGAGAAAGTATTGCTGCAGGTACAACTACCGCATTAGGGGTTTTAAGAGCTTTAGGCTATGATGCAAATGAAAAAGTCAGCGGAAGTATGCCCCACAATCCCCATGACATGAAAACAAAAATAGTTGATGAAGGACTTGAAAATGCGGGATTGAACCCTGATACAGACAATATCGATGGTCTTCAGGCAATCGGTGCAGTTGGTGATCCTACATTAGCAGGCATAAGCGGTTTTGTTTTAGGTGTTGATGGCCAAATACCTCTTATATTGGCTGGAGGAACACAGATGGCTGCAGCATGCGCTGTTATAAAATCAATTAAGCCAAACTTTGATTTTTCAACAATAAACCTTGCAACAACGGTTTATGTTGTAGGCGATGAAACTGCAGATTTACTTGGTCTTTTAAAGCAGATTGACGATGACATAACACTGCACTCTGTTGACCCTAAATTTGAAGATTCAGACCATGACGGTTTAAAAAATTATCTTGACGGTTTTGTTAAAGAAGGAGCCGGTGCCGGAGGAGCAATGTTTACTGCATTGGCCCGTGGTGTTCCTTTAGAAAAGTTAAGAAAAAAAATAGAAAAAACATGTAGTTAAATAACTACATTTTATTATTATTTTTAGAATATATGGGCGATTGAACCCATAAATACAACTATACCAACTATCCAACAGTAGTAAGAGAATATATCCAAACTTTTGTTTTGGATTAAATCAAGTAACCATTTAATAGCAAAATAACCTGAAATGAATGCTGCAATAAATCCTAAAATAATGGCAGCACCATCTCCACTCATTGATAGTCCGATATCCTTTAGCTGCAATATAAATGCACCGAAAATAGCTGGTATTGACAATATAAAACTGAATTTTGCTGCAAATTCCTTATCAAGACCCATTACTAAACCTGCTGCAATGGTTGTTCCTGAACGGGATAAACCTGGCATGATTGCACAGGCCTGACCTAATCCCATGAATAATGACTGGAACCATCCCATATGGGACATGTCAATTTTTCCTGAAGCCATTCTTTGAGATAGGTATAATATTGTACCTGTTACAAACAAAAAGAATCCCGGAACATATAATGCACCTGCAAATAATGCGTCCACCTGACTTTCAAAAAGCACACCAGCAATACCTACTGGAATTGTAGCTATAATTACATACCATGCAAGTCTTTTATAGGGATCTGCATAAAATCCTTCCTTGAATCTATGTTGCAACAAGTCTCCAACACTTAACAGCCATGCACGTATCATTTTATAAATATCCGCACGGAAAAAAATTAAGACTGCAAGCAGAGACCCCAAATGGAGAAAAGTATCGAAAGCAAGAGAGCTTTCAACACCTAGAATATTCTGGATAAATATTAAGTGTGCAGAACTACTGACCGGTAAAAATTCAGTTAATCCCTGAACAATACCGATGATAATTCCCTGAAAAATATCCATTTTCTACACCTTAAATATAATCTAACCATGCATATTTGTCTTCGATTTTACCTTCAACAATGTCAAAGAAAGTGGATTGTATTTTCTCAGCAACTGGACCTCTTTTTCCGATTCCAATAACTTTATGGTCAATGGATCTGATTGGAGTTACTTCAGCAGCTGTTCCAGTGAAAAATACTTCATCAGCTAAATATAATCTTTCACGGGTAATTGTTTCTTCAATAACTTCAAATCCTAAATCTCCAGCCACTTTAATAATTGAATCACGGGTAATTCCTTTTAAGTTAGAAGATCCAAGTGAAGGAGTATGTAAAACACCGTCTTCTACTAAGAATATGTTTTCTCCACTACCTTCTGAAACATATCCTGTATAATCTAACATGATAGCTTCATCATATCCGTGTTCAATTGCTTCGAGTTTTGCCAGTTGGGAGTTCATATAGTTAGCTCCACATTTTGCAAGAGCAGGGAAAGTGTCAGGAGCAGGTTTTCTCCAGGATGAAACACCGATGTCAACACCGTTTTCCATTCCTTCTTCTCCAAGGTATGAACCCCATTCCCATGCAGCGATAACTACATTAACAGGACAGTTTAAAGGATTAACACCTAATTCACCATAGCCTCTAAATACGATTGGACGTATGTAACATGAGGTTAAACCGTTTTCCCTTACAGTATCTTTTATCGCTTCTGCAATTTCTTCTTCAGTAAATGGAATTGGTATTTTGTATATTTTTGCAGAATCAAATAATCTTCTTACATGTTCTTTTAAACGAAATACTGCAACACCATTTTCATTGCTATATGCACGTATACCTTCAAAAACACTTGTTCCATAGTGGACTACGTGAGAAAGTGAGTGAATTTTTGCATCTTTCCAATCAACAAATTCTCCGTCCATCCATACTTTACTTGCTGTATCATCCCAAGCCATATTTATCACATCTTTTTTTCTAAATAAGTATATTGGATTTATTTTTATTTATAATTTTTCAACGAAACACTTATATATTATCAAAACCATAATATAATTTGTTGGTTCCGTGGTCTAGTGGTATGATACCTCCCTTACAAGGAGGGGATCACGAGTTCGAGTCTCGTCGGAACCACTACTTTTTTTATTATTTTACCAAAAAAAATTATCAGAATTTTTTAACTAAATTTTTTTATGTTTATTTTAAATTTAGTTTAATAAAAAATAAATAAATTATAAATTTTTCGTGAAATAATATTAATTATTATAAAATTAATTAAAATTTATAAACAGTATTTAATTTTTCATGAAAATAATTCTAGAGCATATAAAATAATTAAATAATAAGATTTAAATAATTTTCTTACCATATTTATTATTACAAATATAGGAGATATTTAATATGGTAGTTAAAATTGCTATTATAAAAAGTGGTAACATTGGTACTTCACCTGTTATCGATTTGTTGTTAGACGAAAGAGCAGACAGACCAAATATTGATGTAAGAGTATTTGGATCTGGAGCAAAAATGAACCCAGAACAAGTAGAAGACGTTGTTCCTAAAATAGACCAATTTGAACCTGATTTCGCAATATTCATTTCACCAAACCCAGGTGCACCAGGTCCTGCAAAAGCAAGAGAACTTTTATCTGAAAAAGACCTCCCTGCTATTATCATTGGTGACGCACCAGGTAAAGGTAAAAAAGATGAAATGGATGAACAAGGTCTCGGTTACATTATCGTAATGTCTGACCCAATGATTGGTGCAAAAAGAGAATGGTTAGACCCAACTGAAATGGCTATTTTCAACGCAGATATCTTAAAAGTATTAGCAGAAACCGGAGCATTAAGATTAGTACAAAAAACTATCGATGGTGTAATCGCTGCTGCTGATGCTGGTGAAGAAATCGAATTACCAAAACTCATTATTACTGCTGAAAAAGCTGTTGAAGCAGCTGAATTCGCTAACCCATACGCAAAAGCTAAAGCTATTGCAGCATACGAAATGGCTGGATCTGTCGCAAACTTAGACATGAAAGGTTGTTTCATGACCAAAGGATTCGAAAACTTCATTCCTTTAGTTGCTGCTGCTCACGAAATCGCTGCAGCTGCTGCTAAATTAGCACAAGAAGCAAGAGAACTCGAAAAATCCAACGACACTGTTTTAAGAACTCCTCACATGAAAGAAGGAAACGTTGGATGCAAAACCGATTTAATCTCAAAACCAGAATAAGTAGATTCACTTCTACTTATTTTTTTAACTTTTTTTTAAAAATTTACTAAAAATAAGAATAAATAATGGAAAATTTCCCATTATCTATAAAACTCCTTTTGTGGATGGTATTTGATTATGTTCTATTTTTACAGCATCTTTTAGCGCTTTTGCAAATGCCTTAAAAATAGCTTCACATTTGTGGTGGTCATTTACACCCTGAACCTCGCCGTAAATATTCAATTTGGCGGAAGATGCAAATGATTCGAAGAAATGTACTACAATATCAGCAGTCATGTCTCCGATTTTTTCATTTTTGAAGTTTAAGTTCATGTTACAATAGCTTCGTCCACTTATATCGATTGCAACGGTAGCAATAGATTCATCCATAGGCACAATTGCATGAGCCATTCTTTTAATACCAACTTTTTCACCTATAGCTTCACTAAAAGCTTCGCCAAGTAAAATTCCAACATCTTCAATTGTATGATGATCATCGATGTCAATATCCCCTATAGCCAACACATCTAAATCAACCATACTGTGTTTTGAAAATGATTCCAACATATGATTAAAGAAATTTATTCCGGTTGAAATATTATATTTTCCAACCCCGTCAAGATTCATTTTAATTTTTATATCTGTCTCGGATGTTTTCCTTTCAACATTAGCCATTCGACTCATGACAATAACCTTCCAAATAATTAATTTTTCCTTAAAGCATTTAGTCCTTTGGACCATCCCTCATGATTTTAATGCAATCTGTAGGGCATTCCATTGCACATAGTGTACAAACATGACAATATCTTAAATCCAATATACGTGCAACGTTAGTAATTTTCCAAATTTTAGCTGCTTTGGGGCAAATCTCATAACATTTGCCACAGCCGATACACTTAGACTCATCAACATCAATTTGTAACATGAACTCACCGACTAATTATAACTTCAAAGTAGCCACAGACATCGCTTTAAATCCAATATATATCTCTTTACCAATAGTGAGATTCAATTCTTTTTCAGCAGACACAGTAATATCAGAATAGATATTAACTCCGTCAACGTCTACATTAACACGAATTATCTCATTATTGAGTCTCATTTCAACAATAGTACCCTTAATTATATTACGGATACTTGACTTTTGCGGTTCAAGCATCAAAAAGATATTATCATAACTGATTAATGCCAGAACCTTATCTCCAACTTCGTAGTTCTTATTTAAAGGAATGTTAATATCGAAACTACTCATTCTAACAGTCATTACCCCTTTAGACTGATCAATGGCTAAAACTTCAGCTTCGATTTCATTAACGTCCTTATGAAGTTCCATAATTGCATTAATTTTTTTACATTCTTTTAAAATAGAATATCCTTCTTCGGTTAAAGTAGTGCCCCCACCACCACCTTTACCTCCTTTAGAAGTGCTTACAATTTTAACTTGTAAATTTGATTCTATTTTGTCGATATAGTTTAGTGCAGTCCTATAAGAGATTTTTACTAGTTTAGCGGATTCCGTTAAGGAACCTGTGTCTAAAATAGATTCAAGTAGTTGGTATTTTTTACTGTCAAGCAGAAAAGAATTACCATCCACATTAATCTTATATTCAACACCAGCTTTTACATCAGTCATATTATAATCCTCCAAAGATATATAACATGAAATATTTTGTTTTTTATATAAAATAAGATTTACTATTATTTATTTCTGAATTCTATTCTTTCAACGAAATTAAGAATTTTATTAGCAATTGTAGAAACCGGACCGAATTTTGAAGATAACTGCCTAAGTGATGCAATGTCCTCTTTTGTGAAAAATTTCACTAAAATCAATGCAAAGAAATAAACAATCATACATGCAATAATTCCTGGGAATAACCATAAAGCTGTTTTAGGAATGAATAATGCAAAAATACCCATAATCAATGATGCCAATGTAATTTTAATAACCGGCAGTAGTTGGAATTTTGCCTTAGTTAATTTAAATACAAAATAAACTACAGGTATCATCATCAGCAAACAACCGATTGTAGTACCGAGAGCTCCGCCTGCAATTCCCATGCTTGGAACTAAAAGCCAGCATAAAATACCTGTTGTAACAGAACCGAAAATTAAAATATACATAGGAATACGTGGATTACCAATACCCTGAACAATACTGGTTGAAATTGAAAATATTGAATAAAATGTCATACCAATAGCTAGAATAGCCAATGCAGAAGCACCAGCAACATATTCTGGTTTAGCAAAATACAATACCCTTAATGTAGGAACCGCAAACAATGCCAATCCGACACACATAGGTACAACAAAGAGCAGTGAGTATTTATAAGATTCATTAACGTATCTTTGTAATGTAGGAATATCTTTAACTTTAAAAGCCTCAGAAGAAGCAGGTAAAATTGTTGTTGCAACAGAAATTGAAATCATTAAAGGCAAACGTGCAATAGGATCTGCTGCTGCAAAAAAACCAACAGCATCCAATGTTAAGAATTTACCCATGACAATAGTACAAATATTATAGATAAGCATTTCAGCAATAGCTGTTATAATAACAGGAATTGAAAACTTAACTAAAGTTCCGGCAAGTCTTAACTGCTGTTTTGTTGTAAAAACAAAATCAGGATTAGCTTTAGGAATATATTTTGGCATATAAACCTTAAAAATATAAACTGAAGAAAAAGCAGCCAATGAATATCCGATAACAGTACCCCATAGCGCACCAACAGTGGATAATCCGATTAAAACAAAAGCGGTTGCAAATAAAATCATGAAAAGCTGTTCAATAGCCCGAGTATAGAGAATATACTCCATTTTATAAACACCCTGAAACGCTCCCCTAAATGCTCCTAAAATTACACTGAAAGGAGTAATAAGTCCAACGATTTGAAGTGGAACTAAAGCTAAAGGTTTATGTAAATAACTATTAGCTAACCATGGAGCAACGACAAAAATCATTAAAACGCCTAAAAACAAACCTAAAAATACCATTATCTTTAAAGCTGTGTAAATGGTCTGTCTGGCCATGTCATAGTCATTAACGGCATTATATTCAGCAACATATTTTGCAATTGCCGGAGGCAAACCTCCTGCTGCAAGAGTCTGAAAAATACCTTGAAACGGCAAAGTAAGCCCTAAAACACCATACATTGTAGGTCCTAGAAGCATAGCCATTAAAAAACGGTAAACATATCCTCCAATACGGAATATAATATTACCTGCAAAAATTATTAAACTGCCTCTAATTAACTTATTTGCCATAAATATAACCTAATAAAATAGTTATTATTACTTTAAATTTAATATAATATATAAATGTAATGAAAAAAAAGAATGTAGATAAAATCTACTTAAATAATTTAAATATTAATATTACTGCTAAAAATCCAATTATTAATGCAAAAAGCATGATTATAATATTTGTCATGCTAAATAATTGGGAATCTTCATTAACTACCTGATTATTACTAGAATTATTAACTGCAGATTGATTATTTGAATTATTATTTAAATTATCATTATTCGATGCATCAGAACTTCCAACGCCATTATTGCCTGAAGACTGGCTGGAACCACTACTAGAACTACCGCCAGAACTTGAACCAGAACTTGAACTAGAAGACTGAGAAGAACTTGAACCAGAACTTGAAGAATGACTGGATTCACTTCCGGATGTAGTAGAAGGAACTGATTGAGAAGAACTTGAACTAGATGATGAAACTTCCTCAACATATTCGGTTCCATGACCCGGATGGGCAAATACACAATTAAAACATGATAAAATAAATACAATTGTAATCAAAATTGCCAAATATTTATATTTCATAAAAATCACCAAAAAATAAAAAAGATAAAGATTATTATAAAAATAATCTTTAATGGAAAGTTTATTCTTTTCTAGTTCTCATATATCCTAAACCAAATAAGACACCGATAATCAAAGCTCCAATAACTGCATAAATAAGATTATTGCTGCTAGATTTAGTAACAGAAGGTTTTTTATCAATTTCATATGATTTTGCATCATCAGATGAATCATCGTCAGATGGGCTCTCAGATGATGTGTCTTCAGAAGCAGAAGCAGAAGTACTTACTGGATTGCTTGAAACACCCACACTAGAAGAACTACCTTGGGTAGTGGCTCTAGAAGGAATAGCTTGATTATTTGAATTAGTATTAGAATTAGTATTTGAATCAGTATTAGTATTAGTATTTGAATTAGTACTATTAGACTCTGAATTACTATTTTGATTATTACTTTCAGCAATTTGTTTAAGTAAATCTTCTTTACTAATATCTTCCAAACTTCTTAAGTATTTGAGACTACTGCCTTCCCCTCCAGAAAGTATAGTATTTAATTGATCTTGAGTAATCCATCTACTGTCATTGTGACCAACTTTATGATAATTCTCAGTTACAATAGGATTTTCTCTTCCGTTATACAAGTCAATGAATGCTTGAATTTGAGCAGCTCTTTTTGATTCGGAAGTAGCATAAGCACTTAAATCAGGACTTGGCCATTTATAAGAGAGTGAAACTGCTTGTCCAATATTATTAGCTGAATCCCAAATAATTAATATACCTTCTTCATCAAAATCGTCTGAACCTTTATATTCATCACTTGTTAACTTTTGAACGAAATAATTACCAAGACCAGGAGATACATCTAAAATGTATTCCAGACTGTCATCTTTACAATATTGCTCATTAGCGATATATATGTAAGATTGATTCTCGTTAAGAGGGAAATTTTCATGGATATAATCAACCATGAAGAATCCTGGTTGTACACCCGGACATGCATGATTGTGGAACAAGAATGACATTATTTGATCAAATGCAGGTCCTGCAGACCATGCGTTAGAAATACTTTGAATACTGAAGTAATTACCATCAATATAAGCTTCTTTACTTATACCTCCGGAAATCTCAGAATTATTTAAAGTTGTCATATTAATGTTGTAAACATTAGTTCCATTGTATTCACCGATGTAAAATGTTCCATCTTCATTATATCTCATATAAATACTCATTAAAGAACCATCATCTAGATTTAAAACAAAATTAAACCATAATGGAGTCCATATTGCTTTATGATCAGGCAATAAAGTTTTTCTTGATAATCTAGAACCTAACTCTTCAAATAAACCATCCCAACATGCTTCGGTTGATTGTTCATTAATCATTACATAACCTGCAGAAGTCATAACCATTAAATTAGGCATGTCTTTATAGATTTTTACACCTAATTCATTTTCATAAATTGATTTAGCAGTACTTGCAGCTTTTTGACCAATTGATTTGAAGTCATCGTAAGTTAATGAACCTTTATTTGCAATAGCATTGTCACGAACAGCATTTGGTAAATCTAAGCTTTGGATATAAGTATAATCTAAACCATGAGAATTAGTAGCGTTAATTACATGACCGTCTTCATCTTCATCATCATCAGCGACTCCGACTAAATATAAATATTGTTCTTTAGTTAAACCTTCTTTTTCAATTAAAACATTAACAAGGCTAGCAGGATCATTGTAAATTCTGTTAATCCACCAGGTATTATATTTTAATTGTTCTAAACTACCATCACCAGTAATTCCGGTTTCTTTTTCGAACAATGCTTTATTAGCATCAGAATCATATTCCATTACAATAATTGTTCCTTTGTTAGTTTGACCATTCCAACGAATGAAACCAATCATTTTTTCAGTTGCACCAGTTGAAGTAGTGTTAAAACCAACATAAGAAGTTTTACCAGATGTTGCATCTAAGAAAAAGATTACAGCATCATTAGCTGAATCACCCGGAATACCTAATACTTTATAAGAAGTAATATCACCAGGAGATTGTTTTCCATTACCAGTTTCTTGAATTGGAGGATAATATTGGAGTAATGCTTTAGTAATTGTGTATCCGCCAAGGGTTCCTTCACAGATGTGTCCGTGAAAAGCTGCTTCTTGTAATACATCAAATGTAACACCATCATACCATCCATTAGCTAAACTAGCGAATGAAAATGCATTTTCACCACCAACTGCTTTATATAAAGCATTCCATTGTGAAGTAGTCATATTCTCTGATATAGTACCGAGATAAACCTCTTTTTTATTTCCATTTGTGAAAATTGCAGCATTTAATTCATTGCCTTTTTTAACTACAAAACAGAAATCAATAGGATCAACAGCAGTTTGACGTAACATTAAGATGTTACCTCTACCATAAGAGATATATCCAGTAGCATAGTTAAGAATTCCATCTATTGCAGCCTCACTAGTTTGACCATTTAATTTTGGTACACCAGCAGTAGTGATAGCTAATACTTCATCTGCATTTTTAAAATCAAGTAATGAATCTGCTGTAGCAGTAATTTCATAACCTAATTTATAACTTTCACTGGCCATCATATCAACTGTTATAGGTGATTTAGAATTTACATCTACAATCATATATTGAGTAATGTATCCAGGTGCAGAAACAGAAATATTAACTTTATCAGAAACAGTGGAATTAATCAAAACATTATAATATTTATTTGCAGTATCATAATCTTGAGATTTGACTGTATTATTCACAATATTAAATGTTGGTGTTATCTTTCCATTATCATTAGTAAATTCATAGTTTACATCGACATTAACTTGAGATAAACTAGAATCAACAGAAAGAATATCAGAAGCATCAGAAACAACATCAACATCTTGAGCAGATACGCCACCCATTACAAATAATGCTAACATTGCAATAGATGCAAGTAAAAAAAACTCTTTTCTAATATTTTTGCCCCCATAATTATATAAGTTAATTGTATTCTGTTAAGTGAATAACAGGAATACAACTGAATATTTGTAGTAATACTAATATATATTTAATTATTATTAAATAAATAAAAATTTATAAAAAAGTATTACTTTTTGAAAATTGAAAAAAAAATAAATCAATTAAAAAGATTTAATTTAAATATAATCTATTAAAAAAGTTTCAAATTAAAAAATATCAAAATTCAAATAGGTAAATAATATTTAAATTAGTTATTAATCCTATAAACTAAAAATTACTATAAAAAACTGAAAGAAAAATAAAGTAATACTTTTAACATCGTTAACAATAAAACAAGATAGGTTAACATTGTTATATAAAAGTAATACTTAAAGTCAAAAAATAAATAAAATAGTAATAAATTAATTTATATAAGTAATAATCCAAATATGTATATGAACAAAGGTGGTTAAATGCATTTACCCGATGGAATAGTACCGTTAAATCAAGCAATTATTTATTGGATCATTACATTTATAATAATAAGTATTTTCTTTTATAAATTTTCAAAAGATGAGAAAAAAGAAAAAAGAATAATTTCAATTGCTATTTTTAGCGTTTTTACAATTACAGTAACTTCATTATCAATTCCTTCACCTTTAGGAGTTCCAATACACTTCTTTTTAATCCCTCTTGTAGCAATTTTGCTTGGTCCACTAACTTCAAACATCGTTTCATTTATAAGTCTACTGGCACAGGCAATTTTACTTAATATGGGCGGAATTACAATATTAGGTGCAAATTTCATAGTTATGGGATTAATATTGTCCTTTGTATGCTATGGATTTTATAAATTATTTGACGATTTGAATAAAAAATTTGCAATTTTTGCATCAACAATAATTGGAATAATGGCAGCTACTTTTGGACAAGTGGCAATATTATTAATTTCCGGTGCAATGAATTTTGATGTGCTTCTCGCAACTTTAATTCCATTCTATTTATTCATATCAATAATAGAAGGGTTTGCAAATACAATAATAATTACTGCAATTGAACAAATAAAACCTGAAATAATAGAAATGAAAAAAATATAGGTGATAATAAATGAAAAATTTAAAAATATTAATTATACCATTAATTTTATTTTTAACAATGGCTGCAATATCAGCACATGGTGTTGATGTTACCGCAGACACTATGGTTATTGCAAATGAAACTAATGGACAACTTGTAAAAGACATAGCTGATGCAAATGGAAAAAACATAAGTGTTTACAAATTCACTTCCGAAGACGAAGTAGCACACATCCTAGAACATAGTCTTAACAATACAAATAAAAGAATACTGCTTGTAGCATATCAGGATACTGCTAATGACTTTTTAAAAAATCATAAGGAAGTATCAAATAGAATTATAGTCGTTGATAATGTTACAAATGATACAATATTACAAGGATTAAATAACATAATGAATGCTCCAACAGGCAGCAGCCAAGAAGGAAATAGCTTTGGACTACCATTAGCCATTGGAATAGTAATTGGATTAATTGTTGGTGTTGGTTGCGGCATTTTAATATTAAAAAAGAAAAATTAATTTAGGTTTTTTATAACCTAAATATATTTTTTTAGGAAGTTTTCAAACTCCAATAAAGTTCTATCTAGTGAATCCATACCATACTCATCATTTTTAATGTCATCCAAACTGTCTTTTGACCAGAAAGAAGCACCCAAATTGGATCCGAAAGGTCCGCCGCTGACCGGTATAATCCCATGAATCATGAAGTAAGTAATATTTTTTAAATGGGCAAAATCAGCACCGCCTGTTCTGTCTCCGCCAACGGCAATGCTCATGCCTATTTTTCCCCTTAAAAGGTTATAATCAATAGCTTCAAGAGCACGTGTCCTATCCATAATAGCTGCAAGATTACTTGAAATGCCACCACTTTGAACAGGAGTAGCTAAAATTATCCCATCGGCTTGCTGCAAATTTTTATAAACATCAGCCATGTCATCATCAATGATACATTTTTTATTCTTCAAACAGTAATCACAGTGCATACATGGTTTAATTGACTTTCCAACACATGAAAATAACTCAGTTTTAAAACCGTTATTTTCTAATTTATCCAAAGCATTTTTAATAACATATTCTGTTGTATTAGCCCTGGGACTTCCACAAATTCCAAAAACTTTCATTAAAACCACAACCGTTAAAATATATTTTCTTTTTAAAAGATTAAAAAGTTATTTCTATTGAAAAAATATACACAATATTTATAAAATCAAAATACCATAAATTAATATAATAGTTAATTATTTGAGGAATATTTATGAAAATAGGGCATGGTGTTGTAAAAAAATATTCAAGAGAATATCATAGAACTTTAAAAACTGGAGAAAAAAAGAAATATACAACCGAGCAAATCCAGATTACAGTGCCAAAAAATGAAGATATCTATTCTAACAAAGAAAATGTTCTTATTATTCCTCAATCTGAAATAGAAGCATTTAATAATCTAGAGGAAGAATTGCATGCAAATAAAGTGGCTAATTATTTATACATGATGGAAGTGGAAAAATTGGAGCAATTACTTAAAAATCAAGACCCTTCAGAATATGAAAAAACCATTGAAGAACTTAAAAGGGAACTTCATTTAAAAGAAAATGAAATACATGATTTAGAAGCAATAAACGCTGAAACTAAAGATAATACATTAGCCATTCTAAAAGAAGAGAATGATAAAATAAAAACCAAACATTCTAGATTAATTGAAGAAAATGAAAATCTTAAAAATAAATACGTGAATATGAAAATAGAAAATGAAAACCTGAAAACCAAATATTCAAGTATTAAAGAAGAAAATAAAAACCTTAAAACCAAATGTTCCACCTTAAGAGAAGAACATGCAGACATTAAAACAAGTTACGATAACGTTACTTCAAAATATGATCAACTTAAACAGGAAAATCTCAATACAAAAACCTCATATGCAGAAATGTATGAAGTTAATGAAAGTTTAGAAAAAGATTATGACGATTTACGTCTTGATTACAATGATTTAGTTGACAAATACAACGACCTGGAAGAAGAATTATATAAGTTAAAAACCAGCAGAACTCGTGACGAATATATCGCAAGCAGAGTTAAAGAATTTATATTAAATAAAGAAATTTAAAATTGATAATCATCCTTAAATTCAGGATTCCATCTTTTAAGTCCAGGAATGAATGTTGTAGTAATCCCGGTTGCTGTAGTTTCAGGCAATCTTGGATTTTTTTCCATCATCTCTTTTGATTTACGGACAATCATTTCGGTTAATGTTATATCAGGTTCTGTGTATTTACCGTCTTTAAAACAATCTTTACAGAATTCTGGATTGAGGCTACCATCCTCATTTGTTCCATAATCTTCTTTTACGATAGGTCTGCCACAGGAATTACAAAAACCCATAAAAATACCTCATTTTAAAAAAAATAGAAAATAAATTAGAAATTAATCTAATTTACTTGTTCGTCTTCATCCATTGCAAGTCTCATATTATCTGGATCAGGTGGGAAGTGTGCTAAGAAGTCTTGAGCAGATCTTCTGACATCTCTTGAACCAATAATATATCTTCCTGCAATAATTACATCTGCACCTTTTTCGATAGCTTCTTCAACATTATCCGGAGTGATTCCTCCAGCTACTGCAATAAGTCCACCGCCAAGGATTTCTTTAATCTTTTTGATGTTACCCCATTCAGTCATTTCACTTACATCTTCACCTTTTTCGGCTTTGTAAGTTTCAAGGTCGACATTTCTGTGTAACAAGACTATATCAGGTTTTAAATCATCAGGCAATTGTGATAATTTTTCTTCAAAGTCAGCTACATTCATCATGTCCAATATTGCATAGATACCTTGTTTTTGGGTTTCATGAATAGCTTTCTTGATTGATTCAATAGTACCAAGTCCAGAAATAGCTACTGCATCAGCTGTTGCGTCAGCTGCCATTTTAATTTCTACACGTCCAACATCTAAAGTTTTTAAATCAGCAATAATGAATGCGGATGGACGAAGTGCTCTAATATCTTCAACTACACCTACACCGAATTTTTTAACGAGTGGTGTACCTGCTTCAACGAGTACTCTTTCCTTATCAGGCAAATCTTCTAAGATTTTAGCCATTGCTTCTTTACTGTCTAAGTCAAGAGCAACTTGTAAGTAAGGTGGAGACCAAAGTTTTTGTACTC
This sequence comes from Methanobrevibacter sp., assembly GCA_017434555.1. Taxonomy (GTDB): domain Archaea; phylum Methanobacteriota; class Methanobacteria; order Methanobacteriales; family Methanobacteriaceae; genus Methanocatella. The sequence goes on along the minus strand of JAFRFB010000054.1, from coordinate 6,930 downwards.
TGAATCCCATGATTGGGTGAGTTCCACGGTCTTTTTCTGCGAGAACTTTATCAATTGAAGGGTATCCTTCCATAGCTCTTCTAATAGCCAATTTGGTAGCTCCATAGTTATATTGATAAATTTTTCTGAAATCTTTTGCAGAAGGATCAATGAATACACTAACATTAATAACAATGTCTTCTACGATTTCTTTTGGAATGTATCCGTCTTCTACTGCATCAGCTACTGCTCTTGCAACAGCGGTTTGTGCAGGTCCAAATATTTTACTAGCATCTTCTAAGTCACCAACAGTTACTTTAGGAATAATTAAAGTAGCAGGTTTGGTCATTAAATTTGGTCTGATTACACTGGTTAATGGAGTATGACCTACTGAGAGGTTAGATAATCCATTAGCGAAAGCTTGACCAACAGGTCCGAATTTGTCACCAATTAATAAATCAATGTGTGCTAATTCCTGGCCGTCTCCAATAAGAGCTTCTCCTATTTTATACATTGGGTCCATTAAATTTCCTCCGTTATATAATAACATTTAATAATTTATGTTTATCCATAAATATAATTATTGGAAGTTTATCCTTTTTGAGATATCTTTTGGTAAAGGTAATCTTCTGAAAGGCATTCCTTCAGTTTTTTCATTAATTTCTGATATTAATTCATCAACATCCATATCGACTTTTTGGCCGGTTTCACGTACAGTCACTTGGAACCTACCTGATTCAGCTTCCTTATCACCAATGACGAAAATATAAGGTATCCATTCTTTAGAAGCGTTTCTGATTTTTTTACCGACACTTTCATCACGGTCATCAATATCTACACGAATGTTTGAAGCATTAATTTTTTCATATATTTCTTCAGCGAATTTTTCATGAGCTTCCCCAACAGTAATTATTCTGGCCTGTATCGGGCTTAACCAGGTTGGTAACATTGGAGATTTTTCATTTAATTCAATAGCTGTTTTTTCAAGCATTGCACATAAAACCCTTTCAATACTACCGGTTGGAGAACAGTGCAAGATTGTTGGATTGTGTTGCTCACCGTCTTCACCTAAGTATTGGATATCGAATCTTTTACCACTTTCAACATCGATTTGAACTGTAGGGTTTTCAATCGGACGGCCTAAGTAGTCGATATTGGCCAAGTCTATTTTACAAACCCAGTAATGATGTCTTTCAGGTAAAATTTCTAAAAGGATTGGTTTTTGGAATTTGGATGCGATTTCATACATCCATTCTTCATTTTCTTCAAAGAAATCCTGGGTTGCTCTGAAAATTACTTCAAAGTCCAGGTTTAAGTCGTTTCCAGTCTGTAAACACATGTCAGTCTGAGCTGAAAACTCATTTAAAGAGGCCGGAACGTCAGCACAGAAAGAGTGGAAATCCGGCATGGTAAATGCCCTTAATCTTTTAAGACCAACAACTTCACCTTTTTTCTCATATCTGAAACTGTAATGTGTTAGCTCAAAAATCTTTGCAGGCAAGTTTTTCCAGGTTAAGAATGAATCGCTCATTAATCTGAATGCTCCGAAACATGCAGCAAATCTTAACATCAAATTCTTTTTTGTGTCGGTTCTGTACTGTCTTTCACCGAATTTGTATGCATGTTCGTAAATTGCCTGGTTATCCAAATCATAGAAAATTGGAGTTTCAACAGGCATTGCTCCTCTTGCAACGACCAAATTGTAAACATAATCATCCAATAAGTCTCTGATTAATTTTCCTTTAGGATACCAGCGGAGGTTACCAACGTCAGAAGCAGGTTCATAATCACAGATTTCCTTTTCCCTCATCAATTTAACATGAGGAGGTTCGCCTTCATCTGATGCGCCTTGACCTAATTCATAATCAACAAGCTGTTTGAATGCTTTATTATCAAATTTAAAGTCATCAATTTCAGTAATTTTATTTCCTTCAAGGATTTGCCATTTGGAAGGTTTTCTTTCAACTTTTTCTTCATCACTGTCAGCAGTGATTGTTCTTGAAAGTTCACTTAAAGGGTGTCCTTTACAGGATATTTCAAATGCCTTATACCAACCGAAAGGTACTCTTTGGACATTTAAATCTTCAGCTAAAAGAGCTTGTTCCGCATCTTTTAGGATTTCAACAGCTACTTTTGGTGAGCTTAATGAAGAAGATAAATGAGCATAAGGGTATAAAACGATATTTTCTGCATTTACTTGATCATTAGTTTTTAAAACTTCTTTGACAAGATTTTGGACAATTCCTTGAGGATTTTCTTCATCTTCTTTTTCAACCGCTGTAAATACAACTAAAGAATCATCAAATGAGCCGTTATGTTTAGCTTCTTCAATTTCTTCAGCTACAGGAGTTTTCTTTTTAACATTGTAATTTAAATAATCAGAATGAATCAATAGTATTCTCATTTGACCACCATATATTATGATTTAATTTTTATATTTAATATTATATAAAATGATTTAAAAAGTCACATTTTACAAAAGAATAATATATTATCAAAATAAATTATTATTCATGAGAGTTATTTTAGCAGGAACTGGTAGTGCAGTTGGAAAAACTACAATTGCAACTGGAATAATGAAAGCCTTATCTGAAAAATATAATGTTCAGCCATTTAAAGTTGGTCCGGACTATATTGATCCGTCATATCATACTTTGGCGACAGGAAATACTTCCAGAAACCTGGATTCTTTTTTTATGCATGACGGTCAGGTCAGAGATTCCTACAATAAGGCAATGAAAGACAAGGATATTGCTGTTATTGAAGGCGTTAGGGGCCTTTATGAAGGAATTGATTCCATTAACGATATTGGAAGTACTGCTTCAATTGCAAAATCCCTGAAAGCTCCTGTTATTTTAATTATAAATTCAAGAAGTTTAGTTAAAAGTGCCGCAGCATTGGTTTTAGGCTTTAAGGCATTGGACCCTGAAATTAATATTGCAGGAGTCATTTTAAACAAGGTTAAAAACAAGGCTCACTATGAAAAAACCAAACGTTCAGTTGAAGAAATCACGGGAACCGAAGTTATCGGAGGCATTATCCGTGACGATAATATTTCAATAGAACAGAGACATTTGGGCCTTGTTCCTGCACGTGAGCGAGAGAACTCTTTGAAATTTATTGATATTTGGTGTGAAACCATTAAAAATTACATTGATTTGGACCGTTTGGTGGAAATAGCTAAAACTGCCCCTAAAATAGACTCCAATTTAGAGCCAATTTGGAATAAGTTAAATTCAAAAAAATTAAAAATTGGAGTTGCATATGATGAAGTATTTAATTTTTATTATAAGGAAAATATTGAATCACTTGAAGCTAACGGCGCTAAAATTGAATATTTTTCTCCATTAAAAGATGAAAACTTGCCAGATATAGATGGACTCTACATTGGCGGAGGTTATCCTGAACTATTTTCAAAAGAATTATCAGATAATAAAAGTATGCTTAAAGATATCAAGGACTTCCACATGAACGACCGCCCAATTTTTGCCGAATGTGGTGGTTTAATGTATCTTATGAAATCGATTCATGAAGATGCAGTTGTAAATGTATATCCTTACAAGTCAATTCTGACCGAACGTGTCCAGGCACTGAAGTATACGATTGCAGAAGTCCAAAAGGACAATATCATATCCAAAAAAGGGGAAGTCTTTAACGGACATGAATTCCACTACTCAAAGGTTATCGTCGATACTCCAAAACATGAATTTGCATTTAAAATAACCCGTGGAAAAGGATCATACAATTTACAGGACGGATTTATGGAAAGAAATACACTAGCAAGCTATGTTCATACCCATGTGGCGGCTATGCCTAACTTTGGAGGAAACTTATGTCTTTCAGCTTTAGAAAAATAGATTTCTTTCATCCTTATATCGTGCCCGTTATAATTTTGGCTGTTTTGATAATGGGATATATTGGGTCATTCAACTACAGATTTGAAGACCCTCTAAATACACAAACGATATTGACAATCATCTTTGCAGTTATTGTTTTTATAATTGGAGTGGTTATAGCTTCAAAAAAATTTACAATAGAAAAAGAGGTCAAAATAAATTTTCTATCTGAGAAAATATTAGTAATATTTATCATCCTGGCATTAGTTTTACAGAGCTTAAATATGGTTTTACTTGGCGGAATACCATTATTCAACAGTGTTCTAAAATCAAATGCAACGACAAATCTCTGGAGAATTGCATACCCATTATTTTTAATTTTAATAAATATATTACTGGCAAAATATTATGATAAGAAGTATTTAATACTTGTTTTACTTGGAGCATTAGTGTTTGGTCTTAACGGATATAGAACTTCAGTAGTCGGAATTCTTGGAAGTGTTTTCATTACAATGTTTTACCTTGGAAAAATTTCCCGCAAATTAGGCATTATATTCGTTATAATTATTGGTGTGGGTGCACTGGCAATCGGATATATTGCATCCCAGTCCATTGCAACACAACACTGGACACTTAACCCTGTGGAATTAGTGTTTTATAGGCTTGCTTTTACACTGGAAGTCTTTGAAAAAATCATACCTCTAGCAGGTACAACCCACGGACACATATTATCAATGATTTTTTCATCAGGAAGTCCCAGATCATTTATTGGAAATTATGTGCTTCACTATGATGTCTGTTTAACTTCAAGTCTTTTCGGTCCGATAATGCTTGACTTCGGTTATATTGGCCTTACAATACAAATGCTATTTATGGGAGTATTTTTAAAAATAATTCATTCCCTAGCTTCTAAAGGTATTGGAATTGGAATTTATTCAATAATATTAACTCATACATTAATATGGATTGAAACAGGTCCAACCGACATAATGATATGGTTTTTATATTTACTTGGATTGATTCTAATAATTTTAGCATTGAAAAAAGATTAAAAGTCATCATCCAATTTTAAAAAGTCTATGATTCTTACATGTAATAAAACATGATATATAAAAGTATTTTTTGTAAAATATTATACAAAAATCAAAATAATCAATATTATAAGTGAAATAAAGAATATTACAGTTCCACGAGTAATAAAGAACCTTGATCTATCTACAAACATAAAGGTCAAACCATAAGACAATAGTAAAGCTACAACCATCTCGATTAAACCTGTAATTCCCGGATTTACTTTCAATAAATTACCGAATATAAAAGAGAGCAAGTATGAAATAGCTACAACTAAAATAATAGTAACAATAGGATTGCCTAAAATTGGCTGTAACCTATCAAACCATGATGGACCACGATAATAATTATGATTATAAAGATTTGCAGGATATAAACCGTTATTTTTAGATTTTTTCCTTCTATTAAATAGAGAAGATAAAAAATTATTGGAAGAACGATTATATTCTTCAACTTGAGGATATAATGTATTTTTATAAATTACCGGATTTTCATCTCTTCTGCGCATTATATAATCCATATCAGAAGCATCATAAGTATATTCCGGATATTCTTCCTCAATATAAGAAACTTCGCCAGCAGAATAATCACTGTCTAAAGTAGTTTGTTGAGAATTATCCTGATATTTTTTAGCCAATTCAGTTAAATTGTCTCTGTCAACTAATTTAATGTTTTTTCTTAAAGCATAATTAGTAGCTTGATTATTAAAGTAAGCGGATGTGACAACAGCAACTTTGGAAGCTTTTAAACTTTCAGCTGCATCCTCCATTTCTTTTAATAAATCAATTCCAACTTCAAACTCCTTATCATAGTTATTACATGCCATAACTACACCAAAATCACCAATTGTAGTAGGTAATACAGCATATATGTCAATAACTCTTTGTGAAGTCTTAAAGTTCTTATATACTTTAAAACCAGAATCCTCCAATACTTTAGCTATAAAATTAATCAATTGTGGTTTTTCCAAAATTCCACCAACATGTGTTTCAATATTATAACTTATAAACTAAATTATTATTAAAGTTTATTATTATCTAAAAATTTTAATAAGTATAAAACAAAACAATAATACATGAAGGCTTTAATATCTAATGATGATGGAGTAACCGCATCAGGAATATTTGCTGCTAAAAAAGCAGTCGAAGATTTATGTGAAACCATCATTGTGGCACCTGAAACACAACAAAGTGGAATAGGACATGCATTAACATTATATGAACCATTAAGAGTAAAAGAAAGAATTTTAAAAGATGGCAGTCTGGCTTATGGAGTTAGCGGAACACCAACTGACGCCGTGACAATAGGATTATTCCAAATACTTGAAGAAAAACCGGATTTGATGATATCAGGAATAAATACTGGTTTTAATTTAGGTCAAGCAGAATTAACAACATCAGGAACAATCGGTGCGGCTATTGAAGCAGCCAGTTTTGGAATTCCTACAATTGCCGTTTCCCAAGAAGTGACAAAAGATGAAATAAAATTTGAAAGCGGAGAAAATGATGTTGATTTCGAATTTGCACAAAAAATGCTCAATAAACTGGCTAAAATAGTATTGAAAAAAGGATTGCCTGAAGGAATTGACTTATTAAATGTAAATATACCAGAAAATCCCGTTGACGAAGAATTTGAAGTTGTAACATTAGGAAAAAGAATGTATATTCCAGTAATGGAAAAAAGACTTGATCCAAGAGGCCAACCTTATTATTGGATTGGTGGTGAACCTTATACTTCAGATAAAAAAGGAACTGATGGTTATGAATTAAAAGTTTCACAAAAAACTACTATAACTCCATTAAAGATTGATTTAACTGGAGATTTAGATGTATTAAAAGATTATTTAGAGATTTAAACTTAATCTGTAACCATTACCTATTAAATTTTAAAAAAATTTCTTAAAAAGAGTCCGTCCAATAATTCAATTTTTTGATTGGATTTTTGTAAAGAGGTTCTAATTTAAGTAGGGGATTAGTGAGATTTCGGGAGTAGTTTTACACTTGAAATATCACTTCATAATTTTTTTTAACATTATGAGATAATT
>JAFRFB010000053.1 GCA_017434555.1 Methanobrevibacter sp. | reverse complement strand
TGTATTCCATTATGGTAATGACCTGAGTAGACAGCATCTACATGCTTAAGGATCTCCTTTGCGACAAGTCCTGATTCGGAAAGACGACCACCGCCTTGATCAAACCCAATTATATCTGCATGCATAAATGCATAATCATAATGTTCTGTTAAAATATATGTACTATAATCAGTAATCCATGGTTGTAATAAAATGGTTTTACTATCTATAGTTAATACAGTTTGTTTTTCATATACTGTTACATTTGGTAATATATCTAATATTTTTAAACTATTAATATCTGTTGTTGTAGTCATATACATATCATGATTTCCAACAATAATACTAATATTAAAATCTTTTAATATATTTTTAAATAAATCAATTACAACATTAATTGTTTGAACATTTATTGTTTGTCTTGTATCAAAAACATCGCCTAAAATAAAAATATCTTTAATATTTGCATGTTTTAATTCAGGAACAAATTGTTCTTTATAAAACCTTAATTGTGATTCCATAAATGGAATATCCGATTTTTTTATACCAAAATGACAATCTGCAATTAATGCAACTTTCATTGTTTTTTCCTTTTAAATGATTTTAAATACTTTGAACCATATTTATTAGTTATATATTTAATTATTGGTTTAATATCATTTCTTTTAATTAACTTTATATTATTATCTTCAATACATTTATTTCTTGCTTTACTTCGTTCAATATTATAAATGTTATCATTTAATATATCTTTATCAAAAAATTGATCACCTTTAATGTCAATTAATTCATTATTGACTAAAAAATCAGGAAAATATAAATGTTCTTTATTATTATAATTATATTTAAATGATATATTTGGATGATATATAAAATTAATATTATTATCTACTAAGTAAATATAGTAAGCTAATTCCCATCCAGAATCAAACCAAATATTATTATAAAAATATTTTGATTTTTTCTGCTTATTAATTTCATATGATTGCGATATATTTGAAACACCATATTTAACTAAACATGTTTCTTTGCTTTTTTCTTGAAACTCATTTAAACGTATCGGATATTCATTACCGTATTTGTTTAAATTTGTTTCTTTTATTTTATTTTTTATTTCTTCAGCTTGATATGGGTTTTCTACACCATAATTTTTTAAACATGTTTGTTTAGCTTTTTCACGTATCTCTTCAGAATTAGCTAAGCATTTAGTTGAACAATATTTTAAATAACCTTTACCTAGTCTATAAAACTTAGTTTGTTTCCCACATATAGGACATTCTCCTTCATGCGGTTGTTTTAAATATTGATCATAATATTCTTTAGACGATAATAAATGTGTTCGTCTAATATGTGATGAAAGCCCTAAATATCCATTTACTTCTTTACCACATATCTTACATATAAATACATTATCAGACATAATAAACCCCTAATTTATTGTGTTTGTATAAGATATATGTTACAGCATATATCTTATTTTATTTATATGATTTTATAATCAAAACCTATTATATCTCCGTAATACCTGCTACTTCTTTAAGCTTTTCTACTGTAGCTGGATTACCATCTACAATAGGATAAATATAGTATTTTGCAGGGTCACTCATGACCATCTTGAATTTAAATCTAATATTATTATTTTCCTTTAAGAGAAATTTTTGTTCTTCCATTGCAAATGGGTCTATCTCCTGTACTGCCTGGAACTTACCAGACTGAGTAAAGAATTTAGCTTCTAGTAATGAAATCTGTTGCCAGTTATTATCCATATTTAACCTCTAATATACTGTAATCGTGTACCTTTCGAATCTCGATTGTACTACTGATTTGAATCTTAAGTTCATTAAGCTTATGTGATATGATATATATGCCAAGCTTTTTCTTATTAAGCTGGATTAAGTTATACAACGTGGAGACAAACTGCTCAATACCAGACTGGTCAATGTTCTGATCCAGTAACTCGTCAATGAACAGGATGTTACATGACCAGTTAGAGATCTGGCGGCTAATATCGAAGAATGCCAATAGGATTGACATGTCGATTCTAGTACGTTCACCGGAAGAGTAACTGGAGTATGTACGCGGTACTAGATTCGTCATCATAGTTTCCGTCATGGTCTCATCAAACTCGATCGTCGTATTCTTTAACTCGAACTTATTAAGGTATTCATTAACGGACTTATTAAGTACCTTTACCAGCTTCTTAAAGAAGTAGGACTTAATACCGTCGTCACCCAGGATCTTGATAAGCTGTGTATCAATTAAGATCTTTTCCGTTAAGGTATCAATATCTTTATTAAGCTCCTCACACTGCGTACGTAACGTATTAAGCTTTTCCACGTATGAATCAACCGATGCTGGACAGACCTTGCTAGATTCCTTTTCCAGGTTCTGTTTAGCTTTATTAAGTTCTGTCTCCAGTGTTGACCTTGTTATTTCTTCGGTACGGGCTTTATCACGTATGGTTTGTATAAAGGATTGCTTTTCCTGGTACACTTTAACGGTATCACTGTATGCATGGTACTGTTCCATTAAGCCCGGGAGGGTTTCCTTTTCCATTGTCTTCTTTTCCGCGAGCATCCCCTCGATATGCTTCCTTGCATGACCTTCATCCAATGGTGAATTACATACAGGACATAGACGGGATTTCTTAAGCTTGGAAAGAGTACTATTAATGTTATCGATAATGGATTGTACCTTACCGATTTCCAGGTTAAGCGATTCACCTACGGATCTATCTGGGATGGTACCTATTTCTTCCGTAAGCTCCTTAATCTTTGATTCGGCAATGACCAGGTTTTTGGTACGTTTATCAATTTCCTTTTGGTACTTATCAATGTTTTCCTGGATTGTTTTAAGGTTAGTGTCCTTTACTTCATTGAAGGATGCTATATACTGTCGCATGTTTTCTATATAGGATTCATTATCTTCAATGGAGTTGATGATGCCGCGGCGCTCGGTTGTTTTAAGATCCAGCTCGGTGTTGTTAACCGTTTTCCGTTTCTTGACATCCTTGCACATTAATCCTAGTACGTCAATATTAAAGATGTTTTCAATTAAGGCACGTTTATCACCAATTGCTAAGCTTAAGAACGGTTTGTTATTCGTAACAGCCACTGCTACGATGTTCTTGAAAAGTCTTAAGTTAATACCTAAAAGCTTATCAATTTCATCTTGGTTAAGCTTCTTGGTGGATAACATGTCCATTTCCTTTCCGTTTTTATAAATCTCGAAGATAGCAGGTTTTAATCCACGACGAATCATGTACATGTCCGTACCGATCTTAAACTCACATGTTACCTCAAGACCTTTACCGTTAGTTGTATTAACTAATTCCGATAATTTTATATCACGATATGGTTTACCAAAAAGAACGAATGTTAATGCATCTAGGATAGAAGACTTACCGGATCCATTAACTGCCTTGATGGTATTAAGTCCAGTTTGGAAATTTATTTCCGCACCAGATGCTCCATAGGACATGATATTGCAAAATGACAGCTTTTTGAATTCTACAAACATATATAGAGTAAATATAGAAAATTATATGGTTTGTGTAAACTTTTGTAAATATTTTGACAATTTCAAGAAAATACAGAATAATTTTATGGTTATTTGATACATAACCTTAATTTTTTATATTTGTTTCTATATTAAATTTGGTTGAAATAGTCAGAATTTCAAAAGTTTATATATAGTATAGACAGCAACTGGGGCTGAAAGATGCCCGATGCAAGCAGTCTGGAACCAGAGTGGTCTTCCTAAAGGATATGGGATATTATCCGAGGCACCTAACGGATCCAGCCGGGAATGTTGGAGATGGCAGACATTACGAATACCCGAAGCCCATTATCGACGATGAGAGTAGCGATCTCATTAGAAAAGCCGCCATTGGCAGTATAGGATGTAGCTGGAATACAGGATGACCGATCCATAAGCCTATATGTAAGTCCCGAGAGTTGACAGCAGGTTATGTGTTTGTCAAAGCCTATTCGTTCCTGGATAGGCTTGATGTCTCTGCAGGTACTTTTAACGTGCACATAGATAAATATTTCAAGCTTTTAAATAATGACTTTTATCAGATCCCTAAAGTAAACTTAGATAACTAGGGTACAAACAGTTAATAAATGACTTATAACAGGTAAAGGGATTTTATACTCTTTTAAAAACTTCCCCAAAATTTCGACTATAAATAGAACATATGGGATATGCAAGTTTAGTATGTACTTACCTTTATGGTGCATTTATAGCAGTAAAAGCTACTATTGAAGGATTAACACAAGCAGCAAAAGGTATTTTAAAACGTATTGACACATTAGTCTCTACGCTTATGACTACTATTACCTACATGATTAACACCACTATGAGAACGGTGATTAACCTGGTGAAACAGTATGAGAAAGAACTGTTTGACATGTTATATAATGCCATTTTTGGGGAAGATAGAACCTTCTGGTGTAACAAGCTATGGAAGTGCGCTGCTTTACTTGCTGAGCTCCTTAACTCTGATTCCTGGTTAAACCAAAAGATAAGACGTGCATTGGAAAGAAAGTGCCGCAGTACAGCAGCGCTGGATGTAATGGATCTTATCAGCCAGTCTATCACGGACTTTAGCGCTTTCCAGCAAACGGTCTGTGATGCTGGGTTCACGATCGAGTTTGGCATCTCATACATAAAGAAGCTATTTGAAATGTGTGCATCATTAATGGATGAGTATCTTCGATTCATTGAACGTAACTACAAGCGCTTAAGATTGTTGATCGATGAATACCTTAACATGTTAATTGACTGGGGTTTGTTTGATTACCTCGATACGTTAATGTCATTCTTTACCTGTGCATTTGATGACAGCTATTCTTGTTCTGAGATCGCCACAGCGCAGAACTATTACGCTGAAGCCCTTTCCGTATTTAAGATTGAGAAGAAAGGATCCGGGTACGATTTGTCTACCGAGTTTAAGAACTCTGTCTACGGTAGCTTAGATGGTACCAAGAATCAGATCAGTAATTTGAAGCAAGAGATTGATGCAGCATATGCTAAATGTGTTGACCCGGGTAAACTGAAGAAGGCTAATGCAGCTTATAACTTATCTAAAAACATTTTCCCTGGTGGTATGTCTTATGATGATATCAAGGAAGGACGCTGGCATAATAACCACATCGTACAGAAGTTCGAGTTAACGAAGGAATCCTTCATACAGGCATGGAAAGGTTATAAACCGGATGATGACATCACGTTTAAGGAGTTAATGGATGGTACTTATATTGACCAGTCTGGATCAGTATATGTCAAGGATGGGTGTAATTATGTCAAGCTTGATAGTTATTTACCATCATTGTCTACACCAAAGACCATTGACTTTATGGTCTCCGCACCAGTAGATAATGATGCTATGTTATGGAATAATGAGATTATACCTGTTACCGATGCTGCTTATCGTATTGCAACCAATGCAGAAGGTGAAGAGAACCAGCGCATGATTGCAGAATGTAGATCGTTATATGAATTCATCAATGATTGGAAGCATAATCCAGAGGGTGCTATCAGATATAACGAACAAGTGATATAAATAAAAAGATTTCAAATCAAATATATAAGAGGTTCAAAAATGAGTGAATACAGTGTTGAAGAGATATTACAAGCCAAGCGCGTCGCTAAGGAAGCTGGTTATAGCGTTAACTTACCGACTGATCGTATAGAACAGGCAAAGAATATTGCTCAGGCTAATGGATATAATGTACGTAAGATGGATCCAACGGAAATGGCTATGCAAGTAGCAAAAGATGCCGGGTACCAGGTAATTCCGCCTGATACTAACCCTAATCCGCAACGTACTACGCCAACCCCAGCGCCGAAGCAGGACATTCCGCCAAAGCAAACCCAGAAAGAGGATCCGTATGCCGGGTACTCTTGGTCTGAACGCCAGGCAGCTAAATATCTGTAATTTTTAGTTATTTTTAAGGTAAAGAGCTCTCAAAATCTGAGAGTTTTTTACTATTATAAATAATATATGATGAATAACAAGAATAATCCACCAATGCCGCCACACTGGGAAGACCCAAGTCATATCCCACATTTTCCGGATTGGCCTAACGTACCGTACGCTGATTGGCCACGTACGCGTTTCCATCGCTGGAACGATAGTGAACCTGCCAATGTACAACCATGGTGGCAGGATTGTTGTGAACCATATGATAACCCGTGTGTCTGTGTAACCAGCGCGGATGTTGACTTATGGAACAGTTATTCCGGTCTTAGCGGCTTAACCGCGTTTGACCCATCGGCATTATCTGCTGCATTCTCTGCATTGGATGACATGTATGATTACAGCGCAGTGCGTGACGCTTATTACGTTACCTCAGCTAATTCCGCAGTATGGAATTCCGCTGCATATGTACCTAACATTTATGAGAACCTTTCTGCATTGTATGACTATGCCAATGAAAAGGCTGATTTAAGTGCAGTTTCTGCATACTATGATGAAAAGGGTAAGCTTAAGATCTGGACTGATTCGGAAAAGGCTGCTAGAGAGGCTGGTGCATATGGGGATTACGGTGGTACCATTGTCGGTGTAGGTTCCTTTGAAAGACCATTACGTGTCTCTAAGGACCTGGTAAAGGCAATGACTATCGTTCAAATGGCAACCAGTGGTTATGAGTACCCATTGGTAAACGGAAAGGTTATTGACGGTGTATATGATGATCTTGACGCTATAAACAAGGGTGTAGCTAGAAACTTCTCTAATACAACGGAAAACAGGAAGCTTATTGAATGGATCCTTAATCATTTGAGCGGTGAATGGCACTGGGAAGACCTTTCTGCTGCATGGCAAGAGGGTCCGGTTTCATTGGAATACTCTAAGAGTTACCCCGAGAAATTCTTTTATTGGGAAGAAAATTAAGGTCATAAATAATTTAAAAGGAGAACTTATTTATGGAAGACTTATTAACAACAGCATTTCAGTCAGGTAACGCAACCGCTATCCTTTCTGGGGTGATCGTATATTTGATTGTGTTTTTACAGAGAAAGAATACGGCTGCAACCAGAGACGATACTATATCGAAACTTAAGGAAGACATTGATAGCCTTAATAACCAAAAGCTTTTGATGCAAAAGGACATTGAATTCCTTGTACAGGAAAACAGTGGCATCAAACAGGATATTAAGGAAATTAAAGGTACTCTTCAGCAAATTGCTGTATCTATTGCAGAAATAGCTGTTCAGTATAAAGAATTTAAGGAAAATCAGAAGAAAAGGTAATAAATCATGCAGAATCTTAAAGAATACATGGTAAACGAGTCCTCAGAGTTCAGCTCTATGGAAAACAATCCATTAATCTATACCTTGGTAATCCCTAAGGTACTTAACGGTGAAATTGATGTCATCAAGAAGGATGAGATCATTAAGAACGTCATCAGCGTAACGGAAAAGTTCATTAAGGATAACCTGGATGCCAAAACCATTAAGGTTTTGAAGGGTGCATTCCGCCCGGCATCTGTTATGGATGTCTTTATGCTTTCCAAGAACTATAAAGCTACGTTTGATAACTATATGGCCGATTTTAAGTCTGTCATATGCAATGAAGAGACCAATTTCATTAAGGCAATTAACACCAGTAAGAAATTTGATGAGCTTTTAACCTCTCCGGAGTATCAAATTTATAAAAATACACTCTAAAAAAGAGCTCAAAAAATATTTTTATAAATAATAAAGATATATAAAGGAAAAATAGAATTATGAAAAATAAAGAAGATATCCAATTCAAGAAGTGGAAGAAGAGCCACAAGCTTAACGAAGGTTTCCTTGACGGGGAAGAAGAGAAGCCAGTAACAGCTGACGATACTACCGGTCAGGAAGAAACAAAGGAAGAAAACAATGAAGAAGTCGATGCTTCTGTAGAAGAACCGTCTGACGACATCGATATTTCCGAAGAACCATCTGAAGGTGGTGACGAAGAATCATTTGGTGAAGATAACTTCCCGGATGACGATGACGATTCTGAAGGGGAAGATAAGGCTGAGAACACCGAGGACTTCCAGGAAGGCGACGACAAGAAGGAAGAAGATGGTACAAAGGATGAAGCTGAAGGTACCTCCGAGCTTAAGGACATCCTTGCAACACTTACCACTGCTATCCAGACCTTAACTGATAAGGTTGATAACCTCAATAGCGATAAGGAAGAAGGTGGCGAATCCAGTGAAGGTGAAGCTGAATCTACTGATGATTTCGGTGGTGATGACTTTGGTAGCGAAGAATCTACCGATGATTTCGGTGACGAAAGCACTGAAGAAAGCGAATCTTCTGAAGGCGGTGAAGAATCTTCTAGTGAAGGTGAATCTTCTGAGGGTGGCGAATCCAGCGAAGGTGAATCTTCCGAAGGTGAATCCAGCGAAGGTGGTGAAGAATCTTCTAGTGAGGAAGAAGAAGCTCCAGCTGACGAAACCAAGTCCGAAGCATTTAATAAGTTCTCTAAGAAAGGCCAATATTTAAGTGAAAAGTCCGATTACATCATCGGTAAGCTCTGGAACTCCAGATACGATTTGCTTGAAGAAGGAATAATGACTGCTGTTAGGGCAAAATTAAGACAAAAAATAGAATTGGCAAAAAAACAAATTAAAGCTGAAGCTATGAAACGATAATTATTATCATTTCCTTTATATATTTAATTAAAACTCATGTTTAATACATGAGTTTTTAATGTTTTTATAAATAATAAAAGAGATAAGAATCCTACTTCTTATCTCCATGAACACAATAAGTGGAGATTATTATGTCCAATAATATATTATTTATAAATGATAATAATGATTTAAATTATTATAATTCATTAAAACCACATTACAAATATAGAAGATTAAAATTTAAATTTAAATGTAAACAATGTGGTAATATATCAATAAAAAATTTAGAATCAATTAATGATGAATTTTTATGTAATTCATGTTCTTGTAGTATTGCATTCAATCAAAATAATATACAAGAAAAGAAAAAACATACATGTTTAATAAAATATGGTGTTAATAATGTTGCTAAATCAAATGAAATAAAAGAAAAAATAAAAAATACAAATATTAAAAAATATGGTTCTGATTATATATTTCAATCAGAAGAATTTAAAAATAAATCAAAAGAAACAAAACTAATAAAATATGGAAATCCTTATTTTATTAATCATGAAAAAGCAAAAGAAACATGTATAAAGCGATATGGCGTTGATAATTATGCAAAAACACAAGAATGTCAAGATAAAATTAATAAAACTATATTAGAACGATATGGTAAATCGGGTATAATGATAAGTAAAGGTGAAATAGAATTATATAATTATATTAATTCTATTTATATTGGAAATATTATAAGGAATAATAGAGATATTTTAAAAGGACGCGAATTAGATATATATTTACCAGATATAATGCTTGCATTTGAATATGACGGTACATATTGGCACGCAGATCCTAGATTTTATAATATAACTAATTTAAATGAACAACAACGATTAAAAAATAATTGGGTTAGAGATAAAGAAAAAGATATATTATGTGAAAATTTAAATATCCAATTAGTTAGAGTTAAAGAATATGATTGGATTAATAATAATGAATATGAAAAATTAAGAATTAAAGAAATTATAGAAAATAAATTATTATTTAAAAATAATTATTAAAATTAACTATATTTGTTATTGAATTTTATAAAAGGAATAAGAAATTATGGCAAAAGAAATATTATTTAATGAAAACGCTAGAGTTAAATTAATGGAAGGTATTAACATATTAGCTGATGCAGTATGTAGTACATTAGGTCCATCTGGTAGAAATGTGATGTTATCAACAGGTGTAGTTACCAAAGATGGCGTATCGGTTGCAAAAGATGTTAGTATTGAAGACCCTTTTGTTGATAAAGGTGCACAAATGGCAGTAGCAGCAGCATCAAAAACAAATGATGTCGCTGGTGATGGAACAACATCAAGCGTTTGTCTTAGTAGAGCTATTGCACGTGAAGGATTGAAGAACGTCGCTGCTGGCGCTAATCCAATGGAAATTAAAAACGGTATTGATAAAACCGTTGCTGCTATTGTCAAGAAGCTTGATGAGATTTCAATTAAGGTAACAACCACTGAAGCTGTCGCACAGGTCGGTACCATTTCTGCCAATGGTGATACGGAAATTGGTGAGATGATCGCTAACGCAATGGATAAGGTTGGCCAGGATGGTGTCATTACCGTTGAGGAATCTAGAACCGCTGATACCACGCTTGATGTCGTTGAAGGTATGCAGTTTGGTAATGGTTATCTTTCTCCATACTTCGTTACTAATCCAGAGAAGATGGAAACAGTACTCGATAACCCATTGATTCTCCTTTATAACCATAAGATCTCCACGTTGCAGGACATTCTTCCGCACCTGGAATACGCTAATGCAAATGGTCGCCCGATCCTCATTATCGCTGAAGACGTTGATTCGGAAGCATTAAGTACACTCGTCATCAATAAGATGCGCGGTGCTATTAAGGTCTGTGCAGTTAAGGCACCGGGTTATGGTGACTCCAGAACCAATAACCTTAAGGACATTGCTACTGTTGTTAATGGTGAATTGATTAGCGATGAACTTGGTATTAAGCTTTCCGATGCAGATCCAATGTGCATGGGTACGGCAAAAAGTGTTAAGATCACCAAGGATTCTACTACCATCATTGAAGGCGCTGGTAAGAAGGAAGACATTGAAGCATTAGTTCTCCAGCTTAAGAATCAGTTAAGTGAAACTGAATCCGCATACGAGAAGGAAAAGCTCCAGGAAAGAATTGCTAAGCTTGCAGGTGGTGTAGGTGTTATTAAGGTTGGCGCTGCAACGGAAGTTGAGATGAATGAAAAGAAGGATCGTGTTGACGATGCTCTCCATGCAACTAAGGCTGCTGTTGAGGAAGGTATTGTTGCAGGTGGTGGTACCGCATTGGTCCGCGCTGCAGAAATGATTAAGGATTCCGTTAAGTACGATAACGAGGATCAGCTTACTGGTGGTAAGATTGTTTTCCGCGCCATTGAAGAACCGTTACGTCAGATCGTTGCGAATGCAGGTAAGGAACCTTCTGTTATCCTCAGTAAGGTCAAGGAACTTTCTGGGAACCAGGGTTACGATGCCCGCGCTGATAAGTTCTATGATCTCGTGGAAAACGGAATCATTGACCCAGTTAAGGTTACCAAGAATGCATTGAAGAATGCATCTTCTATCGCATCGATGATTCTTACAACCAATTGTGTCATCGTTGAAAAGAAGGAAGAAAAACCAGCATTGCCTCCAATGCCTATGGGAATGCCTGGGATGATGTAAGGTATCTGTAAAAAAGTTTTTTCCTTTTACCCGCTTACGAAAGTGAGTGGGTTTTTTATATTGTGTTAAGTATGGCGTGTGAAAAGTTTAAGGAGTTAGTGGAATGCGTTAATACTGAGCTTAATAAAACCATTAAGGAATATGAAGATATTAAGTCGGGTTATCTGTTATATGAATCATGGATAAATGCATTAAATGATAATATATCAGAAGGTGATTTTACACCGCAACTTTGTAATGGTAGCTGGTTATACGTAGATTTTCCATTTCAGTCTAAAAGAGATAATTTTGGAATTAACATTAGAATTCAGTTAAAGATCGGTCAGAATGGTAAGCCCAATGCAACATTCTGTAACAGTTCTCATTTAATTTCATTTCCTAGTAAAACTAGACTTAATAAAGCTAATATTAGAAGCAAATATCCGGAATTAATTAAGTATTATGATTTAATTATTGAAGAATCTGTAGTTGCCGAAGAAATGTTTTTTCAAGAAAAAACGTTTTTAGATGTTGAATCACTTATTAAGTTTTTAAAAATTATTAAGGATTCTATTAAGAATGAGAATTATGCATTATTGAAAGCATATTTCGACGATGAGCGAACTGAAAAAGCATTAAGGGAAATTACAGAGTGTTAACAGTTTAAACAACTTATTAACATTCTTGTAAACAATCTATTAACAATTCATCAACAGGGTTATCTGAATAAAAATGGTTATGTCAGAAGGTATTTACACATAAACAAAAATTAACTATATTAAGAATATGATTAAGGTAAAAGTAACAGTTGGTACAAATAGTAGCGAAGCCGAAGTTTGGCGTGCTAAGTATAATGGCGATGGTACCGCTAGTTTATATACCGGATTGGATGAAAGCAAACGAATTATTGTCAATAAAGGCAATATCATTACGTTAGATCCGCTTGATGCGGAAGATAGCATTATCTGCATGAAGATGTATGGTAATGGTGATTTGAAGAATATCTGTGAAGAAATCCAGACCAGAATGGTGTGTAAACTGATGGAGACTGATACGTCACACTTGGTCACGTTTGCACAAATTTCTGAAATCTGTCAACCCGCATTTGGTATTCAAGCAATGAGTCTTGATGCACCGAACGAATATATCTATTCGACTGGTTCTAACTCGTTGTCTGATAGAATGTACCATAATGCTGCAGTGAGGACTGGTCTGATTCGAAATGCTCAGATTGGCCGTAGAAAAGTACTGCTCATGGGTGGCTACGAAAATATCCCTGTTAAGTTGATGACCGAAAGAGCGTTGCATGAATTTGCAACAGTTGTCAATAACTATTTCCCTGAGTAACTGAATAGATATAATTTAGTTAAGAATGATTACAACCTAGAAAGAATTAACTATATTATAATCGTTAACCAACAAGGAGTATTAAAAATGACACGACAAGAAATTGAATTTATTAACGCAGTTAAGGCTGCAACCCCCGATTCGAAAGATATGGAGAGAGTCGAAAAGATTATCTGTGACCTCCCGGGTAATGCAACGGATCCGGTTGTGGAAGACAGACGCTCTAAGAAAGCTATTCTGCAGCTCAACAAGATTACTGATTTAAGCAAGTTCAGACGTCGTGTCAAAGCGTTTATTGACAGT
Organism: Methanobrevibacter sp.; assembly: GCA_017434555.1. Lineage (GTDB taxonomy): Archaea > Methanobacteriota > Methanobacteria > Methanobacteriales > Methanobacteriaceae > Methanocatella. Next base: position 2,795 of record JAFRFB010000053.1, on the reverse strand, counting down.
GGCATTCGAGTCGATTTCTCGAAGTGTCAGGTCTACAAGGAATATACGACAATTCCAGTTACCACGTATCTGAATGCTATGGCTAAGAATTCTGCTGAAATTATGACGCAGGAATTTGATTTTAGTGGTGATCTGGTTCTCTAAAAAGGATATGAAAACCGTTTTAACAGAAACATTTATTAAGAACATCGTGTTGGTTGATGATAGCGAGTACGCTCCAGGGCGTACTCGTTTTTGGCATGATCTGCAGGATTTCATGTCACAACAGTTAATTGCATTTATTCAATTTGACGAAAAACCTAAGAAGGCTGCTGCTTATTTCCAAAGACAGTCACTGCAAGTAGACAGGATATATATGCCTGAAGATTCTGCAGAAATTAAACTTGAAGGTTCTGGCACAGAAACCAAGGGTAGTATCAGATTCGTTGACGACCACAGTTTTGCCCTATTCCTGCATGAAGCATCCCATTATCTTCATCTAATTAAAGATCATGGAAACTTCATGGCACCTACTATTAAAGACAGACCCAAAAAGTTAATGACCAAAACCGGCGCGCATCACCAGGATTTTACCATTGACTTTGAATATGAAGCAGGGTATAGATCTTTGAAGTACGCCAGGTTATATAATATGTTTCCGGAAAATGATAGGACTGTACTTGATTTGAATCTGGTCAACATGTTAAATTATTTAACTATTTTAAATAGTGATGACTTTGATGGTTGTGACCCAGAGGTTTGGAAGCGAAGGGTAAAGGAATGGCCTAAGACTATCCGTTCATTTGATGAAATCTCTGATTACATGACGGTTGTCTGATTAAATGAAATCGTATTCTAGTTATTTACATTGGTTCAATTTTTAACTATATTATAGACATAAATTAGAGGTTAAAAAGTATGAACACAAGAGAACAAGTAGAACTTATGGAATCTGTGAAAGCAAACTACTGTTTCAAGCACAAGATTCCCATGTCTCAGCTTAAAAATCATCCAGAAGCCACGGCCGAGTTGACCAAGGCATATATCAGGGCTATTGTAGCCTAAAGGAAGTAAAATGACTCAAGAAGAAGCAATCAACGCCCGTGAACTGTTGCTGGTTGAACAGCGTAAGGTCCGTCAGGCCATTCGAATTCTGCAGTCGGAATCGATTATCCCGTGTGCTGGTATCTCGATGGCAATCGGCCAGTATAACCGTCGTCTGCATCAGATCGACGAAAATATCCGTGAAATTGCGGAACAGTATTCTCTGTCTCTGCAGGAAGAAGGTGATGCCTGCGCAGTAGAATTCCAGATGGTTGAAGAAGCACCTGCTACTGCTCCTGAAGCACCTGTAGCCGAAGCACCTGCAGTTGAAGCGGCACCTGCAGTGGAAACACCTACTGCACCTGTAGAAGAAACAACTGTCAGTGTTGCTGAAACTGTTGCTCATCCTGCGACACCTGCACAGCCTGGAATGCCCGATCTGTCTCAGTTCACTGAACAGCAAATCGCTGATGCTATTGTGCAGCTCGCTATGCTCTGTGGTGTCAGACAATAAGGAGTGAAAGATGCGTAGAAAGTTGGTGATTACCATTGATACTGATGAAACCTCTGAAAACACGGGTTTCGGTGAATTGATGGATAACCTGCAGGATATGTGTCAGGAACAGGCAAATGAACTGGTAGCTATGGACGCATTGGAACATGGCTACTACTTTAGTGTCTATGATCCATCTAAGAACAATGTGGTGATTGACTCTCACTGGGAAGAAGATAAATAATTCATTCCTAGGGGTTTACAATCACCCCAAAGTTTACTATATTTGAGTGTGTAGAAAATAAGGCTGCAAACGAAGTTCCTATTTAAATCTTAACAATTTACTATGGACATACTTCCCGCGGCCACCAATTTAGCGAAAAACGGAAATAAAAAAATATAAATAAAAATATGAAGATGATTAGAAGACAAACCAGAAAACAAATACAAGGTATAAGAAAACCTTGGTTTGGGTTTGTATACTAGTCTCTCGTATGTTATTTGTTTAACTTTTTGAGGTTCCAGTATACAACATACTGGAATTTTTTTATATAAGAAGTTAAATAAAGCATAAGACTTACGTAAAGTTATAGGTTCGAATTATAAATATTATACACCAGTAACCGGGTCGGACTTCTAATCCGTTAGCCGTAACTGGAGTTGCAAATGTGGGTTCGAAGCCCACCTGGTGTACTTTTTATAATAAGGATTTATATGATACGTAAAAGAAACCAAGAATGTCCATATTGTGGACAAATAATGACAAATATACGAAAACATTTTAAAATTTGTACGAAAAAAAGAAGAGGACATACACATACTGAAGAAGAAAAGAAACTGATTTCAGAAAAAAGAAAACAATATCTAAAAGAACATCCGGATGAACATCCATGGAAAAGAGGAACTAAATTTATTTCGAAACCATGTGAAACATTAAAAGAAAACTTAAAACAGGCTGAATTTAATTTTGTTGAAGAATATTCTGATGTAAGATGGAAACATAATTATTCGATTGATATTGCTTTCTTAGATAAGAAAATTGCAGTTGAAGTAAATGGTAATCAACATTATAAAAATGATGGAACTTTAACACTATATTATCAAAATAGACATGACTATTTAATTTCTGAAGGTTGGCAAGTATTAGAAATTTATTATGCGAATTGTTATAAACAAGAAAAGATTGAAGAAATAAAAAATGTAATAATAAATGGAAAAGATATAGATTATTCTGAGCATCAATTATTGTTTTTTAATAAAGTAAAAACATTAAAAGAAA
>JAFRFB010000141.1 GCA_017434555.1 Methanobrevibacter sp. | reverse complement strand
ATACGGAACAACACAAGCATTCGAAGCAACACTACTCAACGGACAAGGAAACCCAAAAACAAACGAAAAAATAACATTCAACATCAACGGAGTATTCTACACAAGAACCACAAACACAGACGGAATTGCAAAACTAAACATCAACCTAATGCCTGGAAAATACATAATAACCACCACCTTCAACGGACTAAATATAGCAAACAATGTCCAAGTCAAGGAATAAACACTAAACAGCCATCACCATCAACTTTTAATTTTCAGAACCATAATAAATTATTTAAACTATATTTGATATAAATTAAAACAATTAAGAAAAAGGATTTGAGTTGAAAAAATGATTTTAAGAAAAAAAACAATGTTTATATTAATTATTGCTCTGACATTGATGATATTTTTATCACCATCATATGCGAGTGAAATAAACACCGACACAAGTATTGATAATTCTGATTTTCTACTAGAAATTACCAATACTGAAGATATTCAATATGAAATTATTGGCGACTACCCTTCTGGTACTGGAAACAGTTATTTTGAGGGTGATTACGAATATAATGAATATAATGATAGTTACTATGATTATACTAAAGATCCCTCCATAAACTATCCTATTACCGGAGTATATCATGGGCCCCATCACGAACCAGTACTAGTAATAAAAGAATTTAATATTAGTGCAGAAGATATTGATTCAAACAATTACGTGACAATTAATGTAGAATTTAATGGAACAATCTGCAGTAATATTTTTACTTTAGAAAGATACCCTATAAGAGTACAGGCAAATGATAAAATTATTGGAATAATACCAGAAAACTCCGTTTCAAATACGGATTATCCTATAAGCCCCGAAGATTCTTCATGGGCTAACTTAAAACCAAACTATGCATTTACAACCTCATTTAAATACAAATTACAAGACAACACTACAGAATTAAGATTAATATTATGTAGTTTTTCATCAAATACTCTTGTATTCCACGGATTGACAAAAATTCCAATAACTAATTTAAATGAAAACTCCATTAGAATTTTAAATAATAATAAAATATATACTTCCAATTCCTCATGGTTAAACAATGCCGAATCTTTGAATAAGGCACTTGAATTAGTAGAAGAAAATGGAACAATCATTTTAAATAACACTAACTTTTATATTAACTCAAAAATAAATATCACTAAAAACATTTCAATAATTGGAAATAATGTAACAATCGATGCTTTGGAAAATTCAGAAATATTTGAAATCGCATCCAATGTAAAATTAACCAATATTACTTTTAAAAATGCTTCAGATTACATGTTAAATATTAAAAATGTAAATTGCATATTAGAAAACTGTATTTTCACACAAACCAATGGAAAAATTATTAATAACACTGGAAATCTTAAAATAATCAACTCAACATTTAAGGACATTGATGGAATAAAAACATTCAACAAAATGAATATGAATGACAATACATTTACTTTAATTTATAATCAGAATACAATTGAACTTGAAAACACAACATATGAAAATATAAAATTGCCAAGATATATTGAATTAGACAATCAAACGGTAAATTCAAGTTATTTAATTTATAATTTAAAAAATTCATTTTTAAAAATGAAAAATAATATTTTTAATAACGTATCCACAAAAATAATCCACAATAATGGAAATATAACTCTTAAAAATACAAATATCACAAATACAAATATTGAATTACCTATACTGAAAACAACATCTTATCCTAAAAAACTCAACAACACTGAATTGATTTCATCATACATCAAAACCTTTGATCCCACTACCCTTACAGGATTAATAGATAATTTAGGTGAAATGAATATCTTAAATTGCCATATTGAAAACATTACATGGGTCGGAAAAAAAGGAATAGGTTCACCTCTTTCAGCTTCAAACTACATATTATTTTATATTTATAATCCATATGAAGCATACGGAGTACATGGTGTACCAGCAACAAGCTTTTTAACAAAAGCCAGTGCAATTAACAATGAAGGAACATTGCATATTGAAGAAAGTTCATTTAAAGGATTAAGTGCCACATCTGCTGGAGCGATATATAATTCAGGCAATGCAACACTCAATAAAATAATCACAAATAATATAAAAACAAATGAAATTGGAGGAGCAATAGTAAACGAAGGCGAAATGAGCATTAACAATTCTTACTTTAACAATACTTCCCTTAGTGTATCTTATACCTATAACATCTATGGAGGAGTAATTTACAATTCTGGTAAGTTAAATATAGAAAATACAAGAATTAACAAAACATCTGCTGATCGAGCAATAGGAGGATCAATATACAACAAAGGTGAGTTAAACATTTCCCAATCATCAATAAGCAATAGTAATTCCAATGAAGGAGGAGCTATATTAAACGAAGGAACTTTAAACATTAATTCAATACTTTTCGAGAAATGTTCTAGTTCATTCGGAATAATAAATAATAAAGAAGATGGAAATGCAATAATATACAATTCTTCCTTTATAGACACAAGTATTGGATTAGGAGGAAGTTATCCTAGATCATATTTCGGAACAATAGCAAACGAAGGAACTATGTTGATTGAAAGAAATATCCTCGACTTTAAAAATTATGTTGCAGATAGCGGATCAGGAACCTATGGTATCTACAACAATGGAGAAATAAAAATAACCCATAACTTATTCATAAACACAAACACAACAACAAAAATAAATAGGTGGGGAGAAGAAACAAGAAATATCATCATATTCATAATGAATGAGGAAGGAAAAACAGAAATCAGCAACAACTATTTTGATACGAACAAAGATCCATGCAACAATTTCTCAACAGCTAATGTAGGACATTACTTCATATTTGATTTTGAAGAAGAATACATACCACTCCAAATCGGAGAAAAAACAAATATCACAACAACACTAAAACTAGACAACGGAAAATACTACGAACACTACGAATTACTCCCAAACATAACAGTAGAATACACAATTACCGGAAACAATGAAAAACAAACAATATACACCCCAATGATAAACGGAAAAGCAACAATAGAATTCAACAAAACAAACACCAAAGGATCATACGAAATCACCGCAAGAATAGGATACTGCATCCAACAAATCACAGTAGACATAGGTAAAAATTACTCACAAATGAATGTAAAAGCAGAAGAAATAACCTACCCAGATAATGCAACATTCTACATGACCATAACCGGAAACTTAACACACCAACCAACTGGAAAAGTCTCAGTAATAATAGATGAAAAGAAATACACCACAAATATCAAAGATACAAAAGCCGAAATAACAATACCAGAACTAATACCAAAAACATACGACCTAATAATCAAATATGAAGGAGACGAAGACTACTTTAAATCATACTACCACCACAATTACACAGTCCACAAACAACCAACAAAAATGAACATCACAATAAACGAAATCAACTACGGAGAAATTGGACTATTAAAAGTCACATTATCACCAGAAAAAGTCTCAACACAAGCATACCTCTACATTACTGACGAAAACAACCAAACAACAAGAAAAACAGTATATGTAAGAAACGGAACAGAACTAAAACTAAAAAACTATGCAGCAGGCCAATACAACCTAACCCTAGAACTATGGGAAAATAGATACTACGAATCATCAAGCGCAAACGCCATATTCAAAGTAAATAAATTCCAAACAAACCTAACAATTAATGCAACAGACATCAACGCAGGCGAAACAGAAATACTAAACATAACACTATCACCAAAAGGAGAAGTAGCAGGAGAAGCGATACTCCAAATAAACAACTACACAGACATAATATATCTCAAAAATGGAGAAAATACCATT
>JAFRFB010000004.1 GCA_017434555.1 Methanobrevibacter sp. | reverse complement strand
TCGTTAATTCAACCACTATTGCTGTAACAGTAAATAAAATAACAACAAGTATTGACATTGAAGACCATACAATAGCCCTATTTGTGGGTGATAATGTTTCTTCTGGTGCTCTTCTGATTCCTGGTGAAGCCGGAGAGTTAACATATGTATCAAGTAATGAAAGCGTTGCATTTGTTGAAAATGGCATAATCTTTGCTAAATCAAAAGGATATGCAACAATCACAGTTTCATTTAATGGTAATGATATCTATGCTCCAGCTAAAAATAAAAATATCACGGTTTCTGTTCAGTTAGAGGATGCTAGTGTCAGTGCAGATGATGTTACTTTGTATATTAATGAAACTGCAAAAATTAATGCTAGCACTGTTCCTGAAGGTCTTAAATTAGAATATGAAATTGATGATTTATCTGTCATTGCTGTTGATGAAAACGGTACTATTACTCCTTTAAGCGCTGGAAGTACACAAGTACTTATTAAAAACAAATTTGACGGTATTCATGATGTTGAGTCAGTTACAATTACCGTAACTGTAAATAAACTTCCTTCAAGTATTGAGCTTTCAAATGAAACTGTTACTTTAAATGTTGGGGAAAATGTTACTTCAGGCGCTACTTTAATTCCTGTCAGTGCAGGCGAGTTAAGTTACGTGTCAAGTAATGAAAGTGTTGCTATAGTTGAAAATGGTAAGATTATTGCTTTAGCTGAAGGAAATGCTGTCATTACTGTCAGTTTCACGGGTAATGACAATTACACTGCTGCTGAAAATAAGACTATTGCGGTAACTGTTTCTAAAATTACTGCAGAAATCAAAATCGATGCTCCGGCAATTACCGAAGGAGAGAATGCTACCGTTACTGTAACTTTACCTGTCGATGCAACGGGTAATGTAACTGCTACTGTTGCGGGTGAAACATATGTCGCTCTTGTAGAAAATGGTACTGCTACACTAATTATCCCTGATTTGGCTGCCGGTAACTACACAATTCCTGTAACTTACTCAGGTGATGAAAAATACAGTCCAGTAACTGAAGATATCAATTTAATTGTTAATGAAGATAAATCAGTCATTATCTCAGCTCCTGATGTATGCAAATACTATATGGGACCTGAAAGATTTGTTGTAAACGTAACAGACGCTAAAGGCAATGCTTTAGTAAACAAATCAGTGGAAATAACTATTAATGATGTTGCATATTACAGAACGACCAATGAAAACGGAACATGCAGTCTTGCTCTTAATTTAAATGCGGGCGTTTACAATGTAGGTGTCTGCGTTGATAATGAAACAATTAATTCCACTGTTAGCATTTTAACTACTGTTAACGGTACTGATTTGGTAAAAGTATTTAGAAATGAAAGCCAATACTATGCCACATTCAGGGATAGTGAGGGCAATTACTTGCCTGACGGTACAATGGTCAGATTTAACATCCACGGAGTATTTTATGACCGTTATGTAAGAGGTAGTGAGGGTTTAGCAAAACTAAACATCAACCTTGAACAGGGCGAATACATAATCACTGCAATGAATCTCCAAACAGGTGAAATGTCTTCAAATAACATAACAGTTATTTCAAGAATCATTGAAAACTATGACTTGACCAAATATTACAGAAACGCTTCACAATACACAGTAAAACTCATCGGTGAAGACGGTAACGCTGTAGGTGCAGGCGAAAACGTAACATTCAACATTAATGGAGTATTCTATACCAGAACAACTAATGAATCCGGTATTGCTAAGTTGAATATTAATTTAGAACCTGGTGAATACATTATCACTGCAACTTATGCCGGATGCAGTGTATCAAACAAAATTAAAGTGTTACATGTATTGTCTGCAAATGATATGGTCAAGGAATACGAAAGTTCAGATCAGTTCGTTGCTAATTTGGTTGACGGTGAAGGAAACCCGTATTATGACCAAAAGGTACTCTTTAACATTAACGGTGTATTCTACTATCGCTCAACCGACAGTTCCGGTAATGCTAAGTTAAACATAAATCTAATGCCTGGAGAATACATAATTACTTCCAGTTACGATGGATGTAATATTGCAAACAAAATCACTGTTTTAAGTTGAGATTAATTTCTCAACTCTTTTTTTATTATTCTTAAAATATCACTTTCGTCAATTCTAAAAGAACTATTTCGTGCTGATTGATGTGTGTTATAACTAATCTGGAACTGATGGTGGTTAATAAGCTCGTTAGGATATAACGGTAATAATTCTACATCATACTGCGGTAGATTTTCTAGTTAATGCTATCTATGTGTTTATAAATCAAAATTCTCAATTCATATCAATATGCTGATAAAAAACATTTAAAATCAAATAATTTCTGCCATCACTTCACATGTTAAATAAAATTAAAATATCAATACTTAATTAGGATAATGTATAAATTATATTGTAAAGATGAATCGTTTAACAATTTATCTTATGTTTTGTACACATTTAAGTATTTTTAAATTAGTATAAAATAAATCATATTTATTGAACAAAATTCTGAAGTCTATTGTTTTATAAATATTAATAGGAAGAATTATAGTTTTTCTCGAAAAGTTTATACCATATGACTGACAAAGTTATATTCATGGATGAACGAAATAAAAAAATTGCGGACCATCTTGAATTGGATGAAATAAAATCCGTAATGAAAGAGTACAAGGATTCTTATGACATGTATCGAAAATTACTAGTCATAAGTATGGTATATCAGGGTGAAACGATTTCTAAAGCTTCTGATTATGTTCATACAAGCAGAAAAACTGGTGAACGTTGGGTGAAAAATTACAATGAAAAAGGATTAGAAGGATTATATTCTAATTATCACAATTGTGGGCGAAAAGCTAAATTAACAAACGAACAATTAGCAGAATTAAGAGAAATAATAACATCTGGTGAGGAATCATATTCAATTGATGATGTTCAAAGAATAATTAAAGACACTTTTGGCGTGAATCATGATTATAAAACCGTTTGGACAATTGTTCGCAAAAAACTTGATTTAAATTATGGAAAACCCTTCATAAAATACTCAACTCGTCCAGAAGATGCGGAAGAACACTTAAAAAAAACTTAGAAAACATAGATCTGCAACATGAATTTTTAGTTATTTTAGATGAAACCGCCTGCCAAAATACTCCAAATACTTCAAGAGTACTTTACGAATCCGGAACAAAAAATACAATCGCAAAAATTCCACATAGAATAAAAATAAACATGATTGGATATCAATCAATAAATTGCCAATCATACGTCGAAGCAACTAAAAAATCAAATGCATATACCTTTTTAATATCACTATGCAAATTCCGCATTTTAAATTCAGAGAATGAAACATGCTCCAAATTAATAACAGAAGCAATAAACCATCCGAACTTATTAGAAGAAAATATTAAAAAGGAAATATCAAAAGACTTATCCTCAGAATACGAATTAATCAATAAAATCAATGATAAACTATACGATGACAATTCCAAGGAAAAATCATTAGAATCCATCAGAAGAATCTGCAACAAAGAAGATCTAAACAACAAAGCAAAAATCGAAATAAGAAAAAGGATAAATATCAACAATAACCTAGAAAATCCAAAAATAAAAGAATTAACAAGCAAAGAAAAAAGAATAAACATTGTTCTGGACAATGCAAGAATCCACACAGCAAAAATGATTTAAAAAGCTGCAGAAATATTAAATATAAATCTAATATTTCTAAGACCATACTGCCCAGATTTAAATCCAATTGAAGACGTTTGGAGAGTAATTAAAAAAACAATCTACAAAACAACTTATAATTCTACAAAAGAATTAATAAACTTGTTTGAGAAAAATTCTATGAAATTATTGAATCAAAATCATTTTATGAAAATTGGCTCGAACTAAATGGTATAAACTTTTAGAGAAAAACTATAAAAAAATTAGCTATGAAATTTTCCACTTCATCATCACATACATCATAACATTGGACATTCGCAATATATGAATTGGAATAATATTGCTTTATTTTGCCGTTATCATTTTTAATAAACAAGTTCAAGAATTTATCAGATAATAATTCAATGGAATCCTTCAGCAATGAAAAATCCTCTTTTTCATAATCTTTTCTAAATTTAAGATAAAATGAATCGTCATTAGGTTCATTTATTTGTGAAAATAAAACTGAATTTTGAGCAGATGATAAATCAAACATATATACACCACCTATAGAAATTTAACTAAATAAAATGCCTAAAATAACTAATAAATCTTTAAAATAAACTGATATTATTCCTCCTAATTTGGAAAGTATAAAAATTCTACTTAATAGTGTATGAAAAAACACTATATAAACGGTAATAAAATGTAAGTAATTGTAAGAAATTTAAGAAACTCATTAATTCGCCGGATTCATATACAGTTCTCTCAGCTGAAATATTTCTTAAATCTATTCCTGGTGAAAATATATATTCAACTTTGAGTAAACTTATTAGTGATGATATCTGCGATGACAAAATTAAGGAATATTAGTTTGGGAAATTGGATTTTTATTTCAATGATTTTGGGGTTAATTGTAGGATTATTCTTAAATTTTTATGTTGATGACTATTTTATTAAGAATATTATTTTAATGGATAATATTTTCTATGTGTGCGGTAATGGGTTTATTAAACTGCTTAGAATGTTAGTTGTGCCTCTTGTTTTCTTTTCGATTGTTGTAGGTGTTGCTTCAATTTCTGATATTAGAAAATTAAGTAAAATCGGTGGAACAACAATCATTCTCTACATGATCACGACCACTGTTGCGGTAATAATGGCTATTTCAATATCAAACCTATTACAGCCGGGTCTTGGTTTAAGTTTCAGTAATGTGGAACAAATGAGTAATGTTACTTTTAATCAGACATTTTCAGATACTGTGTTAAACTTTATTCCGGACAATCCAATTAATTCATTAGCTAATGGTGATATGATACCGATAATTATTTTTGCGGTTATTATTGGAGTAGTTATCTCAAGATTAAAAGAGGAAACCAAGGTGGTAAATGATTTCTTTGTTCAGTCTGATAGAATAATGATGGAAATGACTGCAATCATAATTAAATTTGCTCCGATTGGGGTTTTCTGTCTGATGGCTAAAACTTTTGGTGATTTGGGTTTGGGCGCAATACTGCCTTTAATAAAGCTTATTGGATGTGTAATTGTATGTGTTTGCATACAGCTTTTTGTTGTTTATCCGACACTTTTTGCAGTTCTGACAAAATTAAATCCAATCAGATTTTTCAAGAAATTCATTCCGGTCATGATATTTGCATTTAATGCATGTTCTTCAAATGCAACAATACCTATTAATTTGGAAAAATTGTCTGAATTAGGTGTAAACAAGGATGTTTCATCTTTTACAATTCCTTTAGGTGCTACAATCAATATGGACGGTACATCCATTATGCAGGCGTGTACGGTCATGTTTGCAGCACAGGCTTATGGATTTGATTTGGGGATTTCCGCCATTATCACAATAATATTTACTACTCTAATAGCTTCAGTAGGAACTCCTGGTGTTCCTGGAGGAGCGCTCATTACTCTAAATATGGTGTTCAATTCTGTGGGATTGCCGTTATCAGTAATTGGAGTCGTTTATGGAATAGACCGTATTTTAAACATGTTCTGTGTTGTTGCCAATGTTGTTGGAGATGCAATGTGTACCATTATAGTTTCACTTAAAAATGACTCTATGGACGTTGAAGTCTTTAATGGTGAAAAACCGCCGAATTTTACAGAATACACTAATTAACATTATTATTTAATCTAATGGTGAGGTTAAAAAAATGATAAAAGGAAATATTGTAGTTATTGAAGCCGTCTCTTCAGGCGTTAATTATATTCATGATATTAATGAAATGGGTTATAATCCGGTCTGTGTTGAATTGTATCATGAAGATGAAGATGAAAGAGAGCAAATGAGATTTTTACATGATTTTAACTATTCACTGGTCTGCGATAACTCTCCGGATATTATTATGGCGGATGAAAGTTATGAAAAGACATTTGAAATGATAAAAGAGCTTGATCCGATATTGATTATTCCAGGTTCCGATTTAGGTATTCCCTGGGCAAACAAAATGTCTTATGAATTGGGATTGCCTGCCAATAATCCGGAACTTCTTGATAAAATGATGGATAAGCGATGCATGCAGGAATCCATTCGTAATTCAAATTTAAGATACATTAGAAGTAAAGTAATAACATCATTTGACGAAGCAAAAGAATTCATATCAGAAACTGACTCTTCCAAAGTAGTAGTAAAGCCAGCAATTGGTCGTGCTTCAGTCGGTGTTTGCATTTGTATGAATGATGATGATTTAAGAGATGCAATAGTTCTTAATGAGGACATTTCCTCACAGGATGATGAGATGATAATCCAGGAATATGTTGGTGGGGATGAGTATGTTCTCGATTCAGTCTCATGCAATGGGGTAAACAGGATTGTTGCAGGATATAAATATGAAAAAATTCAGACTGACGGCGGAGCTCCGATATATGATTATTTAATAACCGTTGATGAAAACGATTCTTCCTTTAAAGAAATTATGGAATATCACAAGAAAGTAATTCTCGCAATCGGTGTTGAATACGGTGCCATACATGCGGAATATAAAATCGATGAGAAAGGCCCTGCGCTTATGGAAGTAAACTGCAGGGTAAATGGCGGTGTTCAATTATATTTCGTAGAAGATAAGGCCTGGGGTTACCACCATGCCGGTGTTTCCCTTGAAGCATATCTTAATCCTGATGAATTCATGAAAAAATGTGATGACCCCGTTTATATGGATGAGGTCTATGTTAGAAAGGATTTGATTGTTCCTGAAGAGTGTTATGTAACTAAATCAAATGTTGAAACTGTTTTTAAGGATTTGGAATCATTTGAATGTGCTATAGCATTTGGGGAGGATAGGGTTTATCCGAAAACTGTGGACTTGTCTACATGCGGAGGCATAATCCATTTGGTAAATAAAGACAGGACTAAATTGATGGATGATTTGGCCGCAGTTAAGAAAACGGAACATGAAGAATTTGATAAAATACTTGAAATTAAAAAATAGTTTTTTAGGGTTTAATAAACCCTTTTTTAGTTTTATTCGTGGTGTGCAGATAATCTGATGCCCCATATTGAAAATGCAATTGCTATAATGCATAATACGGCACAAATAAGTGCTATCATATTAAAGGAATTGACAAATAAATCCGCATATTCGTGAGACAGAGGTAAACTGCCCATAATAAATGCGCATATGAGTGTTAAAAGACCCAAGCTCATTGTTTGTCCGCAAGACCTTAATGTAATCTGTGTGGCAGATGCATAAGGAGCCTGTTCTTCTGGAATGGAACTCATAACAGCATTTGTATTTGGAACAGAAAATAGTCCTGTTCCCACAGCTATTAAAGCCATCGCAATTATAACAGCATACACTGAAGTATTGGCATCAACAAATATTAATGCAACAAGCGGAATTAAAATTACGCCTAATCCCAGTGTGGAAAGCTTTTGCGGATGAATCTTATCTGACAGTCTTCCGGAATTAGGTGAGATTACTGCTAAAATTATTGGCGGAACAATCAGGATTAATCCTGTTATTTGCGGATCCCATCCTTTTGCATACTGGAAATAATAATTGAATAAAACATCAAATACTGCAATTGCAAAAAAGCAGAAAAATCCGGTTAAATTATATGCTGCAAAAATCTTATTTTTAAACATTTTAATTTTAAATACCGGAAGCTTGATTTTAGATTCGTAAATTCCAAGTATGATTAGAATTACAATACCGATTATTACTGACAGTTCTCCTGTTAATGAAAGCAAATCTGAAAATCCGTATACAAATAAAATTATTCCGATTACATATAATGAACCGCCGATAATGTCCATTTTGTCGTCTTTATTGGTTGTCCATTCCTCATTAACTTTTAAAATTGTCAATAAACCGCAGAATAGTACTAACGGTATCATAATATAGAATATTAATCTCCATCCAAAGTGAGTAATTAAATACCCTCCAAGCAATGGTGCGGTAATACTTCCAACGTAAGACCCGACAATAACTATTCCTAAAGATTTTCCACGATTCTCCTTATCAATTGCCAAAACTATGATTGCAGTTTCAGCGACAAGATAGAAAGCATAACCGATACCCTGTATTGCTCTTGAAATCACAAACATTTCTGATGAAATTGATATGCAGGAAACGATTAATCCGACAAGAAATATTAAACATCCCGCAACGAATACCTTTTTACAGCCATATTTGCTGCAAATCTGGCCTGCAGGAATGGTTGATGCGGAAATAAAAATAGACACCATTGTCAGGGCCCAATTTTGGGTAACGTTGTTCATCATATATTCTGTTCCTATGCTGGGCATTGCAAGTGCGGTGCTGTTTAATAGGAATAATGTGGAAAATGATGTAATGAATGATACTAATAAAATATATTTTTCTAATTTTTCCATAAAGACACATCTTTAAATATTCTAATATTATTTATTTGCATTGTTGTTAATATAAGTTAGTTTGTGAAAGGGATTATTCTCTTGCATAATATGCTCTTTGTCGAAAAGATAGTGATTCACGATTAAATAGAGTAATAGGCCATATTTTGATTTTAATTAAACTGATAGTAATGTTTATATTTTATTTTTTCTTAAAATATAAATGATTGAACTTAAGTTAATTCAGGTAAGTGGTATTTTAATGAGCGGTTATGATATTAAATTTAAATTTGATATAGATTATTTGGGTAAAGAACACCTGGATAGAATCTTTAAAATAATCGGAAATAGTTTGAATATTCAATTTGATGAGAATTTCAATCCATATCCTAAACATATTGATACTAACTATATTTTTAAAGATGTTTCCAATCACTCTTTTGAAAACATTAAATTAATAACAGATGCTTTTTTTGATTTTAGTTTTGAATACTTTACTGACATTCCATTGTATAAATTTTTAGTCTTAAAAAATAATGATAAGTCAACAATTCTGGTTAACATCAATTCCCGAATATTCGATTATTCATCAATAAATGTATTTTACGACTTATTCAGGGACGTTAAGAGAAATTCTTTAGACAGTAACATCATATCCTATTATGGGGATGTAAATTATTACTTAAAATCAACTGACTTTAAAAAAGATCTGGGTTATTGGAATAATCTTCTGGCCGATATAGGCCGCAATGTCAAATATTTTTCTCTTGATTCTGATAGCTATAAAAGCGTAAAAATTCCGCTAGCCAATAAATCGATTTCTAATTTCTTAAATGAGTACGGCATTTCAAAATTCAAGTTTATACTGGCAATATTTTCACTATATTTATCCAGGATTGATGGAACTGGAGGATGCATTTTCAAATCTCTTTATCCAAGTAAACAAAACGATTTGGGGCCATTTGATAAAGAAATGTTTTTAAGTATTAAATACGACGGTGAAAAGTCATTTGCTGATTATCTGGATGAAGTTGAATGTCAGTACAATGATATCACTGAACACACTAAAGTAAATGTTGATAATTTCATTAAAGATGATTTGACCTCCTATTACATTTATGACTTTACAGAACTGGAAGATATTGAAGTTTTTAATGGAAAAGATTCTGCATTGACATTAAACGTATATGAGGACCATTTAGACCTGGTGTATAATGAGGATTTGTTTTTAGATGTCTACATTGAAAATATGGCCGCCAACATCGAGTCTTTAATTGATGATGTAGTTAAATCACCAAATAAGCTTTGCCGTGATGTGAATATCCTTTCTGATAATGAAAAATCTTTAATTTCAAAGTTTTGCAAAGGAAATAAAGTTGAATATGATAAGGATAAAACTCTGGCTTTCATGTTTCGTGAAAATGCAAAAAGAAATCCGGATAAGCTGGCAATTGATGATGGAGTAAATAAGATAAGTTACGGTGAACTGGAAAGGTTCAGTAATTCAATTGCTTATGATTTACAAAATAATTATGGAATTGATTTCGCTATTCCTGTGGGCATAATGCTTCCAAGGGATTACCGTTTTCCTCAATGTGTATTGGCATTAAATAAAATCGGTGCGGTATCCATTCCAATTGATACCGAATACCCTTTAAAACGTATAGAACAAATGTTTAACGTTTCTCAATCTGAATATCTCATCACAACAAAAGATATTGCACAGAATCTGGATTTGGATGTAAATATAATCTGCATTGAAGATTTAAGATGTGATTTTGATGTTGAAGTGGAGATAAACGGCGGTGCGAATGATTTATTTGCTATCATGTTTACATCTGGAACTACCGGACTTCCTAAGGGAGTAATGGTTCCAAACAAACAGTTGTGCGGAATGGCTAACGTTCATACCCATATCCTTTACTCTCAGGGTGATTGTGATACAATAGGGTGTTATGCAAGTTTCAGTTTTGTAATGGTATACTGGTTATTCTGGGCATTGTATTTCGGCAATTCTGCAAGAATTTTCAACGAACGTGAACGGGAAGACTTTCTGTTATTGGTTAATGCTCTTGAGGAATGTCCTCTTCATTTTATAATTTTACCTGCCGTTTTAGTTAAGCCTATTTTGGAAAACGACAATATTAAAATCGATTTTCTTATTTCTGCAGGTTCAAAAATCCATCAATTGGCTTCAGTTAAAACCAATAAAACCTTATGCAATGCATACGGGTCAACCGAAATTAAAGCAACAGCCCATATCTGTGATTTGAGCAAAGGAGATTTTTCCATCGGAAAACCTCTTGACAATACATGGATTTATATTTTGGATGAAAATTCCATGCAGGTGCCTGTTGGCGTTCCCGGGGAGATTTGCATATCCAGTGATAATTTAAGTTTTGGTTATATAAATGCCCCTGAATTAACCCGGCAGCGTTATGTTGATAATCCGTATTGTGATTGTGAAGACAACAAAATATTATACCATACCGGAGATATCGGCTATTATAATTTTGACGGCAATGTTGAAATTATAGGCCGTAATGATGATCAGCTGTCCGTCAGGGGTTTTAGAGTTGAATCCAGTGAAGTGCTTAGGATAATGAATAGCTTTGATGCTATTTCACAAGTTATTTTGGATGTTGATAACGATAATCTTGCTGCATATTATACAAGTGATGATGATTTGGATATAAGTATTGTTGAAGACGCTTTAAAAAGTGAATTGCCTAAATATATGGTTCCTTCACTTTTTGTTGAATTGGATTCCATTCCCTTAAATGCCAATGGAAAAATTGATAAGTTTGCATTAAGGGAAGTTTCTAGAGAAAATTCCAATTTGGATGTTACGGATGAGGTTTTAAAATGTGTTGTTGAATCATTTAATGAAGTTTTGATTAGAGGATCGGTTTTCCTGGATGATGATTTCGTAAGTCTGGGAGGTAATTCATTGAGTGCAATGAAATTACAGCTCGCCCTGAAACAAAAATTAAATGTAAATCTCTCTTCAAATCAGATTATTGAACTTTCTACACCAGCCAATATTGCTGATTATATTAAATTTAATTTAAATCCTCATAGAGATGAAGATAAAACTTATTACACTTTCGATGGGGGATGTCATTTATCCGATGCCCAGTTAAACATTTACCTTGATGAAATCATTAGTGATGCAGGTACTGCTTATAATAATCCATTCATTGTCAGATTCAATAAATCCTATTTGACCGATGATATTAAAAAAGCTATTAATAAGTTGATTGAGGCATATCCAATCTTTAAATCCCGAATCATTGTTAATGAAGGAGAATTGCCCAACAGTGTTTTTGATGCTTGTGTGGAAATTAATGAAGGCTCTCAAGATGATGTTGACTCTTTTGTCAGGCCATTTCAACTGGAAAAATGTCTCGCCAGGTTTTTAATTGTAAATGATGGAAAATCCAATTATTTATGCTGTGATGTCCATCATTTAATCTTTGACGGTACTTCCTTGAATATATTCCTTGAAAAATTGAATCTGCTTTTGAATAATGAGGATATTGATTCTCAAGATGACGGAATTTTAAGACAGATTTCATTTGAAGAAAATATCGATTCCAATTATATAGATGACGCTCAGGAATTTTTATATGATATGCTGGCCTCTCGAGATGAAGTTTATGATTTACTACCTTCTCTGGATGGTGAAGAATCATTTTATGTTGATTCATTTGACATTGATGAGGATTATTTATCCTCCTTTTTACAAAGCCATGTAATTACTCATAATCAGTTCTTCGCTTCTGTATTTGGATATACTTTTTCAAAGTTCGCAGGTTCTTCTAAAGTTTTATTTAATCTTATTGAAGACGGAAGAGGACATGTAAATCTCACAGATTCAGTGGGAATGTTTGTTAAAAATATACCTGTGCTTATGGATTGTACAAACCGTGATACTGACTCTTTTCTTAGATATTCTTCAAATTTAATTAATTCACTCATGAAATATGATTTATATCCGTTCCATGTCATAGCCAATGATTTTGATTTGAGTTCAAGTATTTTATTCCAATATGCTCCTGATTTGTTCTATAACGAATTTAGTGATGACTTTGATTATAAAATTGAAGGATTAAAACACGATGTATACGGTGATATGGTATTTTATATTTTCAATATGGCCGGAAATAAATTGGGAATTAAAATATTTTATTCAGATAAATTCTCTAAAGAGTTCATTGAACACTTTGTGGAAACATATAAATTGATTTTACATGAATTATGCCGTGTCAGCCAGTTATCTCAAATCAATTATATCTCACAGTCAGACCTTAAAATCTTGGATGATATTAACCGTACTGAACATGTCATAGCTTACGGCGATATTTTAGAGGCATTCAATGACAATTTATCAAAATATCCCGACAATATGCTGGTGTCTTATAACGACGTCAGTTATACTTATCAGGAAGGGGCTTACATTGCAGATAAAATAGCTAAAAAGTTAAAGGATTTGGGTATCGGTCCGCAGGATAATGTAGGCTTTTTGGTTGAACGTTCAGAGTTATATATGTTTTGTGTTTTAGGTATTCTCTCTATTGGCGCTTGTTATGTTCCTTTAGATGATACTTTGCCTGATGAACGTTTAAAATTCATGGCAGATGACACAAATCCTAGAGTTATACTTGTCAGTGATGAAACTCACATGCGGGCTCAAAGATTATATCCGGATAATATCATCGTTAATATCTCCGATATTTCCTCTAAAAATGGATTTTTAAATCATTTGGATGTTGTTAAAGGAGAATTGGCCTGTATTTTATATACCAGCGGCAGTACCGGTCTTCCAAAAGGCGTTGAAGTTACAAGAAAATCTGCACTTAATGTTTCGGCCTATTATGCTGAAAAGTACGATTTATCAAATCAGGATGTTTTTGGAATGTATGCCTCCATAGGTTTTGATGCGGGTTCTCATGCGATACTGTCGACAATTTATGCCGGAGCGTCTTTATCTGTGGTGCCGAGTGATATTCGTTTGAACGTCTTTAAATTAAATGAATATTACATAAGCCAGGGCGTTACTCAGACATTCATAACAACACAGGTCGGAAAGCTCTTCATGCAAAGCATTAAAGATACTTCTTTAAAGGTTTTGGTTGTTGGCGGGGAGAAATTGGGTGATTTCAAAAGCCCTGAAAACTTTGATTTGATTGACATTTACGGACCAACGGAAGCTTTTGTTTTTGTTGCATCAAGCAATAATTCCGCAAAAATTGATTATTCTTCTATCGGTAACTTAATTTACAATACAAAAGCGTATCTTCTCGATGATGAATTTAGAAGAGTGCCTGTTGGTGCTGTCGGTGAATTATATCTTGCAGGCCATCAGGTTGCAAGAGGCTATTTGAATAATGCTGAAAAAAGCGCTGAATCATTCATGTACAATCCCTTTGACCAGAGTGAGGGTTACGGCTTAATGTATCGTACGGGGGACATAGCAAAAGTATTGTCTGACGGATCACTGGCAATAATCGGCAGGCGTGACAACCAGGTAAAAATCAGGGGAAATCGTGTTGAATTATCAGAAATTGAAGTCACCATTCGTGACCTTGATTATGTTGATGATGTTACAGTTCAGACTGTTAAAAATGGATTAAACAATGAATTGGTGGCTTATGTAGTTTTATCAAGGCCTGTTCTTGATTTAACTGATGTTATAAGAGATCATGTTTCTTATAATAAACCGCAATATATGGTGCCGTCATACGTAATCGGTCTGGATGAAATACCGTTAAACGTTAACGGAAAAGTGGACAGAAAAAGATTGCCTCCTGTAGAAGTTGAAAGCGATGAGGATTATGAAGCTCCACAGTCATATGCTGAGCATGTTATTTCTCATGGATTTTCAGAAGTATTGGGTATTTCAAGGCCAATTGGCCGTAATGAAGAGTTTTCTTCACTTGGTGGGGATTCAATCAGTGTAATGATGCTGATTGTAAAACTGAGGGAATCCCATATTAATCTTAGTGTAAAGGATGTTTTGGAAAATCAGTCTGTTAAAAGAATTGCCGAACATGCCGAGTTTAAATTATCAATCAATGAAATTTCACAGGATGCATTTGAGGGTTTTGTCGAAACAACCCCAATCGTTCAGCATTTCTGGGATTCAAACTTTAAAAATCCTTCATACTTTAACCAGGCTTTACTCTTTGAATCATCACATAAGATTGATGAAGATATTCTTAAAGAGGCCATGAGGGTTGTTGTAAATCATCATGATTTGCTCAGGGCAACAGTTAAGGATGGAAAGCTTTTTGTCCGGCCTGTAGATGATGAAGGAATTTTTAGCATTGAAAATTGTGATCCTAGTGATTATGCTAATGAAACCTTAAGGCTCAATAATGAAATCGATCTTTTTGACGGGCCTTTAATCAAATTGGGAATTTTCAGACAAGATGATGTTGATAATCTCTATGTGGTAATCCATCACCTGATTGTTGACGGTGTTTCCTGGAGAATAATTATTGAAGATTTGAATCTGGCTTATGCACAATTGCTTAATAATAAAAAAATTCTATTGCCTGATAAAACCAGTTCATATCAGGATTATTCAAAAGCCATTAATGAATATAAGAGTAGTGAAGAGTTATTAAAGCAAGAAAATTATTGGAAAAATACATTGCAGTCCATGCTGGATGGAAAACATACTGTAATTAATTCAGATATCCGAAAAATGGAAACAGTATCGTTGAGATTTTCAAAGGAGAAAAGTTCACTGTTACTTACTAATGCACCTAAATATTATGATTCTTCAATCAATGCAATATTCTTATCTGCAGTTTCAAAATCATGGAATAAAGTCTTTGGTGAGAATAAACTTTCCGTCAGGATGGAAGGTCATGGACGCTATAATTTTGATGAAAACATTTTAATTGACCGTACTGTAGGCTGGTTTACCACATGTTATCCGGTTATTCTGGACTGTCAAGGGGAAAAACTTTTAGATATTATTTCAAATATTGATGAAATAGTGGAAGCTGTTCCTCAAAACGGATTTGGCTATCCTCCGCTTATGGGTATTGAAACTAAAGAAATGCCGCTATTTACATTCAATTATCTGGGTGAAATGAATAAATTTAAAACCGGAGAAATGTTTACGGCCAGATATAAATCTGATTTGGCCGATTTTATGGCATCTGAAAATGATTACGGTACAGATATAAATCTTAACGGATATTCCCTAAACCGTGAAACTCATTTTGAATTGGAATACAACAGTGACAGATTCACCAGGAAATCCATGGAGGAATTTGCACATGAGTTTTTAAAGACACTGGATGAAATTGCAGCATCATCGAGAGAAAATGATTACAGCGGTGATATACACATATTTTCAAATCATCCGAATAAGAAAAATCTCTTCTTTATTCATTCAGCGAATTATGGGAGTGAGTTCTTTTATTATATCGCTGAGCAGTTGAAGGATGATTATTCCTTTTCAGTAATCGAACCCTACAATATAAATCACAAAGAAAACCCGGTTACAAGCATTGAGGAATTTGCATCAAAATATATAAAAATCATAAAAAGTATCCAGAAGGAAGGCCCATATTATCTGGGTGGGCTTTGTTTCGGAGGTGCAATTGCACTGGAAATGGCCCAGCAGCTTAAAAAAGAAAATGAAAAAGTTGAAAAACTGATAATATTTGATGCCCATAATATCGAAGATGAAGCTTTACAGAAGTTAGTTATTCAAGACCAGATTTTGCATGCCCGTAAATATCAAAAAGAGGGAGCATTAACTCCTAAAAATGAAGATATGGGGGACATGGTATTTCATGCAAACCTGTCAGTTAAAATGTGGTTAAGTTATAAACTTGAATTCTATGACGGTGAAACGGTTTACTTCAAGGGTATTAGAAAACCTAGCGGTGAACTTACTGAAACCGCTGCGAAACTGTTTGATTACATATTTTCCAAAAAAGCGGGAGGATATGAAGATTACTTTGATGAAAATAACTTCCACATCATCGATGTTCCAGCAGAACACAATAATATGTTTTCTTTAGAGGCATTGGAAGTGATTGTTCCTGAAATTAAAAAGTTCATTGGGGATTAATTAAAAAATAGCTATTATTTTAATTGTTTAATAAAAGATTTAGTTTGGTGAAATAATGAAAAGAGTATGGAAAAATATTTTATTGCCAATTTTCAAGCATGAAGAGGTCAAATCAATAGTTGAAATAGGTTCTGAGAAAGGAATCAATACAAAAAATATTTTAAAATATTGTATGGAAAATGGCGGCAGCTTAATTTCAATTGACCCTGAACCTATGTTTGACGCATCCGCTTTTGAAAAGGAGTATGAAGGTCATTTTACTATTTATAAGACATTGAGTTTAGAATCATTACCTCTTTTAGAGGGTTATGACTGTATTTTAGTTGATGGAGATCATAATTGGTATACTGTGTATAATGAGCTTCAATGCATTAACAGCAAATTCAATCAGGATAATTTCCCCTTAGTATTTTTACATGATGCTTCCTGGCCTTATGGCAGAATGGATGCATATTACAATCCTGATGATATTCCTAGTGAATATTTGAATGATTATGTGAAGGTAATATCTGATGAAGAGTGTGAACAGCTGGAAGTTAACAGTTTAAAAACTCCTTTATATAAGGCAAAAGAAGAAAATACTCCAAAAAATGGTGTATTGACAGCTATTGAAGATTTTATCGATGATTGTGAATTGGAGTTACAGTTCCATTTCCTGCCTATATTTTACGGTATAGGAATACTTCACAGAAAAGATGATGAGCTGTTTGCATATATTGAAGAAATTATTCGCGACAATGATATCATAGCTTACGTTGATGAATTTTACATCAGAAGAATTCTTGATTGTGAAGACATAATTGATGAGTTAAAAAGTGAAATTCAAGAAAAAAATGCTGAAATAGATAATTTAAAGCAAAAGTTAAATGAGTAAGGATTTATTCACTTGATTTTAGTAGGGATATCTTCATTAATTACAGGAAGAATTATTTCTAATTCTTTCTCATGTCCCTGGTAACGCTTATGCTTTCACGTGAATATTTTTTAGGATTTTCAATGATTTCCAAAGCTATTTTTTGAACGGATTCCATTGACGTTCTGTATCCTGCAGGTGTTTCACCCTTTTTGCTTATTACATAATCGTCTTCCTCACCATGCTCAAGATAACCTGCCCTGATGATAGTATAGTCAACGTCACTTGCTTCAATAAGTTCTGCAGCATACTGGTTTGGAATCTGGCTCTGGTCATTGTCCACATTAAATTCAGCCCCTTCGCCTTCAAGTTCGTTGTAAATTCCCACAGAAGCCATGAAAATGAATCTTTTAGGATTAATATTAATGATATTGTCCACCATAACCGGAATGTAGTCTCCTGAAATTGCAAAATAAACCAGATCCTGGTCTTTCAAGGCTTTCCTTAAGGCTCTTGCATCAGTTGCATTAACGCTTTTAGCTGTAATTCTGTGATTATCCTCATAGAGACGACCTGCACTTGTTGAAATGAGTGTCAGGTGGTGGTCTGTAACTGCAAGTAACTTTGCCGTTAATGATATTCCAAATTTTCCCGTTGCTCCAAGAATAGCTATGTTCATTTTTTCACCTGATTTAATCTTTGATTATTCTTAAATTAATGATTTGTTATTTTACATTGTGTTGGTATTTGTTAATTTAATAGCATCAAAATTTGATTTGGTGTGTTGTTGATTTTTAGGTTAACTTCTTTTTGATGTTCATGTATATCAATCATTAATGTTAGTGGGTTAATATTTATGTTATAATCGTTTTAATTTTTTATCATAGATCTTCATTTATTTTATTTTTGGATGATTGATAATTAATTCTTTTTTTATCTAATTTTAATTCTATATGTTCGATTTAAGAAAAAATTTAATAATTAAATTAATAAACATTATATTAGTACAAGGTTTATATGATTTATTAATAGTTTATGGAGTTGGTTTTATTTCTGTTTTTAATGAAGATGCATATGAACAAGCAATAATTGAATTATTTCAAAATTTAGGGTATAATTACTATGCTGGTTATGATATTGAAAGAGATTATAAAAACCCTTTATTTTTAAATGATTTAGAAAATTTATATGCTATTAATCAGGATATTAGCAGGGTAGCTATTGAAAATGCGATTAATAATATTCAAGATTGGGGAATTGGAAGTTTAGTCGAAAAAAATGAAAAATTCATGGATTATCTTCAAAATGGATTATCTGTTAATTATTGGGATAATGGGCAAGAAGAAGCTACATTAGTTAAATTAGTCGATTGGCACAATATAGACAATAATATTTTCACAGTAATAAATCAATGGACATTCGTTGAAAAAGAACAAAAACGTCCAGACATTATTGTTTTTGTAAATGGATTCCCTCTTGTTGTAATTGAACTTAAATCTCCTTCAAGAGATGATACTGATGTTTCTGAAGCTTACACTCAATTACATAAATATATGGATGTTATTCCAAGTTTATTTAATTATAATGCTTTTTGTGTTATGAGTGACATGGCAGAATCCAAGGCTGGAACTATCACTTCACCAGAAGACAGATTTATGGAATGGAAATCAACTGATGGAAGTTATGAAACAACTCGTTTTGCTGACTTCAACACATTTTTCGAAGGAATTTTTGAAAAATCACGGTTTATAGATATTTTAAAAAATTTTACTTTGTTTTCTAAAGATACTAAGAATAGTATTAAGATATTGGGAGCATATCACCAATATTTTGCGGTTAATAAAGCAGTTACTTCAACTTTAAAGGCTATGGATACTGATGGTAAAGCAGGTGTTTTTTGGCACACTCAAGGTAGTGGAAAAAGTTTATCAATGGTCTTTTATGTAAATAAACTACAACAATTACTTGAAAGTCCAACTTTTGTTGTAATAACTGATAGAAATGATTTAGATCAACAATTGTACTCACAATTCACAAAATGTTCTGATTTTTTAAGACAAACTCCTGTACAGGCAACAAGTAGGAAAAATTTAACGGAATTATTAAATAATAGGCAAGCTAATGGTATATTTTTCACGACTATGCAAAAATTTGAAGAATCAACTGATGTATTGACTGAGAGGCGTGATGTTATTGTAATATCTGATGAAGCTCACCGTAGTCAATATGGTCTTGAAGAAAGAGTTGATGCTGAAACTGGTGAAATAAAAATTGGTGCTGCACGTAGAATCAGGAATGCGCTTCCAAATGCTACTTATATTGGTTTTACTGGAACACCAATATCAAGAATTGATAAAAGCACTCGTGAAGTGTTTGGTGATTATATTGATATTTACGATATGACCCAATCCGTTGAGGATGGAGCTACTGTACCTATACATTATGAAAGCCGTGTTGCTAAAATTCATTTAGACGATAAAATATTAGATTTAATCGATGAAAAATATGATGAACTTGCTGAAGAAGCTGAAGATTATAATATTTGGCGTAGTAAAAAAGAATTAAGTAAAATGGAAAGTCTATTGGGTGCTCCTGAGATAATTGATGATATTTGTAAGGATATTATTGATCATTATGAAAACAACAGACAATTTGAGTTAACTGGAAAAGCTATGATTGTTGCATATTCAAGGCCTATAGCAATTAAAATGTATAAAAGAATATTGGAATTACGTCCTGATTGGGAAGAAAAAGTTAATGTTGTAATGAGTGGTTCTAATAAAGATCCTGAAGAATGGCATGAAATAATAGGGGATAAAACATATAAAAAACAACTCGAAAATAAATTTAAAGATGATTCAGACCCAATGAAAATAGCTATTGTTGTAGATATGTGGCTTACTGGTTTTGATGTTCCTTCCCTTTCTACAATGTATGTTTTCAAGCCAATGAAAGGACATAATTTAATGCAAGCTATTGCAAGAGTAAATCGTGTATTTAAAGGTAAAGAAGGAGGTCTCATTGTTGATTACATTGGTATTGCTTCTGCATTAAGACAAGCAATGAGTGAATACACTGATAGGGATGGAAAAAATTATGGGGATATGGATATTGAAAAAATAGCGTATCCTAAATTCCAAGAAAAACTGGAAATATGTCAGGATTTATTTTATGGATATGATTATTCAAAATTCTTTGGTGATAGTAATTTAGAGAGATCTAATGCCATTCAGGGTGGTGTAAATTATATTGAAGATGTTTCTAATGAAGATATAAAGAAAGATTTTATCAAGGAATCATTACTTTTAAAACAAGCATTATCTTTATGTAGGAGCATAGCAACTGAAGATGAGAGATTTAAAGCAGCTTATTTTGAATCTGTAAGGACTGTATTGGTTAAATTAACGTCTGGTAGAAAATTGTCATTTAAAGAAATAAATGATAGGATATCTGAGTTACTCCAACAATCAATAAAAAGCGAAGGTGTTGTTAGCATTATTGATGTTGGTGATGAAGTTTCACTATTCGACCCAGAATTCTTATCCAAAGTTTCAAAAATGCAAGAGCCTAATTTGGCAATTAAAATTCTTGAAAATTTATTAAACGACCAGGTAAAAAATTATCAAAGAACAAATTTAATTAAATCAGAAGAATTCTCACAAATGCTAAAAAATGCTATGGATCGCTATATTAAAGGCAATATAAGTAATGAAGAAGTTATTCAAGAATTAATTAAAATGGCGGAACTTATTAAAAATGCTCATGAAGAAGGGGATAAATTAGGACTAACGGAAGAAGAACTTGCGTTTTACAATGCTATTGCACTTCCAGAAAATATCCATGATTTCTATGATGATGAAACATTAGTTTTAATCACTCAGGAATTGACTGAAGCTTTAAGAAAAAATAGGACAATAGACTGGCAGAAAAAAGAGAGTGCAAGGGCGAAAATGCGTCTAATCGTAAAAAAACTCCTTAGAAAATATGATTATCCTCCGGATCAAATGAAAGGTGCATTAACTAAAGTTATTGCTCAATGTGAATTATGGGCTGATGAGGCGGTGATTTAATGGCGAAAGAGAATATTTCTGAGATAGGTTTTGAAAAACAGATATGGGATGCTGCTGATGAACTAAGAGGTTCAATGGACGCTGCAGAATATAAACATGTTGTATTAGGATTAATTTTTCTAAAATATTTATCTGATAAATTTGAAGAAAAATATTTGGAATTGGAAGCTAATGGTGATGATAAAGAAGATCGTGATGAATATCTGGCTGAAAATATATTCTATGTTCCTCCAGAAGCTCGTTGGAATGTGATTGCACAAAAAGCACACAGTCCAGAAAACGGTAAAATAATTGATAATGCAATGAAACTAATTGAAGATGAAAATTCATCACTTAAAGGAATTCTGCCAAAAACATTTTCAAGAGAAGAATTGGACAAAAAGAAATTAGGTGCTGTAATAGATATATTCACTAATGTCCAAATGTCTGAAAAAGGCGATAAAAAAGATATTTTGGGAAGAACTTATGAATATTGTTTAAGTATGTTTGCAGAAACTGAAGGGAAAAAAGCGGGGGAGTTTTATACTCCAGCATGTGTTGTAAAAGCATTAGTTTCAGTATTAAAACCATTTGATGGAAGAGTATATGATCCATGTTGTGGTTCTGGAGGTATGTTTGTACAATCTAAAAATTTCATTGAAAATCATAGTGGAAATATTGATAATTTGTCTGTTTATGGTCAGGAATCTAATCCCACAACATGGAAGATGGCTAAAATGAATTTAGCTATTAGGGGAATAGAATCTGATTTAGGTGATCATCATGCAGATACATTTTTGAATGATTTACACAAAACTCTTAAAGCAGATTATATAATGGCAAATCCACCATTTAATCTTAAAAAATGGGGTCAGGAACAGTTACAAGATGATGTCCGGTGGAAATACGGAATACCTCCAAAAGGAAATGCAAACTTTGCTTGGATGCAACATATGATTCATCATTTATCACCAAACGGTAAAATTGGTTTGGTGCTTGCAAACGGTTCACTTTCATCAACTACGTCAGGGGAAGGAAAAATAAGACAAGCTATTGTTGAAGATGATTTAGTTGAATGTATTATCGCACTTCCTACACAATTATTTTATACTACGGGGATTCCCGTATGTTTATGGTTCTTAAATAGGAACAAAAAACAAAAAGGAAAAACATTATTCATTGATGCTCGTGAAATGGGAATAATGGTATCAAGAAAATTACGAGAATTAACAGATGAGGATATTGGGTTATTATCAGATACTTTTAATAAATTTGAAGAAGGAACATTAGAAGATGAAAAAGGATTCTGTAAAGTCAGTGGATTAGAAGAAATTAAAAAGCATGATTTTATTTTAACTCCTGGAAGATATGTGGGATTCAAACCAGAAGAAGATGATGGAATTCCTTTTGAAGTAAAAATGATTTCTTTAACAAAAGAATTAAGTGAATTATTTAAAGAATCTAATGAACTTGAAGAAAAAATTAGAAAAAGTTTGGGAGATATAGGTTTTGAATTCTAGATTTGAATTAAAAATCTTTTAGTTAAAGGAGGGATAAATTTGAGTTTAGAATGGAAAAGTATTTCATTAGGGTCTTGTTGCAATTTTCAAGAAGGTTATGTTAATCCTTCCCAAAAGAACCCAGAATACTTTGATGGAGATATTAAATGGATTAGGGCAGTTGATTTGAATGATGGGTATGTTTATGAAACTTCTAGGACATTAACACAAGAAGGTTATGAAAGTGCTGGAAAAAGCGCGTTGCTCTTTAAACCAAATACTATTGTAATAAGTAAATCTGGAACTGTGGGAAGATTAGGGATTATTAAAGATTATATGTGTGGAAATCGAGCTACTATTAATATTGTCCCACATAAAGATGTTTCAATGAAATTTATTTTTTATGTCTTAAAAAATTATCAGAGACATTTTAAGGATATGGCAGTAGGTAGTGTTCAAAAAAATTTATATGTTTCTATTTTAGAAAATTTAGAAATTTCATTACCTCCTAAAGATACACAAAAGAAAATTGCATTGATATTATCAAATATTGATGATAAAATAGATTGTATCCAAAAGATAAATAAAAATTTAGAAGAACAAATTGAAACAATATATAACTCATTTTTTGTTTACTATGATGATTATTCCCAAGAAGAGTTAGAAGAATGTGAGATTGGATTAATTCCAAAAGAATGGAAATTATTATCTTTAGGTAAA
>JAFRFB010000066.1 GCA_017434555.1 Methanobrevibacter sp. | reverse complement strand
TACACAAATATACACCAAAATCTGTTGCAAAAACAGTATATTTGAATGTATTTTTAGGAGCCCTAATCATATCACAGGGATTCTACTCAAAAACAGCAATACAACAACTATCTGAAAACTAAAAAATTCAGACCCCTAAAGTCTATTATGAGATTAGACTTTGATTATCTCCTATTTAAACATGAATTCATCTAATTTCAATGTTATCTGCTGAAAACCAATATCCATAAATATCTCCAACATTTGTAGGTTCTTTTGATTTCCCACCGCCTGGGAATTTGCCTTCCAGATAAATGTCATGGCCTTCAAAACCGGTTAAATGATGGGACGTGGAAGTACCCTGGATAATAATATATTGATCACCAACTCTTACAACATCATTTTCGGGAACAAAATAGTATAGTCCTTTATTCCATGTAGTTGTACCAATATATTCACCAGTGAATTTAACTTTTTCACCAGGAGTTGGATTTGCAATATATGAGCTGTCAACTTCCTTATATGGAGTTAAAAAATCAATTATATTAGGAGTTATAGCTAAGATACAAATTAAAACAACAACTAAGACCAATATTAAAAATGTTTTTGAGTGGATAAAGTTATTCATTTCACTAAAAAAGGTGTTTGCTTCCTTTTTGCTTTTATTTATAACTTTGTTTGCAGAGTTAATTAAAGGATTTTCTACCCTGACACCACATTTTGGACATATTTCTGCCTTAAAATCTATTTTTTCACCACAGTTATGGCAAAATTTTGTTTTCTTTTCTTCTTCAATTAATTTAAAACCACATGATGGGCAAAAATTTGAGTCTTTATCCAATTTTTCCCCACATTCAGAACAGAACTTATATTCCATATAAATCACTCACTCATACAAATCAAGAACTCCACCATCAATAGCATTAATATGATTGTGGCCCAAAACACCATTCATTGCAAGCTGTGTTGTCGTATCTCCTGCACCCATACTATAAATACGTACAGCAGGCACTGTTGGGTTAGATTGAACCTCCCAGTAACAGGTTACGGTGTATTTTTTAAATTGGACAGTAACGTTTGCTTTTTTACCTACACAATTTGAATGGTAGGTATTATAAGCATTATTAGCCTCTTTAAATTCTAAAAATATGCCAGTTTCAGGATTTTTGTATAATAATACTCCATTATCATTACTGATTAATTGATAGCCTTCAGGAGGATTTAAGGTTTTAATCACCATTTCATTAAGTAAAAAATAGCTTAAAAGCAGTAATACTGCCACCAAAGCTATTATTAAAATTTTTTCTTTGTTTGTAAAATTCATTATATCTCATTTTGTATATTTTCAACTACCATACTAACTTATTATCATTAATCTCTCAAAAAGAAAAGATTAGGAATAGTATTGGTCTATTCCCTCACCATTTATCCAATGGCCACGAGCAATAATATTATTGTACTGGTCATAAAGAATATAATCCTCACTATAATCACGAGCAATAGTCCAGCCAATTACTTCACCATCACTATTTAAAGCAATTTCTTTAACTGTACTGGCCTCATAACAAATATATTTAGTACCAAACCTAACAGTTTGAAGTTCCATACCCATGTTACCATAAATATCATAGATTGTTTTGACATTAGAGTCATAC
This sequence comes from Methanobrevibacter sp., assembly GCA_017434555.1. Classification (GTDB taxonomy): domain Archaea; phylum Methanobacteriota; class Methanobacteria; order Methanobacteriales; family Methanobacteriaceae; genus Methanocatella. The sequence goes on along the minus strand of JAFRFB010000066.1, from coordinate 4,256 downwards.
TGATCAACATAATACCAATCTAAGGAAAATTTATTATATTCATTCATATAGTAATTATAATCTAATGGATTGGAACCAATTGTATAATACATTGGATCGGGGGTAATTGTAATCGTATTAGCAATATTCAATCCATTATAACTGGATGTGATAATATAATCTCCAGGATTTAGATTAATGTTTAAGCGAGCAATACCATTAATGTCAGTTAATCTCTCATAAAAAACACCATTTATGTTGAAAGTAACAATACCACTTGCAAATGGATTTCCTTGACCATCGAGTAATTTTGCTTCAAACTTTGATCCATCACGGAATTTCATGTTCAAATCTTTGGCTTCAAGAATTGACAAGACTTTAATAGTATTTGAAGCCATGAAACCTTTATAAATGGCGGTTATAATGTAAGTGCCAGGATTCAGGTTAATATTCATCTTAACATGACCTGTTGCATTACTTGTTCTTGTGTAGAATACTCCGTTAATGTTGAAATCAACACTTTGGCCAGATACAGGTCTTCCCTGGTCATCTAAAACCTTAATGACATACTGTGAAGCGTTTTTATAGTATTTTATCAAATCATGATTTTCTATAATGTTAGGTAATACAGTAACAACATTTGAATACATTTCTGTTGAAACAGGATTTGTAGCAGTGATAATGTATTCTCCAGGGTTTAAATTAATATTCAATTTTGCAACACCATTTTCATTTGTAGTTCTAGTGTAAAATATACCATTGATATTGAATATAATCTGAGTATTTTTCAATATATTGCCGTTTGTGTCTACAAATTTAGCATAGTATTGTGTTGAGTTTCTAAATGTTTTGGTAATATTGTCTCCACTGATTGTTGGTTTAATAACGACTTTAGATTCTGTTTCAATATCATCATATTTTACTGTTGCAGTGTACTCTCCTGAAGGAATTGCTAAACCTATTGACGTCTGGCCACTGGCACCAGTTGTTCTATCATAATCAACACCGTTAATATTGATTTTAACATTAGCATTAACTATTGGGTTATTATTCTTATCTGTTAAAGTTACATACAACCTTTCAGGACCATTGTAATACTTAGTAACATCTGGTGAAGTTAAATTTATATATTTTTCCACCATAAATGAAGTATTACCTTTTAATGAATTATACTGATAATCTCCAGAATAAATTATCTCAATATCATAATAACCTACATATAAGTCATCAATAATGATATTCCCAACACCTTCATTAACATTTGCCCAATATTCTTTATTATTAATGAAAGTGCTTACTGTTCCACTCGCATCTTTAGGTAAAACAACATTAATAACCTCTGTTTCAATTTCATAAATATCTGAAGAAGTAATATTCATATCTTTATCAAAAAGAGTAGGCAACACATTAATGATATTATTAACTTCATTTCCACCATAACATGTTGTAACCGTATAATTTCCCGCTTGCAATGTTTCATTTAATTGTGCATAACCATTAAAATCAGCATATGCTTTATAATAAGTATCATTTATAATAAAATTTACTTCTTCGTTAGCTCCAACATAACCCCCTTCGGATTTTAAAATTCTAACCGTAAAATTAGTAGATTCATTGTAATATTTAGTTAAATCATTATTTTCATCAATATATCTCCAATATGGTAGAGTATTGTAAATTTCAGTACAATTTATTAATGTATTATTTGCTCTAATATATATTGTATCAGCATGATAATTAATTAAATTTTGCAAAATTCCTTTAGATCCACTCCAATAAATTGCTTTTCCTACTTCTGAAGCTTTATTATTAATAAATACTGAATTATTTAGAATGCCTTGTATTCCTATCCACCAAAATGCCCCACCATATCTATATGCAAGATTTTCAATGAATAACGAATTATTAACAATACAATTTGGTCTATCAAAGTTTACTGCACCTGCAACTTCACCTTCATTCTTAATAAAAGTACAATTATCTACTTCACTGTTAGGTCCTCTACAATGTATAGCGCCTCCACGGTCCCATCCAATATTCTTAATGAAGTAAGAATCTTTAATTTTAAGATTAGTATCATAACAATATATTCCTCCACCAGTATCTGCTTCATTATTTGTAAAATTACAATATTGGATTTTTAAAATATCTCCACGAGCATAAACTGCACCACCATCTTCTAAAGCAGTATTATTGTAGAATTTTACATATTTAATTGTCCCATTATTTCCCTGCCAAGATATTCCACCACCATTATTAGCATTTCCATTCATCAAAGTTAAATTTTTTAAAACAACATCGGATCCTCGAATATAGAAAATACTTGATTTTCTATTTCCATCAATAGTATGTCCTTGTCCATCAATTGTTATATGTTTATTAATCCGTATTCCTTCAGTTGAACCATCAACATACTTATAATCTCTAGTTAAATTTAAAGTTCCACCAACTTCTATAGCATTTATTTCATCCTGTAATTCCTGAAATGTACCATAAGAATCAGATGATAAATATTCATACACAGATTCAGCCATTAAACCTGAATCATAATCATTTACCACAATATCTGCATCATTAGTTATCTCTCCTGCACTTACAGCAGAAAGAGCAAATAATGAAACAATTAAAATCAAAAATAAATATCGTTTTTTAAGCAAAATAATTTCCCCCATATAAATTATTAATATATAGTTATAAGTTGTGTTCAACTGATTAATAAATTATATGATTTTAAGCTATTTAAAATAAGCATCGAGCCGACTGTGATTCATCTTCATTTAATGATTCTTTGAGATAATATTCATGCCATAACCTATAAGAACAGTCTCTCATTTATAATCCGAAAAGTGGTCTTTTAATCTGCGTTAAAATTTCTCAACGAAGTTTTTAAGTGAAAAATTTAACATGAATAGTATTGTGTGAGATGTTCCATAAAAGTTATTGTATATTGATTCTGGCCCTGATAATTTGATTGTTTTTAATGATTTGTGTATTAAATATTTAATGAATTTTTGATTTAATTAATTGGATTTGTAATATTATATTTTATGATTTGGTATATCTATGAGTAAAGTATCACCAAGTGAGAAAAAATATTAACCACATAAACATAATATAATAATAAAGAGGTTAAAAATATGGAAAAATTAAACATAATCATCATTATATTAATTGCAATGCTTGCAATACTGTCAATAGGCATAATATTTACCTCAGGAATATTGCAGCATCAAGACAACATGAAAACGATTGCCCTATCAAATACATGTACAATAAATGTAACCGAATCCGATACTAACATTACATTATACGCCGATACTATAAAACTCTACAATGATACAAAAAATGGTATAGAGATAATATCATATAACAGTCAGGAAGCATTTGGTGGAAATGGCAATGCTTTAGGTGGAGCAGTTGCATTTGCAGGCATACGGGACAGTTTAACGGTTGGAGAAAACATTGGTGAGCTCAATGGCTTTGCATTATATAAATGTGATGGATATTATAGTGCAAAACTGGTAAATAATGTTACCCATGACAATATTGTCATCGTATGTAAGGATTTGGATTTGCTTAAAAAAATCGTATCCTCAGCAAAATTTACGAATAATGGAGATAATGGGAATAATTCAACCGATACTCAAAGTTCTAAAACCAGCAATAACACAACCAGTGATACCACCAAACCTGCCGGAGTAAGTGATGAAGAATGGCAGGCCCATTTGGATTTAATGGAATGGAGAGAATCAAATCCTTATGCTGCTGAAGACGGAAGCAGATATGCAACCATTGAAGAAAGAAACGCCCATCAGGCTCAAATCAGTGGTTCTGGTAGTAGTAGTGACTCTGGAGGCGGAAGTCAAGGTGGAGGAGGAAATACAATCAGTTAACCTTCTTAATTTAAATATGATTCTAAATTGGAATGGTATTAATCCATTCCTCCACTATTTTTCATTCCATTTCAGCCTCAATTCTTTTTCTTTCTGCTTTAATTCTCTTTTGTTCTTCCATTTCAAATGTTTTAAAATTAATTTCTGATTCTAATGAATCAATTTCTTCAGTCAATGAATTAATTTGAAATCTGTAGTCAATTTGCTTTTCTTCACTTTTGTTTTTTTCAATTTTTCTTCATATGGCTGTGTCCGATTTGGTACTGATTTTTTAATTTTTAATAAATGAATTTTTCTTATTTTATGGTGTTTACAGTTGAAATTTCATTTCGAGGATTTTTGATGATTTTTTGGATTTAATTTTTTCATTAGTTAGTTTTGGTG
>JAFRFB010000052.1 GCA_017434555.1 Methanobrevibacter sp. | reverse complement strand
TAATAATTTATTAACCCAAAAAGAAAAAAAAAAGAATGTTTTTGAGGAGGCGAATTAAAAAATGGAAATAACAAAAAAAGATGTAAATAAAATAAAAAGATTATCAAAAGACCCAAAGATTCATAATAAACTACTGAATACTATTGCACCAACTATTAAAGGATACTATGATGTTAAGGAAGCTATTTTATTATCTTTATTCATGGGGTCAGATAAACAATTAGAAGACGGCACAAATATCCGGAGAGGTATTAATATTCTGATAATTCATGATCCCTCTACGGGTATGAAAACACTTTTAAAGAATGCTGAAGAATTAAGTGTTCCGAATAAATTGAAAACTGTTTATGATATTAATGAAGTCAAAGAATCTGTATTATTAGAATTGTTGGATTCAGATGATAGTTTTATTGCTTTGGGTGCTCCTATATATGGTCGATTTGATAAATATAAAATTCTTATTGAACAAGTGGGTTTGCATCAGAACATATTGTCTAAGTTTGATTTAATATTTCTTATTGAAGATAAACCCGATAGGGATGAGGATACTTTATTAGCTGACCATATTTTAAGTAATTATAATTCTATTAGTATTCGTGATAGGTTTGATGTTGATTTTTTTAAGAAGTATTTAACTTATAGTAATATTTTCTACAATCCCTCTTTAGGTGATGATGCAAATGAAGTTTTAAAAGAATTCTATGTAGCTACAAGGAACAGCAATCCTGAAGGTTATGCTCAGATTACTGTAAAGCAATTAGAAGCTATCATTCGTTTAGCAGAAGCCAGTGCAAAAATTAAATTTAAGAAAGTTGTTGATAAGGAGGATGCTGAAAAAGCAGTCAGACTACAGATGGCTTGTCTTAAAGAAGTGGGTGTTACTCATGAAACTGGTGAAATAGATGCAAATATTACAAGTATAAAATTAAAATCTGATAGGGATAAAATCCAAAGAGTAACTGAAGAAATCAAGTTACTTGAAGAGGAATATGCTGGTGATGCTCCTTTAAATCTATTATTATTAAATATGGATGATAAGTATGGTGTGGGTGAAGATGAAACTACAATGATTGTTAGTAATTTAATTTCAAAAGGAGTTATATTTAAAGTTCGTAGTGGTTATTATAGGAGGGTTAGGTAGTTATGGTTCTTTTGAGTAAGTTGTCTCATACTGATTTATTTAAAACTGTTAAATTAGGTGTTGATGAGGAGTTATATGTAGATGAGGTTTTATCTGATTACTCTTTAGTTGATGTTGGTTGTTTAATATTGAAGAGTGGTTATGGTAAACTGGTTAAGGTTAAGTTTCCTATTAGTTTATTGGATGATTTTAATAGTTTTAATGTGGGTGATAAAATTAGTGTTGAGGGTGTTCTTAGATTAAACACTACTGATTTATTATATGTTCAGGTTAATACTGTTTTGAATCATGAGCCTTTAGGGTCTGGTTTTGTTAGTGATACTACTGTTGATGATGTTGATAATATTGATGAGGTTTTGCGTGAGGATCCTAGGGTTGCTGATTGGAGGTTTAAGGTTTTGAATCGTGATAAGGTTTGTCAGTGTTGTGGTGGTCATAAGCATTTGGAGGCTCATCATATTTTTAGTTGGAGGGATTATCCTGATTTGAGGTTGGATGTTGATAATGGTGTTGCTTTGTGTAAGTGGTGTCATCATAAGTATAATAGCTATTATGGTCATAAAGGTACGGGTATTGGTATGGTTAAGTTTTTGAGGCAGTTCGGTGTTAGATAATTAATTTTTTTCTTTTTTTCTTTTTTGTGTTTGTTTTTTATTTTTTGTACCGTAAAGTTTATATAGTAGTTTAATATATATTAGTATTGTGGGAAAAAAATAATTTGATAAGGGTGGAATAAAATTATTAATAGCTCTTCAATTTTTCATTACGGATTACATGATTTAAACCCAATATATGTTTTCCATCCCTTACTATTTTTTTTTATCCCACAAAAAAATTTAACCCAAAAAGTACGAGGAGACGGAAAATATGATGACATCAAAAAAAGAAGAAAAAATTACTAGTCTTGTTAGTAAGTATGTTGATTTATTACGTCAGCATGTTGTTAGTGAAACTGAATATAAATCTTATTTGTTGGAGTGTGATAGTTTATGATTATTAGAAGTTTATTGCAGGTTTTATTGTTTAGTCTTGGATTCACTGGTAATAATCATAGGGTTTATGATCATCAACCTAAATCTTTACATCCAGCTACTAATAATTATAATAGGAGTAATCCTATTTTTAGTTTTCATCCAATAGTATTAACTTTATTATTCATTGTTGGAATCATTGTTTTTGTTGCGGTGATTTTCCTATTAACTGGTGGTGTTGCGGTAGAGTCTGGTAATTATTATTATCATCTCTCAGCCTAAAAATTTTATTTTTTATATTATATTATTTTTCTTTTACTATACTTTTTTTTAATTTTTATCCCATTAATATTATATACTAGTTTTAAACATACATAATAATTAACCCAAAAAAATGAAATTTTTTAATGAGGATATGAGAAGATGACAGTTTATCAATTGGCAAATTATTATCAAGAGGAAATTGAGAAATTAAAAAAAGAGAAAGAAGAATTATTAGACAATAGTCGACGTACACGTAAAAAATTAGATAAAAAAACACGCCTACGCCTACAGGAATTAGATAAACAAATTGAAGAATATACTAATGAATATCATAGCTTACTAGGATAAAAAAAAATAAGAGTGATAATGTTTAGTTGCAGATTATCCCAGCATGAACATGATATATTAGATACTCTTGAAAATCCTTCACCTGAAACACTAAGAGAATTATCTTATAACCTAAGTGAAGATTTCAATAAGGTACTGGATCAACTACACCAATTATTATTGGATAGTTATGTGAAAAATTATTTGAACCTGTTTCAAATGGAATTCTATAATACCTTAGAGTATTTCCTAAACAAACATGACAATAATGAGGGGATTGGTGGTTTTCTTGTAATATTCAAGGAAAGCATACCGTATAATTTCCAGTACTGTAATAAGTATTTCACTGTATCTACTTTAAAAGAATTACAGTGTTTCATGAGTGTTTTGAATATTAGTTTCACTTTATTAAACGATGCATTACAAGAGGATAATGTTGAATTCTTATTTGAGGCTTATTATAATTTATATTTTAAATTATATTTCTGGTTTGACTTTAAAATAAAATGAGGGGTGTTTAATTTGTCTAAGGATGATAAGTTAAATGAGTTAACAAAAGACCTGCAGAACGGATACACATTAGACGAAGCACTAACAAGAAACAATACTAATCTACGTGAAGTATTCCGTAATATTAATAGGTATCCGGCTACTCGTCGGAAATATGAACCTGAAGCTGAAGTTAAGGATGAGTGGAGGTATATTCAACCAACAAAGAGTTACACTTACCGTGTGCGTAAAAGAGTAAATGATACTCATATTAATTTCGGTACATATAAAACCTTTGAGGATGCGAAATTAGTCAGAGATTACTTAGAAGAAAATAACTGGGATATCAGATTATTAGATGATTTTATTATGGAAAATAATATTCCTCGACAAAAGAGAAGGTTAAAATGATTCTACAGCAAAAGTAACAAAAATAGGGATGGTGAGAATAATATTTTTTATGATTAAAAGAAACAATAATAAAAAGAAACGTAAACCTGCTAGTTTGAAGTATATTTATAAAAAGAAATATGGTACTTATAGTATTGATAAATCTATTAATGGTAAAATTAAACACTTCAAAACATGTAAAACAGTTGATGAAGCAATACATTATCGTAACCGTTTAATAGCTAATAATTGGGAACCATTACCACCAACACCTGAAGAAATATATGCTAATGAATATAAGAAATATTACAGTCACATTAACTTAACAATTACTCACAGACAATACCAAGTAACCAACCGGAAATATGAATACATAGGCACCTGCAATAGTCTACCTGAAGCATTATACTATCGTGATTTATATTTTGAACATAGTTTTGATGAATGCCCTAGACCTAAAGAAATTGATTTAAACAAAAACAATCCTTATAAAAATAATCTTAAATATCCAATACCAGATAAGTTAATCCCTAAAAAAACAACTGGTTATGGTAAAGGAAGTATAAAATGTAATGGTGAATTCAACTATAGTATTTACCATGGAAGTAAAAAAAATACCAGATACGTTTGTAGTTGCAGAACATATGAGCAAGCTTATTATGTGCGTCAAGAAATGAACAAATGCGGATGGGATAGGAAAAAATTACAAAAAATATTAGATGATTATCCAATATGGTATACTTGGTTAATGGAGTTCTATCGTTATATTCATTTGGATTATGAACATAAAAAAAGAACTGGTGAATGTAAGTATAAAATCAATGTTCCACGTGAATATTTATCCGAGGGTAAACAATTAGAACATTACACTGGTTATAGTAATGTGGAAGATGCTTTATTTGAAAGAGACTTCCTAGTAAATCATGATTGGGATTATGATTATCTAGTGGAAGCTATTGATGATACTGTTAATCCTTATTATAGTATGGATTTGCCTCCTTATCCTCAGCGTAGAATATTAAATAATAGTGAACGTGATTATCATGAGAAAGAATTAACACATGCATTTGAGTTATTATCTATGGATACTGATTTATCACAGGAAGATGTTTCAGATTATTTAGGTATTTCTGAAGTTACAATACGTAACTGGTTAAGTAAATTCTGGAATAGTGATTGGATTGAATTTAGAAAAATAGCTTTAACAGGTGAAAACCCTTGTAATGTATTAGAAAGGGTGCCTTTGATTTATACTCCGGATTTAAGTCGTCCAAAACCACCTAACTTTAAAGGTTATATTCATTTCCGCAAAGACCATGGGAGAAGCCCATATAAAATTGTTAAAGATGGTATAAGGTATGGTAGTTATCATACTGAAAAACAAGCACGTAAAGCTGTTAAATTATTAGAGAAATGTAATTGGGATAAAAACAAAGTATCTAGTATTCAAGCTAGTGTGGGGTGGAAACCATTAACTGAACGAGGCAACATTTACCCCGCCAATAATGGCAAATCATATTCTATTCGTAAGAAAGATAAGAATAGAAAGATGATTAATTATGGTCATTATAAGGATTATCGTTTAGCTGTTATGGTTCGTGACATGCTAATATTAAATGACTGGAATAAAGAGGAATATCCACAGTTAAGATACTTATGTGAAGAAATATTACCCGTAATAAGATTACTTGAATCTAATATGTTCAGTGGAGTATACTCTGAGGAGGATATTGAACATATTTGTTATCTTGAAGAATTAAATAATTATGATATTACAAATACACGATATATCCTGCAAAATGAGTATGGTAAGTATATGATTCGCAGACGTGTGCATGGTAAATTAACTTCTTTCGGCACTTATGATAATAAACATGATGCATTGTTTGCTTATGATTTATTAGAAAATAATAATTGGGATAAAGACTGTTTAAAAATAGTTGAGGAAATGGGAAAATGATTGGGAATATGCAACATTTACTAAAAAAGTATAATGATTATAATGATTTACTTCAGGAGACTTATAATTTCATTGAAAATAAATGGAGTATACTCATTGAATCTTTAAATATTAATTATATTAGTGCACACATTGGTTGTATTACTTATGAGGTTACATCTACTCCGACAAGGATGGATTTAGAATTCTATTTAATAACTAGTACTGATTTAACAGATGATGTTATTAAATGTGTTGAAAAGGAAGCATGTTGTCGTTTAAATAATAACAATGTTGAAATGATGGCTGATGGTACAGCTTCAAGGTATTTCTATAATTTCAAACCATTAAAAATTATTAGTGGTGTTGTTGAGGATTCATGGTTAAAAGACTAAACATAAAAAGAATATTGATGGGGGGATTATTTTTATGGGTGATTCATGGAATAGTGGACAGGATGTTGCAGATAAAATAATTGAAATGCATAAGACAGCTATTAAAATAGCTTTAGATAGAATGATTAAAGATGGAACATTAACCGAATATATTAATAAAGCAATAAAAGAAAGCTACCTTGAAAAAAGGGATTAGCTAAGTGTTGATTTTATATGTGTAAAAGAATATGTGAAACTTGCAGCTATTATTACCATGATGGTTTCTGCACACTCCACTTAAGTTACCGGAGTAAGGATCATACTTGTCCGAGTTGGACGGATGAAGAATTAAAAGTGGATTATGATTTCTTATATCGTAGGTGTCAGGATTACATTAAGATATGTGAAATGTATACTAGTGGTGAAGTTTTAAAAGAGAAATATCCTGAAGAATTTCATAGTTTCAGTAGTGAGGATTTCTTTCTACAATGCTGTTTAAATGACTTGAAAAGGGAGTTGAGTAAGTGGACTTTAAAAAAATAATTAAAAATAGTTTCACACCGGAGATTATATTAGCTATTATAGGTTTCCTATTAATATTATTCTATATTCTTCTTAATATGAGAGTAAATGATGGTATATTAGGGCTTTTGATAATGCTCATGTGTTTTTTATTTGGCATGTATTATGGTTTGATGTTTGCAGAGGTAATATAAAAATTATGATTGTTACAGTTGATGATTTGATTAATGAGTTAAGTAAGTATCCAAGGGATATGGAAGTGTATTATGCGACAAAGTATGCTCTTGTACCTTGTAGTGTTAATGAGTTAGAAGATGGTCGTTGTATTAGTATTGATATTGATGATAATGAGAAAAGTAAGTATAAGGATTGGAGAGATGCAGTATGAGTATTATTGAACCTAAATTAAGATTAAATTTAGTGATTGATGAATTAACTATAGAAGACCGTGATACTTTGTTGTCTAAGATTGATTTGATATTGCATCATGTTAATCCTGATTTAATGGAGTGCTTGGATTATAGTATGCTTAAAAGGTATCCGAATAATATCCGTTTTAGTGTTACGGGTTTGAGTTCTGATGATGCTTTTGAATTATTCCGTTTGTTTAAGGATGGTTTTAATAGTTTCATTCATAAAGATGATGATTATTATAAGGTTTATACTAAACCAGTGATTTCTTTAGAGTTAGGATATACAGGTAATATTGGAGTAGATTAAAAAAATATTATGTTGGCTGATGATTTAATTAATCTTCAAAAGGATTATGATAATTTACTAACTAAAATTGAGGATATATCTGAAGATGAGTTAATTGATTTTGTTAAAGATGTTTTTCCTATTTTTAATAATGCACCGATTTTAAGTGCAGATTTCATATTATCTGAAGATGATCCATTTCATCATGGAGTGGAATATGTTACTAATAAATTAGGTTGTTTTTGTACTTTTCGTTATCGTGACCGTAAGGTTGTGGTTGATTGGTTTAAAAGTAATGGTTATACGGAGGAGTATGATATCAGTATTGGTGAGTTGAATTTTAGCACTTACTTTTTTTATTTACCTGTTAAACAATTATTAAGTATTAATGGTGTAGGATTGATTTTTGATGGAAGATGAGGCTGTTTTCTGTTGGGGTGTTTTTCTTTTAGCTATTGTAGCTATTGGTATTGTTGGTTATGATGAGGCGACTGCTGAGTATAGTAATGTTACTGTAAATGTGGTTGATAAGGTTTTGAATTTTCAGGGTCGTGGTCATGATATTCCAGTGTATTATGTTTATACTGATGATTATGTTTTTAGTGTTAGTTTAAGTGATTATAATAGTTTGCATGTGGGTGATAATGTTACTTTAGGTGTTCGGGATGAGGGTTTTAAGAGTGCTCATTTGTATTTGAATGGACATGAGTATGATTCAGAGTAACTTATCTTTTTTCTTTTTTACTTATTTTTTTTATTTTTTATACCATAATATTTATATAGTAGTAAAACATATATTAATATAGATGAATACAACTGTATTCATAACCCCAAAAAGAATTAAAAGGAGACAAAAAACATGATGAGAAAACTAACCCAAAAAGAAATCATAAAAAACATCGAAAACCAAAAAGAAGAATTAACAGCTGTTGAAATAATATTAAACAATGAAAACCTCGAAGAATGCAGTATAATCTTAAACGATAAACTATTCAGCATGCCATACGAAACAACCTACGACCCATACTTCATAAATGAAATCAAAGACATAATCAAAGGCAAAGAAATATTATTAATTCAATTCATTGACAATGAATTATCTGAAGCATGGAAACAATCATACCTCCAAGGAGGCATACCAGAAGAAAGACATGACCGTAGAGTTATTCCTAGAAAATACAATGAAATGAACGAACTCTTCTGTGTAGACCAAAACTTACTAGATGATATAACTGATAAATGGATAGGCACTCCATGGGAAGGCGTACCGGACTGGAAAGAAGGAATAATTAAATGGTACAAACACCATTTAATCTAAATATTTTTTTTTTAATTAAGGAGGAATCAAAATATGACTACAATTAATGAAATTAGTAATATAATAACTGGGATGTATGATGATCACTTGGAGAATGGTGCTGATTTAATTAATTTATATTATAATGATGAAAAGGAGGAGTTGGTTGTTTGTGTTAGGTGCACGGATGATGCTTATCCTTACTGGATTGAATCAGAACCATTAACATGTACTTTAAGGGAATGGTCTATAATTTTATATGAGCATTTCCATTATATTGTTGGTGGCGGGTTATGTGATGAGGGTTCTGGTAAGAAGTATCCTGTTACATTGGAATGGGATTATTAATTTTTTTCTTTTTATTTTATTTTTTTTAATTTTTCTACCATTACTTTTATATAGTAATGTTTAGATAAATAATAAACAACAATATAATTTTAAAACCCAAAAAGTATGTATTTATATGAGGAGGAGGCAGAAAGAGAAAATGATTATAATTAATAGTTTTTTACAGGTTACTAGCTACTAAAAAAAAATTCCAAAAAAAATGGAGTGATTTAATATATGACTGGATTAATTAAAGTAGCTGAACACATACCAACAACTGAAGAAAAGAATCGTATTAGTGAATACTACCATCACATTAGCTTAAATGCAACTGGTAAGAAATACCAAGTACGAAACAAAGATGAAAAATACTTAGGCACCATTGATACAATAATGGAAGCATTACACTACCGGGACTTATATTATAATACTAGTGTAGATGAAGCACCACGTCCAAACAAGGTAAACCTAAAAAAAGACAACCCCTATATTAATAATGGTTTATTGTATCCAGTACCTGAACGCTTACGTAAAGGCAGACCAAAACGTAAAGGATATGGTGAAGGAACAATACTTAAAAAAAGCAAATCATGTTATGGAGTATACTATAATAGTACATGGGTATGTAGTTGCAGGACATATGAGCAAGCATACTACTACCGTCAGGAACTAATTAAAGGTGGCTGGGATAAAACACAATTACCCGTTATAGAAAATTCATATCCTGAATGGTACACTGAATTATTATACTTCTACCAATATATCGTACGTGACCGTAATTATAATAATTGGCAAATAAAAATACCTAAAAAATACACAGTTGAAAACAAACTCGATGTAATCAACTACAATAATATAGAAGATGCATTATACGAAAGAGACTTCCTAATAAAATATGATTGGGATTACAATTTACTAGTGGAGATTATAGATGATACAAAAAATCCATATTATAATATGAAACTACCACCATTCCCTGAACGTAAAAAAGTAAGAAACATTTGTAAAAAAAATTCACGTGAAAAAGAAATCCTTGAAATGATTCATATCATTAATGATGATCCAAATATTAACCAAACCAATACTGCACGAAAACTAGGCACCACACCACAAAACATACGCAACTGGTTAGGTAAATATGGTGTGGATTGGATGGAATTCAAACGAATAATATTCAGTGGAAAAGACCCATTAACAGTATTACAATTCAAACCAGTAATATATAATCCGGATTTAGAACCATCTAAAAAATTCAATAATTATATTTACAAAACTAATGGTCGTAAAAAAGCTTACCGTGTACAACGTAAAGTAGATGGTAAAAGTATTAATTATGGTTCCTATAAGAATAGGCGTATGGCTGAGAAAGTCGTACGTGAATTAAAAAAAGTTGATTGGAATAAAAATGAATTACCACGTATAAAAAAAGAGTTAAATGAACCTAGTCCAGATAGGTATGTTTATTATAGTAATCAAAATGATTCTTATATGATTAGTAAATCTTTTAAAGGACGTAAAATATTTTATGGTCGTTTTAAAACTAGGGAGTTAGCACGTCGTGTGAGGGATTTATTAGAGGAGCATGATTGGGATAAAAGTTTGGTTCCGGAGTTCCGTTTACAAGCAGAAAATGAAGGTATAATATGATTGATTTAACAAGTACTTTAGATAATAATACATTGTTTCCAGATACGTGGAAAACATTAGTACGTGAATTATTATTGAAATTCGAGGATGGATGCACATATCATCATAAGAATATTGTAGGTAACCGTCCATACACAGTAGATTTGAAGATATGTATTAGTGAACCTGTGGATGATGAGACTTGTGAAAAATTACATGAGGAGTCCCAAAGGGAAGCTGAAATAAACAAAGCATTAGATGAATTAATGAATATGCTTATTGATTATTTGGATAATGGTGAGGATACGCCATTAGAATTAATAAATGCTTTGAAGGAGGATTTAAGTGTTAAATTAAAAAAATAATATATTTTTTTCATATTTTTTAAATTATTTAGACCCAAAAAGAAAAAAAATTCGAGGAGACAAACTACAATGAATGATAATAAAAGTTTTAATGAAATATTCGAAGAATTAGCAAGACACAATGATCGTAGTGTAATCTGGAATGATTTTTTAGATTATGCTATTGAAGTAAACTTATTAACATTAGCTAAAGACAAATGCAAAAATGAATTCAAGAAAAATTACCATGGAAACGAAGAAGCATATGCTGACTTATTAAGTGCATGGTTAAATGAGTTAAATATTAAACTTGAAAAATATCCTTACTATGATATTCTTGGAGAATTTTATGAAGAGTTAGTTACCTCTAAAGTAAAATCTTCCCAGATGGGACAATTTTTTAGTCCAGTTTGCGTTAGTGAATTAGTTAATGACTTAGTTCATAATGATATTGGAAACACTGATTTAAAAAATAAGATAGTTAATGATCCTGCTTGTGGTAGTGCACGTATGTTACTGGAAGCACATGTTAAAAGTAAAGGGGAAATGTTTTGTCTTGGAGAGGAACTTGAAGGTACAGCTGCACGCATGGCAGTATTAAACTTTTTCTCGCATGGTGTGAGAGGTAGTATATTGCAGGTTGATACTTTAACTAGGGAGTGGTTTAATGGTTGGAGAGTTAATCGTTATTTATATCATGGAATACCTGTGCCACATATTGAAATAATTCATAATGAAAATGAGGCTTTAGATTTCATAGAATTAAACAGATTAAATAATAATGATGATAGTTTTAATGATGATGTTGGTGTTACTAATGTAGTTGAAAAAGTAGTTGATGAAGTAACACTTAATGGTGGTCAAACAACACTAATCTAAAAAAAACAGGGATGGGGAGTGTTTAAATGAGGTTGGATAAATTCATCGAAATCTTAAAACAATATCCTGAGGATAGTGAAGTGTACATGGGAAACCATGGAACCGATGACAATTGTAAAATCTTTAGTGTAACTGCTACTGATGATGGGGGTTCTGTGATTATTTCTAATCAGCCACATGCTTTGGAGCATGCATTAGATTTAGAAAATGATGAAAATACACAAATCAATAAGGATGATACTTTTAGTTTATATTCAATTGAAACAGGTGATGTTGTAGAATACAAATACGGTGAATATAATGTAAAGTATAAGAATAAGTATCGTGATGGTGATAGCTTCGATGAATATCAATGGTTTAGTGAACCCAACCTAGAATATGTTGGGGGACTACGCAGATTCCTATCAGCATTCGACGACGGAATGAGAATAAACATAAAATCCGGAGAATCACATGCAGGAGTAATACATGAAATACACAAATCCGAAGTATGCTACCTAGTCGGAACCTACGATGATGTAGGAGAAGAATGTGAAGACGAATTATTCCTAATCTATGGAGTACCAATATCATGTTTTGAAGGAGGAGGCTCATTCCCATTAACAGATAATAAACCATGGGGTTTTTCAGATGAAATCAATAGTGTAATAGCACAACCAATAATCAAATACTTCACCAAGGATGGGGAGTATGAATTAAAAAAAATCATAACCCCTCAAGAAGCAAAAGAATGGGGTAGTGTAATTGAGGATATTAAAACTGAATTACTACATTACTATAGTTTCAGTTATCGTTTAAATGGTTCATGGGATAGTAACGGATACTTCCATCCCTATGATAAAAAGGAATATTATGTTAAACCATCAACCAAAAAAGAAAAATAAACATATAATGGGAGTGATTACAATAGTTATGGGAATTAAAGTAATATCACAGTCAACAAGTGAAAGAGAAGCTGAAACAAAGGAATTATTCGAAGAAATAAAACCACTACTGGATAATCATTTAACTTATAGTGATGCAGTATGCCAAGTGAAAAACATTAAAGATAAATATTTAATTTATCAAAGAGCATGGTTTAAAGACCTAATAAAATATGGTGAAACAAAAGGCTACCCATATATCAGGCATAGTGGAAAATCCTTATTCAATAAAAACGGTGAAGAAATATGACTAATAATAAAGCAGTAACTAAAGCAGTGAGTTTCATGACAACTGATGTAGAACAAGAAGAATTACTTGAAGAAATCAAACAGGACATCAAAAAAATACTAGCTACATATGATTTCAAAAAAGTAACAATGATAGTACATTCTGATGTGGGTGAAATTAGCGTATACTTACAGGAGGATTTTCCATCAAAATTAATCAAAGAATTAAACGAATACATGGGAAGTGAATGCACCATAAATCATAAAGCATATGACATTCAATTAAAATGGATTACAGGGTTGTGAAAAAATGAGTAATAATGATCGTTTCACTGTTGAAGAAATACCCATGTTAAAAGAGTATTGTTTAATTGACAAAAATGATGAATTATTAAGTCCAACCTGTCAATTAGTTTTAAAGGATGAACCAGCTATTAAACGTTTATGCGAATTCCTAAACCAACAAGAAAACAGTAAAAACAAATATAAAACGAAATGTTTCATGTTAGCTAGTAAATTAAGTGAAGTTGATAAAATAATTGAGGAGCGTATTGCTGAGAATAATAAATTAAGTGAATTACAATACACTACTGGTGATAGTGTGGATACCTTCACATTATGCAATATGGAATTACTACGATTAAAGGAGATGATTCACAATGGTTAATGATGAAAAATTTAATTTAGAAGTAAAAGATGATGGTGATTTTAAAATTACTGGTGTTAATAGTCGTGATGGTTCATTAATAGTAGTGTCTAATTTAGATGAAGTTAACAAGTTAATAAATAATCTTAAAGACCGTGGTGATTATTATGAAGAAGAAGTACAGGATTATCATGTACTTTTAAGGAAGATTGAAAGTTTAATTGATAAAAAAGTAATGTTAACAATTAACGTGGACAGTAGAGTCCATAACACATCAGCGAATAATGATTCTGATTATATTAAAGGATTCTATAATGGTAAACTAACAGGTTTATTAGAAATACAAACAGAATTAGAGGAGTTATTATAATGAAGATGAATCATAATCCTAGATTTAGTGTTGAAGAATGCCCTGAATGCAGTAATGACCGCAAATTCATGAATAATAAATGTGTCTATAACAAGCGTTTAGGTATGGCTTATAGTGTAACTGAAATAGTGGAAGTGTTAAATAACCGTCATTATCAAGACCGTGTATATGAATTATTACAAAATAAGATATGGTACATGCAGGGAATGTATCATCGTACAGGTGATGAGAAATACAAACAAGAGGAAGTTATTTTAAAAGAGTTACGTGAGGAATTATACGAGCCATATCATAGTAGTGTGAAATATACGGAAAAATTAAAGGAATGGTTTTTAGAAGAAAAAGGAAAAGAGAAAAAATAAAAGGGAAATAAAATAATGTGTGGTCTTAATCAACCAGTCTGCAGATGATTGTGGAGCAGACAAAAGAATAATCTATGTCACAAGAGGAGATAGATACGAATGCACAGACTGTTTACTATAAAAATAATTATTTAACTAGGGGGAATGATGATTAAAAGATTTGAAACAATTGAAGATAAACTTGATGATTGTATAACAATTACTGATATTGAGGATAAGCTTAAAACAAGTTTTGACAGTGAAATAATATTATATCCAATTGGGGATGCATCTATTGTTATTGATGAGTTGAATATTCAATGTGCTATTGTTGAAATGTTAAAAAAACACTTGGGATTATATGAGGCTGAAGAGGATATTAAATATTGGATTGATGAAGTAAGAGAGGATTATTCAAGAATATGATTTCAAAGGAAATACTCAGATATGGTGATTATAAAGTGGTTGTACATGAAACATTAGATGACACACCCAATAAGAATGTACTTTTTTATAATGATATGCCGTATTTATATTTTAATGATTTAACGGATTGTAAATTAATGTGTAATGTCTTAAGTGTGTATCGTGGTAATATTAACAATTTAAATGAGAGTTTAAATACTGTTAGGGGTAAGTTGGCTTTTGCTGAGAAATTAATAGAAGACCTTGGAGGATACACTATGCGAAGACAATGGAGGGAATTCAATGAAGACTAACCCTAAAAGAAGATTCAGAATATTAAATGTACTTACTGAAAGTAGTGGAATAAAAGACGGAGATAAGCTATTAACTTTCACTGAATTAGTGGATATAATCAACGAGTTAAATGAGGATTATGAAAATTTGAAATGGGAACATCATAAACTTAAAGCAGACTATGAAGTAATGGAACATGATTACTCTGATTTGAAAAGTGAATTGAAATTAAAACAAGAAAATAATTTAATCCGTTTTGAATTAGATGATTATCCAGATATTGAGTTAGATGATTTTAGTGAGTTTATCGAAACTAATATCTTCAAAATACCTGCAAATTATAATCTATTTAAAGGCAAATATGATGCAATATTCACATTATTTAGAGATAGAAAACGTAATGCCCTCAGTATAAATGCACATATTGAAGATTATAGTAAAAAATAAAATAAAATAAAATAATTATGAGATGGTGATATAATATGGGACGTTTTATTAAAGTATTATTTAAAGATGATTTAGCTTTTGTTTTAGATAAAGTTAAATTCAGTAAAGCAGCACTAGAATATGTTAAAGGATTAATAAGTGAAATGGATAATGATACAATATTTAATTTATCTAATGTGGATGAGGATTTTATTAAAAAGAATAGTTTAAGTGCTGATGAAACTGTGGATTTACTAAACCAGTTATGTACTGTACGTGAGGAGAATAAGGAATTAAAAAAGAATATGCAGGATATATATGATTATTTCATTGAATGGTTCTTGGAAGATGAGGAACGTCTTGAGGATTTAAAGGAATTATTTCCGGAGGAATACATAACATGCCACGTTTTGAGAACAGATTAAACAAGGAGAATATTAAATTCAATGTACAGAATCCAGTATGGGATAACCAAGAGTGTGATGCAGTTAATGTTTTTGAAATGATAAGATTATTAAACCATTATGAGTTTGAGAAAAATAATACCCATAATATATTAGATGATTTTATGAATGTAGTTGCCAAATTCCAATCTTATTTTCATGATGATATACATTCATTTGATGATTTGGATCATAAAGACTTTGAGGATTTGAAAAGATTAAGCAATGTCAGTCGTGACATGTTAATGAATATGATGAGTTGAAGGCATATGAGTAAGAATCGTTTTGTTAAATTATTAGATGATGAAATATATTACCTCGTAGATACAAAGGGTTTAAAATCTTTAGAGGATTTTAAAGAAGAATATTACCATTGTGATGATAGTGAAGAGTTTAGTGAAGATGAAGTCTTACGTATGGCAATGGAAGATTATTATGAGTATTTGTATGAGTATAGTTTAACTGCTGATGAAAACCTCGCATTATTAAATAATTTCAATAATGAAAATGGGGTGTTGGAAGATAAAAACCAGAAACTTCAAAAATGGATTAATCATTATGCATTCATAACTGAATGCTCAATTCAAGTATTGAATGAAGAGGAAGGTTATAAAGAGGATGGTTTGGCTATAGCAGCTAATAATTTATATAGTTTAGGTGAAGAAAATAAAACCTTACGAAACAATAATATTTCTTTGGAAAATGAAGTGGAACGTTTAAATAATCAATTAAAATTAGCTTATGATAAAATAAATAATATTGGAGAGGGAGTTGAAATAGAATGAAATTTCATAGAACATTACCAATCCAATGGAGACGATACAACTGGTGTTCTCATAAGACTAAGTTTCATGGTTTTGGAAAATATAATGCTTTTAAAGGTTACCGTAGAAGAATTAGAATATTCTCTCCGAAACCATCACGATATAAGTTATGGAATGATTAATAAGGGGTTGAAAATAGAATGAATAAAAATAAACAATATGAATTAAGGTTATGTAGTAATGGAATTTATTATTTATACCACAAAGGAACTTTAATCAATAATCCTTATATTGATTTTGATAAATTCAACAGAGAAAGTGCAGAAAGTATAATCAGCAACTTAAATAATTTATCAGAGGAGAATGAGGAGTTAAAAGTGGGAGAACATGATTTAGCATTGGAATTGAATGCATTGGTTGATGAGAATGAATATTTAAAAAATAGGGTTGTTGAACTTGAAGAAAAAGTATATCATAATCTTGCATGGTTTTTAATGTACAATGATTATTTCGGTATAGATTTAGGAGAGGCAATTTGGAATAATGCCGACCTACAAGACCATGACCAAGAAAGAGAATTATTAAATGAATATATTTCAATTGCAAAAGAGAGGTTTAATATATGATTGAAAATGGCATAATTCTTCCAGATTATTTTAAATATAATCCTACTAAGAATACTGTGAAAATTAATATTTATGAATATGAATATGATAAGAGTGAATTTGATTTAAATACGGAATTACCTGAATGTATCAATGAAATTAATAGGTTGTATAATAAATGTAATGATGACCGTATAATGTATGATAGTGATGCGAATACTGAGTTTTATACTCGTGAGGCAATACAGGTTATACCTCAAGAAGAATTAAATATGTTAAATGCAAGATTAGAGTATGTTACTGATGCTGAGGAGAAATTGAAAATAGAACATCAAATTGAAGTGTTAAAAGAAGTTGTAGAAAAAATAGATAGGTTATTATCTTAAAAAAAAGAATAAATGATGAATGGATGGGTTGGTATAAAAAAATGGTTGATAAAATAAGTGTGGATGATATTGTTGGAATTGTGAAAACAGATGAAGTTACTAACTCTGTGGAATTGAAAAAAGAAGCACAATTAAATATTTGTGAAAAAAGATTAATAAGATTAGAAAAAGAGAATGCTGAGTTAAGAGAATTTAAAGAGGATACTATTCGGTTGATTAATTCTCAGATACGATTCAATAATAAGAAGTATCTTGAAACAAGAGACACTTATTTCAGAGATTTTACTATTGATTTGAATAATTTGAAAAGAGAGTTAGGGATTGAGGATTATGAAGTGTACTAGTATGTGCCCATATGCAAAAGTAAATAGCTACACTTACAATAACAGGACAGAAAAAGCAACAACACACATAAGATGTAAAAAAGAAGGTGAAAATGTTACAGGGGATACAGAATGCTTATGTAATTATAATATAGAGGATATTTTAGAATTAGTTAAAACTGCGGGGCGTGTGGGTTATCATGGTTTTTGAGGAATGGAATAATGATACTTGGAAAGTACAATGCATTAATAAGGATGAATACACTTTAAAAACACCAAGTAGTACTTGTGTTTTTAATAAACATGATTTCATTGAATTGTATCGTAATCTTGGTTATGTTGCTGAGTCTTGTTTCGATGGTGATGAGTGGTATATTCATGATAGCTTTATTGTGAATCGTCGTACTGGTGAGCAATTAATTGGTATTGTGGATGAATGTTTTAAATTTAATGAATTAACGGAGAAGATAAAGGAATTGGAAGAATCTTATAAAAAAGAAGTAATTGATAAATTGTATGGTAAGATTGAAGAAGTGAATAATCGTAAAGGTTATCTGCTTACTGGTGCTGAGGTGAAAGCAGTAGTTAATGTTTTAAATGAATTAATAAATGAATTACAAATAGGAGAAAAATGAATTTGGGAGTTATTCCATTACCTTTGATTTTCCTAATATTCATAATAGTCACTGTTTGCATTACTGGATTATATTATAATCAATGGAGTATGTGTATAACTAATATTATTGTTTTAGGATTGTTTGGATTAGCTTCCAGTATGCTCCTATTTGTATAAAAAAAAGAGAAATTGAGGATATAATTTTTATGGATGAATTAATTAGATTATTAGATGAGGAATATTGTAACCTTGTAATTGATAAGGTAATTGATTATTATCAACGATTACAAAAAGATGATGATTACTATACTGTTAAAAGTATCCGAGGTAAGGTTATTGAATTGATGATGCGCCAAGGCTTTGATGAACTAGGATTATCGTTAAGTGATATGTGTAATAGTATTAAGTATGCTGGTGATGCTTTAAAGAAATACTCATACACAGGATAAAAAAAATTATCATGACTTACATGTTTGATGAAAACGGAGAAAAAGTAACATATAACTATACGTCTAATACTTGGGAGTATCCAGATGGTGATGTTAATATTCATGGTAAAAAAACAAAACTATGTCCAAAGTGTAATAAACCAAGTTTAGACATTAACGGTGTAGAGGATGTTGACTTTTGCCTGCAAGGATTAACCACATGTAGTTTTATAGATAATGCATGCTGTGGACATGGTGATGATTCAATAGCTTATATAAGTTTCAAGGATGGTCGAAGATGGATACTTGATCCAGAATGGAATATGAAAATAAAACAATTAGATGATAATATGGAGGGTAAAAGATTCTGTTATGATAGTGAATTAGGTTTTATTGATTATCAGAACTGTGGTGGTGATGTATTATTAAATAATGAAGTGGTAGATTTATTAAACGAGTTGGATGCTGACAGGCAAACTTATTTAACTATGGCTGTTAAGTTGGCTAAGAAGTTAGGTTTCAAGTCATCAGCTGAGTTTCATGATAAGATTAAGGAGGGTTACTTAGACTAAAAGGGGAATTATGGGTAAAAGGTATAAGAAAGGAAATGTTGGGCGCCGACGTAATAAAAAAGGTAAAGTGTATATTAATCGTGAGAAAAAGATTAACAGGTTAATTTATAAGTTTTGGGAGTATGTGTTTATCAGGGAGTATAATGTGAGTAATTATTCGGAGGCTAATCGTTTAAGATTAGATATTAAACAATTATTTGATATTCAAAGTACATATGTTCATAGTCAATCTCGTAAAAGACGTAATATTTATTATGAACAATTAAGTAAGTTTAAGAGTATTTATGTTACTTGGAAAAAGAATACTTTACCAATATATTTGAGTGTAAGGTTTGATTTCCCTGAACACTTAATACCTGAACTTGCATGCTTATATCGAAGTGTGCAAACATATAATGAAACTGTTATTATATTAGGAGGAGGTGCTGTATATTGTTTAGGATTGTTCAAAGATTAGATTTTGATGAAGTAGAGGATGATTATTTGGATATTATTGATTGGACGGTGGGTTATGTTGATGATGAGTATTTTGCACAGGAGTTCTGCAATAAATACTCCTGTTGCAGTTACGAACAAGTACATATTACCCGATATCCATTACAATTAAGAGGTAATTTAATTGAGGATGTTGAGGAGTGTGAAATAAGGCGTATACCTGTTAGGAAATGGGAGGATTAAATAAAGAGTAGATATTATTATGGTTGATGTTGTTAGATGCAGTTTCATAATAACTGGATTAGTAATATTAAATATTGTACCATATATTATAACTGAGAATTATGCAGGGTTCCTATTAAGTTTAGGAGTAATATTCTTTGTTAATGGGGTAGTAATGAAATAAAAAAAACTATTATGGTGGATAAAAAGAATATAAGTAAAGATTTTGAAATAATTCCCATTAAAGTTAGTTGGGCATATATTTATCATAAACTTGATGACGAAGGTAAAAGAAAATTCAGAGAAAAATATAAAACTAAATGGTTTTATTAAAAGATTTAATAAACGAAACAAAAAAGGAACCCAAAAAGAAGAAAAAGAAGAGAAGACCTAAAAAACGTAAAACAAAAGTATTAGAAAATACTCAAACCGGATTTTACGCCGTCTACAAAATGAACTGTCATAGATGCACCAATGGTTATTATTGGAAATACGACGATGGCTTAAATGTTTTTAATAATGTGGATTTCATGAAACTACGATTGAAAGTTAAAGAATCCGGTTTAAAATGGAGTGTTACTAATATTAATTATGCTTTACGAACAAGTAGATTAACGGATTATCCAATAATCTACCTAAAATAAAATAATAAATAATTGAAGGAGGGATTATTATTATGAATAAACCAGTGGATTATGTATTAAAATTCCATAAGGATTTTTATCCAGTAATAAAAAGTGGATATAAGTATTCTACTATACGTGCTGGTAGTAAACCATTACGAGTGGATGATTTATGTTTTGCATATTTCCATGAAATAGGGGAAGTATTAATACTTAGGATAAAAGAGCATTACAGTAAAAGGTTAATTGATTTAACTGATAAAGAAGCAGAAAGTGAAGGATATATGCATCCATGTTTGTTAAGACATGAATTGAAAAATATTTACCCTGAACTTAAAACTAATGATTATGTATACTATTACCGTTTTGAATTAGTAAATAATTATGGTCGGGATTTACTTAAGTGTTTAAATGAATTTGAAAAAAAGATTACAAAAGAATTGGAGGATTAAAAATAAAATGAATGGGGATTATATGCGTGAAGGATACGATTTAATGATGACATACTTAGCAGAGAATCGTATTAAAACAAAACACCGTAACTTCGTAGCTAGACTAAAAAGATTCCACCGTAAGTATGGTGATGATGAATATTTAGATTTTACTGCTGAATCAAGGTACTTAGAATTGGAGAAATATTTCTATACTAATGTAGTTGCTCCGGAGACTAGTGAGGAACGTGCAAGCTTGGAAGTATTGAAAATATTATCTAATGCAAAAATAAAACCAGTAAATAATGAGTGAGGTATCTGGTGATGACTAATTATACAACAACAAGTTTAATAGAATTACTAAAACAATTCCCAGAAGACACTCCTGTTAATAATGAGTTGGCGTTAATGTGGAATTTCCCAGAAGAATTAAAAAAACATTATAATAAGGATATGACTCCTGAAGAGTATAGTGAATATGAATCATTGACTATTGCTAATGCAACTGACCTTTGCATATTCGAAGGTGACTGGAGCAAAGGCACAGTAACAAGTGATTATACAAAATACCAAAAATAATAATGGAGGGTTTAATTAGGATGGCTAGTTTAAGAATGTTATGTGAAAAGTATATTCAAATTGATGATCATGTTAAAGATTTAAGTAAAAAACTAGATGAAGAAACCAACCTCTATGAAAAAAGAGGATTAACTGCTGATTATCTACGAGCATATATGGAACGTGAAGATTTAAAAAGTGGAATTAGAAGACAATTAATAATTGAATTAGTTGAAGGAATAGGTAAATGAAGATTGTTGATTTACAATATATGGATGCGGTTTATTGTCATGAGAATAATGTATCTGCTGAATTGAAACGTTTACATTATCCTCAAAAATATGTTAAGCTATTAAAAGATGATGAAGTCTTTGATTTAGAAATTGATTCTTTGGATGATAAAAATATTTATCTACGAATCAAACCACCTAGTCCTTATTATAAAAGGGGAGAAGTGGTGTGGTTAATTTAGACATAGACTTTAGTAAATGCAGTTATTGTATGGATTGTGTTGAATTATGCAGTGCTCATGCTTTATTATTTAATGCTATAACTGGACAATTCTATTTCAACCCTGACAACTGTACTTACTGTGAAGTTTGCTTGGATGTATGTGGTGTTGAGGCCATAATTTTATCAGATTAAAAATATTTAATCTTTTACTTTTTTTCTTTTTTTTATAATATTCTTAAATTTTATACCAATAAATTTATATAATTTATCATATAAACTATAATTTATCATGTCTACATTTCAAACAATAACAGGAGAATATAAACGACAATTCATAGAAGATATCCTAAATGGAATGGAAGGATTTCTTGATAATAAACAGTTATCTGAGTTGAATAAATCATTATATTATAATACTAATAATTTAACATTCGCAGATAATCCTACTAATCATGATTTAGATTATGAAAAAACAAATAATATTCTAATAAAAGAATTTATAAAATCCAAGAAAACTAAAGGATTATCCAAACAAACACTAAGAGCATATACTGGAGCTATTAATAATTTGAATAAATGGACAATAAAATCATTTTTAGAGTTAAGTAGTGAAGATTTAAAAGATTTCTTCATATTTTACCAAGCACAACATGATTGTAGTAAAGTAACATTAAATAATATTCGTCGTAATTTAAGTTCTTTTTTCAGATTTTTAACTGATGAAGAAAAAATAGTAATAAATCCTATGCTTCGTGTTCCTGCAATTAAAGAACCTAAAAAACTTAGAAAGGCATTTACTTATGATGAAATTGAACGTATGAGATGGGAATTAAATAAACATACTTACTTGAGATATAAGAAAGAAAAACTTAGTATAATTGGTATGAGGAACCAAGCTATTTTTGAATTATTTTTATCATCTGGTATGCGTGTAGGTGAGTTAGTATCATTAAAAATAGATGATGTTAATTTTAATGAATGCAAAGCAATTGTAAATGGTAAAGGAGATAAAGAACGTATTGTTTACTTTAGTGAAAAAGCTAAAAATTATATGCTACAATACTTACAGTTAAGACAAGATAATAATCCACACCTATTCGTTAATAATCAAAAAAATAAAATAGACATCACTGCAGTGGAATCAATGATAAAAAGGTTAGGTCAAAAAACAGATGTTAAAGCTCATCCACATAAATTCCGTAGAACATTCTGCAGCAGTATGATTAAAAAAGGCATGCCAATAGATCAAGTCCAGAAACTTATGGGGCATGATAGTATCGAGACCACCCTACGTTATATAGATTTGGATGATAAGACTATTGAAATGACTCATAAAAAATATACTAATTTCTAAAAAAAAATTTGGGAGTGTTAAATTGTGGATTCAACAAATAATATTGGAAATGTAATTTTAAACGACTTCTACAAAACCAATGATAATAATGAAGTTAATGTTTTAATCAACAATATACTAAGAGACATGCAAAAATTCTTAAACAGCAGACAATTATCTGAATTGAATAAATTATTAAATAAAACTATTAAGAATTACAGTATATCCTCAGAATCGGTTTTTGATGAAGATTACACGGAAGTTAACAAAACATTAATAGAACAATTCAATAAAACTAAACGATTAATCGGTTTAGCAGAAACCACCTTAAAAGTATATAATGATGTTATCGGTTACTTGTTAAAGTTTCATGATAAAAGTTTAGCTGAAATGACAAGTGATGACATACGAGAATGGTTTAATTATTTACTGGAGAATGGAACAACTAAAAGAACTATAGATAATTACCGTCGTTACTTATCCAGTTTTTATAGTTTCTGCAATATTGAAGGTTTAATATTCCGTAATCCAATGAAGAAAATTGAAAAAATCAAACAACCAAAACAAGTGAGACAACCATTCACTTCAGAAGAAATAGCTAGACTAAGAAACAATTGTAATAAACTAAGAGAAAAAGCAATATTCGAATTACTATTAAGCAGTGGAGTAAGAGTATCAGAGTTATCTAATATTAATCGTGATGATTTAGATTTTAATAATAATACTTTTTATGTTATAGGAAAAGGTAATAAAGAAAGAAAATGTTATTTCAATGATTCATCAAAGGTGGCAATATTAAATTACTTAGATTCCAGAACTGATAGGAATCCAGCATTATTTGTAAGTTATCATAAACCATATAAAAGATTAAAAAATGGTGGGATTGAGCATAGTTTGAATGTTATTGCTAAAAGAGCTGATGTGGTTAATGTTCATCCGCATCGTTTCCGTAGAAGTTTCTGTTGTAGTTTATTAAGTAAAAATGTTCCTTTAGAACAAATAAGGATAATGGCAGGGCATGCTAACTTAGCTACAACTAAATTATATGTAGTTGAAAATGATGAAGAAATACAATATAATCATAAAAGGTATGTGAACTAATTATGTATAATAAATATTTAATTGTGGATTTATCCTTATTCGCCTTATTAGTGATAATATTGAAGATATTGGATTATTTTATTAATGATGTAGTATTATTCACAGTATTCGCTGTAATTGTGGCTGTTATAATCATGATTCTTGATTTATTATACTTTAAGAGGTGTTAAATTTTTATGATTGGTGTTAAAGGTACGGAGTATATTCATCTGATTAAATCTACTGGTAATTATCAAGTAAGTAAAAAATTAGATGGACGACAGGTTAGTTTCGGTAACTATAATACTTTAAATGAAGCTAAACGAGCACGTGATTACTTCCAAAAACATGGTTGGAAAACTAGTGAACGATTATGCTACAGTAAATCACGTTATATACAAAAATTACCTAGTGGACGATACCAAGTAAACAGACAATGGAACAATACCAAAGTCAGCTATGGAACCTTTGATACATTAGAGGAAGCTGAATATCAAGTATTATTATGCAAACGATTCAACTGGGATATAAGGTTAAAACTATTTGATTGTATGAAACATATAATTAAAAGGAATGATGGTCGAAAAGCAATCTATCGTATAGGTCGTGAAGAAGATGGTAAAACAGTTTATTATGGTAGTTTCGAGAATCTAATTGATGCTCAATTTGAAAGAGATTTATTAATATTATGTGACTGGGATTACGAAGCAATAAGCAGTATAGATGAAACCAGTAATGGTTTACTCTTTTTAAACGGTAAAACTGCCAGTACATTATACCGGCAGAATCCAAAAGGAGTAAACGATTACTTCTTTTACAAATACATTAAAGAATGGAAACAATAAAAGGATGGTGAGTTAAAAATAATATGACTGGTAATGAAATAAGAAATAAGATATGTATAGAAGATGGTAAGCCTGAGATTGATTTAAGTAACTGGTTGAATGCAGTTACTAATCTTCCAAGTGTTTGGCAACAAATACTAAGTGAAGTATTAACTGATAGATATGGTGTTTTCACTTATAATTATACCGACACTTTAAACCATACGAGAGATGGAGAAATAATATATTCTAAACCATATAGTATTGATTTAAAGATAAGTATAGGGCGAACTATTAATGATATTGATGGTGAAGTATTCACTGAAATATTAGAGTTATCTGAAAATCAAAAAGAAAGAATGACTAAAATACAAAATTTAGTTGAGTTATTCGGAGAATATATTAATACTGGTAGTATTGATTTGGATAAAATTAAAAAAGGATTAGATGAATTATGACTACAGCTATTAAATCAATAAGTGCGGAAGCACAAAGAAGAGCTACTGAAGATATTCTTGATAGAATGGATAAGGTTCTTGATGGTAATCAGATGATGCAATTAAATCGTATATTAAATCAGGAATTTAATAAAGTAACCTTAACTATGAAAAAAGAAGATATTCATTTGGATTGGGAAAATGAAAACATTCACATAGTAAAAGAATATTTCAAAGCAAAAAGTGTTGAAGGATTAAGTAATAAAACATTAGTGGCTTATAAAAGAAGTTATAATTATTTTTTCAGTTATATGCGTAAACATTATTCTTTAATCACCACTGATGATATACGTGAATTTCTGGATTGGTATCAGGGATTAAATGATTGTAGTCATATTACATTAGATAATCTTCGTAAACATTTATCTAGCCTATTTGCTTGGTTACATAAGAATGATTATATTTTCAAAAATCCAATGACTCGTATTAAAAAGATTCGTGGTCAGACAAAAGTTAAAAAAGCTTTCACTGATTATGAATTAGAAAAATTACGTGATAGTATACCTTCAGATGATATACGTCTTAAAGCAGTATTTGAATTACTATTAAGTAGTGGTATAAGGATAGGTGAGTTAGTTGGATTAAATCGTAATGATATGAATTTCAATAATTTAACTTTTAAAGTATTAGGTAAAGGAAATAAAGAAAGAACTTGTTATTTTAATAATAAAGCAAAATTATATCTTCAACAATACTTAATGTCACGTGATGATGATAACCCTGCATTATTTGTTACAAGCCATACACCAAATGATCGTGTGGGTAAGTCAGGTCATGAAAGGATAATGAGGGAATTAGGTGAGAAATGTGGTGTTAAATGCCATCCACATAAGTTCAGAAGAACAATGGCTACTAATGCTATCCGTAGAGGCATGCCTATAGAACAAGTTCAAAAATTACTTGGTCATGAAAGCATAAGCACTACTATGATTTATGTTAATGTTGATCAAGATGCTGTTAAATTAAATCATACTAAATACACAAACTAAAAAAAAAGAATTTTTTGGAGAATTTAATATAAAACCGTTATGAATAACAATCTATTAATGGGTGGGGTTGGATTTGAAATGGGTCAACCAATCTCACAAGAAAATGATGTGCTATTAAATAATAATAGCTTACAGAACCTCATAGATATAATCATCTATGAATGCAAAGCTTTTATGAGTGGGAAAGAATTATTAACCTTAAATGATACCTTATTTGAAGTTTTAAATAACTTCGAAATATTAGTTGATGATGGTGCTAAAAGGAATGATAATTTTGAAGAAGAAAATGAGGAAATATTCCAGAAATATCTTAAAGCTAATATTTTGGAGGGTAAAAGTAAAAGAACCTTAGATATCTACACATTATCTTACAGGCAATTCATGGAATTTGCCTGCAAACCAATAAGTGAAATAACAACACAAGACATATTGGATTGGTTATCCTTTAAACAGAAACATTGTGAAATAAGTAACACTGGTTTAGATAATCATCGTAGGTATTTATCAACTATTTTCAGATGGTTCAATGAAGAAGGATACATTCTAAATAATCCGGTTCTTAAAATAAGCAAACTTAAAGACCGTAAAAAAGTTAAGAAACCATTCACATCTAAAGAAATTGAATTACTACGTGATGAATTCAACAGATATCCTAATACTCGTTTAAGAGACATAGCAATGTTCGAATTATTATTGAGTAGTGGTATTCGTGTTGCAGAATTAGTAGGTTTAAATAGGAATGATATTGATTTTAATAATTGTAGTATGATTGTATTAGGTAAAGGTAACAAACAACGTGAAGCTTATTTTAATATTAGAGCACAAACAGCTTTGGAAGCATATTTAAATTCTAGGACAGATGATAATCCGGCACTATTTGTTGCTTTCAAAAAACCTTATAATCGAATGGGTATAAATGGAATTGAAAGACGTTTCCGTTTAGCTGGACGTAATGTTGGTGTTAAATGTCATCCACATAAATTTAGAAGGACGATGGCAACTAATCTTTTGAATAAAGGAGTTCCTATAGAGCAAGTCAAACAATTATTAGGTCATAGTAACTTAGACACTACGACCATTTATGCTCAAGTTGATGAAGAACAATTAATGTATAATCATAGAAGAATACTAAACTAAAAAAAAATAAAAGTTGGTTTGGATGTTGGAGAATTTTGAAGATAATGAATTACGAAATTTATATCGTAAAAATGGAGTTTATAAAGTCATTAAAAATTTAAATGATGAAACTCATGTTTTTGCTGTATTCTATGATATTGAAAAAGCTATAATTTATCGTGATTTATTTGAAGATAATGAGTGGAATATTAACCTAAAAGGAATCACTGACATTAACAATTCTCCAATAAAACCATTAAAACCAATTATAAACCATGAAAATAAAGAATCTGAGATTATAGATGTTGCACCTGAAAAGGAAATGATTGAAGATGAACCTATAAAAATGGACATACCTGAAGATTATCCTCCTAAAGAAATTGAGGATAAATCCCAAGAACCAGTTTCATCTGAGAACATATCTGAAGAAGAATCAGTAATAACTAATGATGAATCATTTGAAGAGTTTGATGATAAATATATCCACTTTGATAAAACAGGATATAATATAATCAAAAGTATTAATGGTAAAGATGAATGCTTTGGAACATATAATACTTTAGATGAAGCAATAACTGCAAGAGATTATCTTAGAGAACATAACTGGGAGCAAGAGAATAATGAATCAGAACCAGTGAAAGTTCCAGTTAAAGAAAGACCTAAAAGATATGTTTATGAAGTCAAAGGTGTGTATTATATTCGTAAAAAAATAGATGATGAAGTAATTACATTCGGCCATTATGAATCATTAGAAGAAGCTATGACTGCACGTGACTATTTTGAAGAGCATAATTGGGATCCTGAGGACATAAGTAAATTCTATGATGAAAAAACATTCAAGAAAAATAAGAATCCTAACAGATATATTCGTACTACAAAGTATGGTTATCAAATTAGTAAAGATAAGATTACTTGGGGTTCATTCGACACAATAGAAGAAGCTATTGTTGCAAGGGATTTTTTAGAAGAACATGATTTCAGTTTAGAGTATAAGGATAAATATCGTAAGAAAAAACAAGTTAGTGACAATTACTTTGAAAACACAAAATTATTCTAAAAAAAAAGAAAATTAAAATAAAGGGATGGTGAATTTTTAGAGATTATGAGTATTCCTATAAAACATTGTAGTATAAATAAACAAGGCAAATATGAAGTTAGAAAATCTGTTAATGGAGAATTAACTTATTTTGGAGTAGTTGATAATTATTATGATGCGCAAAGATTTGTTGATGCATTAAAAAGTATTAATTGGGATGTTAACTTATTACCTGAGGAATTTAAGAAATATTTACCCTTAAAAAGAGGTCATGAATTAAGATATATTACTCGCCTTAATACTGGTTATCGAGTAACTAAAAATTTAAATGGTAAAACATATTTCTTTGGAATATGGCCTACAGAAGAAGAGGCAAAAGAAGCAATATCAAAATTAATAGAACATGATTGGAGTATAACTTATTTTAAACAATTATATAAACCAATTAAAATGAAAAGAACAAAAAAGAAAAAAATTAAACAGAGAAAAAAGAATCAAAGGAAAAAAGAAGTAAATGGTGTTAAAGTGGGTAGTTTATCTAATCCAATTTATTCTAATGAAAAACCAACAAACACAGGGTCTATTGAATCAACATATAATAAAAAATATGGAGGGAACAATTAAGGTGTTATGAAAGGAATTCCTGGTACTACAAACATTAGCTATCATAAACATGATGATAGATATTCAGTAAGTAAATTCATTGATGGTAAAGTTAAGAGTATGGGTGGTTTTAAAACATTAATAGGTGCATTAATGATACGTGATTGGTGTCAAGCTAATAACTGGCAACCATATCCCAAAAAAAGAAGTGCAGACTGGAAATATATTCAGTATCGTGAAGACCTTGATGTTTATGAAATCATTAAAAATATTAACGGTAAAAACGAATACTTCGGAAGATACCATAACTTTGAAGAAGCTAAAAAATGGAGAGACTACTTCCAAAGTAATGGTTGGAATGTTAATGAAAGATTAGTTGGATCTATTAATAAAAATATTAAATTTCACAATGGAAAATACAGGATTTATAAGAATATTGATTATAAAGAATATTATTTTGGTTCCTTTGATAGTTTAGAAGAAGCTACAAATAGATTATTCATGCTTCGCCGTGAAGGTTGGCGTAACGTATTAAATGATAATACTAGATTACAAGAAACCACTACTAAAAACATTATAAAATTACCTAATGGTAAATATGAAATAGTGAAAACTATAAATGGAATCAAAGAAACTTATGGCGTATTTGATGATTATGAAACAGCAGTAGCTGAAGTTAAATTATTAAGAAAGTGTAATTGGGATTACGATGCGTTATGTGAAGGTATTGATGAAACAAGTGATGGTTTAAAATTTTTAGAGATTAAAAGGCCAGTAACATTTTTTGAAAAATATAATAAAGGTCGTAATGATGCTTATGCTTATAATCGACGGCTTAAAAAAGATTATGATGCAAAGATAAAGAAGATTATGGGATAAAAAAAATTATGGAGTTTGAGGAAGTTAAAAGTAAAACGGATGCTATTTTGGGGGATACTACTGTTAAAATGGTTAGTGTTCCTTTGGAGGATTTGGTTTGGACTATTGTTAATTTTGATGATAGAGCTAATCAAGCTGAGGACAAATTAGCTGGTATGAATCATGAAGCATCTTTGTATAATAAGGAGGATGTTGAGAAATTACATTCTTTGGTGGTTGAAAGGGAGTGTTATCGTGCACGTATTGATGAATTAGCAAGAGTGATTGGTCAGTACACGGATTTTGATACATCAAGGATTTTATGAAACCTTAAAATAATAAAATTAGTTGGAGGTTACTTAATATGGGTAGTAGTGATGAGCATTTATTGAGTCAAATAATATTTTATAGTTTGAAATCTTCGCAATATGTTGCAAGATTTAAGAATTGTTTGAATGATTTTGAAATAGAATATGATACTGATGACAGGTTAGAGAATGTTTTTATTGGTGAGGATACTAGCTATTTTTATAAAGGAATGGTGTGTGTTGAAACACGGAATATAACTAATTGGTTCTGTAGGGTTCATGAAGATTTTATAGATTATTTGGATTTGAAGTTAATCCGTGTGTTACGTGAAGAATCATTAAATGATAATTATTTAAGGTATAAAATAATTTATACTTATAAAGATAATCCTCACTGGGAAGAGTTAGATTATAAAGAAAATACTAAAATAATGGAGTATGTAAATGGTGGATTTAGAAAAGTTTGAAGAGCAAAGAAGACAGGGAAGATTCTAAATATGGTTGAATATTATACTTTTGATATGGCTTCTAATAATCCTGATGTGGCGTATTTAAAGAAATTCTATCATGAGTGGAGTGATTATACTGTAAGTGAACTTGAAAAACAAATGAGGTTAATGATAAAAGATATTCAGTTAAAAAATGGTGTGGATTATATTACTGCAGTAGCATTATTCATTAAACGAGCTCCTTTAGATTTTGAAGTCCAATGTAAACGTGAATGTGAGAATTGTATTTTTTTTAAGGATTATTGTATTTTTACATGTTAGGGAGGATTAGTGTGATGATTGGTTTTGCTAAACGGTTAAATACGTTTTTGGATAATTTTAGTAAAGTTAAATGTCCTGTTTGTGGTGAGGATGTTAGTACAAGGTATCCTTATTATCAAGATGATGGTCGTAGGTTAGTGCATTGTAGTTGTGGTAATGTTATAATATTAGATAAAAAAATGGGGAGTAAATAAATGTCTGAATTTAAATTAAATTAATAAAAAAAATACTGAATGAGGAAAATATATTATGGTGCGTTGTATTGATTGTTATTGGTATCAAGATGAAAAAATAGGGAAAAAACTAGTAAGAAATTGTGTTTATCATTATTATAGTCGTCCTACTTGGATTAATCCGCCTAGTGTAGATGAGTATCCGGGTTGTGATGATGAGCACTGGAATTGTAGATTTTTCAAGAGTAGAAAATCAGCTTTGATTAGTATTACTAATGATGCAATAAAATATCAAGGTGATGAATATTTGGAGTTGGTTAATGATACTGCTCACAGAGTATGTGTGGAAGCAGAGAATAATGGTTTAAAAATAGATAAAGACCAATTAGCCAAGTTAATTTTAAAGTGTATGATAAGGGAGGATTAAAAAAAATGGAGTCTGCAGATGAAAAGGTAGTTTCAGCTATTGTAATTGATTGGTGTTTTATTAAACATAGTCGTGATGATGATTTAAAATTAAGTTTAGATTTACAAATGTTTGATGGAACATTACGAAGTATTGACTTTGATTGGGAGGGTATTGTTTTATTATTTGATTTGTTTTCACAGCATAATCATTATTTTAGTGGTTGGAATATGAATCTTGTTCATGAAAGAATTGAATGTTTAGTGGAGCCTAATTTTAAGGAAACACCGTTAGGTTTGATGAAAACAGCGTATAAGATTAAAGCTATACGGAATAATATTCATCAAGACTGGGTGAATATATAAAAAATATGATTTTTTTTAGTATGAGGTGATTATAATATGGATTCTAAAGAAATATTTAGAGTGTTTGATGAAGAGATTAAAGGAAAAGATGATTGTATTGAATTATATACTACTGTTAAAAGCGAATGGGTGATTAATGGTGTGGAAGAGATAAAAACTTATGATAAGTGTATTGCTCGTATTACTGGTTATGATGCTTTACAGGAATGGGATAATTGTAAGTTGGTTATTATTAAGGATGCTGATGTTTTTAATTATAATTTCAATTATTTTAAGATTCCCAAATATGTGGTTGATTTAGGAATAGTGGATTATTATAAAGTTAAGAGAATAAAAGAATAAATTAATGGTAGTTAAATGCATCTATTTGTTGATTTTTTGAGGTAAATAGTGGGGTAAGTTATGAGATTGGATGTTGATATGCGTGACTGGGATAGTATTTTAGATATACATAATCGTGATGATTTAAGGATTATTTACCAAGGCTATAGTTTGAATCGTGAGGAACTTAATGATTTTTGTGAGCATGTTGAGTTTTTAAAGAATACTGCAAAGGTTAACAGTGAAAGATTGGGTGTGTATTTGAATTTTTTTAAATTGATGAAAGAGTTACTGAATATTTCTGAGTTGGATGATTTGGCGGATAAGGTTAATTTGTTGGATGATAAGTTGCTTGGTTTGACTCGTACGGTTAATCAGCATAAAAGTAGTAGGAAACATTAATAGATAAATGTATTCAAATAATAATAGTTATCATCGATGGTTAAAATCATGGAGAGAGGATATGAATAAACATTATGTGGATAAGAGGAGAGTAATTGTTAGGAGATTTAAATAATGGTTGATAGGTATGTTTATCATGATGGTGTTCAAGAAGCTATTCATATTCGCGGTACTAATTCGGCTATAATTAGTATGGAGAATGCTTGTGGTGAATTGAATAAGCTTTTTAATGTTTTAATGTATCATGAGGATGTTAATATGGAGTTGTTTGGGGTGTTATTGTCTTGGATTGATGAGAATATTAATGATGATAATAGGGTGTTGCTTGAAAAGTTAACTCATGATATGGTTTTGGCTAATGATCGTATTTGTGATGTGCATTATTGGAGGGTTTTACAGGAAGATTAAAATATGAGTTATGATATAATATTTTAATTGTAGAATTATTTTTTTTTTCTCTCGGAATTTTGAAAAAAATTAGTTACTACACTTTTTTCATTGTTTTTTTTTGTGGTGAGGTTTATTTAAAGGATATTGGTGGACTTTTGCCTCACTAAACCTCTATTGTTAATGTAATATTCTTTTTTTTATGGTCTGTATTTATATATGATGTCGACCAATATAATAATAGATGAATACAATTGTATTCAAACTAAAAAGAACCCAAAAAGAAAAAAAATAATAAGGAGACAATATAAATGATGACTAAAAATGAAATAGCAAAAAACATCCGTAGAAACTTGAAAAAAGTATTTGGTAAAACAATGAAATTCAGTGTACGTAGCACATTTGCAGGTAGTACACCAAGCATCACCGTAACCATAAAAGAAGCACACTCTAATTACTTTAAAACATTAAGTGAATATGAAAATGAAATAATGGATTTGAAAATAAATAATCCATCATTATATAATAGTTTAATAAAACAATTTAAGAGTAATCGTGTTAATGCTTTGAGTGATGAAGTAATGGAATGCATTACATATTTAGCTAATGAATTCAACTACGACAACAGTGACCCGTATACTGATTACTATGATGTTGGCTATTATTTAACAATTACTGATGGTTGTAGGAGTATTAAAAAACTCTCAAACTAATCATATTCTTTTTTTTATTGGTGGTGGATTAAATATGATGAAACAGTATATTATAGTATTTCATTTAAGTGAGGATTGTTGGGCGTTGTATGAGTTTAATCCGGTGACTAATAATCCTCGTGGTGAACCAATATTAGTTAATGATGAATCTTTATATGAGTTGGTTGATGAGGCAAGGGAGTATGGTGTTGTTCGCGAAGCTATTGTAGGTAAATGTCAGGACAATATGGTTCCATGCTTTGAATAAAAAAAAGATATGGGGGATTTTTAAATGTGGATTAAATACCCTGATGCTGAGAAATCAACATATGTAAAAGCAACGGAAATTCTTGATATAAACCAAGGATTAAATATAATTGGTAGGCAAGTAAAAACACCCTACTTGACATTGATATTGGTTTGTGAAAATGGTTTGCAAATAACTTGTAAGCCTCATAAAACTGATTATCGTGAATGGTTAAGTATGTTGAAATTAAGTAGGCGAGCAATTAATACTTTACCTTTATAAAAAAAACTATTTTTTTTCTTTTTTAGTTTATTTTTTTATTTTTTATACCATAACCTTTATATAGTAGTAAAACATATATTAATATAGATGAATACATAAGTATACACAAACCAAAGAAGTAAAGAGGAGACAATTAAATGAAATTAAAAATCATAAACTTTGAAAAAGGAACAACCTTCCTTGCAGATGAACATGCAATTGTAAATGATGATGAATTCTGTGAGATTATGGAAACTGCTTCAAGTTTAACTTATGAACTTGAAGGTTTTGGGGAACATAGTGTTTCTCAAAAAGGTGCAAGTAAAGAAGAGTTAATAAAAATGGCTGTTAAAAATGCCATTTTCGATGTGTGGTTTGAAGACCACATGTACGACTCATTTGCAGATGTGGGTTTAACTGCTCCAATAGTGCAAGGTAAACCTGTAGCTGATATTGATGATTTCATCAATAACTGTAATTGGATTTTATCTGATGATGAGTTCAATAGGGTTAAACAGCAATTAATTGATGTTGCTGTAAAAGAAGTTGATATGATAGTGGAAGATGTATAATTATCAAACAAACTACGTGGAGAATACATCCTCCACTACTTTTTTTTATTTATTTTAATTATTATATAAATTTTATCTATTTTTTTTATTGATGATATTGGTGGGTTTTTGTATTATTTTTTTTTATTGATCATATTCTTTTTTTTTCTTTTTAGTTTATTTTTTTTATTTTTTATTCCATAAAGTTTATATATGATAAAAACTAATATTTAATTGTGCAAGCATAATGTCTTGCCCTATTAAAAAAAAATAAAATTAACCCCAAAAAGAAATTAAGAACTAATACAATTATTTTTGAGTGTTTAGTATAACTTGGCTAGTACGGTTGGCTCCAGACCAACTAATACAGGTTCAAATCCTGTAACACTCATCAATCATCTTCATTTTTTTTCAGGAGGGAATAAGATTTTATTTTTTTTTAATAAATTATGGAGGTATAAATAAACAATGACATTCAAAAAAAAATTAAATATAATCCAATTCAATACCAGAAAAGCAGATGAATTGGAAAATGAAGAAAAATACTACTTAACTTATAAAGAACAACCAATTCTAACATTAGACCCTGAAGATTTACCTGCAATAAAAAAACTAGCAGAAACACTAAACGGGATCCTATTAGAAAATACTGTAGAAATTCACATGTTAAATCAAACACTTGAATTCTACACTAAAATCATAGCTGACGCATTAAAAGATAACCTATCCAAAGAAGAAAACAGTGAATTAATGAAATCCATGATGGAGGATATGGAAACAGAATTAACATCATTAATTAATACATTAGAACAATTAAAAGAAAAACAAGAAAAAGAAAAAAATGTAGAGGACGGTGAAGTAGAAAATGACAACAACAACCAAAAATAATAATAGTATTAGTATTCCAGTACAAGATAAAAGTAAAAGACCAGAAATAACATTAATCTATGGAAACCCTGGTAGTGGTAAAACTACTGGTGCATGGAAACACTGCCAAATGCTCGGTTACAACCCAATCTGCATAGATGTTAACAATACCAACCACACACCAATGCCAAACTTAGACATTGATTTTAGTAAAAATCATGTTTACTTATTAAGAGAATTACAAAGATATATTGAATTATTAAGTAAAAGTGAATACGATACAATTGTAATTGAAGATACTGGGAGGTTATTTGATAATAAACTAACACCAGTTAAGGTAAATGAGAAAAATAAGTTTGCTAAATGGGAAGTAAGAGCCACAGCACTAGCACTAATTGTAGACTGTCTCATTAAGTCTAAGATGAATATTATCTTTATAGGTCAATCAGATATGATTATCAAAGACCATCCTAATAAAGATGACAACGAGACTTATAGTAGACCAGTAGTGGAAATAAATAGTATAGTGAACTGGGCTTATTATACTTACAAACCGGATGAAATCACATATAAATGGACATGTACAAAGTACAGAGAAAAACCCGGAGTACTATACAAATAAAATTACTATATTATTTTATATTTTTTTTAGGAGGCTTATATAATGGTTGAAATGATAAGTGAAACTCATTCAGATTATATTTTCTTAAACAAGGAATCTAATAGTAAATTCAGATTCATTAAAAATGATAAATCAAATAACTTCAGCTTAATGTTTTATTCAACAAGATACCAAGAAAATAAATCATTAGGTACTGTAAGTAAAGATAGAGTTGATGATGCATTGAAAAGAGCAGAAATACAAAGAGTTATTGAAGTTATCTATGAATTAAGTAATGATGAAGAAGTATTTATACAGAAATGTAAATCTATTTTTGGAAAACGATTACGCACAGAATCATTTGATGAAAAACTGACTATGGATGAAAAACAGAAACTAACACAATACTTAGCAGAACTAAGGGAGGGTATAATAAATGGTTAATTTTATTAATGAAATTGAATTTGAAAAGTTGCATGATAAGGAATTAACAAGTGATCATGAACCATGGAAACTAAGAAATAACTTACATGTTCATAAAATCATTAACAAGTTATTTGATGAGAATAAACTATTACGATTAATATGCTTCAATGAATATCAACACTTGGAAGGTGTGGGTAAACCATTAATGGATTTAGAAATAAGTAAACTACCAGAGAAATACCCTGACCTTGACCATAATTATAGTGTATTACTTAACCATACTATAGGTAAATTCCAGTATCATTATTTAATTAATGGAATATTTAACTTCCCATATGTAACATTTGATAGGGCTGTAACAATATTAAGTGAATTAGGTGACTTATGGGAAGGATATATTATTAATCCGTACTTAATGAGATATAATAATGCTGTGGGAATGTATTATCAATTAAACATAACCCATATTAATGATTATATTAATGATATTAACGGTTATGTTAAAAAACACACTGGTTATGATTTATTCTACAAAGCAACACATGACACTATCGAGGAGATTGTGGAAGAATATCCAGTATTAACTAAAAAGAATTTTGTAAAACTTCATACTCATAAAGAACCATTTAGCGAATATTCTAATCATCATATTGGTTGGAATAAATTACTACAATTCTGGGGAGAAAACAATGATGTGAAATGCAAAGAATTAGATAATTACTTTGAATATTATATGGAGAATATGGGTTATACTATTTGGGGTGTTGACTGGAATTTAAAAACAATAGATAGTGCACGGAAATTCATACTATACAATCCAGTGAATAATGATAAGTTAGGACCATTTAATCATATGGAATTAGATTTAAGTTTTAACTGTATTTACACTGGTGGAATGAATGAATTAACATTAACTGATGAACAAGTTAATGATTTAAGAAATGGAGGTTATGATTTCCAATTCATAAAAGAATGATATTCAATTTAGGTTTAGTTTTTATTTTTGCCGATGATCCAATATAATATCCTATTAAGAAAAATTTAGAACTTCTAGATGCTGGGTATTGGTGAGGCAAAATCAACTCGAAAACAAAAGAAAAAATAGAACAAATTTTTTTTTGTGATGTCATTTGAACCGTAAGGGAAAAAAATAATGTATGTGGGGGAAAACTTTTTAATACCCCACTTATTTTTTTCCCTTTTACCTC
The DNA here is from genome assembly GCA_017434555.1 of Methanobrevibacter sp. Taxonomy (GTDB): domain Archaea; phylum Methanobacteriota; class Methanobacteria; order Methanobacteriales; family Methanobacteriaceae; genus Methanocatella. The sequence continues at coordinate 27,240 of JAFRFB010000052.1, read as the reverse complement.
CGAAAAAAAACATACTAACTAATTATAAATGATAAGAATTGAAATCAACACAAGACAAGAAGAAAAAAGACTAGAATTATTAAAAGAAGCTAGTATTAAAATCAACGAATTCATCGATGAATTAACTACTCCGCCACAACCATTATATGGTTGGGGATTAGGTCGATGGAGTTATCTTAAAAAATTATGAAGAATATTAGTGTTTCAGCTTCCGGTAAATTTTACATAAGAAAATATGTGGATGGGAAAGAATATAATTTCGGCAGTTATGATTCTTTAGAGGAAGCTATTGATTATCGGGATTATTTTGAATCTAAAGGTTGGAGTAATTGTTTAAATGAAAGGTTAAATTATTCAACTTCAAAGTTTATTCAAAAAATTGGTGATAAATATAAAGTTGAAAAATGTTTTGGTAATCATGAATCTAATAATCGTAAAAGATACAGTTATGGGACTTTTGATACACTAGGAGAAGCTATCCTGCATAGAGATAAATGTATAAAAAATAATTGGGATGAATCATTAAGACCAGATAATCATTTGAAATATATTCAACAGAAACGAGGAAAATATTGGATAATTAAAGATGAAGTGATTTATGGTATGTTTGATAATGTTGATGATGCAATACTTGAAAGAGATTTATTAATCCAAACTGATTTTGATTGGGATGCATTATGTGAAGGTATTGATGAAACTATTAATGGTGAAATAGGTTATTTACAGGGTAAAACTCTTAAAACAACTTTCCAAAAACATAATCATCGTAATGATGTGGTTATGTGGAATAATAGTAAACGATATAAACCTAGAGTTAATTGCTATTGGTAACAAAAGGGGGGACATAAAAAATAATATGATTGAATCTAAGTTTAAAAAATATTTATCAAGTAATGATTTGAATTTACTAGACACTTTTCAAAGTGAAAGAGGTTTAAATCAAAAGACAATGTATGGATATTATAGTGCTATGGGTTTATATGTCAAGTATTGTAATATGCATTTGCAGGAATTGTTAAACGAAGCAGACAATGAAGAAGAAGCAGGTGTGCAGTGGAAAAAAAGTAAATTAAAACAAAAATTATTAGGTTTCCGTTCCTATTTATTAGAGAATTATCTTTATGGTACTGTTAAAGTACATTTTGGTAGAATAAAAACTTTTTACAATCACTTTGAAATTGATATGGGATACATTCCAAAAATAAATACTAAATCTGTACGTAAAAATGAACCTATACGATTTGATGATTTGCTAACTAAAGAAGAATTACAAGCTATTATAATGGAAGCAGACCCATTGATAAAAGCAGTTGTATTATTTGGTGCAAGTAGTGGCTGTGCAAGACAGGAAATATTAAACATTACCTTAGAAGATTTCATCGAAGCAACAAAAGATTATCATAATGGTGGCACAATACAAGAAGTATTAGTCACATTGCTTGCAAGAGATGATGTTGTACCTACTTTTAAAATTCGCAGACAAAAAACAAATAAATATTACTATACATTCTGCAGCCCCGAAGCTGTACGAAGTATTTGTAATTATCTTATTATTTCACAAAGGAAATTCAAGGGTTACAATGAACATAAGCTATTCAAAACAAATAGAGACCAGTTAAATTATGGATTTAAACAGTTAAATGATAAATTAAACTTAGGTGAAGTTAACGGTTATAGAAGATTAAGAAGTCATATGTTAAGAAAATTTAATGCAAGTTACTTATACGATGATGGAATGAGCATGGAAGATATAGATGCAATACAAGGTCGTAGTAAAGATGCAACTCACAATGCTTATTTCAAAGACAATCCAATTAAACTAAAAGAGAAATATATTCAACATTTAAGTGCGGTGACAATAGTATGACAACTTTTGAAAAAAAATTCAAGGAAATAAGTAGTTCATATGATCCTCAAAAAGCATGGGAGGAATGGTTGGATTATGTGATAGATATTAACCTATTCACAACAGTAAATCAGAACTTAGATTTTAATGGTCGTGAAAAGGATTATTATGAATTATTCCTATTGTATTTACGATTAATGCATCGTGAAGTGAGAGAAGATGTAAGACACTCGGGTGTAGTTGGTTGGAGTGATTATCTTGGAGTGTTTTATGAAAATAATATTAAAACAGGATATAAAGCTTCTGCACGAGGACAATATTTCACACCACCACATATAGCAGAAGTAATGGCTGAACTAACTATGGAAAATAATAATTATAAGAATACTTTTCTAATGGACAGTTGCTGTGGAAGTGGAAGATTCCTCCTAGCAGGCCATAACAAAGAACCTTTAGTTATAGGATTCGGAATTGACTTAGATGAAACAAGTGTTAAAATGACAACAATTAATTTAATGTTTCATGGAGCAAGAGGAACCGTAATACATGGAAACAGTATATCTGGTGAATTCTTTAAAGGATATAAAGTAAATCAATATCTTGGTTTTGGTTTACCTGTTCCCCATGTGGAATTATTAAATTCTTATGAGGATGGTTTCCAATACCTTGGAGTAGAAAATAATAATGATAAGAATATTGTTGAGCCATTGAAAGAGGAATTAATAACTGGGAAAGGGAGTTATCAGTCAACATTAATATAAAATGAGTAAGGAGGGTTTGTAAATAGGATATTATGGGTGTTAGTAGGTTGCCGGAAGGTGTTGTTGAAATTTTTAATAAAGATTTTGTTAAGAGTAAAAGATGTTTACCAGAGGATATTGGTGAATTGTTAAGCCTGTTTCATAAAACTGTTTTTAACAATTCATCTGATGTATGGTTTGGTTATACAGAAGATACAGTTGTGGTTCGTGGTTTTAATAAACTTTTTTGGACAAAAGAAATCCATGAATCATTTTGTGAAGAGTTTAATTTAATTTTATACGCACATGATATTGTTGATTCTTATTCTCCAGCAGGTTATGAATGCGAATCCAATTGGATTTACATACCAAGACCAGCAAATGAGAAGTATGCTGAAATGTTGAGTATTAATATAAATGAGGTAGTATAAATGAGTGAGGATAAAGAGGTTAGTTTTGACAGGTTCTTATTGTTTCATCCGCAGGACAGGTTGACTTATATAAGGAAGTTGACTATGTCGTATGGTTATTATACTGCATTAGCGGTGGTGGATAGTAATAATCGTGTTACGGATATTGGGGTAAGTAATAGTTTTCAGATTGTTAGTTTTAAGGATTTATCAGAGGATGACAGGGATATTTTGGGTGTGGAAAGGTGTAGTCGTTTAGAGCCTGAGGATTTGCTTTCAGTATATCGTATTAACAAGGCATTAAAATTAACTTATCATTACCGATTATGGAATCCTTGTCGAAATATGCGATATACTACACCTGAGGAGACTTATGAATTAAAAAATTTAATGAAATACACATTAAGTAATGAAAATTTAATGTTTACTGAAGAAAATAATCATGAATATAATACTGCATACAGTGACTATGTTGAATTAGACTTAGAGAATATTGACTTATCTAGTACTTTGGAGGATATTAGTTTACCTAATTTCAATACTGTCGGTGCAACAGGACAAACACGACTAATATAAAAATAAATGAGTTAGGAGTATCTCTAATGAATGAAAATCCTGAAATTTATCATCCAGTAACTGATTTTATTAAACTTGACGAACCTATAAATTATCAATCTATAGAAGCTGGTTTGCATGGGAAAATTCCAATTAAAGATGTTCTAGTTGAAATAAAAGAAAAACCTGATGACCCGTATACGTTATGTGTTGATGTATCATTACCATTATTTGTTCCATCAATTGATGAAACTACTGGTGAGTTATGGTATCATTGTACTAAAGCAGATTTAGCATATACTATTCGTGATGATGGTTATTATTTCAGTACTGATGATGAAGACATATATAATTTTTTATCTGAGTTTAAAGAGGAGATAATTAATGCAATCGAAGAAAACAGAGAAAAAGAAGAAGTATCCTTATAGTGTTTGTAAACGGTTAAGTAAGTATGGTGAACGTTACTGTTTAAGATATCATATACGTGAACAAGAGTATCATTTAACCGGACCTGGTATACCAATGTTGAAAGCTGTATTTAGTAAGGATGAGCGTGACAAAGCTGTGGCGGAATGGGAAAGACTAGAATATGGGAGATAACAGTTCTTATGAGTAAAAGGTTTAGTTTATATTATAATGGCAGGACATTAGATAAAGATAATGATAAATGGTTAGACCCACATGAAGTAGTGGCTTTAGCAGATGAGTTGAATGATGAAATTATAATGTTAAAAGAAAAATTAGATAATGTCCTTGAGGATAATATGGAATTAATCAAAGAAAATGATAAGTTAAGATGTGAGATTAACATGTTAAGAATTAAAAGTGCTCGTGATGAAGTGTATATTAAAAGATTAACTTGTAAAACTGATTGGAGAACCTGATATGAGTGAGCGTTTTACTTTTGATAGTATTACTACTAATGTTGTGGATAATTTAACTGGTAAAAAGACTAATGATTTCATTACTTTGATGGTTTGGTTGAATCAGATTTGGAGTCAAACAAAGCGTTTTGAAAAATACTCCAGTGAACATTTGGAAAGAGTAAATGAACTTGAAGATACTATTATTAAGTTAAAGGAGGAGAATAGGATGTTAAGGGATAATTGGTTTGAAGCAGAAAAAAGCTACCTTTATGATGTTGCTGATATCTCAGATTTACCCTATTTGGATGATGAATTAAAAGAATTGAGAGAAGAAATCTACGGAAAAGAAGAGGAGGAATAAATATGCATAGTCAATGTTTAGTAATACATCCACGTGGTATGGAGTTAGCTGATTTATTATACTATTTTCAGGAAGTGGATAAAACACAAGAAGAAAAAATAAGTGACGACAGATGTAACTTCTACTTAACAATACCTGAAGAAAAAATACCTACTTTACTGGATAATATAAGGGATGATTTGGAAAAGGATGGGGATGAGTATTTAGAAGTTTTAAATTATCGTTCATTTCATACATATGATGAAACACGAGAAGAATATGGTTCTAGTGCTCGCATTTGTCTAGAATTATATAAGTATAAAATTGATTGTTTAAAAGAATATGTTGTGGTTAAGGATTTACCTTGTGATGACCCGAGGCAAATACAATTCATAAAAACTCATGCTTATAGTGCTACTGAGGAAATAAGTGAGGTGTATATTAAAGGAAGAGGTTACGGTACTTTCAGGAATCCGTATGAATTATGGGATTATTATACAGTAATTAATGAGCATAGATTCCCTAAGCATACTATGTTTTTAGTTGATGTGGAGGGGTTTAAAAGTAATCGTATGGGTTTGGATGAATTAGATGTACCTGCTACTGTAGGTAATATTAATGAATTAACATGTGTATGGGAGCATATTATCTTTTGTAAAGACAAATCGGATGAAAGTGTTTTGTTCACTACTGATGAGATAAGTTTTAAATATCCATGGAATAAGCATTGCTTAGTAAATGACTTAGAACAGGTATTAAAGAATATCCAAAAAGAATTCAAGGGTAATGATGAGTATATTGTTAAAGCATTAGACTTCCACATCTAAAATAATAAGGAAATTATGAAACCAGTTATACTATGTGCATGGAGTGGTGTTCCTACATATGATGATATTCAGAGATTAACTGAGGGTGAGGTTTATCCAAAGTTAACACGTGAAGAGATTGTAGAACAAATAAAAAAAACACGTTATGTATATGATGATGAACTTGCCTTTGAAAACTATTTACTAAGGAAATGGAGTGAAAAATAGAATGGAGTTGGAAAGAGGTATTATTATTCATGTAGATTACAAATATGATAAGTATTATGGTGATAGAATGTTTTTAGAACTCATAATACGATTATACAGTTGGGGTCAATGTATGATGATTTTTAAAAGTGAGAAAAAAATTAAAGAATTATTAAAACAATTCTACTATAAAAATCAGGATGAAATGTGCATAAGTAGTTTACTCCATGAAGAAGTGTATATGTTACCTGATCCTAAAGTATTTACTAATGTTCCACATGCAATAGCACATTATCCTCCACGTGAAGATAATGAGTATAGATGGATTTACAATGATAACAAAAAAGATTAAATGTGATTAAAGGAGGTGTATTAGATAGGATGAATACTGGTTGTACATATTATTTCCTTGATGATTTTAATAATATTTGTAAGCAGGAGAATGGTGTTCAAAAAGAGTTCTCAGAAGTTTTAGATTTACAGGATTTAATTGATGATGCTAATAAACTTGTAAATGAAAACAGTGAGTTAAAAGAATTATTAAAACAAATACTGGAGAGTATTGATGGGAAACTAGTGAAAGCACCTTTAATGGATTGTGATTGTAGTAAGTGTGTTGCGGATAGATTATTAAATGAATTAAAAGAGGATATTATTAAAAAAAAATTAAAAAATGAGGTAAATAAGAGTATGGGTTTAGATATAATGAGTAGTGATGATGAAAAAAATTTCCATATAGGATATATTAGTTTTAGTACTATGCGTAGTTTGTTTATATTACATTATAGTACAGAATGTTATAATGATTATAATAATGTACTAAGGGGAATAATGCATCCTACTTCTGAAACAGAACGATTATATAATAAAATATTCACAGTAGTTGGGGATTTAAGTATACTAATCGACCATAGTGATTGTGATGGTCGTTTAACAAGTAGTGAATGCAAACAGTTAAGACCATGCTTGTTTGTTGATGAAGAAAAAATCCATAATGAATCCACTGTTGAAAATAATGAATACTATAATCATATAATCAGTAAAATGTATGAATTTATTGAGTTAGTGGATTATAGTATAGATTATGATGTGGATTTAATATTCGGATAAAAAAGTAGTTATGCTAATTGTTCCTGAAGAACACGGGGTTAAAGTATATCTCACAGGTTCAAGTGATGTTTACTTCCTACCATATACTGTGGATATTCCTCATGTTTTAAATAAATTAACCTTTAAATCTAGAATGTTAAAGAATACTCCACCGTATTTTGTTCATTGTGATGGTACTATTCATTATACGCATAGTTTTAAATGGGAGTATTAGCAGAAATTTGGTCATTACGAAATATAATTTATAAAAAAAAGATATTTGGAGGGATTATTAATTGGTATGTTTAAGTCATCAAGTAAAGAGTTAGAAGAATTGAAAAAGGAGAATGAAGTATTAAAAAAGGATAATACTAATTTAAAAGAGGTTAATAGGAGGTTGACTTTAGCTGTTTATGGTGTGGAGCCTTCAAGTGATATAACTGATTTCATCAAGGAGTATGCTGATTTAGATTTACTTGAACGGTATGAACGTTTGCGGTTGGAGAATGGGCGTTTGAAAGATGAATTAGTGAAGAGTTCTGAGGATTATTTGTATAGTCGTAATAATGATGATGGTGGTTTGGTGAGGTTTCATGTTGTTTCTCAGGAGGAGTATAATCTGATTCAGGAGTATTATAGGTTGATGGATGATATTCATGCTTTTAGGAGATTGTTTGGTTTAGAGAATAAATGGAGTCAGCCTATGGGATGATTTATTTTTTATCTTTTTTTCTTTTTAGTTTATTTTTTTTATTTTTTATACCGTTAAGTTTATATATGATTGTTTTTATATTGACATATAAGAGAATTTTAAAAAAAAATTTTATTGTATTTTAATATAACCCAAAAAGAAAAAAAGGAGATGACATCATATGAGTATTTTAAAAAGTATTAAAAAAGCATTCACCAGAAACAAAGAAGAACCAATCACCGAAGAACCAACACCCGAAACTAATTACAAGGAAGAATATAATAATCTAGAATCACGTTATGAAAAAGAAATCCTTGAACTAAAAAAACAATACAATACATTAAAAAAAGAAAACAAGGATTTAAAAAAAGAAAATAATAAAATATTAGATTCTATTGATGAAAAAATAGAAAATAAATTAAAAGAAAAAAAAGAAGAAGAAAACGAGGTGGATAAAAAAAATAATATTGTTATTGATTCTTATATTGATGATGGTATTTATGATCCTTTACCTGAGGAGTATAAAACACCGAACCTTGTTAATTTTAATAAAACTGGTTTTGCATGGGTGTCACAAGTAAAAAATCAGAATAATTATTTTTATAATCGTCAAAGGAATGGTAAGCAAGTAGCATTCAGAGCTAATAATATTTATAAATTATACTTGAAAGTGGTTAAGAATGGTCATCCATGGGGAATATTAGATTATAACAAAGCTAGTAAATTAATAGATATTCCGGAGAGTGTATTATCAAAAAATAATATTAAATCTAATAATAAGAGTGATGATAATGATGAAGATAATCTTATTGTTTTTAATAAATATTGGAAACAATTAATAAATAAACATTACCGTAGAAGATTCAAATACTTGTATCTTGAAAATGGAGTATTGTTTAATAAAAGTGTTGAGGCTTACCTGCAATTAAATCAAATAAAATATATAAAAAATAACTTAACCAAATTTGAAAATAGAAAATATTCACTTAAAGATATATTCAATGAACTAGATAATGCTCCAGATAACTATAACACAAATACATTCGCACAATGGATATATAATATAGTCATCGGTTCATTAGACAATTACATAACAAAAAAAGAAGAAGATACTGAAGTATTGTCAAAAACAGAATACTTAGATAAAATATTCACAAAATCCTACCGTGTACCATTAAAAAATAAAAACTACACATTACTAACGAACAATGAAATGAAAGTATACGCAGGAAGTGGGAAAAAATTAAACATAAAAGTGGATACTGTAGAACACTTACAGGATAACTTCGATAATTACTGTAGGAATGATTATGATTTCAATGATATCTACAATGAAATAAAAGATGACCTATTAAAAGTTAATCCTAATTTCATAATGAAACGTGACGGTATCAAACTCAAAATACTAACATGGAACATATTCCAAGGTTATTTTAACGATAAAAAAGAAGAAGAAATGAAAAATAATAATGTAAGTACTTTTAAACCAGATAAAAATTATTATAGGACAATGGGTATAGGGCGTATTAACCAAAAAAAGTTTACTTACCCATTTATTTTAAAAGGAAACGAAGCAGTAGCAGATTATAAAGGAATTGATTTATACTTTGTAATGGATGATATTATAAGTTTAAAAAATAAACTCCTAACATTCAAAAGTAAAAATTATACTGTAACCGAAATTAAAGAAGCATTAAATTCTAAAATAGATTACTCATCAAGTGATTTTCAAAAATTAATTTATAATTTTTATACAAACCCCTCATTATTCGATGATTTAATAGAGGAGTATAATGATTATCTTATTTATTTAGATGATACTCATGTTTATAGTACTGATGGTGAAGTATTAATTATTGATGATACTAATACTGGTTTGACTTTAGCTAAATGCAACATGCTTATAAATGATTATATTAATGCCGATAATAAGCAGATTTGCTTACATAATATTATTCGATTAAATGAAGATTTAAATCCTAAATATATTTGTCTTATTTTCAGAATGTACAATGAAAATATGTTTATGAAATTATTAAAGCAGGATAAGCCTCAGGTTGTTATGATTAATAATCCTCAGAAGCGTAGGGAGAATAAATTATACTAAAAAAAGGATAAAAAAAATAATGTTTAGTGTAGAACATTTGTGTCCAGATAAAATTCTTGAGGAACGATTAAATATAGTAAATCAATTAATCGTAGAAACTGAAGAAAGATTAAAAAATTATCCTGAAGTCCTGTATCCTCGTGAACATTGGATATTAAAAATGAGATTACATTCTTATGAATTAGACGCATGTAAGTTAAAAGAGGCTTTATTTGAGGAAACAGTTGGGATTGAAATTATATGAGTAATAATGATGTGGAATATTTTAAAAGAGTAGTTAAAGTGAATAATCAATTCACCAGTTATTCTCGTTTAGATAATACTGTATTATATGAGGATGGTAATGCTACTGAATGGGAATGCAAGGATGAAGAAACAGCTGAAGATTTACTTCAACATTTAAGGAAGAGGGAACGTTTGGAACTTAATTTTTCTACTTTAGCTAGTGTTCTCTGTTCAAGGGATTTGACTGATGATGACTATAAAGAATGTAAAAAGTTCATTTATACATTGGAGGAATGAATTAAAATGATGTTTAAGGATCCAGAATCAGGTATAAGTTATGGAATAAATTATGAAGCTTGTAGGAGTGAAAGTCAAAGAAAAGCAGTTGAAAGTTTTGTTAAAGGTTTACATGAATCACTTAACAAAGATTTTAATCTTCATAATCCGCAGTATATGGAAGATACTTATAAAAACAAACCAGTAAAAGACCCATTAACTGGGGAGTTTATTCCAGAGGCAAGTTTTGAGGAAATGTGTGAATTAGTAGAAAATTATAAGGAATTTAAAGAATTCCTAGATGAAATGATAAAATTAGATAATGAATTAAAATATAATTGTAAGTGTTTAACTTATAAGACAGCTATTAAGAAGCATCGTCATTTGTTTAGTATTCGTAAGAATTTCGAACATTATCGTATCTACAAGTATAGGGATATTGGGAATATGGTTGATGTGGCTGAGTTTCAAGTGGGTAGGGAAAAATAATCCCCAATATGATGGGGGATTATTCTTACTCCTAAAATTTTCATATAACACATTTTTGTTTAAAACACTATTTTTTTTTTTTACTTTTATCATCCCCGTGTATAAAAAAATAATAAACTGATAACTAATCTCTACAAACCAGTTTTTTTTATTAAATTGGGGATGTTTTTTGTATTTGTGTTTTTTAGCATATATATTTTTTTTGGCAGGGTCTTGTTTTTTGGGTTAAGTTTAAATCATATTTTAACACATAATTTATACTATCAATTAAATACTTTTTTCATATAATAAATAAGATTAAGGGGAGAAAATCCATGTTAAAAATCAACAACCAAAAACCCAACAAAAGAATGATAATATGGATAACCCTACACATCCTAATCATAATAGATATAATCCTAATAACAATCGTAATGCTACTACCCTTACCAGAAACCATACAAACAAACATTGAAATATTCGACTTCATAATATGTATAATACTACTAATCGAATGGAGCATAACATTCTACCTATCCACACCCAAAAAAGTATTCCTAAAACAAAAAGAAAACTGGATAGACCTAATAGCATCAATACCATTCGATGTACTCCTACCAATAGTACTACCTCAAGCAGGACTATTAAGATACCTAAGATTACTAAAACTATTAAGAGTCATTGCCTTGTTTAACAGATTCTTCAACAGTTTCGAAAAATTCATAAAAACCAGTAACCTAGACAAAATACTGGGAGGAGTATTCTTCACAGTATTAATATTCACTGTATTATTATATATTTGGGGTCCAACATATGATTTATTCGATGATTTTTATTTTGTCATAGTTACTTTAACTACAGTGGGTTATGGTGATGTAACACCAGTAACATTTAATGAAAAAATCATCTCATTAGTATTGATTGTTATTGGTATTTTTATCTTCAGTACAATTACTGCAGGTATTAGTTCTTATTTAACTGAACGTTTAATAAGTAAAGATGAGATTGATGTTGAGGAGAAGTTAGATTTAATCATTGATGAGTTAAAAAGTGTTCGTGAGGAGAATAAAAGGTTAAGTGAGGAGTTGGAGAAATTAAAAAAAATGAAAGATAATTCATTATGATTAGTTCACATTTGCTCTCTTGCACAAATCGTATACATGATTAATCATAATATATTTTAGTATGAATATTTTAAAATACGACCGGTGGATTTTCACAACAATCCACAAACAATTACATGAAAATTATAACAGGAATATACCAACACGGACACTAAGATATATTATTGGGCAGATGGTTATTGATGGTTACCTTAAGGAATCCGCATTAATTGAAATTGAAGAATCCAATAATAAAAATAGTTCCTTGTTAAAGGAGGTTACTGATAAACTTGCAGAGTATATGATGAGTAATGATTATCAATCATATTCTACTAATATTCGTATTAGTCAAGGAACTAAGGATAGGTTACTTGATTTGAAGATTAATCCTAATGAATCATATGAGGATGTAATCATAAGATTACTATCCTAAAAAAGAATATGATTATTCATCAATACCTTCATCCTCCATGAAAACGGCTCCACAGAATGGACAACTTATTTCTTTCTTGTTTCTAATATTACTCACTTCTTTTTTACTTTCCTCTTCATCATTTAATGGGTCTTCTAATGCTTCACCATTTTTACCGAATGGACTTAAATCTATTTCTTTTGATAGTTCTTTTATTTCGTTTTTACTCCAACCGGTTAGGCTCAGGTCTAAGCCTTCTGTACTAAGGTCATTTAGTAACATCTCTAATTTCTCGGAATCCCATTCACCTTGTACTTTGTTTAGTGTTATGTTTAAGCTTTTTTCATGGTTTAAATCTTTAACAACTAAGTCCTCATTAATGAATAACCAACCTATGTCCCCACGTTTTATTAATGTTAATGTTTCATAATCTTTATCACCTGCGAGATATTGGTTCATTAATACATCGAATCTTTGGTGTCCTCCGATTATACGGTTGTTGTTTATGTTGATTATGATTGGATCCACTAGACCGTATTCACTTATACTATCATTTAGTTTTTGATAATCTTCAGCACTTATTTTTCTTGGATTGTACCTTGCTGGTACTATGTCGGTTATTTTTATTGTACTAGTTTCTATTGTTTCACTTGTCATTTATAGTTTTTCTCCTTATTTTCTTTTTTTTCTTTTTTTATAATGTATTTTAAGCCTAAGTAAGTATTGTTTTCATCATGGATTTGTACTGGTGTTAATTTGAATGGTGTGCCTTCGCATAGGTAGGTTAATCTGTTGATTTGTTTACTGGTTAGGTTGGGTAATTGTATTGTTCCGTCTTCGTGTATTTGGTAGTTGATTCCTAGTTCTTCTTGTATTACTTTGATTATTTCTCGTTTTTGCTTTGCTTCTTCGCGTTTTTGGTATTGTTTTTCCCAGTAGTCTGGGTCGCTGTAGTAGTCTACGTGGTAGGTGTTGGATTGTAGTATGACTGTTCCACAGGTTTCACTGTAGTGTAGGTCGTGGTGGTGGTCGTATAGTTTAGTGCATTCCGTTTGTGTGCAGTCTTTGCATTTTTTTACTCGGATATTACTTTGTTGGTAATTTATTGTTGGGTTTATTGTTCCATTCATCATTAGTATAATTTTGCCTCTTCTCTCTCATTATTGACTCTCACCATTCAAAAATTAAGGGTTAAGTTTATATACTTGTATACACGAGTATCACACTTTTCCTTGTATCTGTAGGTTATGTGGGGTAAATTAATCTTGTATCCTATAATATTATGGTAATTGGTTTGTGAAATAAGGTTAATTTTAATGTTTTTTTATAGATTAATGTCCATAATGGTTTGTTTTACTATATTGTTCATGTACGTGTGACTTACGTAGGTAATATTATTCGATTTATTTATTACTTATATATGTAACTTGTGGAGATTCCATTTTAACGTGAAAGGCGTGTTAAAGTGAGTAATGAAGGGGAACACAAATGTATACAGGTGTTTTATCCTTCAAAAGAAAAAATATGAAAAAAAAGTAACTGAAGAAAAAAAAATATTAAAATTTTTTTTTGGAGTTTTTTTTTTATTCAATTTCCAACATCCAAAACACAAATATTTTATTAAAATAGTGGAGGATTTGGAGAATGAGGAGGCAAATAATAAATAGTCCTCTCAATTAAAATCCTCCACTATAAAAACAAAATATGATGTTTTTAGCTGGATTTGAATAAAAATAAATGAATAAAAAAAAGTATTTTGATTATATTTTTCTCTTCAAAAAATAAAAAACTAAAAAATGGAATTTGGAGTGATTTTGAATAAAAAAAAAGTTATGAAATACATTATAATACGGAAAAACAAAGTCTACTATCTTAAAAATATGACTACTGGTGAATTATGGAATCCCGTAATCGTGGAAGATTTAAGAATAGTACGTGACATTATGAATAAAAGTGTTGATTGTGAGGATATCGAAGCATATCGCTTAAGGGAACAAGCAATACGTGACATCCTCGATTATTAAAAAAAAATATTAAGAAAGTTGTTATGGATTTTGAGAAAATAAAAATCACTGATATTACACCAGCCAATTATAATCCGCGTGTAATGACAAGTGATGAAAAAACAAAACTAACTAATAGTATAAAAGAATTCGGTCTAGTAGATCCAATAATAATAAACCTAAACAATAATACAATTATTGGAGGACATCAAAGATACGATGTACTATTAGACCAATACATGATTGATAATAATCTTTATGCAGAACTAAACCTAATAAGATTAGGTGATATCGGATGGGTGTTCATAGACGAAGACTTAATACTCGATGATACAAGTAAGGAAAAAGCATTAAACCTAGCATTAAACCGTATCAATGGTGAATGGGATTTAACTAAATTAGGTGAAGTATTCAAAGACTTAAAAGAAATAGATTTCGATTTAGATTTAACAGGTTTCAACAGTTACGATGAAGAATTAGAATACATCGGTTTAATGGATAAAATAGAATTCACAACTGATGAAAAAACTAAAACCACAAATAATTCATCCAATAATACCGTTGAAACTATTGATGAAAACGAAAATAATGACGAATACTTGGAAACTGAAGAAAACATAAGTGAATCCGAAAAAGTACCTGGCTACTACCATATAACATTAATCTTCGACACAGAAGACGAAATGGTAACCGAATACGACAACCTAATAAGTCAGGGGTACAATTGCAGGATGAGTAATTCATGAAAATATACTTAGCTGCATCAGAAACACAAGCATTCATAAACTACACACTACAACATCCAACACTACAAGCATACAATCACTTATTCAGCTATTATTATACAAGGCAGAAAACAAAATTGAAACAATACTTGGAGATACAACCACGAATCGATAATATATTAATTGATAGTGGAGCACATACTTTCCACACAGCACAAAACGCTAACTTCGAAGAATACACAATACAATACAGTGAATTCATACGAAAATATGACCAGCCCAATGTGCAAGGATACTTCGAAATGGACATAGACAACCGAATCGGATACAAAAACGTCCTACGATTAAGACGAATACTCGAAGAAACAACAGATAAAATCATACCAGTATGGCACAAAAACAGAGGATACAAAAACTACCAAAAAATGTGCCGAAACTATGATTACGTATCAATATCCTGCCTACCAATAGAAGGAATACCAGACAAAGACCTGATTAAGTTTGCAAAAGAAGCACATGATAATGACTGCATGATACATGGACTAGGAGGAACACGAAAATACATCCTCGAAAATGTACCATTCGACAGCGTAGACAGTGCAAGCTGGATGTTCAGCGTAGTATACGGAAGATTCCAAGGCAAAAAAATAACAAGAGAAAGCCTAACAGGAGAAGAAAGACTAATCCTAAGCTTCCTCGACTGGAGAAAAAAACAAGAACACTACAAAAAATACTGGAGGAAAAAACAAAAATGATAGAATTTGAGAATTTTAGAAATTATTTTAGATTAGATTTTAATCAGAAAAAGATTTTAATGATAACCTTATTTGCAGTAGCCGGAGTATTATCTGATTTACTTGCAACAAAGGTTTGTACATGGGGTAATTTTACAATAGAAGCTGGATGTGTCTTATTTGTCGCCGTGTATATTGCGGCGGATGTTATAACCGAATGTTTTGGTTTTGAAACTATGATTAAAACAGCATTATTAGGTATGGGTATGAAAGTGTTCATGGTTATTGTAGGTACAGTAGCAATACTTTTACCATATGATCCTGTAACATTTGGTGTAGCTCAGGCTAGTCTTGAATATGTTTTTGGTTTCGTACCAAGGATTGTCATTGCAAGTTTGATAGGATATATTTGCGGACAATGGGTAAATGCAAAAACTATGGTATTAATTAAAAAATTAACAAATAGTAAGTATTTATTTATCAGGACAATTGGTTCTACTATATTCGGTGAAGCTATTGATACTATATTATTTATTTCCATAGCTTTTGTTGGTACTATGCCAACACTAAATTTAATGGGTTTTATACTTACTCAGTATGTAATGAAAGTTCTTATTGAGACATTCCTACAACCAATTACTTATCGTGCGGTTAAATGGACAAAATCGAATGAAATGGATATGAGTTTATCTTAAAACTTATATCCTTTTATTTTTTTATTTTTCAACGTATTCTTTTATATATTTGATTAATATTTCTGTTATTGTTTTGTCCTCGCTTAATGCTTTCATTTGGAATTCTTTTTTTAATCCTTTGTCAATGTTAATTGCTAATTTTGTTTTTGTCATAATGCCTCACACTATTTTTTAGTTTTATAATTTTTATTTTGTTAGTTCATATATTTATATGTTTATTTTATATTATGGTAATATTTATATATTGTAATAGTATAATATTATATTATCTATATAGTAAATAGGAGGTCGAAATGACTTGTGGAATATATAAAATAACAAATAAAATCAATGGTAAAGCATACATAGGAGCATCAAAAAATATTAACAGAAGATGGAACGAACACTTACGTGAAAATGGAACTCGTGTGAGTAAAATAATTCATGAAATCGGTAAAAATAATTTTACTTTCACTATCCTTAAGGAATGCTCTTTTGAAGAATTATATGTGGAAGAAATTAAATTCATAGAAAAATATGATACTCTGGAACCTAATGGTTATAATCTAACAAAAGGTGGAGAACACCACCATAATACTACAGGGTATTATAGGGTTTGTAAATGTAATTCACCTAATCTAAGTCAAGGATTTTCATGGGCATACGTTTATATCGATAATAATAAATATCGGCGAATAAATAGTGTTGATTTAGATATTTTGAAAGAGAATGTAATAAATAAAGGTTTGGAATGGAAAATAATTGATAAAGAAAAAGCAGAATTATCGGATAGAGTAAATAAAAAAAATAAAGATATTAATCATACTCGTGACAATAAAACTGGTTATTATAGAGTTAGTAAGAATATTGATGAAAATATGGATCAAGGTTACAGTTGGAAATATCAATATATTGAAAATGGTGAGAAAAAAGCTATTTCAAGAACAAATTTCCTTGAACTCGAAAAAATAGTTAAATCTAAAAATTTACCTTGGATGATAATTGATGAAGAAAATGCAAAAGAAACATTAAATCAAATTATTGAAGATAATAAAATGTATAATAATGGGAATCCTAATTTCACAGGTTTCTATAGAGTTTATACCAAAAAAGAAAAAGAAGTTACTCAAGGTTTTATTTTTAAATATGACTTCCGTGAAGATGACGGGCACAGGAGAATTATATCTAATGTTGATTTAAATAACTTAAAAGAAAAAGTTAAATCTGAAGGTTTGCCATGGTATATTGTTGATAAAGATAAGGCAGAGGAAACTGTTGAGTTGAATAGACGGTATGAGAAGTTTCATGGTCCTTATTCTAGTACTGGTTTTCTCCGTGTTAGTAAGGAGTATGGTAATTCCTTTAAGAAAGGTTATAGGTGGTGTTATCAGTATCGTGATGAAGTTAGTAAGAAGAATAGGAAAGTGTCTAGTGTTGATTTGATGAAGCTTAAGGAGAAAGTTATTAATCAGGGTTTGGATTGGTTGGTTACTGATGATGATTTGGCTAAGAAAACTTTAGATGAGGAGTATGGTGTGGATTTTGAGAGTAATGTGCAGTCGACTTTAATCTAAACTATTTTTTTCTTTTTTTGTTAATATTTTTAATTTTTATACCATAAAATATTTATATTATTATTAAATAATATTTTAATTGAGTATTGGATGAGGTGTAAAAAAATAAAAAATGATTTTTAGTGAAATGTTATGTAATACTATAAAGGTATCTCCCGAGGAAGGGGAATTAGAAGGAGATTGTTGTATATGTAAAAAACATACTACAAATGGATTTAAAAAGAAATTTAGTGGTAATTTCACATGTGCTGAATACATAAGCTATGGTGAAGTAATTTGTCCAGAGTGTAATTATCTTGTGAAAAATAGTAATGAATATAGGCGCACTATGTTTCTATTAACTGAAGATGAATTAATAAAATTCAAAAAGAAAAATGCAAAGGACATTGTTTATAATTTACCTGATAAACCTTTTTATATTTATCTTACTAAAACATGGCAAAAAATTGGTTGGATAAGAATGAATGAAGTATACAATGAAAACAATAAAAATGAGATTAATTTCTTAATAGATTATGATATTGTTAGAGTTAAATTAGACACATTATATACTATGATGGATTTTATTAAACAGTTAAGAAATTTAAAAATACCTAAGAATGTATTTGAAACTGGTGATTTGGAAATGCATCATTATCGTGAAATTGTTAAAAAGTTTGGTAGAAATAAAGCTAGAGATTTTTTAGAGTATATTAAATGTAATGTCGATAATCCGGTATGGGATTTGGCATTGTATTTGGAGGATTAAAAAAAAATAATATGAAAAAGGAGTTGAAAAAAGTTGATGTTGGTGGATGATAAAATTGAGGATGATTTAGAGGAGAAATTAGCTATTATTCTTGCTAGAATTTATTTACAGATACCTTGGAGTAAGATTAGTGTTAAGTCAGCACATAAATTCTTCATTGATCGTATACGTGCAAGTGCTAATGCTAAGAATTTTAAGGAATTTTTAGATATTTTAACTAGAAAAGTTAGTGTAACTTTTGTTAAATTAGATTCAGAGGATATTTGTTTATTAGAGGAGTATAATGAGTTTACTATGGGTTTAATTCGTAAAGAATCATTATATGTTACTAATTATGCTCTAGAAAAGGTTGATGAATTAAAAAAAATATAAAAAATTAAGGATGGTGAAAAAATAATGTTAACTGAAGTATATAAAGGTAATTTAACAGCATTATCACCAATACATCATGGTGATAGTAGTGATTATGGTACAACAAAATTGATTTTAAGTTTACCTACTGTAATTGTTAATCCAGTCACTAATGAAAAGGAAGTTGATAATATTCCTACTATTCATGGTAATGCTATAAGAGGTTATTTGCGTAGGTTAATCATGGATGATTATTTAACTCAATTAGATTATGATTTAAACAGTAAAAAAATATATCATTTTTTATTCACTGGGGGTTTACTGGAAGCATTGGATAATAAAGATAAGGGGGCTATTAATTTATCTTTGAAAAAAGAGTTAAGGGAAATGATACCTCCTATAAGTTTATTAGGTTCTGCTATTGGTAACCAGATGATTCAAGGTAAATTAAAAGTGGGGATGGGTAATATAGTTTGCAGTGAAACTAAACATTATATATCTGATTATGATGATATTGATTTTTCAGCATATAATTTGAAATCTATTGATTTTGGAACAAGACTTGATGATTTGAAAGAATATTCTGGTGATGAAGAGCAGAATCATCAGATGAAATATGAATTTGAAACATTAATTCGTGGTACTAAGTTTACTCATGAGTTTGTACTTGAGAATTGTAATAGTATTGAACAAGCTTGTTTTGTTAGAATGTTCAGATTATGGCAAGAAAGACCTTATATTGGGGCTAAGTCTGCAACAGGTTATGGTAAAGTTGAATTAGATTATCCTAGTATTAATGGATTGTCTGATGATGTTTATTTGGATTATTTACATGATAATCAATCATCTATTATTGAGTTTTTAGATGGATTGGTGAAAATATGGAAATAGATAATAGTATATTCAATGAAAAAATCAATGAATATACAACTGGATGTAACTATACTCCATTAAAAATAGTATTTAATATAACATCCCCATTATATTTAACAAGTCCATGGTTGCATTTTGATAGTATAATCTCATACTTATGTTTTCGTGATGCATTAAATGATTTATTTTATATCTTACCAACAGATGAACTAATTGATATATCACAACTAGACCTACCCTTGAAAAAAACAAATGATGTATACCATGCAAGCATTGGAATCTATAGTAACATATACACTCTCAAAACAGATAAAGTATACAAAAGATTCACAGATAAAGAAACATATCATTTAACAAAAAAACAACAAAAAGGAAGAATAAAAATAAACCAAGGGCACTTCAAAGACTTCATAATACTATTACCAACAGTTATAACAGATAAAATAACATTCTACTGCAACGGTGATAAAAAAGAATTAAAACGATTATTATCACACTTACATCATATAGGTAAAAAATCCAGTATAGGAGGTGGAAAAATACACTCCATAACTATAACTGAAACCAAAGAAGATTACAGCTTCTTCAAAGACAATCAAATAATGAGAACCATACCTGCAACAATGAAACTACCAATAGTTGAAGGTATGACCTTTCAACAAGCATCATATAAACCACCATACTGGAATAAAAAAAATAAAGTAATGTGTTATGTTCCACCCAATCAAATAAAACAAAGCTTAGGGGTTAAAAATGCCTAAAATTTATTCTAATATTGATGTATTAACCTCTGCAAAAAAAAGAATGCAAATAGCATTTCAAGAATTCGATGACATCTACTTCAGCTTCAGTGGAGGAAAAGACAGTACAGTAATGCTACATTTAGCAAAAATGATGGCAGAAAAAACTGGTAAAAAATTCAATGTACTATTCATAGATTTAGAGGCACAATACGCTGAAACAATAAGACATGTTGAATATATGAGGCAGCACTTAGAAAATGTCATTGATGAATTTTACTGGTGCTGTCTACCACTAAGTTTAAGAAACGCAGTAAGTGTATTGCAACCTAAATGGACTTGTTGGGATTTAAATGAACAAGATAAATGGGTTCGCGAATATCCTAAAGATTGTTTAACTGAAGATAATAATCCATTCCCTTTTTTCCATAAAAATATGGAATTCGAAGAATTCACCCCATTATTCGCTGAATGGTTTAACAAAGAACATAAGGGGGATATAAGTGGTGCAGGAATAGGAATAAGAAGTGATGAAAGTCTAAATCGTTTCAGAACAATAGTATCCACTACTAAAGAAACATATGAAAATTATAATTGGACAACACGAGTCAAATTTAATAACAAAACCTTAAACACTTATAATTTTTATCCAATATACGATTGGAGAACAGAGGATATCTGGGGAGCCATTAGCAAATATGATTGGGAGTATAATAAAGTCTATGAATGGTTATATAAAAATGGTGTAAGCATACATCAACAAAGATTATGCCAACCATATGGTGATGATCAACGACAAAGTCTTGACCAGTTCAGAGAATTAGAACCTGAAACATGGGAAAGAGTATTAAATCGTGTTGAAGGAGTAAACTTCGGAAACATATATGCACGTACAAGCTTATTAGGAAATATAAAATCTGAAAAACCACCACACATGAGTTGGCAACAATACAGTGTATTCTTATTAGAAAGTTTAGGACTATACGCACCGGAACTTGAAATACATTATTATAATAAAATCCGTAAATTCTTGTTATGGTGGGAAAAAGAAATAGGATTAAAACCCTCACAGATACCCGACACCAAATGGGAAATGGAAGGCAGAAAGAGAACTCCCTATTGGGAGCGTGTGGCAAGAGCTATTGAAAGAAATGATTTCTGGATGAACCGTTTAAGCTTCAGTCAAACAAAAAGTGATGTTCGATTATTAAATGAAATGCGTGAGAAATATAATACAAATTTAATTAAACCTGAAAATACAACTGATGGTAAATTAAAGAAATTTGCGGAGGAAATAAAATGATTTTAAATATTAAATGTTATCCTGGGGAGTTATCTGAAAGTGAATTTTATAGTCATGTAGGTAAATATTTTGCTGAACGGAAATATCGTAAGGAAATGCCATATCTTATAAATGATACAGATTATAAATGGGTGTTATATTTTAAGAATAATGGTGAGTTAGTTGCTTTTTATCATTATAAATTTGAAGAAGATACTGTTGAATTAGGTGGGTTATATGTTGTTGAAGAATATAGATGTCAAGGTTTAGCTAAAAGGATAATGAACGGACAAATGAGTTTCTTTGATAATTATACTATGACAACAACTAGCAATAATCCAATAATATTGAAGTTAAGGAAAAAATTAGGTTTTGTTGAAAGGAGTAAAAGGGGAAGTTACTTTGTACTTGAAAAAAAAGTAGGTGAATAAATTGATTGATGAGTTAATAAATGAATTAACAATAGCTATTAATGATATTGATGATGTGGATGAAAAAATTAAAATTATTAATAAACTAAATCAAGCAGTTAATGAAGTAAATCCATTAAAAGAACCTATTTGTAATGTGCAATATGTTAAAGGGGAAAATGTTCATGCTAATGAATATAATCCAAATCATGTTGCAACACCTGAAATGGAATTATTATATAATAGTATAAAGTTAGATGGTTATACTCAACCCATTGTTGCTTACAAGATAAATGATAGTGAATATGAGATTGTTGATGGGTTTCATCGTAACCGTGTTGGAAAAGAACATGAAGATATTACAATGAGATTACATGGTTATTTGCCTTTAACAGTTATTGATAAACCTTTAGATGAACGTATGGGTTCAACTATAAGACATAATCGTGCAAGAGGAAGTCATCAGATACGTAGTATGAGTGAAATTGTATTGGATTTATCTAAAAGTGGTTGGAGTGATGAAGAAATAAGTACTAAATTAGGTATGGACATGGATGAAGTTTTAAGGTTAAAACAGATTACTGGTTTAAAAGAAGCATTTCAAAATCATACTTTTAGCAAGTCATGGGTTGAATTTGAGGCTAAATTAAATGAACAAATACACTAAAAAAGGATTCTTATTACATTCGCGGAGAAAAGAGTATAAATTAAAAGTTAAAAAATCATTAGGTATTATTGAAACAGCTTT
Source organism: Methanobrevibacter sp. (assembly GCA_017434555.1). Taxonomy (GTDB): domain Archaea; phylum Methanobacteriota; class Methanobacteria; order Methanobacteriales; family Methanobacteriaceae; genus Methanocatella. The sequence continues at coordinate 4,237 of JAFRFB010000052.1, read as the reverse complement.
AGATAATTATAATTGTTATGTTAGTTTTAGTGGTGGTAAAGATAGTACTGTTTTAACTCATTTATGTTTAAGTTTGAATAAGAGTGTTCCTGTTTGGCATTGGGATTATGGTGATGATTTAATGCCACGACCTATTGAATCAGAGGTTATAAGTAATCTTGAAAGTTTAGGTGCAATTAATGTTGTTGTAGATAAACGGCATGGTGATGGTGAGGATACAAGTAGTGGTTATGAACAATTTTTTGGACGAATTAATGAGAATAAGAAGTGTTACGGTTGGAATATGGGTTTGATTGGTGTTCGCAGAGAAGAGTCTAATCGTAGAAAACATAAGTATAAAAATTATTTTCAAGATGGGGATTGTTATCCTTTGTTAGATTGGTCTAGTGATGATGTTTGGGCTTATATTGTTAGTAATGATTTGCCTTATCCGGTTGTTTATGATTATTATAGTGAAGTATTAGGTTGGGATAAGAGTAGGTTTGTTACTTTTTTTGATCCTGAGTTTGATTCTTTGAATATATGGGATGGTTTGTTTGTTGAGTTTTATCGTTAGTTTATTTTTTTAAATTAATAAACCATAAAGTATATATATTAGTAAGACAAATATAGGTATGACGGAAACATATTTTGGTTTCCAGAAAAAAATGATTCGAGATGATTTAAATGTGTGAATTTGAAGAATTTGATATATATTTCAAAATAACAAGCAATAAAAATCCTAACATGTATGTTGAAGGTTACGTGACCATTAACGATGAAGAAGCTACTGATGTAGATTGGTACTACTGGAAGGGTAGTGGCTATGAATCACAAAGAGTAATTTTGCATGATGAAGTTCAAATAAATGGCGCTACATTCGAACAAGAAAATGAAATATGGGAATTTGAAAGTGATTTAGTAGATGATGATGAATGGATTACAAATATAATCCTACAATCAAACGATGATGAAAACAGAACATATGTGAGAGAAAATCTCACACTCCTCATCAACGAGGGGGCAAAAATGGAATGTGAAATCAAAGAACTCCCATGCAGAGAAGACTACCTTGTTGAAGTAATCCCAAAATGGAATGGAAAAACAATCAATGATTTTGCAGAATACATGAACGAATTTGGTGAAAAATTTGACCCTTGGGATGTTGATGATGACAGTTCCTATGTTGAAAAAGGACACATCTACTTTGAAATTAGTAAAGATTACTGGGATGTAGATTTTAGAGACGAGATAATAGATGATGTTAATGAGGAAGCAAGGAGAATATTTGCACGCATACTCACATACAGATTAGGTATCTATGCAAAGTATGGTGATGTAATGGAACAAGCCCTTGATGGAGATTATGATGAAAACTGGTTGCAAAAACTTGCATTTGTAACCGATGACAATTTAGATGAGTTTTTAAGAGACCAAGGACTAATCGATGAAGAGTTAGAATAAAACTCTTCCAAATATATTTTTTATGGGGGATTTTAATATGTTTTGGAAAAATAAATATCAACCAACCATTATTGGTTGTGAGTTAAGTGATGAGGAACTTCAACAGTTCCTCAATGAAATTGGCGTAGGATTTCAAATTATTGATAATCCTACAAGATGGGCAGCATATGCACAATATCATGCACGTGAAAATGGGTTTGACATAATCAGAGCCACTTCGTTTGCATACATGTGTTCTCTTTTCTTTGGAGGTATGGGAATCTCTGCAGGAACTGAGATGTACATCAAGGAGGAGCAGATAAAATACGCAATCATCGATGCTTTGAACAATATCAAGAGCATCAAAGATATGTCTGAAGAAAAGAAAGTCAAGATGACTTTTGAGTTCATTTTTAACTTATATTCAGTTGACATTTCACAATATGAATATGCAACTGAAAGATTAAGTTTAAGGATTACTCCTTCGGAGATGAAGAAATTCCAATCCCTTGAAGGTAAAACCAACAAGGATAAATTTAAATCCTTGTTAAATATGATATAATAGTGTAACATATTACTTTGTTACACTCGAATCATTTTAGAGTTGGTCTTTCCCATGATTAGACCAACTCATATTTTATACTTTTTTTGATTAATATGATTCTCTGTAAATATTGTGATAAATGTGAAAAACTTGTCTACAAACGTGTTTTAAAATCTGGAAGGGAAATAAGATTTATTTACTGCAAAGGCAATAGAAACATTATTAACTTATATAAATGGAATATAGATACTTATAGAAAAAGACCTGAAATATATACAAGTTGTAGAATTGACGGTTATCAAAGACAAATAACTTATTTTTTCCACAGAGGAAAAAATGAAGTAATATCTCCTGTAGATGGGAATCTTCTTAATTTTAGTTTAGATAATCTTGAACGATTAACAAAAGGACAGTTAATGCAAAAGTATACAAGGGGTGCAAGTAAATTTCCCGGTGTTAATGTTAAAAATATTAAAACAAAAGATGGGGATTATGTTAAATGGAAAGCAAGTCTTAGAAAGAATGGGAAGTTAATCTATTTAGGTATTTTTGATGATGAATATCAGGCAGCACATGCTTATTATCAATATTGTATTAAATATGAGATTCCTATTAGAAAAGATGAAATATATAATGAATATAAGGAAGAATTTTTTAAAAGAGATTTAAATAGGAAATTAAGTCATAGGCAAAAGTTAAGATTTGAAGATGAAACTTTTAAAGAGTTAATGATTAGAAATAAAGTGGAAAATAAGAATACTGAAAATCAGTATATTTATTCTTTAAGTAAATTCACAGCTTTTGTAGGTAAACCATTAAAAGTTATATTACAAGAAGCAAAAGATGATTATGATAATAAAGTATTCCCTGATGATGGGACGGTTTATAAATATTTAACAACTTTTCAAATGAGTTTAATTGAAGAAGGATTATCGGGAACTACTCGTTCAGCAATACTTGCAAAAGTGAAAAATTTTTATAAATCTTTTTTCATTCCAGTTAATCCCCGTATTGCACGTGAAAAAGAACATCGTTTAAAAAAATCCTTAGAAGATATTATAACTATTCAAGATGTTGAAAAATTATTTTATGAAGCAGATATTAGTTTTAAACCAATCTTATTATGTTTGTTTAGTTCAGGATTAAGAATTAATGATTTATTGAAACTGGATTGTATAGATTTTGTTAAATCAATGAAATATTTCAGTGATGAAACTGAAATTAATAAACTTTTAGATGATCTTTATCCTAAAATTTATGATGATTCTCTTGTTGCTGTTGTTCATAATATTGCTATGAAAACTAAAAAGTCTCATTATACTTTTTTCAATCCTCAAGCTGTTCGCTGGATTGTTTTATATTTATTAAATCGTGATGATGAATTAACTAATAATTCTCCATTGTTTATTAATAAGCGTAATAGTAGATTGAGATATGTTACTGTTGAAAGACAATTAATACAGATTCGGGAAAAGTTGGGTTATACTTATGCGTATAATTCACGTGTTAATAAAATTCATTTTCATGGTTTTCGTGATGCTTTTGCAACAATAATGGCTCCTCATATGGATTATTTCCGTTTAGAAAATTTAATGGGTCATGAACATGTTTTAGGACATGGAAATTATGTTGTTCAAAATCCTATTGAAGATTTAAAATTATATCAAAAATTAATGCATTTATTAATGTTTAAGGAATCAGTATTATGAGTTTTGTGTATCCTGTTTTTACTGTTGTTTTTTATATTTTATTTGTTTGTAGTTTATTATATGAGTTATACCTTGTCTTTTATTCTTAATAATTATTTTTAAGGGTATACCTTATCTTATAATTTATTTTTAAGACTCGTGGTGTCTTGTTTTTTATGGTCTGCTTTTATATGTGATGTGGAATAGATAATATATATATGAGGGGGTATGAAAACTTATAATTAGTATACCTCCAAGAAATATTCAAAAAGAAAAATTAATAGAGGAGCGTGTTTAAGAAAATGTTTTTTTATAAAGTATGTGATGGTATGGGAATTGAGAGTAGTTTATTGTCTTCAAATAAAAAGTGGAGTGAAGATGAATTAAATAAATTAATTAAAGAGGTTACTTTTTATGAGGAGGATGGTGAGGAGTTTTATCGTTTGTGGGATGAAATTGTTGATTTATTAATTGCGGATTATAATTTTAGTAAAGTGGAGTGTGAGTTTGAGGTGTGGTGTGAAGAGTAAAAAGTAATGGTGCATGCTGATTTTTTTTTATAATTTTATTTTTTCTTTTTTTA
>JAFRFB010000051.1 GCA_017434555.1 Methanobrevibacter sp. | reverse complement strand
CAACAACAATAGTGTACTTAATCTTGTCACCAACAACAACCTCAGTCACATTAACAGTCTTATTAACAGTCAAATTAACAAACGGATCAGCATCCACATCAACAGAACTATTAGTAACATTAGTCTTATTCTCAGAACAAGTCACATTAACACTATTAGAAATAGTACCATTACCAATAACTTTAACAACCAAATACAAAACAGACTCAGCATCAGGAGCAAGAGAAGCAATTCTCCAACCATTAGCAACAACACTACCATAACCAGAACTAGACTCACCAGTAACAACCTCAACAAGACTAGTATCAACAACATCAGTCACATTAACATCAGTAGCAGTAGACAAACCAACATTCTTAACAGTAATAGTATAATTAAGCTTATCACCAACAAGAACAACATCCGCAGCAGTAACATTAACAGTCTTATTAACAGTCAAATTAACAAACGGTTTAACATCAACAGAAGCACTTGATTGAACTAAGGTTTGATTTTCATTACATGTAGCATTGACATTATTCGTTAATAAACCTTCAGCAGTAGTTTTAGCTAGAATATGGAAAACAACAGATCCTTCTTCTTTTAATTCATCAATAATTAATAAACCAGTATCATTATCATATCCTAGATTATCAGATGAAATAAATTCGAATCCGCTTGGCAAGGTATCATTTACTACAATAGTAGTTAAGTTACCACTACCAATATTAGTGACGTTAATTGTGAATGTAACAGTGTCTCCAAGTACAACTTCTTTTTTATCGACTGTTTTATTAATATCCAATTTATAAACAAGAGGAACTTGAATAGTTACATTAGCTCCATAAGGATGTGTTAACACAGTATCATTGATTTTGGTTACATTAGCATAATTGGTGATATTTCCACCTTTTAAAACTTTAACTGTAATATTTAAGGAAATAGTTCCATTAATAGCTAAGTTTTCAATGAACCATTCACCGGTTGTTGGATTGTAATTAGTGTCATTAGCTGATACAAATTTTAATCTAGAATCCAATATATCAGTAATTGTGATATTTAGTTCTTTAATAGGATTTATAATTACTGCACTTGGATCTGAATAATCTGTAGTATCAGTATTGTTAACTTTTATTGTATATGTAATCTCGTCATCAACATTAGGAGTTAAGTTAGTTACAGTTTTTGTTACATTTACATAAAACTGAACAACACTAAGGTATAATGTTTGATAATCAATAGTTGATGAAACATTATGTTTTACGAAGTTATTATTTGAGTACAATACATAATCCTGATTGATTATTGGAGCAGTATCATGACTAAACCAACCAACTTGTTCGTCAGCTGTTATATTATTTACTTTATAAATAACAGTTCTTTTTGCAATATTATGACCTAACTCAAATTCACTATTAGTACTACGATTATAATAATCTTTCAAGGTTGTTGTTAAATTGACACCTTCACCAATGGTCGGTTGGGTCTCATCAACTGGGAAGAAATGCATCATTACCCAAGTATATGGCAAGAAAAAAGTACTTTGTCCTGACTGAACATCAACAAGAACTCTTTTCTGTTTATCTGAAGTATTAAATGGTTTATTTTCTCCCCACCAGTTATATTCAAGGGAATCTGCTTCACTATCGACAATACCAATGTCAGCAGGAAGATTCCATTCGTTACCCATATTTTCTAAAATTACATTATATTGAATAAATCCATTTTTGGTATAAATTGCACCACCAGAATATTGGTTTGAATTATTAATGAATATATTTTGAATGGCTGTTGTGTAATTTAGTGAATATATTGCACCACCCTGTCCGGCATGACAATTAGTGAAATTATTGTAATATACATAAGTATCATTGGCATAAATAGCTCCACCCTTGTCCGCATTATCAGAACAGAGTATACGATAAAATGAGGAATTGGTTACATTTGCAACGTTTGCGTAAATTGCTCCACCGGATGAACGTGCACCAGTAATATTTATGAATGTTGAATTGAATACATACACATAATTACCGCCCTTAACAGCACCATTTTGACCATTAGATGAATCAATATTCTCTAAAGTTGAATTATATAATGAGATATTTTGCTCAGCATATATACATAAACCGTGAGTCTGTCCATTTTGATTAATGAGAGTAGCATTATAAAAAGTACAATTTTCAACATAGGCATTTACGCCAGCATATATGGATCCTCCATAAATGGCAGAACCATGATATGAGAAATCTAAAAATTTAGTGTTAATAATTGAAGCATTTGATTTAGTAGAAACTATCATACCTGTAGCACTACCTCCCTCAGAGTGGATTTCATCAAAAGTACAATTTTCAACATATAAATTATTATTTGAAAAAACAGAACCCCTATAATTATCGGCACTATCGGCATATGAACCAATTACGTATGAATTTGTCAAATTCAATGTTCCATTAGAACCGATAGCTATTCCACACACTGCAGACATAGAACCAGAAATATTGTTATTGATAAACCTAGTATTATTTACAATAGCATTGCCTTCAGAGAAAATAGCTCCATCAGAATTATTGGTGAATATACAATCATAAATATCTAAAGTTCCACCAACATAACCTGCAGCATAAAGCATAGCTTGATTATTGGTGAAATTAGAATTATATATTTCAACATTGCCTAAAACATGAATAGCCCCACCATAACCATGATGCTCTTTATTTATATGGTCAAATGTTGCATTTCTAATTATCATGTCGCCTTCAGCATAAACTGCACCACTATAGTATTGACCCGGTTGTTGACTAACTTTCATATATACATCGGAAATTGTTGCATTTTCTACTTCAACATTACCTTTTGCATAAATAAATCCACCATCACCATTTTCAGAAGTTGCAGCAGATCCATTGACTTCAGAATTATAGAAGTATATATTACTTTCACTGTAAATTGCACCAGCAGCAGTTTGAGCATAATTTGCACCAAAAGTAGTATTTTCTAATGTTACATCTCCTCTAGCGTAAACTACACCACCATTTTGTGTAGAAGGAAACTCAGTATTTCCATTATTATTAATATTATATGAATCTAGAATTGTCACAACTCCTTCTGCATAAATAACACCACCATTTGTTGCAGAGTTATCTTCCATAGTCACATTTTTAATTTCAACATCACCCATAGTATAAATAGCACCACCAGAAACAGGATAACCTTGAGATTTAGCATCAAGGTTCTTTAAAGTTGAATTTCTGATAGACATTTTAGTATTACTGAAAATAAAAATAGCACCACCATCACCAGTTGTAGCAATATCTTCAAAGGTTGAATTTTCAATTAAAGAAATAGCACCATAAGTAAAAATAGCACCACCATTAATTGAATTAAGTGCATTTTGAGTACCTTTAAAAGTTGAGTCTTTAATAGTAGTAACTGAATCACCCAAAATAAAAATGGATCCACCTGCTCCATTTATAGCAGTATTATCAACAAATGTACAATTTTCTATAATATCAATTATATTAGCAACAATAGCTCCACCAATAACATCATCCCAACGACTAATAGCCTTATTTTTGCTAAAATAAGAGTTATTTAGTGTAAGAGTTCCCGTAGTATAAATTGCACCACCATAATTATGGACATAATTATCAATAAAACTGGAATTTTGAATATTCACATTACCTGAACAAAAAATTGCTGATCCAGCAAACTCTATACTCTGAGGACTCCATTCATCCCCAGCATGATTTTCACTGAAAGTACAATCAAAAATATTTATATTACCCTGACTATTAATTGCATGGAAACAATTTGCTGGATTCCAATCGACTTTGAATCCGGCAGCATGTGTAATCGTTAAGTTCTTCAAAGTTACAGTAACACCACTAGATATATTAAATAAACTAGAAGCATCTTGACCATTAATTGTTGCACCATTACCATTTATAACTAAATTTTTAGTTATATTTATTCCTGTTTTTGGATCATTTCCATTATTAAACTTATAATTATAATTTAATGTAATTTCAGCACCATCAACTGCATCATCAATTAAATTTTTTAAATCTGTATATGTTTGTGTTTCAGTTGGAGCCTTTAATACTCCGTAATCTCCATTATCACCTATCAAATTAATATCAGTATTATCACTAGCAGAAACGCATTGCACCGACATTAAGATAAGTATTAATAAAGATATGATAATTATTTTTTTATTTATCATATTATCCTCCTTATTTTTAAATTATCTATCTTATACCCTTTGCAATAACAATTTATCAAATAAAATCTCTGCTAATAACTTTACTGTTTAGATTTCTGTCTTTTTCCCCTATTTCATCATCATATTTACTTTTTAAGTGTTCAACATCCGTTTGCAGTCCAACTATTTTGCTGAAATAATACTCAACAGCTGAACTGAACTTTTCAAATATCAATAATAATAGAAAAATTATATTTAATTCATGTATTTCATTTCTATTCAATTTAATTCCGCCATTAAGTGTTATTAAAAGCGTCAAATCAAATTAAACTTAATACATATCTCAAATATTTTAAAGCAATAACGTGTTCAATTTATTACGTTTTAGAATTAATTCAGTCAAAATTCTTATATAATATAGCCGATTATCCACATGCTTAAAAAACATGTTATGGCCAGGAAAAAAATCCTAAACATACACATTAAATAAACACTAAACCAAATTATACCAATCAGATTTTATTGTTAACAAAAATTAACTCAAAAATTTGATTCATGCCAAATTTAATATAAGATTCGCCGTTTCTAAGTAGTATAAATCGATATTTATTTACTTATGATTTTTAGAATAATATCCGATTGATTCACATTTTGAAAAATGTATTAACCAGATTCATTATCCTAAAATATATTTTTCTTTCAAATTGCTTTTGAGCCCGAAATAGTTTACCAATCCGGATTTCATCACTAATTAAACACCATTTTTAAAAATGGCTTATTTTAACCCAAATTAGAAAATATAGGCTGTAGAGTTATTTTTGTTAAAAAGAGTATATAAAAGTATTCATTTGATTTTATGAAAAAATAATTAAAGCATAATTGAAAAAACAGTCCATATTAAACATTTTTTAAAAATAGATATTGCTCATCAAATAATGTATAATTTAAACACGAAATCATACAATTTATTTAAAAAAAATCTATTCGTGACTTTGCAAAAATTCATTCTGAATCTTTACAACTTCGCCACTGGTGTCGGCTTAGGTCATCCTTAAGTGAATGATATGCATTGTGGCCAGTATTGTCTCAACAGTTGACAAAATAAGTCAACAAGATCCAGATTTTGCTGAATTCAGAAGAAATAGACCAGCCAACAGGCAAATAACCATAATTTAAATTACATTAAACTATAATCTTCTTTTCAATCCTCCAACACCAACAACTAAAAGAGCAAGTAATACAACGATAATTGGATTACCAGCTGCCGGAAGAGTTTTTTCACCAGCAGAAGCAACATTTGGATTATCTCTTTCACAATCACATTTTATGGTCATTGAGCTTGGATTATAGTTGTAAGGACTTTCAAATGACAATGTCAAGCCTTCGCAACAATCTGCTTTAATGTCTATCATTTCATCGATATCAAATCCGAAATATCTTAAAAATGCACGCATTTCATTTAATGACATTTCAGGTGTCCCATATTCAATAGCCCTATGGTTTGAAAGAGACTCACATGTAACTGAAGGTATATTATAATTTAAATTTGCATAATCTTCTATTGCTCCGGCATAAGGGTCTCCAGCAATAGGGTAATCTTTAATATCGTAACCTGTTTCAGCTACAATGAATTTACCGAGTGTGGCACTTTCCGGTGTTGGTTGCTCGGAACAAAAAATACAGGTAATACCGACATCAGTGTCATCATGACGAGTATTGTGGAAATCTCCAAGTCCAACGGCATTCACTGATTTAGCAAATTTAACTATACTATTGGAAATGCTTCCATTCTCTGCTGCTACAGTATTCAAGTTAATTCCATTATATATTCTTGTATTGTTGGCTGTGGCTTCAGGGAAAATAGTGGGGAATATGTATATTGTTCCATCAATCTCATCGCCGTAATTGGCCAATAAGTTAATTAATTTGAAACCTGCTACCTGTGATGCAAGCTCGCCTCCATGGGTTCCAACAACCATGACAAGTGTTTTGCCGTTTCCATTTCCAAACTTGATATATGGACTTCCCTGAGTACATAAATCAATAAGAGTATCAGTTACTTCTGTATGGTCAATTGCATCCATCAACGGGCTGTTCACACGAATGTTTGCTTTTGATCCAAAATCTATAACGCCAATCTCATATCTGGCCTTTTCAGGCGTTTCCTTAGTAATGTAAAATTTAAATTTACCGTTTGTATCAACAGGAATTTGATACTTTCCATTGACAGTGATTGTTCCTCCAATAACATTATTTCCATCTTCATCCACGACATCTCCGGTAACTAGTTTTCTGGTGTTATCTACAGGAGTTACCTGAGCTATAATTTTTGTATCTTTAGGTGCAGGAAATGTGAATGATTTTGAGAATGTTGAAGGATTGAAATGTTTATTGCTGTCCGAATAGACTCCGGTAAAGTTGATTGTCTGGCCAATAAGGTTTCTTGTTGTTTTCCAGATGTATACGTAGTTACCGTTGACGTCCAAATCGCATGTTCCTAATTTTTCACCGTCCACATAAACTGTCACAATTCCTCGGGTTACCTCTTCAAAGTCATCATAATCCGGGTATGATGTGTAATCAGATTTCACGTTTCCGGTGAAATAGACTGTATCATCATACCTTGATGCAATAATGTTGGTACATGCTGTATTGGCAACGGGAACTGTCAACGGCAGTATTGTTTCAGCATCGGCGTAATCATCGGCTCCATCATATCTGCAGGTTATATTGAATTTTCCGGTATCATCAACATAAACGTTAGTGGATGCAACACCATTTTTCACATCTACAGTGTAATTCTTACCGAATACATCAACAAAAGTCACTGATCCGCTATTCACATTATTTCCATCATTATCCAATACATTAACTTTCAGATTAGTGTCCTTATTTCCATAAATTCCATATTGTTCCTTTGCAGTTAATTCAACCTCAATTTTTTCAGATTCTATACCTGTATCGCCAGCAGACAATAAATTGTCCTGTGAATTAACAGATATGTCATCACTGTCTGCCGCACTGGCTGCAGAAAAAGTTAATAATAAAATTGTCAAAATTGTCAAAATTACAAATGTATTTTTTAACAAAAGATATTCCCCCATAAAAATCTTTTATTAGACATTTATTAATTTGTTACAATTTAATATTAATGTTGCTATTTGAACTCAAAAAATGAATATTTTTTAATGTGGTGTTTTAGCAAAATAGAAAGAAAAAAATTATATTAGAGTCTGTCCAATAAATAATTTTTTCTAATTTTTTATTTTTTTATTAATTTTTTCATTGTAAATTTGCTCATTTTGGATATTAATTTCTAAAAAGTAGTTAATTATAAATATGTGAGAAGATAAATAGTTATTTAGAGCTACAAAACCAAAAACCCTCTCACAATTTATTTTTATGTATTTTGTGACACTTAAATGTTTTGGTTTTGTCAAAAAGTTTAGGTGTTTTGATATTTATGACTTTAGTTTATAATAATACTACTTGTGAACAGGCTATTTTTACTTATACATTTTCTGGACAGAATTTGAATAAAAATAACATTGTTTTTACAGTTAAAAAGTTAGTAAGTAATTTTAAACGTGATTTTCCATTACTATTTAAAGATGATTTTAAGAATCAGGGAAGGCCTAAAGAGTATTATTTGGATGAATTATTAGGTTTTGTTGTTTATGGAGTTTATAATAATCGATTTAGTTGTAGAAGATTGGCTGATTGGATAAATAATAATGATGAATCAGTTAATTATATCTTGAATGATAAGAAACCTAAGAAGTCCATTATTCATTTGTTTTTACAAGAAAATACTTTGTTAATCAATGCATTTTTTCATTATACTGTAATTTTGGGGATTAATTTAGGTTTAATTGATGGTGAGTGCGTTGCAGTTGACGGCAGCATTGTAAAAGCCCATTCTAATAATTTTCATTTGATCAAAATTGAAGAAATTGAATTTTTACAAAATTTGATTTTTGATTATGGTGGAAACTGGTGTAAAAACAGTATTTGGTATAAAATCCACCAATATTACAATGAAAATAAAAAACATGATGAAATAATTAGTTTAATAAGTGAAATAAATGATAATTTGAATAAAAATGCTTTAATTCTTCTTAAAACTGCTTTAATTAGTATGGAGAATATGTGTTATGTTCTTGATTTATTGGATGTTTTAAAAGCAAATTATGATGGAAAACATACTATTAGTTTAACAGACCCAGAATCTAGGTGGATGATGGATAAAAAAGGAAATATGGGTTTGAATTATAATTATCAAGTTGCAGTGGACAGTAAAAATGGAATGGTTGTAGGCCAATACCTAACACAGAACGCTACGGACGCTCATGAACTATTTGAAATGTTACACGAAATAAAAATACAAATGGGAATCAATCCTAAAGTATTAGTCGCAGACAACGGATATATGAACGATAATGTAATAAAATATGCTTATGAAAACAACATAAGATTATTGATACCTGATCGAGCAGAAAGCAGCAAATCCAAACCTAAAAATAAAGAAAAACAATACGCTAAAGCAAATTTCATTTATGAATGGAAAACAGACTCATTCATCTGCCCAATTGGCGAACACCTACATTACAAAAACGATAGAAAACTAAACGGCGAATGGATGAGAGTATACTCAACAAACAAATGTAAAACTTGCCCTGTTAAAAATCAATGCACCCAAAGCAGAGTAAGAGAAATTTTCGAACCTGTCAATGATTTAAGATGGAAAATGAAAGCAGATTTCAAATCTCCTGAAGGAAAAATCTACTACAAAAAAAGAGCAAATCTAAACGAAGCACACTTCGGACTGCTAAGAAATGCACGTAATTTCCAAAAATTAAACAGAACAGGCATGAAAAATGCAGAAAAAGAACTAACAATACGCTCAATAGCACATAACATACAAAAAATACACGAAAAACTAAACGCAACACTCATTTAAACAAAAAAACAAACAAATAAAAACACACATCCAAACAAAAAACACAAAATAAACAAGCTCCAAATTAAGCAAAATAACTACAAAAATAAACCAAAATTCTAAAAAAAAGTAATAAAGTGCAATTTCAAGTGTAAAATAACTCCTGAAACTCCACTAATCTCAATCTAAGAGCAAAATCTTTTTATTTAAATTCAATCAAAAAATTGAATTATTGGACGAACTCTATTATTCCATAATATATCTTTTTTTAGCATCCAACATATCCTGAACTTCATTAAAACTATTTAGTGAATATTCTTCCATTAAATTTTGATAAACACGATTAAGAATTTCTGGAGACTTGACATCTTTGTAAGAATGATCAATTCTAGAAATCTTAATAATCTTTTTATTTTCAGATGGCATAATTTACAACTCCACTTTGGTTAATATAATATCTGGATAATAATCATATATATAATTTAAAAGATAAGTACCATACAAATCATTAATTAATATTCGATAATCCATTCCTAAAATATCAAATGAATCATTAATCGATTTAACCAAGATATTTTCAACATCAAAATTTATTTTATTTCTAAATATTTTTGAATTAACACCTTTTGATTTAAGAATCCAAATATTATCATAAGAAGATATAATCTCATAATCTTCAGATTCTATTTCAATTATTTGAAAATTATTAGAGGATGGTGGCGAAATTCCTTTTCGAGGATGATTATGGATTGAAGCAATATGTTTATTCTTAAAAAAAGATTCATCAATAAAATCCTCCAAATAATTTTCATTTCCAATAAAACAATATATAATTTCCCCAGTAATATAATCAAAATATAGCATACATTCAAAATCTAAATTAATTGTTTTTCTTCTGAATAAGTCAACAAGATCACAAGCTTTTTTGCTGAATTCAGAAGGTAAATCTTCAATTTTAACAGGAGAAATAGACCAGTCAACAGGCAAATCACGATAAAATTTATATTCTTGATCTTTAACTTTAAGTTGAATTGGAATTAATAAAGCCCCACAATTATCATTTTTTAATTCATTATTTAAAGCAACAAACTTCATAATAAATTCAATTATAATATACTTCATATTTAATAAAAATTCTTTTTTAGTATTCATAACTAGTAATATATTATTTAAAACATATAAATTCATTGGTTTTTAATAAAAACAATTTTTATGCATTAATAGAATAATTAACAGTTAATATAATATTTTTTACTTATGGCAACTTCAAGAAGGCGAATAAGATTATCCAATAAAACAAATGTAAAATATCATTAAAATGTCAACTTATCACACATTAACATGTTAACTTATAAAAACTATTCTTCATCGGAATTTGAAGCATTTTTTGATTCCAAAAATTCATTCTGAATCTTTACAACCTCTACACTGGTATCGGCTTCGGAGTAACTTTCAAGCAAATCATGATTAAGCTCCAAAAATGTATGTCCCCATTTAAAACCGTCCAATATATCACGGGCCTCATCCTTAAAGCGGGTGATATACAGCGTGGCTGATATTGCCTCAACAGTTGAGAGAATACATGCCTTTCCATAGTTTACCGGATTTGTTGCAATCAGAAATGGCAATGATCTGTGGTATTTTGATAAAGAAAAGAATTTTTTAGAACTTGACACTTCGTTCCAGGAACAGTCAAGCCCTACAATTCCTCTTCTTTCAACGAATCTGTAATCTTCGTATGATACAGCCTTTTCAGCATATGGATTTAATACAATGGCTCCTGAAGGAATCCTATTTATATTATAGACAAGTCTGCATTTTCCCATCTTTTCCATTTTGATGGATGTGCATTTTTTTCTGTCGCATTCATCTGCATGAAAGACTGTAATTTTCATTTTATCTACCCTGTAAGGTTTCCGCTCTGTGCCTGACGTATCAGCTGAATCTGCTGGTCAAACTGTTCCTGGGTTAAGCCAAACTGTTCGTGAATGGCCGGAACATTATTGCTTTTCTTAAGGTTCAGGGTTTTAAGTACAGGTTCAATATATTGAACATAGGAGTCACCGAAGGTGTTCAATGTGAAATTGACCTTGGATAAATCCTCAAATATTACATATAAAACATATCCTTCAGTTTCTTTTTGTGATTCACAGATTATTATTCCCATAGACTGATTGGAGTTTGCACTTGTAGTGTTATTGATAACAGGCATTGCTTCACCAAAGTAAATGTTCCAATCATTGCCGTTGTATGTACGATGATCAGGACCTTTTACACCCTGGAACTTATATAGTTCCATCAGAGCAGAAGAGTTATCCATAGTTGTCAGGTTATATGTGATATTGTGTTCCTTATCCTTAAATGATGCCACATAAGATTCGTTTGTATTCATTTTTTCAACATTTCCGACGAATGCGCCGCTCATGAAATCCGTTTCAAATGGAGTGCTAACCGCATTATTATTTAGAGCACCAGTTGCAAAAATAACACCTAAAACAGCTATTATTACAATGATAACCCCTATTATTATCATATTTTTCTTTTCCATTATAAAACACCGTAAACATTTTTTTACAATTAATATTTTTTATACAAGTATTTAATATAACTTTACTTCCAAATAGTATAATATGAACAATAAAGTCCGTGGCATCTTAATCGGTAGGCTGCAACCTATCCATAAAGGCCATATTCAAGTGATTAAAAAAATTTTAGAGGAAGTTGATGAAATTATCATCGGTATAGGCAGTGCTCAGTTAAGCCATGAGCTAAAAGACCCATTTACTGCCGGTGAACGTATCGTTATGGTTACTCAGGCCTTGGCTGAAGAAAATATCGATCCGAGCAGATATTATATCATACCTATGGAAGACATTAATTTCAATGCCATCTGGAGCGCTCACGTAAAGATGATGACGCCTCCGTTTTCAATAGTATACTCCGGTAACCCTCTGGTTAAGCAGCTTTTTTCAGAAGAAGGCTATGAAGTCAGAAATCCTCCTTTATATGACAGGATTCATCTGTCCGGAAGCGAAGTGAGAAGAAGGATTTTGGCCGATGAAAACTGGCAGGAACTTGTAGCTGACTCCACCATTGACGTGATGAATGAAATCAAGGGTGTTGAAAGAATAAAGAATCTGTCAGTAAAGGAAATCAGTGACCTATAACAATAGTTATATATCATTATGATTAAAATAATAAAGTGAGGTTATAAAATGGTTGTCAAAGTTATTGAAGGAAAAGAAGATAAAATAACAATGCTAGATTTACTTGAAGATTTAAAGAAAAATACAAAAATCGATTATTGCGGAGCAATATTTACCTTTGAAGGAATAGTACGTGGAAAAGAAGAAAATATGGATTTGGAAAAACTTATTTTAACCACCCCAGATAAGGAAGTAACCGCAAAGGAAATTGAAGAAATTGTCGAAAACGCAAAAATCAAATATAACGTAACTGAAATATCAGTCGTACATTACCTTGGAGAATTCTACACCGGAGACAGCTTATTTTTAGTTGCAGTTCTGGGCAATCACAGAGGAGAATCCTTGGACGCTTTAAAAGAAGTTATCGAAAGAGTAAAATTTGATGTTGAATTCAAAAAAGAAGAAATTTCAAAACAGGGGACAAAAACAATATTAGCTGGAGGATAACATGAGCATTATCTTCCTAATTAAATTATTAATAATATTTTTTGCCGTCTATTTTACTATAAAACATTTGAAATTTATAATCGTTGTGATTCTTTTAATAATAATTCTATTTGTATTGCCTGTTCTTTTAGGCTATGCGATTATTTAAAAAAAAGAGTTTTAAAAACTGGATTTAATCCAGTTATTTACCTATAATTACTTCAGTTGATTTAATTAAAGCTGTGACATCATCGCCTTCTTTTAAACCTAACCTTTCAGCAGACTCTTTAGTGATGACTGCAGTAATAACATTAGGATCTTCTACTTCGATTTTGATATTAGCCATAACTTTTCCTAATTCAACGTTTGTGACTTTGCCTTTTAATTGATTTCTTGCACTTAATTCCATTTTAATCTCCTCAATCTATTTACCTACAATTACTTCAGTTGATTTAATTAAAGCTGTAACATCGTCACCTTCAACTAAACCTAATCTTTCAGCAGACTCTTTAGTGATGACTGCAGTAATTACGCCAGGTTCAGAGACTTCAATTTTAATGTTAGCCATTACAGCACCTAATTCAACACCAGTTACTTTACCGTTTAATTGATTTCTTGCACTTAATTCCATGAGAATCTCTCCTTTATTTAATATTTAACGTTATGAACTTATAAATACTTCGGTTGATTTTATACCTATTTACCTACAATTACTTCAGTTGATTTAATTAAAGCTGTGACATCATCACCATCTTTTAAACCTAATCTTTCAGCAGACTCTTTAGTAATAACTGCAGTAATAACACCAGGTTCAGACACTTCAATTTTAATGTTAGCCATTACAGCACCTAATTCAACGTTTGTGACTTTTCCTTTTAATTGATTTCTTGCACTTAATTCCATATTTAACACCACATTTATTTTCCTATAATAACTTCAGTTGATTTTATTAATGCTGTGACATCATCGCCTTCTTTTAAACCTAATCTTTCAGCAGATTCCTTAGTAATAACCGCAGTGATTACACCAGGTTCTGACACTTCGATTTTGATATTTGCCATTACAGCACCTAATTCTACATTAGAAACTTTACCTTTTAATTGATTTCTTGCACTAAGTTCCATTTTTTATATCTCCTATAAGTTGTATGTTAATATGTTATATCGAATTGTATATAAATATTTCGATTTTTTAGAAATAAAGAGTTTTGAAAACGATTACTTTAAATACTTCATATCGATAATATTGAAATGAAACAATATATTAACGAGTAGAAACATAAATTAAAAGTATGAAAATAGAACTTGAATCAATCGGAACAATTCATACTGAATTTACAGAAATCGAAGGCATGCCAATCCAACCAACTGGAGCGAAAGGCGTTAAAGGAGAAATTGTTATAAAAGACAAATATGTTGATGGTTTAAAGGATTTAGAAGATTTTTCACACATTAATATTTTATATTTGCTTCACAAAGTTGACGGATATATGCTTGAAGTGAAACCCTTTATGGACAATAATACCCATGGAGTTTTTGCAACAAGATCTCCTAAAAGACCAAACCGCATAGGTTCATCAGTTGTAAAAATAGATAAAATAGAAGGAAATACTGTATACGTATCAAATATTGATGTATTAAATGAAACACCACTTTTAGACATCAAACCCTATGTACCTCAATTATATGAGGATACGATTGACGAGTTAAAAATAGGATGGTTTGAAGCCAATCACAATAAGGCAAAATCACAAAAATCAGATGATAGATTTAAATAAGGAAGTTTAAAAAACTTCCCAAAAATTCTTTTTTTATTCCAAAGAATTGATTGCAGCTACAATCAATTGAATAGTTGATTCTACATCATCCATACTGCAGACGCTTACTGGAGTGTGGATATATCTTGTAGGAACTGACAATACACCGGTCGGAATACCTTCACGGGTCAAATGAATTACACTACCGTCAGTTGTACCTCCATCACTTACTTCCAACTGGTAATCGATGTCGTTTTCATCTCCTGCTTTAATTAATAAATCTTTAATGAAGGGATGGGTTAAAATTCCACGTCCAGAAGCATCGGATAAAACTACAGCAGGACCTTTACCAATTACAACAGGAGCCTCTTCAGGTTTGATTCCTGGGTGGTCACCTGATAAAGTTACATCAAGTGCAATAGCATAATCCGGATTCAACTTGAATGCAGAGGTTTTAGCACCTTTAAGACCAACTTCTTCCTGTACTGTTCCGACACCATAGACAGTAACGTCAGCATCCACTCTTTTTAAAACTTCCATCATCACATAACATCCTGCACGGTTATCGATAGCTTTACCCATAACCAAATTGTTAGGATATTCTGCAAATAATGAATTGAAAGTCATCAAATCACCGATACGGACCATTTTTTCTGCATCTTCCTTATCCTTTGCACCGATGTCAATAAACATTGATTCATAAGTGGTGACTTTGTTTTTCTCTTCAGGTTTTATAACGTGAGGTGGTTTTGAACCGATTACACCGATAACATCTTCTCCAACGCTACTGTGAACAGTAACAGTTTGATTCATCAGCATCTGATCATTGATTCCACCGATTTTTGAAAATAAAATATAACCTTTATCATCAATATATTTGACCATTAACCCAATTTCATCCATATGGGCAGCCAACATAATTTTAGGAGCTTTTTTAGAACCTTTTTTAGTAGCTATGATGTTTCCTAGAGTATCACGTTCGATAGTATCTGCAACATCCTTTAATTCTCTTTCAATAATTTCAGCGATTTTATCTTCGCCACTGGATACGCCAGGTGCCAAGATAAGTTCTTTCATTAATTCCATCATATCACCATTTATTAGTTTATACATTAATTATATATAAAAATTATTTTAATGCCTTGATTTTATTTTTTGCAACGTTTCTTACATATTCGTTTTCATCATTTAGAGAAACTTCTTTGAGGACTTTTATACTGACGATTTTTTTAACGCAGGCCTCCCTTACTCTCCAGGACTTGTCGCTTTCAAGTATTTTGGTTAATTCATTCTGATTTCTGATTTTAGAAACACATCTGACATTAATGTCTTCATGTATGTTTTTCTCATAAATATTAATTAAAACCTCTTCATTGTCAATCTTATTTAAGGCCTTAAGGCTGAATTCAAGGTCTTTATTGGCCAAAATGATTTCAACGAGAACCTTTAAATCATCAATATTGTCCAGAGTGTCCTTTCTTACGGATTCGAGTTTTGCCTCATGCAATATTTTAACGTAAGCCTCTTCTGAAGTTATGTTTTTCATCGCTTCAAGGGCAATATCCTCATGAGTAGTGTTAATGGCTATTTCAACAAAATCCTCTTCAGAGGTTATATTCGGGTTTGAAACCGCATGAGACCTTACAAATGAGTCATCATCGTTAAGTGCAATATCGACCAGTACCTCTGCATCACTTATCTTTTTAACTGCAGTCTGTCTTGTAAACCTGTCAGAGTCATTTCTAGCCACTTCAATTAAAATCTTATCGTCATTTATCTTTTTAATGGCTTCACTTCTGACAACACTGTCCTCATCATTTAAAACGACCTGGGATAGGACTTCTTCATCATCTATGATTTTAACCAAATCAAGCCTTACATCGGATTTTTTGGAATTCAATACTATTTTTTTCAATAAATCCTTATCGGTAATCTTTTCAAAAATGATATTTCTTACCTTTGCATTGTCTTCCTCTTTTGCAATCTCCACAAGTTTATCCTCATTTGAAATCTTATTTATGGCTGCGATTCTAACATCACTGTCTGAATCGGTTAGGGCAATCTTTTGTAAGGTATCTTCATTAGTAAATGAATCCTTTAAAACGGCACCTTTTCTAATGGTCTTATCATTAGCCTTAAATACAAGATCGGTTAATATCTCTTCGTCATTGATTTTTTCAAGTGCATCTTTTCGGTACTTTTTGTCAATTGCATTTATTGCAATGTCTTTTAGAGTTTCTTCATCTTCAACCTTATTGAAGATTTCTGTTATTTCCTTGGATTTTTTCTGGTTAATTACCATTTCTGCAATGGATTTGTTGTTTTCACCTAATCTTTCATAGGCAAAGCTTCTTACGTCATAGAAATTGGAATTTTTTGCCGCATCCCATAAAAGCTTTTCATCTTCAAGCTTGTTTGCTGCAATCAGTCTGATTGCACGGTCCTTGACATTTTTGGCCAAATCAAGCGCCACGTACTGGTTTGTAATATTGTTGACTGCAACTGCCCTTTCATTCCTGTTTTTACTGTGCATTGCAATTTCCTTTAACTGCAATTCAACTTCGGGAATGTCAACATCCTTTGGAATTTCAGCTGGCTTTTTTTCTTTTTTATCTTTTTTAAATCTATCAAATAACCCCATTTAAAGCACCTATTCGTAATTAACCTCTTCATACATCTTCATTAAAAAATCAGCAAGAGAAACAATATCCTGTCTGTTATGTTCTATTATTGGTATCATAGGCCCAATATTCCTTTCGCTGAGATAAGTATTATAATAGCCAGGAATATACTGTCCCGGCACGTCATCAACCCGTTCAAGTCCGAATTTATATTTTTCAATTGTCTGGAGCTGACAGTTTGGCAGTTCATCTCTCCAGAGGTATTTTGCAAAATACATCAAATCCAAATGAGCCAAATCAAAATCGACATCAATTCTGTGGTAATTGAGCCTGTTTTTAATATATGGCACATCGAATGTCTTTCCGTTAAAAGTTACATGAACCGAATCCTCGTCTAGATGTGAAAAATATCCTTTCAAAACAGCTATTTCCTCATCCAGATCTCTTAGGAAATACTGGGAGGATATGATGTTATTGCCCTTTATTTCAGCAACGCCTATGAGTATTATCGGAACGTTTGAAAGCCCCAATGTCTCTATATCCATGAACTTGAAGTTTTCATAATCGGGAATGCTGACGCATTTGATTAGATTGTCCCTGCAAGATTTTCCATATCTGTTCTGATTCAGCAGATCAATGATTTCCATAAACGACATGTCCTCCATATTCTCGAGGAAACTTTTGGCGTTGTCCTTATGTGAATCATGATGTAAAAGTGATTCTATTGTATCAAAACCCTGTTTTTTCAAGTTCTCTTCTGTTTTAATGCCTATTTTTGGAAGCAACTTCAGATTATGATTCATCTGATTTTTGAAGTTGTTTTCAGCAAGCTTAAAATCAATCTTTTCCTTTTGAACTATTTCTAAAGTATCACCATAGGGAGTGCTTATTACTTTACTTCCTTCAATGTCAGTCAGTTTCCTATCCTGATATTTCAAAAGAAGCTGCTCTTTTAAATCCTCATAATAAGCAGGTGAAACCTTTCTGTATTCTTCAAAGGAAAAGTTTTCAGAACTTGGTGAGCTTTTCAATATCGAATTCAATATATAATTTTCATGTTCTAAATCTTGCATCAATAATTAATATGTAATCAATAAAATATAAAAATTATTAATAAATCAAACTTGAATTTTTATAAAATTATATATACTATAAGATTCAAAATATAACTTGGCTACTAAATGTAGCCATGAAATGTAGATTAAAACAGCCAAACTTTAAAATTCATTTCTCTAAGAAAGCTTGAAAAACAAGCTTATAGGTAGATAATGCCCATTATCTACCTAACATTTAAAAATAACTACTTTTTTTAGCGAAATTTTTTGAATAATCCCTTAGACTAATTTTTAAAAATTGTGAAGAAAACTTTATATGAATTTTTCAACATAATAATAATTTAAGGGGTAAATCATGAAAATTAAATTAGCTGTAATATACGGAATACTTATTTGGGCTGTAACATACGTAATTTCACTGATTGTTCAGCCACTGATAACAAGCAATACATTATATAACAATTTAATTCTTCCCCTAAGCATGATTATAGTTACTGGATTTTTTGGAATTCTCTACATCCGGGAGATAAACGAAGACGAAGTAATCGAAGGAATAATAGTTGGAATAATCTTTATAGCAATAGATATCGTTTGTGACGTGATTGTTTTTATAATTCCTCAAAACCACACCATTCTCATAACGAATTATACAACACACCTCATTTTGATGTCAATCATAACACTTTTAACAACAACATTCCTCGGTTATCTGGCGCAGATGAAAATCGAGTTAAAGTAAAGAGGCAATAAATGTTATCAAAAGCTCATCCAAGATATGAATCATTAGTACTGAGAGATAAAATCGTTAAAGCATCAAAAGAAGGCATTTTAGCCGATTCTGCAATGATTGCCCATGGAAGAGGTGAAGCCTTTGACTACCTGCTCGGCGAAAAGACCACACTGCCTGCAAAAAGAGCAATGTATGTTACTGTAGCAGCGATGATTTTATCAAAAAACCCTGTTATTTCAGTTAACGGCAACACCACTGCCCTTGCAATCGATGAAATCATAGAGTTTGCTAAGGTCATTGGTGCAAAAATTGAAATCAACCTCTTTTACAGAAGTGATGAAAGGGTAAAAAAGATTACTGAATTATATAAAAGTCACGGTTATCCGGAAATACTCGGATCTTTAGATGACGAAATAATGTACATTAATGAAATTAAAAACCCACGTGCATCTGCAAGCAAAAGCGGAATATACAGTGCCGATACAATATTGGTACCTCTCGAAGATGGAGATAGAGCCGAAATATTATCTAGAAGCGGAAAAAATATAATTACCATTGATTTGAATCCTCTTTCAAGAACGTCCAAAATGTCTGATGTTTCTATTGTAGATAATGTTGTACGTGCAATTCCATTCATGACAAAAATAGCTGGAGATTTACTCACGCAGGATAAAGAACTGTTAAAAGAGATTATTGAAGATTTTGACAATAAAGCAAATTTAGATGAATCATTGAAATTAATAAAAGAGGATATAAAATGAGAGTAATGGGAATATCAGGAATGCCTGGTTCAGGAAAAGCTACAGTCTCTGAACTTGCTGCTGAAAACGGTGCAATTACCGTTGTTATGGGCGACATAATACGTGAAGAAGCTAAAAAACGTGGTGAACCAACAAAAGAAACTGCAATAAACCTTAGAAAAGAACATGGCGATTATATTGTTGCAGAGTTAACCATAAAAAAAGTTAAAAAACTCATTGAGGAAGGATTTGATTCATCAATCATTATTGACGGCATCAGAAGTCCTTATGAAGTAGATTTATTTAAAGAGAATTTTGATGATTTTATTGTTCTTTCAATATTTGCCAATCCGCAAATCCGTTTTGAGAGAATTAAGCTAAGACAAAGAGAGGATGACACCACAGATTATGAAGTCTTTGCTCAAAGAGACAGGAACGAATTGGGCTTTGGAATAGGTTCTGTAATTTCACTTTCAGATAAAATGATTATAAACGAAAGCGATATGGAATCCTATGAAAAAAAAGTGAGAAAATTTATAGAAGAATATGATATTTAATCATTTTTCTTCCAAAATCGCATCTTCAATTATATATAAACCACTGTCTACATGCCATTGCCTTTTATCTTTTAATATTTTAACTCTTTTTTTAAAAATAGGCCCATCCAAAACTAAAGTTTCAGCTTCTCCGCCCTCAAATGCAAGATTAAGGCCGACTTTTTCATTAAGCTTTAGCAAATCATCAATGCATTTATCGTCAATTTTTCGGCCAAGCCATTTTTCATCAAGACCATAGGCCGCAACACCGCTGATTATAACTTCAAAACCGAGTGAAACGATTTTTCTCATATATTCCAGTTCATCAACATGCCAGTATGGTGAAACCGCCTTTATTCCAACATCACTAGCCAATTTTTCAATCCTTGACTTTTGATAAGTTGAGTAAAGCGCACCTGTATATATGGCTTCGATGCCTAAGGATTTAAGTTTTTCAAAGGCAAGTCTTAAATCCTTGAGTTCCTCTTCCTTAATCCCATCGGTTTTGACACTGATGATAGGAATATCCATTGCCTCTGCAAGCAAATCGGTAAGGTGAATATTTGGAACATGAAACATGTATGACTCATCATTTGCAGACTTCATAGCCAGCAAATATCTTACATCCTCACCGCTTTTTAAAGCATTGTAAACAGCCATAGTGCTGTCTTTTCCACCGGAAAATAATACTGCGACATTCATTTATCTCTTCTTTTTAGTGTGTAAAAATCTGTTGAATCTTCTTTTACCGACTACGAATGTTTCGAAGAAAAGACCTAAAACAGCGACAATAACACCGACACCACCGCAGGCCAATACAAAGTGAGTATTGGAAATCATTGATGAATTGGAATTATCAATACTGTTTTGAACTGAACCTTCAACGCTTGAAGCCACAATACCCTTTTCAAGCAAGGTCTGTTTAATCTGATCATAAGCTGAAGAGGATACGACTATTTTAACGTGAACCTGTGCATAATTGATAGGTCCTCCATAATTAGCTCTGTACCAATCGGCAAAAGACTTTAAAGCCTGGGAAGAAGAATAATTATTCAGTTCAATATGGATAACACCTGAAGTTTTGTTAACGGAATAATTTGAGAAATGTGAATCAATATTCGGAACTGTAGTGTTAAAGAATCTGTATTCCTTATCCGTAAACGACCATAGAGGAATCGAAACTCCGGTTTCTTCCAAACTTTTAAAACCTTCAATTTTAGATAAATCACTTTTCAGTTTATTAATGTCGGTAGCTGAAGATACGTCAAGATACAATGTTTCTTCATTACCCGGCATAACCTTTTCAATAGATGTTGCGATTTCAGGCATGTCTGAATATATTGGAGAGAGGAAAAAGGCTCCTCCCAGTGCACCTATAAAAAAGCCGACTCCCAATATTAAAAGCATTTCCTTTTTAGACATGAATGGCTTTAACATAGCTATTGAAAAAACGAATACCATCATTATAATAAACAAGATTATATAAATAATAGTAACTATAACATCCATTTAATCCACTCATTTAAATAAGTATAATTAATTATTTAACTAATTAACATTTAAATAGATTTGGATTAATATTTCTTATAGACGTTCATCTCTGCGCTATCGATTGGCCATTCAACAACGATTTTATTTTCACCCTTATCAAGAGATAGGCTTCCAGATTTGAGATTTGAATTATGATTGAGTTTAAGCTCTTTTATTTTACCGTCTTTCATATCATATGGAGCTGAAAGATATGAACTGGTTATTTTAACGTTAATTGCTTTATCGAGAGTCATATGAATAGTTTGTCTTGATCCCTGGCCTTCAGAGTAAACCTGACTTATTGCATTTGAGAGTTTTGAAAGTTCACCCTTTGCGTTCATGCTGTTGGATACGTCCAATGATTTTTCCATGCCGAAATGTGCCAGCGGCAGGGTAAATGCAATCAGAAGAATTATTGAAACTGCAAAAATAAGCAAATATTCAAGTGAAACCTGTCCTTTATCATCCTTTATCATTTAAATCACGAAAATTATATTTTTTAAAATCAGCATTGACAAATCCCCATAGAATATGGCTATTATGAGACCGATCAATATTGCCGGAACGTATGGAAAACCTAGCTTTATGGAAATCTGGCTTGAAATTATCTGCTGGGCATTCATTATCTTAAGCAGATACATATCCTTAAGGGTTATTCCTCCGGCGGTTAACGTCTTAAAGTAGTACTTTGATTTTCCGTCGTCGCTATTGAATACTTTCAGGTTGCTTTTCTTATTGCTTTCAATGAGTTCCTTTACATATTCACTGTCAAAGTAGAAATTGTTTATCATCATTCCCTCCTTCAAATCCTTTATGTTAATGTGTCTGTTGAAGCTGGAGTCTATCAATATTTTTATGCCTTTATAGCTTAAAAATCCCTTAAAAACTTCGATATTTTCATCAAATACATCATTTTTTATTATCAGATAAATCAGCAATGCCATAAGAAATGGAAAAGATACAAGAATGCTGTTTAGCATTACCGTAAAAGAAAATGGATAAAATGACAGCAATGGAGAAATGTTGAAAAATGAAGTATCTATACCAAATGGTATAACTGAAGCGATTGATGCAAAGAGTTTTACATCACCGCCACCCCATACGTTCAATTGCCATAGCATTAAAGTGATGAGATATGTTATGGAGTATGAAATAATTGAAAAGAATATAAATTTAAGATTACCTGTCATGATTGTTAAAATCAGGTTTGATGAAAAGCCAAAAGCCACAAAAATATAATTCAGCTTATTTGGAAGAAATCCCCTTCGGATATCGAAAAAGCAAAATATGGCACAAAAAATTATGGTAATTATTATTTGAATTAAAAAAATATCATCTAAAATCATGCTTAAAAGTTTTTAAAAAGTAGTATATTAATTATATAGAAATTAAACCGGTTATAATCAAAAAGAAGGTTATATTGTACGGGAAGGTTATATTGTATGAAAAGGTAAAAAAAGAATTAATTTTTAGAATGCTTGTAAATAGCTTCTAAAAATGATTTGAATAATGGGTGTGGCCTATTAGGTCTTGATTTAAATTCCGGATGGAATTGACAACCGATAGCCCACGGATGATCAGGAAACTCAACAATTTCAACAAGGAAATCATCAGGACTGGTACCTGAAATGATAAGGCCTTTCTGCTGAAGGTCATCCCTGTAATCATTATTAAACTCATAACGGTGTCTGTGACGTTCTTCAATATCACACTCACCGTAAGCCTCATGGGTTTTAGTTCCTTCAATAATCTTACAGTCATAGGAACCTAAACGCATGGTTCCACCCATGTTTTTGATTTTTTTCTGCTCTTCCATCATGTCAATGACAGGGTGAGTCAAATCATCATCAAATTCGGAACTGTTGGCATCAGGATAACCGTTACGTCTTGCAAACTGAGTCACCATTGACTGCATACCTAAACAGATACCAAAAAGAGGTACATCGTTTTCAATAGCATAGTCAACAGCATCCAATTTTCCTTCAAATCCTCTTTCACCGAATCCTCCAGGAATAAGGATACCGTCAAAAGTGTCTAAAATTTCTTTATCTAGCTCATCAACATCGGAACTTAAATATTCTATATTTGCCTTGACGCCAATGCTTGCGGCTGCATGCTGGAGGGATTCTCTAATACTTATATAAGCGTCTTCAAGTTCAACATATTTTCCGACAATACCGATGGTTACGCTAGGATCCTTAATTCTTAGGGAGTCGACTATTTCTCTCCATTCATTTAATTTGGAAGAGTCTGCTTCAATATCCAAGCCGATTCTGTTGACGATTAACTGACCGATGTTCTTGTCTTCCAAAACCAAAGGCACTTCATAAATTGTACCTGCATCGGGAGTGTTTACAACAGCATTAACATCCACGTCACAGAAGTGTGCGACTTTACCTAAAAGAGCATCATCAATGTGTACCTGTGATCTGCACACAATCACATCAGGATTTATACCGACACTTCTTAATTCCTTAGTGGAATGCTGGGTTGGTTTGGTTTTGAATTCACCTGCCGCATTTAAATATGGGATGAATGTAACATGGACAAACATGACGTTTTCACGGCCTTCCTCATTTCTGAGCTGTCTTAAAGCTTCAAGGAAAGGCTGACTTTCAATATCCCCAACAGTACCTCCAAGTTCAACCAGAACAACATCATAATCTGCACTTTCAGAGTTTTCCCTAATCATTTCCTTAATACGATTAGTGATATGAGGAATAACCTGTACACATTCACCAAGATATCCTCCTTCCCTTTCTTTAGCAATTACAGATTCATAAACTTTTCCTGTTGTAATATTTGCAAGTCCGTCAAGTTCAACATCCAAAAATCTTTCATAATGACCTAAATCCAAATCGGTTTCCATCCCATCATGAGTTACAAAAACTTCACCGTGTTGGTAAGGATTAAGTGTACCGGAATCCCAGTTCAAATAAGGGTCAATTTTAATAGCGGATACTTTTAAACCATATGATCTTAAAATTCTACCCATAGAGGCTGAAGTAATTCCTTTACCTATGGAACTTACAACTCCTCCAGTAATAATGATATATTTTGTCAGATAAATCCTCTCCATTTTTAATTATTAATATTATATTTTAAGTTTTTCATAATATATAAAATTAAATAGAAAATAATTATACATATTAAATCATAAATTATTAATATACAAAAATAAGGGGGTGAATCTTTGAAAACTAAATATCTTATAGTCATGTTGTTCATTTTTATCTTATCTATTGCGGCAGTAAGCGCAAATGAATTGGATGAAAATCAACTAGATAACAATAATGAAAATAATGAAATATTGTCTATTGATTCAACAAACGATAATATGGACAACTGTACAATAATCAGTAATGACCTTGTAAAGTATTATAAGAACGATACACAATACGAAGTTCAAGTTTTCGATGAAAATCACACTAAATTGAATAATACAAAAGTAGAATTTACAGTTAATGGATATACTTATATAAGAACAGTACATGATGGAATAGCTAGGATGAACATTAATTTAAACCCTGGAGATTACCCGATTACAGCTAAAAATTGTTATGATAACACTACAGTTACAAATAAAATCACTGTATTAAGCACCATCATTTCTTCTGATTTAACCAAATACTTCAAAAACGCTTCACAATTCAAATTCACATTATTGGATGGGCTTGGAAATCCTGAAGCAGGTATGAAGGCAACAATCAATATCAACGGAGTTTATTACAAACGTACAACAGACAAAAATGGAACAGCAAACTTAAATATAAATCTAAACCCTGGAAAATACATATTGACTGTCGAACGTGAGGATATAGGATTGAAAAAGTCATCCATTGTCA
Organism: Methanobrevibacter sp.; assembly: GCA_017434555.1. Lineage (GTDB taxonomy): Archaea > Methanobacteriota > Methanobacteria > Methanobacteriales > Methanobacteriaceae > Methanocatella. The sequence goes on along the minus strand of JAFRFB010000051.1, from coordinate 86,191 downwards.
CAGTCCTACCAACAATATTATGTAACGATCTCGTCAAATATTATAGAAACGCTTCACAATTTAAAGCTACACTATTGGATGAGATAGGTAACCCTGCAGCCAATGCCAAGATGACAATCAATATCAACGGAGTTTATTACAATCGTACAACAGACAAAAATGGAACAGCAAACTTAAATATAAATCTAAACCCTGGAAAATATGTATTGACTGTTGAACAGAACACTACAGGATTGAAAATGGCTGTTAGAGTTACTGTACTGCCTACAATCATCTCTAATGATTTGGTCAAATATTTTAAAAACGCATCTCAGGCAAATGTAAAAGTCTTGGATGATATGGGAAATCCATTAAAAAATTCCAAGTTGATATTCAACATTAATGGAGTCTCTTATACACGTACAAGTGATAATGAAGGAAATGCAAAATTAAATATCAACTTACAGCCTGGAGACTATATTTTAACTGTTGAAAGGCTGGATAATCATTTAAAAGTATCATCAAAGATTAAAGTGTTACCTAAATTAATTGCTAGAGACGTTAATACCTGTACTGAAGGTAAAGCATTCCCTGTGAAATTGGTTAATGATGTGGGAGAACCGGAGGCTGGAAAAACACTTACTGGAGTCATTGACGGTAAAATTTTCCATGCAACAACAAATTCCGAAGGAATTGCTACATTCCAATTATCCTCCCTTACAAAAGGATATTATACAATAACTGTATCATATGGAGAGAATATCATCTCCAATAAGTTATTAGTTGAAAAAGGAACTGTTTCAGTAATTAGAAACCTTGGAAATCCTAATGCTCCAAAAATAGCATATGTGGTCGGTGTTCACCCATTAGAACACAGGACACATGAAACATTATTAAAAATACTTCCTACAATTACTGGTCTAAATTACTGCTATGACGTCTACGTAATTCAAGTAACTGAAGATATCGGTTATTATGGAGACGGTACGTCTGATAACAGTCCAGGAAGACAAAACGGACAATATCTAGCTTATCATTATGTATATCCTCAAATCTTGAACGGAGGATATAAACTAGCTATTGATGTTCACTCAAATGTTGGATATGGTGTTCCTGCATTCGTATTCAGTCCGGTTACTGGTGGAGCAGGAGAAAGCCTTGCAAGAACTGTTGCAAGTCATTGTGCAAACATTAACTATTATCAAATAAGCAAAACAACAAGTGGACCATCCTTGACAATACCTTTAAATCAGAACGGCATTCCAGCATTCTACTATGAGGAATACAGTTTTGAACCACAATCCAGTATGGATATGCATATGAAACAGCTCCTTTATGCAGTAGACGGATTAAAATTTTAGTAAGATAATTCAATTTATCTTACATTTTATTTTTTTGGAGATAATATGAAAAAATATATTTTAATATTAATAATAATTGCGCTTATTTTAGTTGGAGGCATACTGTTTATTCTAAATCAAGGCTCACAGAATAACCCTATCGGAACTGCAAATAATGCAAATGCAGTCAGAGAAGTTATCGCAAATAACAGTGATGATCCAGGCAGTGTTGAAGTCATCAAAAATGTAGGAAATCCCAATGGTGAAAAAATAGCTTATGTAGTTGGAGTTCATCCGCTGGAACATGAAACTCATGAAACATTAGTTAAACTCCTGCCTCAACAGGATAACCTCAATTACTGCTATGACATCTACATAATTAACGTTACTGAAAATGTTGGACATTATGGAGACGGTGCATCCGACAACAGTCAGGGAAGACAAAACGGACAGAATTTAGCATACAAATATGTATATCCTGAAATTAAAAACGGAGGATATAAACTAGCTGTTGACATCCATTCAAATGTAGGGGCTTATACATACAAAACATTCGTATTCAGCCCAGTAAATGAAGGATTAGGAGAAAAATATGGAAGTGAAGTTGCAAGCAAATGTGAAAACATCGCCTATTACTCACCGGAGTCAACGACAAGCGGACCTTTCCTAACCATACCTTTAAATCAGAACGGCATTCCAGCATTCTACTTTGAGGAATACAGCTTTGCAGACCAGTCCACAAAGGACATGCACATAAAGGAACTGATTAGAGCAGTTGACGCACTAGAATTTAAGTAAGATGAGTTAATCATCTTACCGCTTATTTTTTAATTTAGCAAAAAATGAAAATAGTTAATTATTTTCTTTAAATCATAAAATATGTAAAAAAAAAGTACTTAAAATAAATTTAATGCCTTATCCTCAAAAAAATCATAATATGTTCAGGAGTTATTCTCTGATGGTATTTAAATCAACTTTTCTAGTGCCAGCATATTCTCCCTTTTCAAAATGTCTAATTCTTTCATTATAATAATCTGCTTCCTCATCGCTTAATTCGTCGAAATACATTCTTTCATACACCTCGATTAACTTAACTTTGAACCTCTCCGACCTGTAGAGGTCGAAGTATTCTTTCACATTTAAGATAAATTATTATAATTATTATATTAAATATAATAGTTATATTTATTGTAAATAAAATATTAGAAATACTTTTAGAAAAAATAGCATAGATTTAATTTACGTTTTTTAGGATTTTAAAACTTTGTTTAAACTATTTTTACAAGCTTTTAATGAATTCTTTTATGAACTCGTCACAGAATTCCCATGTATGCTCACCTTCAGCACCGACAAAAGTAGCATCAATGTCTCTTGATTTTAAAAACCTGTAAAAATCAGCGTTTTTTTCAAAGAGAAAATCATCAAGACCACAGGCCATATAAATTTCAGGAATATTATCGCAATTATCAATCAGGTGTTTCGGGTCCTTATCGGAGCCTTGAACTTCATCAAGATTGCCGAATATTGATTCATAGAACTGTCTTGAGTACAATACATTATGGTTATCCCCATAATCTGCAATGTCATCGGTTATAAGGGCTGCGGAAATCATTCCTATTTTTGAGAAGTTATCTGAGTATTTAAGTCCGTTTCTAATGGCACCGTAGCCTCCCATTGAAAAGCCTGCAATGAAAGTGTCTTCCCTTTTATCGGATAATGGAAAAATGTTTCTTGTAATGTCAAGCAATTCCTGGCCTACATATTCACCGAATAACCTGTGCGAGGCATCATCATCAAGATAGAAGCTGTTTTCTCCACATGGAATTACAATAGCTATTCCATTGTCTTCTGCAAATTTCTGAATTGATGTGTTTGCAAGAAAGATATCATCGCTGCCGTAAAGGCCATGAAGAAGATATAGAGTTTTATACGGCTTTTCTACAATCTCTTCAGTGTCGCTTAAAAAATGAATATTATCTGCAGGTAAAATTACGCTTATTGATGTTCTTCTCTGCAGACTTTTGCATTTTATGTCTCCTCTAAAAAGAACCATTTTAATCACTTTTAAGTAACTTATCCAATTTCTTATTGATCATATCCAGTTTTTTATCAAGAGCTACCTGATTGTTCAATATCAGTTTCTGGTTTTCGCTTAGCGCCAATTGATTTGAAAGTAAAGTTTCAAAGTTCAAATTCATCATATCATTATTATTTTTTCCAAACATTTTACCACCTAAACTGCCCTATACTCTGTCCATTTACCTGAAAAGTACCTGTACACATATATTCCGGCTCTTACATACCAGTCAACAAACATCGCTATCCATGTTCCGAATACTCCTACGCCCATCCAGTCGGCGATAACATAGGATAATGCTATTCTGCATGTAAACATTACTGCAAGACTTATATACATTACTGATTTTGAGTCTCCAGCTCCTCTGAATGTTGAAGGAAGCGTGAAGGCTATCGGCCATATTATTATTGCAAAAATACCGTGCCATACAACCATTTCCGTTGTCATTGCAGCGGTCTGTGCTGAGAGCTGATAGATATCCAATATGAACGGCAGCAATGCAAAAATTGCAATATTTATTATTACGTGTGATATGAATATTATGATAATGCATTTCTTATTGTAATACCTTGCCTGTTCATAGTCATTAGCCCCGACGCATCTTGAAATGACAGCAGTTAACCCTAAGTTAATTGCAAAACCGGGCAATACTGAAAATATTCCTATTGCATATCCCACCGAGTTTGCAGCTATTGCCATTGTTCCGAATGTTGAAACAAGACTCAATACAAGGATACGTCCCAGCTGAAAGAGGCCGTTTTCAATTCCATATGGAATCCCTACATTTAATACATTTTTCAATATTACTAAATCAAATTTATGTTTTAGCGTTCTTTTAATGTGGAGTATATAATCCTTATCCAAAACGAAATACATAATTACTGCTGCAGATAAAAACCTTGAAATAACTGTTGGAATAGCTACACCTTCCACTCCCCATCCAAGATAGTAAATGCAGAATGCATTGCCGATGACATTTAAAATATCACAGACAATCATGATTCTCATAGGCAAATAGGCATCATTTGTTGTTCTAAAAATAGCTGCTCCCGCATTATAGACTGCAATGAATGGAATTGAAAATGCAACAATCAAGAGGTAAATGTCAGCATTCATCCATACGTCCGCTTCAATCTGACCAAAAAGAATACCTATCAATAAATATCTGGCAAAAAGTACTACTATCATGAAAAGAGTAGAAGAAAGCCCTGAAAACCACACCAATTGATTTGATGCGTCTCGTGCCTTTTCAACATTATTGTCTCCTAAGTACTGACCTGCTATTACGGCTCCTCCTGTTGCAAGGGCCGAAAAAGAAAAAATAAGCAGTTGCATTAAAAAATCGACTAGAGAAACACCACTGATGGCCGCTTCACCAAGTGATGCAACCATTATGGAATCTGCAAGTCCTACAAAAAATTCTAAAGCCTGTTCTATAAGCAATGGTATGAATAGATAGAACAGAGCTTTATTTGAAAATAAATAACCTTCCGGAGTTTTAAATATATTCATCTTTATCTTATGAAGTTAGTTCTTGCTTTAGGCTCAACTTCATGTTCCAAACCTTTTTCACGTCCGGCTTCAATACATATTAAAAAGTATGCCATGTTTCTTGCAAGCTGTCTCATGGTTGAGATTCCTTCTTCATCCTGCATCACTTCTTCGGGAGTGTTTCCGTGAACCATATTCCAGTAATATGATGTGATGATAGGCATCTGAGAAATTCCCATGAACTTGTTTAACTGATCGTAAGTTACAGTATTTCCTCCCCTTCTTGCAGAAACTACACTTGCACCGGGCTTGAATGCGAATGCTTCGCCGCCTTTTCCATGGCTATTTGAGTAGAATGCCCTTCCCAGGAAGGACGTTATTCCTCCGGTTGCTGCTGCATAATGAACCGGAGAACCGAATACGAATCCGTCAGCTTCATAAGCCTTTTTAACAAATTCATTGACTTTGTCATTATCAAATGTACATTCACCTTTTTCTGTGCATTTCATACATGCATTGCAGCTGATTATCGGTTTTGTTCCAATCCAGAATATTTCAGTTTCAATATCGTTTTCATTTAATACTTTAGCCACTTCGGAAAGTGCAGTGTATGTGCATCCGTTTTTATGCGGGCTTCCGTTCAACAACAATACTTTCATATAACTATCCCCATTTAAAATTCATTTATTAATCTTGACATTAATTTATATCCGTCCTGCTTTTCAATAGAACCTGTTTTTACGCCTTCTTCATCAAATGATGTGCATTCGTCTCCTGTCTTATCGGATGAATATATTACTAAAGGCACGTCATCACGGGTGTGGGTTCCGATTGATATTGGAGTCGGATGGTCAGGCAATATTGCCGCTTTAAAGTCATCCCCTTCAAGGCTTTCAATAATCGGTCCGACAATGAATTCATCAATTCTTTCAATAGCTTTTACTTTCTCATCTATCAGCTGAGCATGACCCGCTTCATCAGGAGATTCAATATGAATAAGCAATACGTCATGAGTTTTTAAAGCTTCAATACCATACTGACCTTTTGCTTCATAATCTGTATCGAAAAATCCTGTTGCACCAGGTACATCAATTACATCCAAATTGGCAAATACTCCGATTCCTTTTAACAAATCAACACCGGTAATTACAGCACCTGTCAGTCCGTAAGTTTCTTTAAAATCAGGTAATTTTGGAGTTGTTCCCTGACCCCATAGCCATACCATGTTGGCAGGACATTTGCCATCAGCAATTCTTTTTTTATTGACTTCATGGTCTTTTAGGACTTCCTGAGCCTCATACATGATGTCTCTCATCTTAACTGCCAGGTCATCTTCCCATGTGGTGTATTCAGTTAGGTTTTCACCTGCAATATCATGTGGAGGAACTGTGTTTAAATCAGACAAAAGATTTGCATCCTCTTCGCTCTCACAGGAGTATACGAATAAATGTCTGTAGCTTATTCCTGCATAGAATTTGCCTTTAAAGTCATCATATTTTTCACTGAAATGTTGATTTAAAGCATCCATCAATACAGCTGCCTCTTCGGAAGTGATGTGGTCTGCATTAAAGTTTTCCATTGTGTCGTCCTTTTCAGTTATCGTGTTGCATCTGAAAATGACATCGGTCGGCTTTGTGTCAATTCCCATACTGCCCGCTTCGAGAGGTCCACGGCCAGTATAATAGTCAGCAGGATTATATCCGAAAATGCTCATGTTTGCAACGTCAGAGCCTGGCGTATAACCGTCAGGAACATTATTTGTAAATCCTCCAAATCCATTTTGAGCCAATTTATCAATATTAGGAGTTTCAGCTACCTGAAGTGGTGTTTTACCATCCAATTCATCGAGAGGAAGGTCACTTGAACCGTCAGGAATAAAAATTACATATTTCATAAATATCAAATCCAAAAAAAAAGAATAAAAGAATTAGTATTTGATTTTTAAAATACTAATTACGTCTGTCAACATCGCAGATGCAGTTTCAAGAGATCCTGCACCAAGACCCATAACTGTAACATCTCCAGCTAAATCTGTTTTGATTGTAGCCATGTTTAAGGTACCGCTAATATCATAGCCGCTTCCCTTTTTAACCAAACGTGGAGATACTTTTAGGGTATCTTTAGAAACTTCAGCTATTAATTTAATTAAATAACCGTCCTTATGTGCAAGTTCAATTGCCTCAGAGGTAATGTTTGAAATACCCTCTACAGTCACATCATCATAGGTTGCGTCAATTCCTAAAACGGAATTTGCTAAAATTACGGTTTTACAAGCTGCATCTATACCTTCAACATCTGCAGTTGGGTCTGTTTCTGCAATACCCAATTCCTGAGATTCTTTTAATGTAATGTCATATGGAGAACCTTCAGAACTCATTCTTGATAATATATAATTCGTAGTACCGTTTAGGATACCGACAATTGAGTTGATGCCGCAGGATGAGAGTGTTTCACGAGCAAAGTTAATTATTGGCATTGCACCGCCAACACTGGCTTCATATTTAAATTCAACACCATTTTTTTCAGCGGCTTTAGTAACTTCCTTGAATTTAATTGCCAAATGTCCTTTGTTTGAAGTTACAACATCTTTTCCTTGATCAAAAGCTTTAAGTGTTAATCCCAAAGCCGGTTCGGCAGTGGTAATATTAGTAGGAGTTGCTTCCATCAATAAATCATAATCAACAGCATCTAAAACGTCAAGTCCTGAAATGTTTGATCCGTATTCCGGATAAGCGGATAAATTTCCTTCACTGTTTTTGCTGTGAATAAGTAACATTTCTTCTAAACCGTCCTGGTTAATTGCAGATGTGGATGAATCTGCAGCAGCTACAACTTTTAACTCAACGCCATATTTTTCCTTAATCATAGCTTTTTTCAATGAGATTGCCTGGGCAATACCTTGACCCACTGATCCAAATCCCATTATAATAATCTTACATTCATTCATAATCATCACTAAACTTCATTAATCATAATTAAATCTTTTTCATCAGCAATTTTTGCAATTTCATCAAATGCAAATTGTTTTTTACCGTAGTCAACTTCCAAGTTAATTAATGCAGTAGATTTTTCCTCACCATCTAATTTAATGTCGAATCCGACTACAAAAACACCATCCAATGCATTAATTTTATCAGTAGTGTCTCTTACATCATTGTCAACAATATGGCCAATTAATATAGTACTAACAAATTCCTTATTTATGAAACCATCCTTTTCAACAATAGTAATGTTTAAATCGTCGAATTTTTTAACTACACGATTGAGATTTTCTTTTTCGCCTTCCAAAGTAAGTTGAACAGGAATTTTACCGTTTTCATTTTTAGCATCCCTTTTATGGATAACAGTTACTAAATTGGCACCAAGTCCACTGATAGGTTCCAAAATAGAAACCAATTGTCCAGGAACATCCAAAAGTTCAAGAACCAAATTCATTCTCATAATAAACACCTAATTATATCCAATCAGCTTTTTTAACTTTAAGATTACCATCTTTGTCAATATGAGCATTTCTTAAAATTTTTTCAGGATTTTTCTCATGAGGAACATCTTCACGAGTTAAATTTAAATTATCAGTAATATACCAGGTTTCTTCTGAATCTGGAATATTGTCTAAAGTTTTTGAAAATTCATCTATAATTTTTTCTGCATCTTTTTCAATTGACATGAATTATAACTCCTAATAATAAATAATATAAATAATTATGTTTTTCAATATTAATAAAGATTAAGTAAAAATAAGTAAGTGGAAAAAATTATTAATCAAATATTACCTTGTTTTTTAATTCAAATATTTCTTTTAAGTTGTATACAATTTAAGAAAAAACATTATTATTATGAATTGATTGTTAAAATCAAAAAATAATATTTAAAAAAAAACATAAATTCATAACTATGAAAATTTTTGAAAATACAAGAGGAATAGATTTCCCATTCTACAATGGAGTACCTGAATTATCTAAACTGGACTGGATAGTGCTTGCAATAGGTCCTATTTTAACATTGGCAACTATTTTTGGATTAATTGATTATATTCCGGGAGCTGGAAATGTCATAACAGGCATATTCACGCCTGTATGGTTCTGTCTCATAACACTGCTTCCCGTAACTTATGTATGCAGAGGAAAACTGAGTATATTTTTTAAAATGCCAAAACGTGGAGACATTAAAATAATTCTTGCATGTTTCATTTTAAATTCATTATTTACAATAGGAATGGCTGCACTCTTAGACTTACTAGGTTTTAAATTATCCAATAACACATCAACTATTGCACATGCAGTGTTTACTACAAACAACATTTTCCTTTTAATACAGTTGATTGGTGAAGAGTTGTTTAAAGTATCCCTATTGTTATGTATAATGGCCTTAATTTATCATTTCAGTGAAAACAGAAAATTATCCGTTGTCATATCAACATTATTAGTGATGTTAGTATTCGGATTAATGCATTTGCCTGCATACAACTGGAATTTCATACAGTCATTGCTTATAATCGGACTCGGTGCAATATTTGACTTATTCCCATATCTCAAGACAAAAAACGTTACCAACTCATATATCGTACATGTTCTGATTGATATCGCTCCGTCACTGCTGCCGTAAATGATAATATGACCTCATATTATCATATAAACTCTTTTAAATCTATTTCTTTTATTATCTTTTTTCTTAAAATCTTATCGATTCCCGTTCCGTACTGGGCGGCTTTTTTCGGTCTGTATGCAATTTCAGTATCAAGCCCTTCATTGAATGCGAGTTTTCTTAAAATGTTTTTCCTTAAAATATCACCGGAACCGGATATCTTATATTTTACAGGCAAATTGATTGCATATTCAACCAGTTTTTCATCAAGGAAAGGCAGTCTCAGCTCAACGGAGTTAAGCATTGCGCATGCATCATCCCTTTCGAGATTAACGTGATACATGTTTGAGATGTCTTCACGTATTTCAATTTCAAGATTTCCTTCATCAAAGCTTTTGAGGTATCTGTTGTATCCTCCAAAGAGTTCATCTGCACCCTGGCCTGAAATAGCTACTTTTATGCCGTCTTCATGTGCTAGTCTTGTTGCAAAGTATGTTGTAAGACCTACTCCCACTTTCATGAGATTATCGTCACCTATTGCATGAACCACATCGCCTACATGCTCCTTAATTAATTCTTCACTGAGAAGCTGTGTCTTTAAAGGCAGTTCAAGATATTCGGCAGCATATTTAGCGGCTTCAAGATCTTTTGAGCCTTCACGTCCTACAGCATATAATGTTATGTCCAGCTTTTTATTGAATGAGATGTCCTTTAAAAGCATTGCCAAAATCGAACTGTCAACACCCCCTGAAAATATTACACCGACGCTGTCTAATCCTTCAACTCTTTTGGAAACACTTAACTTTAATAGCTTATTTAGTTTAGATCCGTCGACTTCAATGAATTTTTCATAAATCTTCTGTGCCGGAGCTATATCACTCCAGTTAAAAAGAATGTGTTCGGGCAATAATGTCCTGATTTCATCAAAGCCAAGTTCATAAAGTGAATCCCTTGAAGATGCAAATGCACACAAATCATCACATACACTGTAAAATAGAGGTTTTACACCTAATGGGTCACGTGCAATGGCCAGATTATTTCCATCCCACACTGCAAATGCATAGTCTCCGTCAATCATCTTTTGAGCCATCTCAATAGCCTTAAGTAAATCCTCGTTATTGTAAAAATCAATCAGATAGAGTAAAGCTTCAGAGTCAGACTTGATTTCAGCTTCCACACCCAGCTTCTTTAGCAAATTACGAACAGTATTGAAATTATAAAGCTCACCATTGAATACAAGTACCAAATTATCATTTCTTACAGGCTGAATTACAGATTGCCTGTCAAACAAATCATAAATGGAAAGCAGGTTATGGCCTAAAGCAATACTGTAAGTATTATCATCATCAAAATTATCCAAATCCACATCCAAGTAAATATCATCTAAAAAAACGCCTGATGAGTCAGGTCCACGATTTTTGGATGCCTTTAACATTTTAATTAAATCATTTCCTTTAAAATTTCCGTAAAGACCAGCAATTGAACACATAATAATAGATATAAAAATAATGCTTTAAAAAAATTATTGTTAAAAAAAATAGTAAAAAATAGTATTCAAGTATACTATTATACAAAACTAAATAACTTTTCTTAGTAAAACACTGGTATTGTTTGAATTTCCTATAGGAAGCAGCATGACTTCCTTGTGAAATCCTCTAAGTATGGTGTCGGTTAACGGAGCATAAAGAATAGCTCTCATACCACTGTAGGTTCTGACAAGCACAGGAGTTTTTTCATCGACGATTTCCCAAACATTGGAAAATACCCTTTCCTTAGGCTCTGCAAATGCCGTTACCATCAATATGTCAAAATCAATGTCTTTAAGTGAAGTTTCATCACCGACAATTATCTCTATTCCATCATCAACACCTAACTTTCTGATAACTTCCCTGGATAATTCGGCCACATCTTCCTGGATTTCAATACCTATACACTTACATCCGAATTTCTCTCTAAATAATATTAATGTCAATGGCAGAGGTCCGCTTCCTACAAAAACGAATGTCTTATCCTCATGCCAATGAGCCAATTTGGATTCGTTTGTAAGAAGTCCGTGATACCTTTCATAAAAATGAAAAGTGTCTAAAGTTGCCTTAGGATCATCTGAGTCAATAATTTCTCTTGCATTTTCTGTTTCCAGTCTGGCACCGATGTATAAATAGAATTTTCTAATTAATTTTAGTGCTTCATTCATCTTTTCGTCATCCAAGATATGCTTTGCTGAGTCAAAGTCTATAGTATCATCATGAGCTATAACTTCAATTTCATCAAGTAAAGAAGTTATTTCATCCAAATCAACTGCATCCAAGTCGTAAATTTCATCAATACCATAATTTTCCAGTTTATGGGCAATTTCTTCTATTTTTGGCCAATATTTCCAGCAACCCATTTAATCACCTAATATATTATATATTATATATTAATAAATAAACTTTTAATATTTTTTAATGAAAATTTATTAATTTATTAAAATGACAGGAAGAGAAAAAATCTCTTCCCATGAGCCAAATTTCAAAGTCAATCCAGTATGGTCAAAGAGAAAAAGAAACTTCCAAACATGATGGTCTGAATATCACATTTTTAAAAAACTCAATATCTGCCTTTCAATCATTATCCTTTGACCCAATCTTTTCTCCACCTAAAGTAGAGATACAAAGTGAGCTAAATAACTAATAGCTATGAAAACTACAGCATCCAGCATCACTAATGTCATCTTTACCTCCCAAAGGAGATTCGAAAACGAAAAAATAACACTCTTAAAAATCTCCTAACTTTTTTGAAGTTTTTCAATGACCAGTGCAAAATTATTTATATCAAATTATATTTAAAAATAACTCATTTTAAAAAGCAATATTGCTTTTAACGAGTAAAAATCAAAACGAAAGTAATATTAATTTAATTTATTGGATTAATTATAGAAACAGAATAATTTAAATATTATAAAAAATAATAATTAATTAAACGAATATCATAACACTTTTGATATTTCCTCTTGGGTAGAAAGGTCTGAATTTTTATTTTTACCCAAGTTTTTCTCATTTTAAAACATTGGAATCAAAGAATAAACCGTTACTAAAATCACCACAGTCAATATGACAATAGCTCCCAAAGGAACCTTTTTCCATGAAAGACCTGCTGCAACAACTGCTCCAATCAAACCTATATACCACAACTGACTGTCAACCGTCAATACGCCAGGACATATTAATGCTGCCAAAGCAGTGTAAGGGATTAAATTAAGGAACTTTTCTACTTTTGGACCGAAATTCAGTCTATCAACAAAGATTGCAGGAATCAAACGAGGAATGAAAGTTACAAGAGCGCAGCCTAAAATAACAAGATTAATGTTAATCATTTGAAGCCTCCATGAATGAATCGTCCACTATATACATTCCAATCAAAGCGCCAATAAGAGTTGATAAAATCAGTGACCAGTTGCCGACGACAAACTGAAGAATAACATTCAATATTGCGGTTATTACTACAAGCAATCCCAGACGTTTATTGTTTTTAACGGCAGGAACCAAAATAGCTATAAAGAGTGCATATAATGATATGTTGAAACTGTTAGTAACTATTACCGGCAGAAAATCCAGTACAAATACACCAATTACAGCACCTAAAATCCATGAAAGCCATGATGATAGAGCCAGTCCCACATAAAACCACATTGAGGATTCCTTTTCAAATGAAAAGAGTGCAAAGGTCTCATCAGTAACCAAATGGGCAGTCAGCATATTTCCCAAAAGTGAATTTTCCTCCATTTTATTAAAAACTGCGGTATTCATTACCATATACCTTAAATTTACAACAAAATTGGTCAGTATGATTGCAATTGCTGTAGCACCGTTTGCAACCATGGTTGCACCTATTATTTCACCTGCTCCGGCATATACCAGAATGGAAAATGAAACTGTCTGGAACGGATTGAATCCTGCTTTTAAGGCAAGTGCCGCATAACCGATACCCATAGGAATGTAACCCAACATTACGGGAACGGCACTTTTACAGCCAAATAAAAACTTATCCGTTCTAGATTTAATTATAAACACCCGAAAAATTAATAAAAAAAGAATTATGATAACCTGTTAGTTATCTGATCAGTAGTTATCATACCTTCAACAACAAAATTCTCATCAACAACAGGCAGACATGAAATGTCATATTTACGCATCATTCTTGAGATATCCTCTATTGAATCGGTTGAATGACAGAACTTGACCGTTTTAGTCATTATATCAATCAGATTATCGCTGTTGGTTGCGATTGATTTTGATAAGTCCCAACTTGTAAGAATACCAATGAGCTTATTGTCATCCGTAACAACAGGCAGGTGAGTGACATTCTTTTCAAGCATTAATGTGGCAGCTTTTTTAACGCTGTCCTCTTCCCTGATGGTTGTAACCTCACTGGTCATTAAATCTGCAACAACATTATCTGACAGGAATTTTGACAAGAGATAATTGAGCTGTCCCTTTTCAAGCAGAAATGCATCATGTCCGAAATTGGATTTGATTTCTGAAAATGAAACTTCAACGTCATTTGCATTGAGTGCAGCTACAATTTCAGTACTTTGCTCGGTAGGATATAGCCAGTCTGAATCAACGGATATAACTTCAATTTTAGATTTTACATCTTTGAATCCTTCAATTACTGAATTGTCAACAGACAAGTCAAACAAATCAACTGCCTTGGTAATGTATAAGTAACTGTTGGCGTCAAAACGTTTTACAAAAGTTTCTCCCTGATGGTGAAGGTAACTTTCAACCTGAAAATCCAATGAAAAATCATAGCTGATTTCATCCTTATCCTGCAGGTCACGTCCGAATTTAATATACATTGATTCATCACTTAAATATGTAATGTGCGCAATCATACGAGCCACAGACAATCCGTTTTTAGGAATCTTGCCTGTACCGTAATAATTACCCTTATTCCAGTTAGGATCTGAGAATATTGATTGACGGCCAACCTCATTGAATGCAATCTGCTGTGGAGAAGACCTTGCGGTTGTAGCAATTGGAATGGCTTTCTTCATCATCTCAGGATAGCTGACAATCCATTGAAGAACCTGCATTCCTCCCATTGAGCCTCCGACAACTGCATATAATTGATTAATGCCAAATGAATCAATTAGTATCTTTTGAACATCAACCATGTCCTTAATGGTAATCACTGGAAAATCAAGGCCATATTCCTCACCGGTTAAAGGATTTATAGAACTTGGACCTGTTGTTCCTTTACATCCTCCAAGGACATTGGAACAGATGATAAAGTATTTTTCAGTGTCCAATACCTTTCCGGGTCCGATGATAATTTCCCACCAGCCGGGTTTTTTATCTCCATCATGCCATCCTGCAGCATGGGCGTCCCCGGTCAATGCATGGCAAACCAGTATGGCATTGTTTTTTTCATTATTTAATTCACCATAAGTTTCATAAGCAACAGTAATCTTTTCTAATGATTTGCCGCTTTCCAATATAAAAGGATCGTCAATATTAAAAAATTTTGTCTCGACAATGCCAACTGAATCCTTATCCATTAAAATCACCTGATTAAATTTAAATTTATCATGGCTTCTCTTGCAGCAGCCTGTTCTGATTCTTTTTTATTCTTTCCTTTTCCTATTCCCATCTCTTTATCATCCAAATAGATTGCCATGACAAAGGTTTTATCATGAGGAACTCCGTGTTCTTCAAGAAGTACATATTTTATAATAATTTCGCGGGAATCACAGTATTCCTTTATTTTTGACTTGTAGTCATTGAAAAATACCTTTTCATCATCAATATATCTGAAAATGATTTTTGCAATGAATCTTTTTGTAAATGCCAATCCCTGATCAAGGAAGAGTGCACCTAAAAAGGATTCGAATATGTCTGAAGTGATTGACAATACCTCATTATCAGTCAGATTCATCTCATCGACAGACACTTTCAGGTAATCTTTCAGACCAAGTTCATGGGAATAATGAATTAATGCTGCCTGACATACGAAGTTTGCTCTGAGTTTCGTTAATTTACCCTCACCATATTTAGGATATTTCTTGTAAAGATACTCCGAAACCAACATATTCAATATAGAATCTCCCAGAAATTCCAAACGTTCATAGTCATATTTAATTCCATGCACTGTCGCATAGGAACCGTGCATGAAAGCCATTTTGTAATAATCCTCATTATTCGGTTCAATGTCAAACTTTTCAAATAAATTCATATTAAAGCCCATTATTATATTTATGATATAACTTTAATTTTTAATTTATATAAACTTCATCATATATAACAATTGTGATATAATACTCTTCAGACGCTCTCGCTCTTTGCTTATATATGGATTAAGTTGAAATTAAAATCAAGGATTTGGTAAAATGATTATAAACTGGAAAGAAGAAATAACAAAAATAGACCCTGACATGAAATTCAGAGCACAGGGCGGCTGGTTAAAAACAATAGAAGAACTTGACAAAAGTGTAACGAATGGATACTCACTTGTAGGAGATTTCGTAAAGGCTGGAGACTTTGAAGAAGAGTATTCAGAAGGCCTCTATCTTGACTGTAACAAGGAAGGAACTGCCAAAAAACCTCAAACAGACTATAGACTATTCAGATTCAGAAACGGTAAAGTAAGACTACTGGATTTGGTCATCGATGCTCAAAGGAGCTGGGCACAGGACTTTTGGGATGCAGTTGAAGAGGAACTCTAAAAAGAGTTAATTAAAACTCTTTTTCTATAGAATGTGATGCAGAGAACAGCACCCGCAGGTAGGATCAAAGTAATTGTCCTTAGGCATGCTTTGGGCAGGCTGAATAATCAGTGAAACTTCAAAAACAGAATCCTGATCCATACTGGCTTTTTTAATCACATTGGACAATCCCCTATAACTGACTGGAATCGCACCGGTCTGGGATATGTCATAATAGAAAAGTTCTCCTGAATTGAAATCAGAGAAAAATTCATCGAGCTGCTTTACCTGTCTTGGAGACATTGAAAAGTTAACGCTCATTAACTTATCCTGTCTTTGCTTGATGCCGACATATCGGGTATTGACCGCTAAACTGTCACCGTTATCTCTTGTAAAAACAATGCATTCATCCAAATTAACATTTTCCTTTTCGGCCAAATCGTTTAATTGAGACATTATATTCACCTTAAAAAGAGCATTTTAATAATATTTGAATTGAGTGATGATAATTTAAAAAAAGTGTTTTGAATGAAGATTAAGTTAATAATCTCCAATAATTTTATACCAACTTAAACTAATCTTTGTCTAGTAGTTGGTTTTTTATTTTGCCAGCTGTATCTTCTTAATTTACTGGATCTACCAAATCCGCAAGAAGCACAGACTTTTTTACGTACGTGGTAAGTGTTTCTACCACATCTTCTGCATCTGATATGGGTCTTTTTATTCTTTTTACCCATTGATGGAGTTCCCTTTGCCATTGATACACCTCCTCCTATTATATTAAATTATTTTTAGTTAGCTTAAAACAATTATTGAATAATATTTATGGTGAAATATAAACAATATTGTCTCCTCTAATGAGGACAACACCTAATCTTCTAGTAACTTCTCCATCTTGCAACTCTTCAGCATCGTTGAGAACTAAGTTCATATGTAAGTCGAAGCTTTTGAGTATACCTCTGAATTCACGGTCTCCTTTGAGTTTGATTAAAACTGGAGCATCGATAGATTTTCCTAACGCATCAAGTGGTCTTTGAACATTTTGTCCGCTCATTATATCACCTTATATTACCATTAATTGTATTTTTTTATAGTTTTTTAGAAAAGTAATAAGTCTTAAAACAATTACTTGTATTAGAAATAATATAATCAAGTTTAGATAAGACAAAACCTAATTAAAACTAATAATAAATTATATAATCTTCCTAATATATAAAGGTTAGTATTTTTAAGCCAAATAATACTCGTCAACTGCTCTCTCACACTTTTCTTTTATAATATATAGTGTTAAACAATTAAATACTATGGCATTCAATAAAAATGAATACACCAAATTACTCTCATACATCCTCTCCAACTGCTATGACAAGCCACATGTCGGAAAGACAGTCATAACCACAGCACTCTACTTTACCGATTTCAACTACTATGAACTCTACGGAAAATCACTGACAGAAGAAAGATACCTTAAATCCAAAAAGGGAATACAGCCAAAGCATTTCAACAAGGTAACCGAAGAGCTGATCGAGAGAAAGAAAATATTCTTTAGAAAAGAGCCATATTACCACACCACACTCCACAAATACTACCTGAAGGAAATACCAAACATCAAATATCCCGAAAAGAAAAGAAACATCATAAACACAAGCATCCGCTATCTCATTACCAGAAATGCGACAAGCCTTTTGAAATACGTAAGCAATGATCCCCCTTTCAAAAATACCGACTATAATCAGGAGATTGATTACAATAATGTATACTTTAGGGATTCGAGATATTCAGTTAGAAAAAAATTTATTAATTTATAAATTCAATAAAATATTATATTAATAAAAAAGGGAAAAACCATGGCAATAAAAGTTAAAAAAAGAAATTTCTTAAAAAAGAAAAAAATAAAGCAAATAAAAAATGATTTAGGCGAATACGGCGGATTGCTTGAAAACAAAAAGAATGTTGAAATCCTTGAAGCCGAACCGAATTCATTTATCCTTGTAGACGGCGAACCTTACATCATAATAATAGACGATAAGGCATTTCCAACATTGAAAGCCGCACTTGCCAATGAAATTGATGGAAAATGCGTTACAGTAGATATGGGAGCAGTACGCTTTGTAACAAACGGTGCTGACATAATGAGTCCAGGAATTGTGGCTGCAGACGATGATATCACACCTGGAGACATTGTCCTGATTGTGGATGAAACACACAACAAGCCTCTGGCCATTGGAGTCAGTTTAATAAGCGGAGAGGAAATGGTTGAAAACGACTCAGGAAAAGCAATAGAAACAAAACATTTTGTTGGCGATGAAATCTGGAACTTTGAACTGTAGGTGATATTAATGGCTGAATTACGATACAGAGCAGGAAAAATTCATGACCCCGGCGTCCACAAGATAGGAATAATCGCACTTGGATCTCATCTGGAAAACCATGGCCCTGCACTGCCTATAGATACCGATGCAAAGATAGCTGCACACATCGCATTTCAATCATCCCTAAAATCCGGAGCGAAATTTTTAGGAATAATATTTCCAGCATACGAACTGGATGAAATAGACCATGGTATACACGTTTCCCTTGATGTATTGAAAGAAAACGTTATAGAAACATTGAATTCAGCAAAAAAATTCCTTGATATTGAAAAAGTCATTATAGTAAATGCCCATGGTGGAAACCTGCCGTTAATGGCTGAAATCTGGGATATTGAAGATAAGACTGATTTGATAATAGTTATGAACAATAAGATAATCACAACAGAAGGACCTCATGCCGGAAGCGGAGAACTCTCAATGGCAAAAGTTCTGGGTATAATAAACGAAGAAGAAGTGAAAAATCAGGCTAATGTGAATAAATACATTGAAGTTGGCCTTCACGGATTTAAAAAAGCACGTGAAAACGATCCAAACATTGAAGAAGGAGCACTGGACGTGGAAGAAAATGGAGTATATGTTGATGAAGACTACGGTCATCAACTATTTAATCTAGCTATTGATACAGTACTCTTTGATGTTGAAAAATTACTTGATTTTTAATATTAAGTACTATTAGTAGGAGTAGGACTAGGATCAGGAGTAGGATCAGGATTAGTATCAGAAGAAGGAGTAGTGTCCTCTTTTGTCTCTACATTAGAACTTCCACTGTCACTATAAGTCTGAACAGAACTTGAAGAACTGGAAGAATCTTTATTTGAATTAAAATCAGTTAAGTTACCAAAAAATCCAGTGTCGTTAGTATGATTTCCAAAATTAAAATTCAAATGATATGTACCTGTCATAGCTGCAAAAGCTCCTGCAAAACAAAAAGCTATAACAGAAACCAACAGAATCACCAATACAACTGCAGAACGACTTGCCATATTAAACACCTTTTATGAAAAAATTAATAACAATAATTTGTATAATTAATTATATAAACTTATAGGAATTTACTATGAAAACGATAGCAAAAGCAGTTGAAAGTGAAATAAATGTTAAAAAATCACAGTTCATATGCCGTTTATTTCCAACTAAAACCAAAAAGGAAAGTAAAGAAATCATATTGAAAGTAAATGAGCAATATAGTGATGCTACACATAATTGTACAGCGTATATTGTCTCTGACGGTGAAGGATTTGATGATGACGGCGAACCTGGTGGAACTGCAGGTAAACCAATGATTAATGTATTGAGAAAAAATGATCTGCATAATGTTACTGCTGTCGTTACCCGTTATTTCGGCGGGATTAAGCTTGGTGCGGGAGGACTTGTTAGAGCTTATTCCAAATCTGTTTTAGAAGCCATTAATGAAGCCGAAATATTAGAAGTTGAACTATATGATGTTTATACCATTGCTTTTGAATACTCTGAAATCAAACTGGTTGACGGTGAAGTGAGAAACAACAATCTGGAAGTGATAAATAAGGACTATTCAGATAAGGTATCATATGATGTTGTTTCAAAAGACTTTAGAGATATTGAACAGATATTTGAAAAATATGGCAGTAAAATCACTGTTAACTTTAAAGATAAGGAAGTCTTGGTAAAATAAGATACTAATTTTAATAGAAATCATGATTTTTTAGCCGGGACATCTACATTCCAATAATACAAAATACACTTATCACAGTCAAAACCCAGAATATTAAAATAAACACTGATTAAAAAGAAGAATTTTTTTAAAATATGAAAATTTTTATACGAAAATTAAATAATTATAATAGTTAAATCAATTAAAAAAATAAAAGTGAAAGAACAAAAGTTATTGTTCTTCGAAGTTACTTGCATCTACACCGCACATTGGGCAGGTGAAATCATCTGGTAATTCATCAGCTTCATGAACGTATCCACATACTTTACATACAAATGCCATGTTATTTCCTCCTTATTCTACTTTACTAAACATATCTTTTGCAGCACCACACATTGGACATTTGTAGTCATCTGGAAGGTCTTCAAAAGCTGTTCCTTCTGCATCGTCATCATATACGTATCCACACATATTACATTTCCATTTAGCCATAATATTATCTCCTTTGTATATATTTAACTAAAATAGTTTTTCAATATTTTAATTTTAGTAGATTTTAATATATAAATTATTCTACTTCTTTAAACATTTTTTTACTGACACCACATTTTGGGCATTTAAATGCATCAGAAAGTTCTGAAAATGGTGTTCCAGGTTCAATTCCACGATCAGGCAAACCTTCGTCCTCATCATAGATGAATCCACAAAGTTTACATTTCCATTTAGCCATAAAAAATAATCTCCTTTGTATTTATTATAATTTAATGAATATGAATAATTATTTACAATTTATTAGGAACTTTCAAATGGTCCGGAAGCGGTTTGATTCTTGCAGGAGTTCCGATAGCCAAATAAAATGGCGGTACACTGTGAATTACAATAGCTCCGGCAGCCACAATTGATCCTTCCCCAATTTCAACATTGGATAAGAATGTAGTATTTCCTCCGATTGAAGCTCCTCTTCTTATACGTGGGCCCTGAAGTTCATAGTTAATTCTGACAGGATATTTGTCATTTGTAAAACAAGCACAAGGACCTATAAATACGTTATCTTCAATTACAGAATTAGTTGGGATGTAAACGTTGGACTGTATACTTACATCATTTCCGATTATTACATCACCTTCAATTACGGTGTTTGTTCCAATCAATACATCGTCTCCAATGTTGGTATTTTCCCTGATGACCACATTGTGGCCGGTTCTGAAATTATCACCTATGACCACATCATTATATATGATTGAGTTTGATCTTATTGTGTAATTGTTTCCAATCACAGGAGGTTTTGAATTTGGTGAGTATTCAACACCGAACTGAATATTGTCTTTTGGATTGAATTCAAGAGGTTCTTGTATTTGTGGCCTTTCATCCATGATTAAAGTATCATAATCATCGCGTCTTTCAACGATTTGAGGTTGCTGTATCACTTGAGGCCTTTCTTCATAAAGGAAAGCTTCTTTTTGATAAACCGGCCTGTTATCTGCAGGAGCCTGTTTTTCAGTTAACCTTGAATAATCAACTTCAAAGTCTTGTGGCATTTTCCTTGCTCTCCTTTCGTTTTGTTTATCTTCAAGTGATGATGAAAATCTTACCATACTATCAAACCTTTTGAAATACTTTGTTAGTAAATTAATATTTATAGTTAATTAGTATATATATTAACTGGTTCATTTTCCCAATTGAATCATGAAATGATTTCACCCGAATAACCCTTACAAAGTTACAAAATATTTATATAAACACCAAGCTAAATTAATATTAACGAAGGTGTTAATTATGCATTTGAAAGATTTACTTGATAGCTTAGATTTAAGATTAGATTTACCGCAACACTGGTATTCAACCGATATCAGCGACAACTTTGAAGAAGGAGAACTTATTGAAAACGGTGATATTGTAGTTATTAAAACTGAAAGCGGAGAAAAACCTAAAAAAATAACAATAGACGTCAATGACGGAATGTCCATTGTCACAATCCATCCCGACGGAAAAGAGATTGGCGTGAAATACCTTGACAACAAGGATGACTTTGAATACATCGGAAAAATTAGCGATTTGAAAGACTAATTTTTTCAACTTCTTTTAACTACTCCAACCACACCATTAAAAAAACTGCGTATTTTATCTTCATACCTGTATGTGAAATATGCTGATAAAACTCCTATGATACAGCCTGCCAAAACATCTAAAGGATAGTGAACACCGACATAAATCCTTGAAAAACCGATGACAACACCAAAAAGTATTAAAACAACACTCCATAACCTGTGCCTGAACTTAAAGACCAGAACGCTTAAAACAGCAAAGGTTGAGGTGGTGTGTCCTGAAGGAAAAGAGCATGGATCATTTTCAACAACAAGAAGACGGACATTATCCAAATAAACAAATGGTCTTGGCTCCATGATAATGCATTTTAAAAGCAAAGCTATTCCATCAGCCAGTAAAAGTGAAAACAAACACAATAATGTGATTTTTTTAATAGACGGTTTTTTAAATAATATTGATAATATTATTACAATGAGACAAATACCCAGCATTGCAAGAAAACTGCCCAATTCAGTTGTAAAAGGCATTATAAAATCAAACAACGGATTTTTTAAACCATTATTTATAAAATAAAACAAATCTATATTAATCAAAATTAAACCTCATATAATATCTTGATTTTAATAATATTTAAATTCTAATGTAGAAAAATAAGAATTAAGGTATCTAATAGAAAAATTACTGTTTAAAAAAATAACTCTAAAATTTAAATACTAATGTATAAAATATACTAAAACTAAAAAAACGATTTAAATTATATACTAATATTAAATTATGTTCATGGTACAATAGATGTATATTGTAAAATTTTTTATATCGAAAGATGAAACAAATCAGATGATTATATGAAATGAACACATACACTTCATTGGAAAATGAAATATGTGAAATCTGATTGCAGATATGAATTTGAATTTATTTTAAAAATTTTAATTTTCACATCCAATAGAAAAATATTAGTTATAAATTTTAGAAAATTAACTATAGAAAATATGATTTTGGTGAGAAATTGTACGATGAGAAATTCATATTGGATGAGGTCAATAAAATCCGCTCGGAAATCGGACATGATGAAGTAAACATATATATTGAAGAAATACATTTCAATGAAGATACTGATGAATTATGGATTATAACAGAAGACAGACCGGATAAATCAGCAATTATCGGAAAAGGCGGATGGGTCGTTGGAAAACTGAAAGAAAAGCTTGGTTTGGAAAGTATTCATGTTGAAAGCTATGGCGATTTTTTAAACAAGGAATACAAACTGAAGCTATCCAAAAGAACTGTGGGAAATCTTGACCTTGATTTGGTGGGTCTTGACAATCTCAAGAAGGTAATTGATGATAAACTGGATAACATTTATAGCTTTAACTATGAAAACTATCTGAATTCACATGAATTTGAAGAAAGTGAAAAAACAGAAGCGGTTGTAGCCCTTTCAGGCGGTGTTGACAGCAGCTTTTCACTGATTTTAGCTAAAAGATTAGGTTTCAATCCTATAGCCGTTACAGTTGATCCCGGAACGATAATCCTTCCGAACCAGTACAAAATCAATATCAAAAACTTGACTGAATCACTTAATGTTCATCATGAATATTTAACCGCAGATTACAATGAAATAATAAATGAATCATTGAGTGGAAAACTTCACCCCTGCGGAAGATGCTCCAAAAACACAGGCGAGATTGCAAAACAATATGCAAAAGATAACGAAATCCCAATAATCATATTTGGTGATATGCTTGCAACAGGTACACAATGTATAAATAAACAGGACGATTCATTATATCGGCTGAACCTTCCGGCAAGTTTATCAACAGGCAAGCAAGAGATAAAATCCTTAATCAGAAAATATGATTTAAGAGAGTTTAAGGGATTCGGATGTCCGCTACTTTATGAAGTCCACAAAAAATATCCCCACATGAAAAAATATTCAATACAAAGAATATTAAGAGAAACCCGTTCTCAAGCCCTGGAGCCTGGTGAAGCCCTGGACCTGATTTGGAGTTTCTACAAAACAAAAAATTAATTTTTAACAGTTATTTTATTGGAAGTTATAGCATATTCATATGATGAAGTGATAATATATTCTCCGGCCTGTAAATTAATGTTTAATTTCGCAACACCATCACTATCAGTTGTTCTGTAGTAGAATACACCATTAATATTGAATTCAACCGTCTGATTTGAATATGGATTGCCTTCACCATCTACCAGTTTAGCTTCAAATGGAGTGGAATCACCATATTTTTTAGTTAAATCTTCACCAGTCAATACAGGTAAAACCTTAATAGTATTTGACACAGCACATCCCTTATGTTCTGCAGTTATTACATAATCTCCAGGATTTAAGTTAATATTTAACTTTGCGATTCCAGATTCGTTAGTTGTTCTTTCATAGAATACACCATTAATATTGAATTTTACAACTTCACCGGCACCCCCAGGATTTCCGTCATCACCAATGACCTTAACTGTGTATTGGGTTGCGTTTCTGAAGTATTTGGTAATGTTACTGTTTTCAATTATTCTTGGAATGACCGTAATAGTATTTGCAGTCATTTCAGATGTATTCCGGTTTATTACAGTGATAATGTATTCTCCTTGATCAAGATTAATGTTTAATTTAGCCAATCCTTCATTACCTGTGATTTTACGATCATACATCACCATTGATGTTGAATCTGACCATTGTTCCTTCCTTAAGGTAGTTTTCCTGGCTATCACGGAATGTTGCAAAGTATTGGGTCCTGTTCAGCACTGGTTGCAGTTGTTGGAAGTCATTATGGCTCCCGAAATATAGATTATGTTAAAAAAGCTCATAATTATAGTTGTTTATACGCAGTCATTTTAGGAATAATTATAACCATATTGTTTATAATTTTTTCAGACCAGATAGCTTATGTATTTTTATTAACTAACAATAATCCAGCCTTACATCAAGGAATTTCAACTTT
Source organism: Methanobrevibacter sp. (assembly GCA_017434555.1). Classification (GTDB taxonomy): domain Archaea; phylum Methanobacteriota; class Methanobacteria; order Methanobacteriales; family Methanobacteriaceae; genus Methanocatella. The sequence goes on along the minus strand of JAFRFB010000051.1, from coordinate 61,024 downwards.
TATTAAGTACACTGCATTATGTATTCCATTTTTAGGAGTAGGTTTACCTTCCACTTATTTATATCAAGGATTAGGCAAAGGTTTACACAGTTTATTCTGTACAACATTTACTGAAGTCATATGTACAATTCCAGCCACTTATCTATTTGCAATTTACTTAAATTATGGTGTAATTGGTATTTGGATAGGATTTATTATAGGAAGAGGTTTTTCAAGTATTGTAAACTTCATATTTGTGAGATATACTATTAAAAATTTAGCAAAAAATGAAGCTAAATAAAAAGACAAAAGAAAAATCTGGATTAATTAGAAATACTCAGTAATTAACAGAAGCTGAGCCTTACAAGAATTAATTCATGTAATTCCATTAAAAACCAAATATTTACTAACTAATCATAGCATAATATGCCATTTAATATATTTATTAAAAGCAATATATAAAATTTAGGAATACCTAAAAAAATAAGTTAAAGGAAATTAAATTCCTTTTTTCTCAAATTCTTCATTTAAAAATACTTTGATATTATCACGTGCCATTTCAACCATTACAGGAGCAGGCCCACCAACAACACGTCTGATTTTAACGTTTTCTCTAGGATTTAAAGCGTTTTGAATTAACTCATCATCCAAAGATAACTTGTCAAAGCCCAAATCAACTGCAATATCATCAATGAATGTAGAAGTAATGTCTTCTTCAGCCATGTTATTTGCAGTTGCTTCATTTACAATACGTCCAACGATTTTATGAGCAGTTCTGAATGGTATTTCTTTTTCACGAACCATAATATCTGCCAAATCAGTGGCGGTTGCAAAGTTACGGCCTGCAAGTTCAGCACATCTTTCAGTGTTGAATTCAACTGAAAGCAGCATGCGTGTAACGATTGACAATGTATCCTCACTTACTTTAAGCGCATTCCATAAATGAGGAGTGATTTCCTGCAAGTCACGGTTGTAAGTGTATGGAATAGCTTTTAGGATAGTTAAGATAGTGACAAGTTCACCGTTGACAATGGTTGATTTTCCACGAGCCAATTCTGCAACGTCCGGATTTTTCTTTTGAGGCATGATAGATGAAGTTGATGAGTATTCATCAGCCATTTCTATAACGCCAAATTCATATGTACTCCATAAGATTAGCTCTTCACAGATTTTAGATAATGTAGTACATAAACTGGTTAAATCAAAAACAGTTTCAGCAATGAAATCCCTTGCAGAAACTCCATCCATTGAATTTTCCAGATAAGCATCAAAGCCTAATAATTTGGTAGTCAATTCACGGTTAATAGGAAAACTGGTGGTTGCCATAGCAGCACAGCCTAAAGGATTTAAGTTGACACGTTTATATGTATCTTCCAAACGTTCGTAATCTCTTTTCAATGCCTGTGCATGAGCCATCAAATGATGGGCAATAGTAATAGGCTGAGCATGCTGCAAATGAGTAAAACCAATGAAAACATCATCGAGGTGCTCTCCGGCCATTTCAACAATGCCTTCAATAAACTCCAAAATACCAATCTGAATGCCTATGATTCTTTCCCTTAAAACCAGACGAACGTCAGTTGCAACCTGATCGTTACGTGATTTTGCAGTATGCATATAACCTGCCTGAGGACCAATCTTGGATGTTACATAGTTTTCAATAGCCATATGAACATCTTCAACTGACGGATCAAAAATCAATGCATCGTAGCCTTCCTCTTTAAGTTCATCCAAAGCGCATAAAATGTTATCTGCAATTTCAGCGTCAATGATACCCTCATGCTTTAACATGGAAGTATGTGCAAAATTAGTTTTAATGTCTGCTTCAAAAATTACTTTGTCAGCCTCTAAAGAAGAAGTATATTCGGCTGCTTCATCAGTCATTCCTGTTTTAAATCTACCGTTTCTTATATTATCCACAAGAATCACCTTAAAAAATAAAAAAAAGAAAAAGATTTGATTAAAAATCTTATTTTTTCATTTCAGTGTATCCGCATTTACCACAAGCTACTCTGTCACCATGGTCTGCCATGAATACACCTTCACCACAACGAGGACAAATTTGGTTTTTTCTTTCAATTTTGTCGCCATCTACTTTGTAAAGATCTGATTTTCTTACCATTAAAATCACCTATTCTTCTTCGTCTTCAGCTGGTTCAACAGCTTCAGTGTTTTTAGCAATTACATGTTTAGTTTCAATGTATTCTAAGTCTTCTACAGTATCGTAAACTTTAGCATAACCTAATGCTTTTGGTTCACCGTAGTGTGGTTGTACATTATCTACAACAACAACATCTTTTTTAGCATTTAATAAAGCTACTAATTTAGATTTAATGTCTAATACTTTAGGAGTAGCTTCTCCATCGTAATCAACATAAAATTTGATTTCTTTTCTGTTAAACAATTTGTTTTCTTTTTCTTCAAAAATATCGATTTCCATAATTAAGCCTCACTTAATTTTTATTCTTCAATAAATGCATCAATCAACGTTTGAGCTTTCTTTATTGTATCAGAAACTTTTAAAATAACTAAACCTTCGTTAGGTTGACCATATAAAATGGTTGTATCCTCACTGGCCATTAAGATACAAGGAAGAACTGCAAGATCTTCTTCCCCATCCACATCAATTACATAACATTCGCCATTGCCACATAACTGAAGTGCTTTGCCTATGGTTTCCCATAGATCCTCTGTAATGGTTCCCGCAGGATTATTGGATTTTAAAATGTTTTCCGTATGTATAACATCATGATCGTAATTTTGTCTCTGAACTAAATTATCAATAATCGCAAGATTAGGATATAATTCGTATTTAATGAGATTAGAGAAAGTTGCATCACCTACAGAAATTAAAAACTTAGAAGATTTAATTTCATCAATTGCATCTTCAAAATCATGATATAACTTGCCTAACGGTTTTTTAAGTTCGGCAATTACATCTTTATTTAATTCTGCATCTAAACGTAACACTTAACCACTACCTAACTCTTAAACAATATTCTCCAGGAATTTTAATATTTAATTCACGAGCCAATTCAGATTCTTCAGGATTAGTAATAATCAAAAGACCACTCCAGTTGTCTGAAGTAGGGTTACCGCAGGAAGGGCAACGTTCTTTATTTGATAACATTTTACAAACAGTACACGCTTTCATTTTTAAGCCTTCTTACTTTTTTGTTTAGCCTCTTCAATCCATTCAAATCTACCTAAATTATTTTGTCTCATTGTAAGACCAATTTTAGTATCTTTAACAGAATTGTCTTTAAGACTAATAGCTACAGTTCTTGCTCTAACTAAATCTCCTTCATCTAAAGTTTTATTAGATTCTCTTGCAAGTAATGCTCCTCTTTTTGCATCATAACCAATGTAATCATCAGTTACTTGTGATACGTGGACTAAACCGTCCATAGGACCAATTCTAACAAAAGCACCGAACTCAGCTATTTCAATAACTTCACCATCAATAATTTCTTGCTGTTCAGGTTTAAAGAATATTGAGTTGAAAATAACATTATGGTAGGAAGCACCATCACCCATAATGAGTTTACCTTCACCAAGTTCTTCAATTTCATTAACACAGATGAATAAACCTAAATTCTTGTCTAAACGACCGTTATAAGTCTCATTCAAAGTTTCTATAGCAACTTTTTCACGAGGCTCATCGAAACGACGAGGAGGTATTCTTACTGTGTCTTCAATTTTGACCTTGTAGTACAAAACAATCCCTCATTTTTTTATTTTTTTTAATTATTAATTAATAAGTTTAATTATTATATGTTTATATCTTGCCGTCAACAGTTATATAATTTTTTTGCCTTAAATAGACAATAGTAATGCCTTTTGCCTTTGCACGTTTTTTTAATTCTATGTCATTTGTAGCTAAAACTTCTGAAACTCTAAGTAACGCATCATCCACAGTTTCATTTTCAAGCAATGAAATATCCTTTATTTCAACTTTTGAAGAATTAGCTAACTTCAAGGCTAAATTAGCATTTAAACGTATTTTACCTTTGTTATTTCTTTTCAAACCCTTCAATTCATTGATAACAAAGCTTGGAGTAGTTAATTTGTAAGAAGGTAATACTTTTTCCAGTTCAGTGATGATATCAACATTGAACTGAAAAGGAACCATAAAAAAATTGGTATCAATTACAACTTCTTTTATGCTCATTATTGCCCTCAAACTTATTTAATAATACCGTAACCAATTAATCTCCAACGTGCACCAACACGACGGGACAATGCTACCCTGTCACCCGGACTTGCACATACAGGCAATTTAAGTGTAACATCGACAACATCTTTTTTGGCTGATGTAACAACACCAATTGTAGTTGTAGTACCACAATTGATCATTAAAGGTTCTTTGAGTTTAATTGGAGCTACGTCACGTTCTTCTTTAGTACCAACTACTCTATCAAGCAAATGAGATTCCATAGTAAAAGCATCTAAAACATCAGGCAGTGTTCCTTCTTCACCGGCTACAGAACCTGAAAGGGAATCTGATTTGGTTAAAGATGGGTCTAATTTGGTTGCAATACCGACAAGTCCTCCAGGACCAATCTCTTCAACCTGTTTACCGTTAGCTTCAAGACCAATAATCTCTGAAGTCAAATAGATTCTTTGATTATTGTTATTAATGCCCGGTCTGATTTCAATAGTGTCACCGAGTCTTAATTTACCCTGAACCAAGGTACCACCAATAACTCCTCCTTTGATTTTATCAGCACCAGAACCTGGTTTGTTAATATCAAAAGATCTTGCAACATGCATTAAAGCGCTGCCATCCAACTTCCTTTCAGGAGGTTCGATATTTTTAAGCATTGCTTCAATTAAGATATCCATGTTTGCACCTTGTTGAGCAGAAACTGGTATTATTAAAGCGTCTTCAGCACAAGTACCTTTAACAAACTCCTTAATTTCATTATAACTTTCAATAGCTCTTTCTTTTGAAACAATATCAATTTTATTCTGAACTACAATAACATCCTTAACACCGATAACGTCGAGTGCCATCAAATGCTCTTTAGTTTGTGGTTGTGGACAATGTTCGTTTGCAGCAATTACTAAAACTGCTCCATCCATTATAGCAGCACCAGATAACATAGTTGCCATTAAAGTCTCATGTCCTGGAGCATCAACGAAAGAAACCTTTCTAATCAATTCAGTTTCACTACCACAAATTTCACAGACATCTGCAGTAGTATAACATTCAGGCTCTCCACATTTAGGACATTTCTTAAATTCGATATCTGCATATCCCAAACGGATAGAAATACCTCTTTTAGTTTCCTCACTGTGAGTATCTGTCCATACTCCTGACAATGCTTTGGTAAGAGTAGTCTTACCGTGGTCTACATGACCAACCAAACCTATGTTAACATCTGACTGTACATTCACAGATAACCACCTTTTTTAATAATTTTAATTCAACATAAAGTAAAAATAAGAAAAATAGTAGAACTATTCTTCCTCTTCTTCACCAGCACCGAGAATATCAGCTATTGGTTTTGATCCTTGATTAACAACAACAGTGTTAATTTGTACGATATCATCAGCAATAGTGTTACCTCTTACGGTTTTTCTTCTTTTAACACCGTCAATGGCGATTCTTTTTCTAACACCTTTGACTTTTTTTGCTTTTTTAGGATGATAACCAGTACCGCCAGTTAATAAACTTTTGATTCTTCTAGTACCAGGAACATCTTTTTTCATGGTAAAACCGTTTTTATCACTACCACCAGTGATTTTTAAAGTATAACCATCTAAACCAACAATACTACCATCGAATTCATCGCCGATAACTAAACCGTTGAGAGCTTTAGTATCATCGACTTCCACTTGGTAAGAATCTGCTTTACTAGATACGACAACTTTGAATGCCATGGTATTCCTCCTTATTTTTTATTTATCATCATAATATTTATTCAAAAAGACCGAATTTTCCCCAATCAGGATCTTGTTTACGTTTGATTTCTAAAAATTCATAGAGAGTTTCAAATTCATCTTCAGTCAATTTATCCTTAAACTCCCTTTCAATGAATTTATAATGTTTTTCAGGAACGTCTATAAATAATTCATCCCCTTCATCGAAATCTTTACCTACTATAGCATTTTCAATAGCCATAGCAACCCTTTGACCTCTGGAAATATCAGGTAATGTTTCACCCTTATCTTCCATACTAGCAATTATTCCAACACTTTCACCATTTTTATTTATTAGTTTTTGACCCTGTTTTATTGTTCCGCTTAACGCTTCAACACCGATAATTGCAGGTTTGCTTTGACGGAACACTAATTTTGGAAGTGCCATAAATTTAGCTGGTTTAATAATTGCATTGTAAAATGCTTTCTTTTTAGCTTCTTCTTTTTGTCTGATCCATTCTTCGTAATCTTCAATAATCTGATAAATTACATCGCCTTCAAAAAGCTTAACATCAGAATTATTTAAATCCTCTAAGGAATTTTGATGAACACCAACATTGAATGCAATAATTGCACCATGTGATTCATCATCATTTAAAGCTATTGAAGAATTAATAATATCTCTACGGTTAACATCTCCAATGTCCGCTTCACGAATAGGAATATCCAACTCTTTTAACAGCTGAACGATAGCTTCAAGTGAACCAAGAGTATCTGCTTTAACTAAAATTCCTTCATCATCAGTATTGATGGTAATGTCTTCGATTTCTTTTAAGATTTCTTCTTCAACGTCCTCCTCATCGTTTAAAACTCTTAAAGGAGAACCGGAAACGACATCGTCCAAATTCGGAGCAGCTATCTTAATACCTGCTGCCGCAACAACCTCATCAAATTTTTGGAATTTCTTTTTAGAATCTCTCATTTCCTCTAAAGGAAGAGGTCTTAAAATAGATCTGATTTTAGTTGTTAAGACTTCATTATTAGAAGTCATTAAAGCAATTTCATCATTAGTTCTTAAAACACCGTCATAAATGATACTGTCTACAGTAAGTCCAAGTCCAGTTTCTTCCTTAATTTCCAAAACTGTACCTTTAGCAGGAGCATCCTCATTTATTTCAAGCTGTTCTGTTAAATATTCTTGAGCAAGTCCTAAAAGCATAGCTAAAACTTCAATGATTCCTTCACCAGACCTTGCACTAATCGGAATGATTGAAATCTGGGAAGCGAAATCACTAATCCTATCAAATCTTTCAGACTGGAAACCTTCTTTGTGAAGAGTACCTACAAGTTCATATACTTTAGTGTCCAAAGCCTGTTGAACACTTTGAGCTTGTTGATTAAATGATTCTTTAAAAGAAGCACCTTCATGAGTTTCCCAACCGAAAAGCATGTCGATTTTATTAGCTACGACAATGAATGGAGTCTTATACATTTTAAGAATATTTAAAGCTTCATAAGTTTGTGGTTTAAATCCATCATTAATATCAACAATCAAGACTGCCAAATCAGCTAACGCTCCACCACGTTTTCTCAAACTGGTGAATGCAGCGTGTCCTGGAGTATCAATGAAAAACAAACCAGGAATTAAATCTTTAATTGTTAATGCAGAAATGAAGTTTCCACAAATTTCATCTATAGTATCATTTGGAATCTCAGTAGCTCCAATATGTTGAGTAATACCACCAGCTTCCTTATCAGCAATAGTACTTCCTCTAATATAATCTAACAAAGTAGTTTTTCCATGGTCTACATGTCCTAAAACTGATACAATAGGGGATCTAATTTTCATAATATCTTTTTAAATAATCACTTTAAATTTATTCGTAAATTAAATTGTTATCAACAATTTGATAATCGCAAATTTCGTCTTCGTTAAAGAAAAGAGCAATTTCTCTTTCTGCAGAAGCTGAAGAGTCTGAAGCATGAATAATGTTTCTTCCAGTATCCATTGCGTAGTCTCCTCTGATTGTTCCAAGATCTGCTTCCAAAGGATTAGTTGCACCGACTAATTTTCTGATAGTGGTGATTGCTTCTTCCCCTTCAATAACCATTGCAAGAGCTGGTGAAGAAGTAATGTATTCAACTAAGCTTGGGAAAAATGGTTTTTCAGCATGTTCACCATAATGAGTTTTTGCTAATTCTTCATCAATTTGCATTAATTTAACAGCTACAATTTGAAGACCTTTTTCTTCAAAACGGGACAATATTTTACCCATAAGACGTCTTTGAACAGCGTCCGGTTTCATCATTACAAAACTTTTTTGAATCATTCTTTAACCCATTTAACTTTTCTTGGAACTCTTCCGAGTTTAATCATATTCTTTTCACATTTGCTGCTACAAAAGAAATAAATTGAACCGTCTTTTTTGACGTACATCTTTCCTGTGCCTTCTTCTATTTCTTTATGACAGAATGAACAAGTTCTCATGTTCTTACACCTTCTTAAGGAGTTCTAATTTCCTTAGCTTCTCTAATTGTATCAAGTAACATTAAAATGTCGCCTTCTCTTACAGGACCCATAATGTTTCTTGTTAAAATTCTTCCTTTATCTCTACCATCGAGGATTCTGCATTTGATTTGCATTACCTCACCAGTCATACCAGTTCTTTTTAAAACTTCAATGACTTCAGCAGGAGTTCCTTCTTCCATGTAAATCACCGTATGATTGATCAAAAGAATTTAATTATTCTTTTAATTCAGCAACTTTTTCTACAATTTCAGCAACAGCAGCTTCAGCATCACCAGCGTCTACAATACAAGCGGATGCGGTACCAACAGTTAAACCTGCAGCTCCACCAACTTGTTCTTTAGTAGGTAAGTAGACATATGGAATTTCTTTTTCATCAGCGAGAACTGGAATGTGAGCAACGATTTCAGCAGGATCAACATCTTCTGCGATAACAACGAGAGCTGCGTCTCCTCTTTCGATAAATTTAGTTACTTCATTAGTTCCTTTTGCTACTTTACCACTTTCTTGAGCGGTTTGTAATGCTTCTTCAGCTTGTTTAGCTAACTCTTCAGGTGTATCAAATTTTACATAAATGTTTGCCATAAAATATACCTCCTTTTTCATCTGGCTATGCCATCCATCGGCTTATTATAATTCCTCGAATTATAATAATTGTAATTATATATAGTTATATTATTTTTTTAACTATAGAAATTACTCAAACTATATAATTAATGAATAATCTATTATAGTTTTTAATAATACTAATTCTTGAATAATTCATATATCACTAAATATAACTCCATAAGATAAAACAAGAGGAGTTAAACTTTCAATACAAATACTTCTGAATTTCATATAATTTTTAGCAAAACTAAAAATAAAAATTTAGTAATTAATGAAATAATTCTAGAGAACTAGACATTAAATATGTTTTGTTTTCATTACATATAAATGTTATTAAAAAAAGGCTCTTTTAAAATTTGGCAATTTTTCATATTCTGGAAAAAATTTTGCCATTTTTCACATATATCCAATTATTATTTGCCAATGAATTATTATTTGTCAGTGCAAATTAAAAATTATTTGCATGCAACATAATTCAATTTTAATTTCAGCTGATTGAACTATCTTTTCTAAATGACAAAAATCATAATTAGAAATGTTTTCTTTTACAACGAAAAGCAACAATCAATAATGCTGATAAAATCACCATTAAAATTGGATTTCCGCAAGATTCTAACTTAGGATTTGAATTAACACTCTCATTTGTCATATTTTGTGATTCATTGCCTTCATTAACTGATAAAACACATACATTAATAGTTTGATTTTTATATGAAAGAGTTAATGTGTAATTTCCAGGATTTAACATCGGTATTTTAAAAATTGCAATGCCCTCATCATTTGTTTTAACATGATAAGTTTTATCATCAATTGTAAATTCCACCAACGCCCCGATTACGCAGCGCCCATCAGAGGTCACTACCTTAACACTGAAAGAGGATTGCGGTTCATATACTGCTGAAACATTACTAACAGGCACCATTATTGAATCATCAGCTAGCGTATAGACCTTAAGGCAAACTGTTTTATTTTCCAGTGAAAAATCACTCCATGATTCTCCATCCACACTAACAAAGGACATTTCAGGAACGTAATGTCTTCTTGATCCTGCTTCATAAGGAAGGGTGTTACTGCTAAATACAACTTTAAACTTGTCACCTGAATTAACATAAAGATAGTCATTTAAAACAATTGTTCTATATCCTGCAAATTCACTTATGCCGCTTTGGGAGTAAATTTTTTCACCATTGACATAAACATCAAAAGAATAGTCGATACCGGAATCATTGAAGTATGTTCCAACAGCACCAATCAACTCATCATATTTGGAGATGAATTCATTGGAATAATACTTATAATTATTATCAAAATAATACAATCCATTTAAGTCTGTTTGATAATTAACATGATAATTGATAGTATTATTGAAAATACATGCTATAAAAGGATAGGAAAGATTTGTATCCAAATCCTTTGTAAACAATGACTTTTCATAGTATGAGAGGTAGAAATATCCGTTTTCGCCCCAATCATTATCCCAGCTGTTTTTAACAATCCAGGCACCGTCTCCGGGTGGTGTGATTAAGAAATTTTCTTTTGAATAATTATCGTCCCATCCAACTACTGCAACTGATGACTTGCTGATATGGATTCATTAATGTAATGGGCTGAAGTATTTACATTGAAATATGGTGCATTTTGAGCAGACTTATAGTCTATTGTAACTGCACCGAAATTAAAAATTCCCTTTTTAAGGTCATGAATATAGTCGGTTGAATTTGACATTACAAAGTAAGCATCCTGAAGATGTATTCTATTTTCAGATTCAAGATAACGGGACACTTTACCCAGCTCATCATAGATGTCTTCATTTTCCGGAACAACACCATACCCGCTGAGAGCATGATTTAAAGACCAAAGCTCATATCCCCCTTCAGTTGATGTTGTAGACCCTGTCGGATAATATTTTATTTCAAGATCCTGCACATTATTTTCAGAAAAATCATATTCCAAACCGGTTGCCCTTAACAATGCAGATTCCAATGATTCAATAACAGAAAATACCCAGCAGGAACCCATCATTCCCTGATATTTAACAGGAGTATCCAAATCCATTTCGCGCAAATCGAATCTGGAAGGATATTCTTCAGAAATAAGAAGATTATTTGTTAAATTAAGAACAACTCCAGTGTTTTCAACATAATAAATGTAATTTTGATTATCTATTGAAACACTACCTTCATCAAGAGCGTTGTTTAGTGATTCATAACTTTTTACAAAGTTTCCATAAATATTAAATTCACCATTGTCAATAGTCGAATTTTCAATTTTTGCCACAGCATCATTTAAATAAAGTGCATAAACAGGCTCTGATGAATTTAAAGCTTTATTATCTGTTAAAGTGGAATTTACAATAAATAATTCTCCATTATCAAAGTATAATACAGTGTAATTTTCACCACGATTGCCGGTTAATGAAGAATTTATAATATTTAAATTAACAAAAGATGTATAAATAGCTCCACCATAATATTCAGCAGTATTATTAACAAATTTTGAATCAGTTATGGATAAAATACCTTCCAAATAAACAATAGCACCACCAAATCCGTAACTGCAATCAACGAATTCGGAATTTTTGATTGCAGCAGATTTATTTTCATCTTCAGCCTCAGCAAATATTGCTCCGGCATTATTGTGGGAAGTGAGATTAACAAAAGTACAGTTTTCAATTTCACATTCTTTAAACTCATTTAATCCCATTGCAGCAGCAGATATATTGGATTTTAAATTACTGAATCTAGAATTATTAACAAAGACTCTGCAATTTTGAGAAAAAATAGCTGCAGCATTCTTTGATGTGATATTTTTGAAAAGACAGTTATCTATAAATAAATCACCATATAAAGCATAAACGGAAGCTAATCTATTTGATGAAATATCTGTAAAAATAGAATCTTTTATTGACAAATTTCCATATCTGGAATATAGAGAACCCCTAGTATCCAAATATTTGGAAGTGAAATATGAATTTTCAATGTTTGTATTCGAATTAAATGAATATATTGCAGAACCATAACTGGAATTTCCATCTATAAACTTACAATCAAACAATTTAGTTCACCAAAGTCAATATATACAGATCCTCCTCTATTAGCAGTGTTACTGATGAATGTGACATTATTTAATGTTATGTTTCCAAGGGAATATATTGCTCCACCTTGGGTAAAATTAGCGTTGATGAAAAGCAAATCATTAATTGTTATATTGCCTCCGGAAATGAAAAATATTCTGGATTTATCATTTCCATCAATAACGTGATTATTTCCGTTAATTGTGAAATTATTCTTATCTATAATAACATAACTGTCATCACTTTCACTGCTGAAAGCATAATCGGAGTGAATATCAAATGTATTAGCTGATGCATTAATATCCAAACTTAATTGTGTGAATGTTTTTGGATTATCAGCCAATATTTCATCATTTGATTCGGCATGTCCACTATCCATTGCATATGCTGCGGAAATACTTAAAAGAAAATAGTTAATATTAACAAAAGAGCACATTTTTTGTATTCCATTTTCTAAACCGCCCAGATAGTAATCTTCTTTTTAATTTAAACATTCAAGCAAGTTATTTATATGAATATATTATAATTTACTTTTATATTAATTTATTGAAATATTAAACATTTAGAAAATATTCTAAACAAATTTAATTAATTGGAAAGTAAAATTTAAGAAAACATGAGAAATTCTTAGAGAATAATAATAAAAATACTATCAACACCATCCATTATTTAATAAAAAAACATAAATTAAAATAGCTATACAAAAAGGTGAGAGAATGTCAATAATGGCAAAAGTTATTGAAAGAGTTTTAGAAAAAAGGCATCGCGAATATGTTGACGATGCAGAAAAAGCTAGGAAACATATGCAAGAACGTTCTCTTGAAGAAGATGAACCCTACAAAATACCAAAAATGATATATCACAGCAAAGTTGAAAGCAAAGATTTGTTTGGATGTCAGATAGTAACTTTCAATGACATTGAAAATAGTGAATACCTTGTCATATATCTTCATGGAGGAATATATGTAAACGAAATTAGGCTGCCTCATATATTATTTTGCGATAAGCTTGCAAAAAAGATTAATGGAAGCGTATTTGCGCCAATATATCCTCTTGCTCCAAATCATACATATGAAGAAAGCTATGAAATTGTAGAAAAACTATATGATTACTTATTGACGATGGATAAGCCAGTTATAATTATGGGTGACTCTGCAGGAGGAGGATTTTCAGCAGCATTTTGCGAATATTTAGCCACCAATGATATGCCTCAGCCTAAAAATTTAATTTTAATATCTCCATGGGTGGATGTGTCAATGTCAGGAAATTATGATGAGGTTGAATTTGATCCTATGCTTGGAGTAGACGGTTTGCGTGAAATGGGTAAAGCCTGGGCAGGTGAGTTAGATTCAAAAGACTATAAGATAAGCCCCTTATTCGGAGAAGTGAAAAAACTTCCAAAAACTACGCTTTTTGTAGGAACTCATGAAATATTATATCCGGATATTGTCAAATTTCATGATAAATTAAAGGATAACGGCGTTGATGCTGAATTGATTGTCGGAAAAGAAATGACACATGTCTATGCAGTCTATCCGTTAATGCGTGAAGCAAAAGAAGCATTGAATCATATCGTTGAAACAATTAAAGATTATAATAAATAACCATCAAAAAATCAGTAAAATCACGTAAAATTAATACAAAAAAAGTTTTTTAAAAAAAAGTAGTATTTAAAGAAAAAAGATAGTAATTAAAAAATTACTATCCACTCTTACTAAACAGAATACATCTATTTGATTGCTAATTTGATATCTTCTGCTTTTACAGTTTTTCTGCCAGCGTGGCGTGCGAATCCGACAGCTTTTGCTGCGATTTCGTTACCGTAATCTTCGATAGCTTCTGCTAATGCTTCTTTAGCGTCGTCAGATACTCTAGCTGCACCAGCATTTTTTAAGATTCTGCCAACAGGAGCAATTGGTAATTCCATTTTTTCACCTCATTTTTTTATACTAATACTTTAAACTTTCCCATATATAAATCTATTGGTAAAAATGGGTCAAATTTTGATATATATCACCAACTACACTACACTTTTCAAACATTACAAAGTCAATAATTGAAACATAATATATTATTGTATTACAAGGTTATAGAAAAAATTAGAAAAAAAATTTAGAAAAATATAAAAATAAAGATAAATAAAAAAAGAAGAAAAATTATTATTCCATTAATAATTTTCTTAAAGTATCGATGTCTGCATCTACCTCTGTTGGTTTAGTACAAGCATCAATAGCAGTATTAGGGTCTTTAAGTAAATGTCCGGTTACAACACAGGTAATGGTTTCACCTTTATCGATTACACCCTGATCAACCAATTTCTTAAGACCAGCAATTGAAGCTGCTGAAGCCGGTTCAACACCTATACCTTCAGTCCTTGCAAGCAATTTCTGAGCATCCAAAATCTCTTCATCACTTACGGTTTCAGAGTAACCGTTTGAGTCATAGATTGCATTCAATGCCTTAATGTCACTTACAGGCGCACCAATACGGATTGCAGTTGCAATGGTTTCAGGATTTTCAACAGGTACAACCCTTTTATCTCCTTTTCTAAACGCATTGGTAACAGGACATGCACCTTCAGCCTGAATACCTGTCATCATTGGCAAGTCTTTAACAAAACCAGCATTATAAAACTCAGATACTCCTTTCCAGATAGCTGAAATGTTTCCTGCATTACCTACAGGCAAGATTATCCTATCCGGAGCTTCCCAGTTCAAGTCCCTTAAAATCTCATAACCGATAGTTTTTTGACCTTCCAATCTGTAAGGGTTAATTGAATTCAATAAGTAAAGATGTTTTTCTAAAGCAAGAGCAGTCATTGCTTCAAGAGCTTCATCAAAATTACCGTTAATAGACATTACTTCAGCACCATGGAACATTGCCTGAGCCAATTTACCTAAAGCAACTTTTCCGGAAGGTAAAAATACGATACAGCGTAAACCTGCACGTGCCGCATATGCTGCAAGAGATGCGGATGTGTTACCTGTTGAAGCACAGCCTACAGTACTTACACCTAATTCCATAGCTTTAGTCATACCAACAGTCATACCACGGTCTTTAAAACTTCCAGTAGGATTGGATCCTTCGACTTTTACATATAAATTAACGCCGAGTTCTTCTCCCAATTTATCACATTTACAAAATGGTGTTCCTCCTTCATTAAGAGAAACAATTTTACTTTCATCTACAGGAATGCATTCTTTAAATTTCCATAAAGTATCTTTTCTACCCTCAAATATATCTTTAGAAACATCAATATCACTGACGAGTTCCAATACACTTCCACATTTTTCACAAGTGTAAATCACTTCATCGTCGTCATATTCTGCTCCACATGAAACACAACGTATCATAAATATCACTAAATTAAATTAAAAATTCTATATTAATAATTTAAATGAAATAATATAAAAAATTATCTTAAGAAAAAATGGGCTATTGGGATTGTAAGATATACCTCTACAAAACCTGCAATTACCATAAGAAAAACTGCCACCATGAAAATGATTACAGCCTGTTTTATTTTATAGCTATTGTCTGAAAATGCTTTTTTCAAGGTCATGTCGTCTTTTAAATATGTCTTAAAGAAATTGAATAGAAAATTAAATAGGACCAGTCCAGATGAACAGGCCAAAACACATGAAGTCAATTCAAATATCCCGTGAGGAATCAGCAGGAGAAGCACTCTTGAAAGATTATTTGCAATAGCCACATAATATCCTACGAAAAATCCGTTATAAGCCAGTAAAAACACAGACAAACAAAATAATAATCCATAAATAAACATCTGAAGTATTATTTTGATGTTATTTGAAAAAATATCTCCAAAAGTCAGCTTAACTACGCCTGTTTCGACCTTATTTGACAAATCATCGACTACAGGATTGAAATAGCTATAAAGGTATGGTTCCAAAAAATATCCTAAAATCAGAGAAAAAATAAGAATAAATAAAGAAATGTAAATGGCCGTTTTATTTTCCAAAAAAGCCGATTTTACTTCATTATAATATTGTTTGAGCAATTTCTGATGCCTCAACCTGTTTATCTTTTAAATCTTCAAAGTATTCCTGCATCAATTCAGCGGTTTTTGCCTTACAGTCACCGCAACGGAGATTTCCGGACAAACATTCTTCACGGATTTTTTCAAGTTCCCCGTCATCATCAATGAGGTGGTAAACCAGCATTTCATAGATAACGCATTTGTCTACTTCACCGCCTAATTCTTCCTGCTCTTTAAGTGATTCTCTTCCACCGGTTTTAGCTGTCTTTACCTTTTTGGCAGCAACTTCAGGTTCCTCATTCAAATAGATTGCAGTGTTTGGCTTTGAACTGCTCATCTTATCTCCTGTTAATCCCGTGAGGAATCTGTGATAGGTAGATGCTGGCTGAATGAAGCCTAACTCCTCATTTAACCTGTGGGCAATGTCTCTAGTAAGCCTGATATGAGGGTCCTGGTCAACACCAACAGGAACAACAACCTTTTTTGGACCTCCGAACTCTTCTATTTGAGGCAGCAATATATCTGCCACCTGCATTAACGGCGCCTGCACATGAGCAATATTTGTTGAGTTATCAAATCCATAAATAGCATGCAATTGGGAGAAATTGGTTTTTCTTGATGCTTTGAATTCCAAATCAAAGAGTAACTTGTTTTGAGACTGAAGATATACGTTTACATTATCCTTTTCCAAGTCAAGTCCAAGTGCAATCCAGTTTGTGAGGTATTCCTCTACCGCAATCTGCTTTCCTTTCTCAAAGCTCATGTTCCTTGCAGCATATGATTCCAAATCAGCAATTGGCAATGACAGCATCGCACCTTTCTTTTGATACCATATTAACTGGTCGACTACCATCTTATGTCCGATATGCATCTGGCCACTCGGCATCATCCCAGTTACTACTGCAAAGTCTTCCTTTTTATTGATCAAGTCATTAATTTGATTAAATTCCCTGTGTCCGAATACTACTCCTCTTTTCATTAATCTTTGAGGGTCTTTTATATCTCCAATAATATCTGAAATTTTTTCAATACCGAACTGATTGATTAACTTATCATAATCTACGCTAGTTGATGCCCATGGATCAATCATATTTTATCACCTTACTTATATAACTTCATTAAATTAAATGTTTGATTAATAATTATTATAGTAATTTAAATAACTAATTGAAATATTGTATCTTCAATAAATTAAAGTTATGGTCTTGTCCATTCAACATTATAGTATGTTATGTCCAAATCATCATCGACAATTGCCAATAACAATTTTTTATTAACACCGTGAGAAACCCTGACATAGCTTGCAAAGTCAAGTGCTGAAATGTCGTAATTCTCATATACGATTTTGACTAAAAAATCTGAATGGCCTTTTCCCGGAGACCTGCCACGGTCATATAAACGGAAATCGGAACCGTATTTGAATCCTGTTTTTATTACATAACCCCTATCCTTCAAATCACGATAGACAATATATCTGCCGTATAAATCCCTTTCCTTTAAAAGATCGATTAAATAGGACACCGTACATAAGATATCATCTTCATAAACATCCAAACGGTCTTTTTCCATTAAATAACAGGCTTCAATTAAAGAAAGGTTTAATGTGTCCTCTTCGATTTTACCAAAAAAGCTTTTCTCATGTAAAGCAACAGGTCGTTTACTGCCTTCTTCTATTTTAATTGATACAATTTCATTAGATAAATTACCACGCATTAAAACACCAAATAAGAAAAAATTATTTTAATGCAATATATTATGAAGTTGATGTTATATAAAATATTTGTTTAGATAGAAAATTTTATAAATTAAAAAAAAGATTTAAGGGTTTAAACCCTAATAAAAATGTTATTTGCCATTTCAGCTGAAAGAGAAAAGTTTTCATCTTCAATGGTAACTGCAAATTCATTTCCATCATTATTGTAATAATGGATATTATTTCCAACTGCAATTCCGGCATCAGCAACTGAATCCAAGAGTTCACTATTTCCGCGAATGAATGAAATTACACCGGAAGTATCCGGATTTAATTCAGAAATTGAAAGCAAGTTAAATTTCCTGTTGATAACATCATCAAAGTCTTTAACGGAAAAGCATTGCTGACAGCTATCAAAATCCAAATCACATGCAGGAATTACATTATCATCAGGACATAAATCAGGATGGTGCAACATGGTACATAAAGCCCTTTCAGCTTCGTCGGATAATGTGTGTTCCATTTCACAAGCCTGATCGTGGATATTTTCTTCTTTAACCTTTAGAACATCCAATAAGAATTTCTCTAAAATTCTATGTTTTCTAGTGATTTTTTGAGCGATTTTCATTCCTTCATCTGTTAAGGTAGCACCTCTGTATGGAGTATAAACAATGTAACCTAAATTTTCTAATTTTTTAAGCATTTGGGTTACACTACCCGGAGCAATTCCTAAATCCTTAGAAAGAGTTGTGGTTGATACTTGTTCTTTATTACTACCGTTTCTATAAAGAACTTCCAAATATTCTTCAATATTTTCACTTATTTTATCATCAGCCATGAAAAATCCACCTAAATTTATAAATATTAATATATTTAATTTAAGAGTATAAAAAAGTTTTGGTTAGCCTAAAAAATAAGTTGCTTATTTTAAAAAAAAATAGGAAAAAAGTTAATAAAATTAATTATTAACTAATTTTAATTATTATTTTACGATTTCAGACCTAATAAGGTAAAATATCATATGTTCCTCTGTCAGTGTATGAAGAGGTATCCCAATTGTTGATAACTCCAAATGAGTTTCTGGTACTGGTTGGATCTGCATTAATCCAGACGCCATCAACCAGGAATTGAGCCCACACATGTCCATACCATGAACCGCTTGAGAAATGGCAGTATCCTGTAGCAAATCTGACAGTTAAATTAACAGATCTTCCCATTGCAACAAGCAGTTGAGCTTGGTCACAGCAGTTACCTGAACCAGCGATTAATGTACCTTCAGCACCTTTTTGAGTATCATAATAGAATTCATATGTAATGTAATCCCTTACATAGTTGAATAAAGCAGTAGCTTTTTCCCTAGTTGAAGTCAATCCTGAAATCAATGATTTAGATAAATCAGATATGGATTTTGATGAAGGGGAAACATATTTAACATGAACTGAAGCAGGTAATGCACCATTATCACCATAATAGTCCAATACACGTGAGAATGTGTCCACTAATGTAGCATATGCAATTCTACCTAAATCAGATGAAGCATAATTTGGAACAAGGTTATTATTACTAATAAAGTTAGCAACCCTATTTGCAACATCAAGATATTTAGTTTTTGATAAGTCACCGTCGACAGCATCTCCGGATGGAGTTTCAGGTCCTGTCATATCCACAAGTGTAACTGGACTGAAATTTGAAGCTTCAATCTGTACAGTAGCCCTAGTCATCAAGTATAGGAACTGCTGGATAGTGTATTTACCTTCTTCCACAATAATATAATCCGGAAATTCCTCATTTTCGGCATAATAAGCCGCCATATAAGATGCACCCTCAACAATGCTTAAAATAGAAACTTCATCTCCAGATTCACCAGGATCTGTAGGAACAGATTCGGAAAGTCTTGTTAATTCTGAAGTAGAACCTATAATCTTTTCATGACCAGTGACACCACAGTAATCACTATCACAGTGATAACAAGTTAATTCACCTTCATAGGTTCCTTTTGGATTAATAAGGAGAGTTCCATAGTATTCACAATTTGGACAGTAATTCAACCAGGTTGTGGTATAGTTAATATACCTGTATTCTTCTGTTGAATAACTTGGAAGCATATTAACTGTTAAAGTCGGTTGATCCAAGAAATTATTTACCAATACCATAGCAGGAAGTGCAGAATATGATACATAGAAATCCAAAGTACGGGCAAACATATAGACCATTGTTTCATACTTAATATCACCAATTAAAGCAATCATACTGGATGGTGCTTGATTATTTAAGATACAATACTCATTAACACGTTTACAAACATCCATATATGCAGCTTGATCCAATTGGCTGTAAATAACATCACCATCATTATTTTCAGGGTCAGTTACAATTATTGAAACAATATCTTCGGAAACATCACCATTTAAAATCATTAATGCTTCACTCATAAGGTATAGGAACTGAGGAACTGTAAAGCTGTCAAGACCGACACTGACTTTTCCCGGCAACGTATAATTTCCTTCAATGTATGCTTTTAAATCAGATGCTGCACTTAAAACATCATCTATATCAATTACATCGCCATATGAAGGATCTACTAAATCATTGAAGTCTAAAAATACTGATAAACCATATCTAAACATTATAACTCCATCAGCACCATTATCCATAACAGTCTGTGAATCGTCAAAGAGTTCAGTGTATGTTAATTTTGTAGGATTGTCATCAGATATATATGCCTGTAAACCTGACCAAACTTCAGCACCATTGGAGTTTTGTACAAACCATTTTGTTGTTGAAGCCAACCAGCTTGTTCCAGTACCGTAATTTCCTTTATATTGCATTGGAACAATTACATCCAGATATTTAGTAATAGCAGGAATGTCCTGACCATAATAATAGATATCATTAGTGGTTTCAGGCATTACAGCGGCTGACATTATAATGTTAGGATTTACTTCACGACATGCGGTTGTAGCCTGTCTTACAAATTCTGTAATTGCAGCTGTACCTCCACTGGTTTTATAAGCAGTACCAGGATATCTTAAGTAATCAAAGTGAACACCGGCCACTCCTTTTAATCCAGCATAGTATTTTGCTTCGTTAATAACTTGATTGAAGTATGCCTGATTAACTGATCCGCCAGAGACCGGGTTGACCCAGGATCCTCCAGAATAGAATACTTGCATCCAGATATGGACATTTATTCCATAGGAATTTGCTTTTTCAATCCATGATACAACTTTAGATTCGCCATATAGTGTAAATGCATAGAAGTTTAATAATATATCAGTAGTTCCTAATGATGCAAATTGAGCTAAATCAATGCTTTCCATATCCCTACCAAATGACCAGTAACCAAATCCGCTTGAAACACCTGATTTAGAAACAGTAATCTGAGATGAACCTTCACTTGCATAGTAATCCTCATTGCCGTCAAATGAATAGGATATCAAGTAGGTACCTGCATTTAATTTTATAGTTAATGAAGCTATACCCTGTGAATCTGTAATTTCGCCATATTCTTTAGAATTGATTTTAAAGAAAACCGCTTGATTAGCTAATGGATTGTTCTTATCATCATACAATGCAACTTTAAGAATAATATCTGTATCAGCAATAAATTTGGAAGCGGACATCCATTTTAATGAAGTTGGAATATTTTCTTTTACTCTGACATATGCTTCACCCTGACATGCATCAATCCTGTCTTCACCTGCATAGTAATATTTTATGAGATAAGTTCCGACATTAAGATTAATTGCAATACCGGCAAAACCATACTCATCAGTTGTTCTGGTATAATTAATACCATTGATGTTAAGTATCACAGTCCTATATGGCAATCCCACATCACCGACATTTAATGAGACATAGAATTTTTCACCTGCACCATAAGCAACTGTTGTATTTTCACCAACAAGTTCAGATTCAGCACCATCAATTACTAAAAGATCTATATTTTCAGTCAAGTCTTCATAATTGGTACTGTTAAACCTATATGAAATTGGATAAATACCAGGTTCTAGATTAATATTTAATTTTGCAGTACCATTAGCATTAGTAGTTCTTTTATAAGTTACGCCATTAACCGTGAAATAGACCGGTTCATTTGGAATAACAACACCATTATCTGTAAATACAGTAACATCAAATGATTCCTTATTATTATAATATATAATACTGCTACTTGTATTGAAGTATACAGGATAACCTTCCATTATAGTAATAGTACCAGTTGCAGTAGATGCTTTATATGGACTTGAACCTGCATATGTGAAAGTAGGAGTAAAATAACCTGGTGGTAAAATAACATCTATACTAGCAACACCATCATCACCAGTAGTTAGAATACTTGTTCTACCAAATAAATCCATATCAATATTCTGATTAGGTACACCATAACCTAACTCATTCATTAGTGTAACATCAATAGTTTGTGTATCATCAGCAAAGTAAGTATAATTATTAACAATCATATATGTACTAGATGAACCTAGGACCTTAATGGTATTAGCATGCATTTCACCATTAGGGTGATATGCTGTTATTATATATTCTCCACCTTCTAAGTTAATATTTAATTGAGCAGTACCATTTTCATTAGTCTTACGATCATAAAATACACCATGAATATTAAAGGTAGCAACTGCATTAGTTAATGGAGAACCATCACCATCTAAAAATGTAGCATAATATTGATGACTATCCCTATATACTTTAGTTAAATTATCACCAGAAATAGTGCTCAATACAGTAATAGTATTACTATATGTATATCCAGTAACAGGATGTATAGCAGTCAATATATATTCTTTCGGTTCTAAGTTAATATTCAATTGGGCAGTACCATTTGCATTAGTCTTACGATTATAAAATACACCATTAATATTGAATGTAGCAGTTGCATTAGTTAATGGAGAACCATCACCATCTAAAAATGTAGCATAGTATTGTGTTGAATTTCTGAAGTATTTTACAAGATTTTCACCAGAAATTGTAGGATAAACCTCACATTTAGCAGTTGTTTTAGTATCTAAATAATAATCATTACCATTATAATAAACATCAAAATTATATTCTCCAGGATTCAAATTAACAGCAATTGAAGCCTGACCATCACTGCTGGTGGTTCTAGTATAATTTATCCCATTAATTGAAATTAATAAAGTCTGATTAGCTAACTTATTTCCATCAATATCACTTAAAGTAGCTATAAATTTTGTTCCATTCTTATAATATAAAGTTATATCCGGTGCATCTATTTTAACGGCTTTTTTCGTTGATTCATTGCCTGCACCCATAATGTTTTCATCCACGCTTGTATCAACGTTGTTAATTGATAAGATATTTGAAGAATCTGATTCTACACCTCCATTGTCAACAGCTAACAAATCACCGTCTGAAACTTGAGCGGTATAGTTATCATTCATATTTATTTCACTTGCAGAAATAACACCGACCGACAAAAATGCAATCAATATTATTAATGTCAAGAATATTCTTTTTTTCAAAATACTTAACCTCCTATAACGTATTTAACAACTATGGAAAAATCCTATTTTCCATTATGTTTATAATTATTAAGAATATCTTATATAAAGTTATTTATTATTTTTATGGCTTAAAACGGAACGAATTTTAAAAATAAATACTAAAAAATTGTAAAAATAACCAAATAAGTAAAAATATATGTAGATTTACTAATAAAAAGCTTAAAGGATATGGATTTATCAACTAGGTTAAAGCCTATTATCAAAATGAAAAAAATTAGTATAATAATTCTTATATTAAATTCAATGAATAATGTATTATTAAAATCAAAAATAACAAATATTTACAAAAAACTTAAAATAATTAATAATTTTAATAAAAAAAATAGAAAAATAAATGATGTAAATCAAGTTTACATCATTGGAGGCATACCACCCATTCCACCCATACCACCTGGAGGCATTGGAGGCATACCACTAGCATCATTTCCAGACTCATCAGGACCGGTTGAACTAAGTGCATTTCTAGCTGCAATCATGTCATCAATACGCAATATCATTTCAGCAGCTTCGCCTGCAGATTGAAGAGCTTGAACTTTTACTCTTAAAGGTTCAATAACGCCGTCTTCTTTCATGTCAACAACTTTACCTGAGAATACATTAATACCAATAGCATTTGAGTCTTCGTGAGCAGCTTTTAAATCAGCAATTAAGTTAATGGTATCTAAACCTGCATTTTCAATTAAGGTTTTTGGAATGATTTCTAAAGCTTCAGCATATTTTAAAATAGCTAATTGTTCTCTTCCACTTACAGATTCACCATAATCTCTTAACTGTTTTACCAAATCAATTTCACAAGCTCCTCCACCAATGAGAACTTTACCTTCTTCAATGGTAGCAGCTACTACACCTAAAGCATCATCTAAAGCTCTTGAGATTTGTTCGGTTACATAACGGGTACTTCCTCTTAAAACAATTGAGGATGCTTTTGGATTTTCACATTCTTCAATGAAAGTTAATTTGTGATCAAAGAGTTTTTCGAGATAAACTTTACCTGCGTGACCTAATTTATCTTCAGATAAGTCTTCAATATCAGTGACCAATTTAGCACCGGTAGCTTTTTCAATTCTTTCCATATCTGATTTTTTAACTCTTTTAAATGCCATGATTCCTGCTTTTTTAAGATAGTGTTCAGCCAAATCGTCAATACCTTTTTGACAGAACAATACATTAGCACCTGAATCAACAATCTGGTTAACTAAATCCTTAATCATTTCTTCTTCATTATCTAAAAATGCAGCAAACTGATCAGGAGAAGTAATATCAATTTTAGTGCTGGTGTTGATATCTTTCAATTCAATAGGATATTTCATGATTGCAATTTTTGCATCTTCAACACTTTCAGGCATGTTTTTGGATAAAGGAGTTTTATCGATAACAATACCTTCAGCTAAAAATGAATCTTCCACAGAATCTCCGGAAACCCTTTGAATATTAATATTGTCTATGTCAGATTCACCGTCTTCTTCAATTCTTAAAGCAGCATCAACAACTAATTCTGCTAAATGTTCTTTTGCATAATCTGATCCTTTACCACTCATTGCAGTTACAGCTACACTTTTAAGAGTTTCTTTATCATCAGCATCAATAGCTATATCATTTAATATTTCAACAGCTTTTTTAGTTGCATTTCTGTATCCTTTAACAACAACAGAAGTTGCAATACCGTCTTCTAATAATTCTTCAGCTTTAGCTAATAATTCACCTGCAATAACAACAACAGAAGTAGTACCGTCTCCAACAATATCTTCTTGTTTTTTAGCGGTTTCTACAAGCATACGTGCTGCAGGCTGTGCAATATCCATTTCTCTCATGATAGTTGCACCGTCATTTGTAATAGTGATATCACCCATACCACTAACAAGCATTTTGTCCATTCCTTTAGGACCGAGAGTAGTTCTTACAATACCTGCCAATACTTTAGCAGCAGTAATATTCATTCTTAAAGCATCTCTTTTAGAATATCTTTCGGTTCCTTCAGGAAGAATAAATATTGGTTGATTTGCCATATATTTTCACCTTTAAAATTAATTTCATAATATTGTATAACCATTATACATTAATAATATTGATTTGTGATAATATAAAAATATTGCCTTATTTTGAAAAATTAATGAAAATTAAAAAAATTAGATAAAAAAGAATAAGTGCTTAAAAAAGCACTTATATTAATTATGGGAGAAACTTGATTTAATTATATTACTAATCAGTTATCTGAAAAACCCTCAAGAATACTAAGAGGTATAATTTCTATTTCCCCAGTAGGCTCAACACCAGGCCCATCTCCTCCAGGAATAACAATCGTAGGAACATCAGTAATGTCCGGAGATGAATGATCATCTATAGGAACAATAACATCATCTACATCAGATGCTGCAACAGCACAGACCCCAACAAATGCTATTGCAATTAACAATAAACACAAAATTATTTTATTCATAATATCCCCTTTAATTAAATTTAAAGTAAATGATTATTTTTTAATACATCTACTTAGTTATATTATTTGAAAAAGACCACATATAAATGTTTTCGAATTTAAGTACTCACTTACATTGTTAAATGATAAAAAAAGAGAAAATAGCCAATTATTAAATAAATAAGATTTAATTTATAATTTAAATTATTTTTTAAAACCTATTAAATTTTAAAAGATGAAGTTATATAATATTATATATGTATCAAAAAGTCATTGAAGATATAAAAAGAAACCTCGGTGCAAACAATGAGCTGAACCGAAGATATTTAATTTCTCAAATTGAAATCTATAAAACCCATGAATATTCAACGGAAATAATTAAAGAAATCTCCAGAATGATTTGGGAATGTTTAACCCCCGAAGAGCAGGAAGAATTCGAAAGGATTGTTAATGAAGAAAATCCCATTAAGGAAACATTGATTGAAGCCGAATTTTATATACAGAACAATGACTATGAAACTGCCCTTGAAAAAATTGATACATTCATAAAAGCGCAACCTAAACTCTATGAAAATGATGAAATTAACGAGTACCACAGCTTTTCCAATCCTTTAGAGGAATTAATATTCAATGAGTTTATAGGGTGTAAAAAGGAACTTAGATACATTCCTGACAATCAGCCTTTGGAAGAATTATATTATGCTTACGGATTTTTATTAAGAAATGCAGCATGTTTGGATGAAGCAGAAGATGCTTTAAAAGAAGCATTACGAATAAACCCCGTATCAACAAAAATCATACTGGAGCTATGTGATATCTACAAGATGAGAGCACCGACATTCAATAAATTCTATTTCTATACGATGGATGCCCTTAGATATGCATACTCAGGATATGAACTTGCACAGGGTTACAGGAATCTGGGATTTTATTATTATGAAGAAAGCAACATTGAACTAGCTGTTGCATGTTACAGATACAGCTTAAAATATGAAAATGATCCATTTACCCAAGAGAGAATAAAACAGCTTGAAAAATCATATAATATTTCTTTAAATGATGAGAAATGTAAAGAATTGATGCATGACAAGCACATTAAACTCGAAGTTGATCTGTTCATAATTGAAAACCTGGAAAAACTGGCAATGGAATATGAAAAGGATAATCTCCTAAATCAGTCATTGTTCTTTTATCGCCTATTGTACAGTATTACTAAAGAAAATAAAATTTTTGAAAAAATCAAAAAACTCGATTTGATTCAAAGAAAACAAAAGAAAAATTTAATTATATAATTAATATATAATATTATAAAGGTGATTTTAGATGTGTTCTAGTGGTGGGCCAATGGCCGACATTGATTTGAATAAATTGAAAACAAAAAGATATAGATGTTTAGACTGTGGAAATGAATTCAAAGGCCTTGGTAAGAAAGTTGTTTGCCCGTCTTGCCAAAGCGATAACGTTGAATTAAAAGAATAAATAATTATTTATTCTTCTTTTTTTATTTTTTGGGATAAAATGGATATTGATTTTAACTATGATGAAATATTATTTTTGGAAGGCGAAAGAGGAATTGTCGGTGTTGTAAAAGTGGCACATGACAATAAAATGCTGTTTATAGCCACACAGGACAATGAAGAGATTGTTCAATTCCTTGAAAAGGACGACATCATAGCAGTATCTAACTTTAAAAAAGACAAACGTGCAATAAGGTCACAAGCCTATTTAACCCGTGAAGAGGACTCACCAATAGTCATTTTAAATAAGGACCATCCTTCCGTTAAAAGACTAGCGCAGGTATTGTCTGTAGGCGAAAAGGTTAATTTGAACTGCAATATTATTCCAGGAACACACCCTGAACAGGACGTATTATGTTCATGCGACTCATTATCAGGATTATCTATCGTTAAAACATCAACT
This sequence comes from Methanobrevibacter sp., assembly GCA_017434555.1. GTDB lineage: Archaea > Methanobacteriota > Methanobacteria > Methanobacteriales > Methanobacteriaceae > Methanocatella. The sequence goes on along the minus strand of JAFRFB010000051.1, from coordinate 33,402 downwards.
GGCGTAAAATTAAATAAAAATTATGAAAATTACACTATTGAAAGGTTTTAAAATGATTAACTTTGATTTTATTTATACTTTTTTAGGCCAACTGATTGTATTAATCATTATTTTAATTGTAATATTATTTATTATAGCACTGCTTTTCGGAAGAATCTTTTTGAAAAGGGGAATAATTATATTTCCAAAAGGCCTTTTATTTATAATTGACACTCTTTATTCACCATTTAAATCAATTGCAAAGCTTTTAAAACTTGATGAGCATCTAATTGACAACATGAGTATAGAAATAAGAAATGACATCAATAAAAAGAAATTCCAACAGATTCCCGCAAAGGAAACATTAATATTTTTACCACATTGCTTAAGGCATAGAGACTGTCCGGCCACACTTCAAAAGGATGGTGTTAACTGTACCTGCTGCGGATTATGCTCCATTGGAGTCATTAAAAAGAAAGCTGAACCTAAAGGTTATAAACTCTATATCGTACCCGGATCAAGCTTTGTTAAAAAAATAGTTAGGGAAAATAAGTTCAAGGCAGTAGTGGGCGTTGCATGCCATGAGGATTTAAATCAGATAATGATGCTGCTATCTGATTTTTGCCCACAGGGCACATTGCTTAAAAAAACAGGATGTTATGAAACAAAAGTGGATGTCAGTGAAGTATTAAAAATAATTAATTCAAAAGACTAATCATAATACTTCATGAATTCTTTAGATTCTTCTGTTTGAGAAAATTCTTCAATGAAAGCTTTTAAATCCTTGATAAACTCTTCTTTTCTTTGGTCAATATCTTCGATTACTGAATAGTCTTTTTTAACTGCAATATTCATTATAATATCATCAGTTTCCAAATTAATTTCAGGTAAAAGCAAATTGTCAATGTCTTCCATCATTTCAACCTCTGCCTAGTTCTTGATGTGCTCTTGCCAAGTGTCCTGCAGCTAAAGCACCTACTAATGATAATTCTCCTGCAAGAACAGTACTTGCAACAATTTCAGCAAATTCACGAGCTTTTCCGGAACCTGCGACACCTAAAATATTCAATCCTTCATTAGCTACTTCAAGACTGGTTCCACCACCAACAGTAGCAACAGGTAAATCAGGCAGGTTAACTGAGAAGTATAAATCTCCATCACGAGCTTCAGCAGTTGTAATACCCAATGATCCTTCAACAACATGAGCTGCATCCTGACCGGTAGCCAAAAATATAGCTGCGACCATATTAGCGTAATGGGCATTATAAGCCAGACTTCCACCAACAGCAGAACCTATCAGATTTTTAGCAATATTGACTTCAGCCATTGCTTCTGCAGTAGTTTTTAATTTCTTATTTACAATTTCTTCAGGAATTAAAATATCTGCAACAACACTTTTTCCTCTCCCTTCAACCATATTGATTGCTGCAGGTTTTTTGTCAACACAGACATTACCGCTTAGTGCAATGTGGCGTGCTGTGGTTTCACTTGCCAATTTATCCAAAATCTTTTCTGTAGCGATTGTTACCATATTCATACCCATACTGTCTCCGGTAGAGTAGACGAAACGTGGGTAAACATAGGACCCTGCAATTAAAATAGGATCAATTTTAAGAAGCTTTCCGTGAGATGTTGTACTTTCAGCGATTTCTTTTAATTCAGCGAAATTATCAATAAACCATTGTTTGATTTCCATTGATTGTGTAGCATTTTCAGTTTTAATAACTGGTGCACGTGTCATGATATCTGATAGAACGTGTGCATTGACACCACCTGAAGCAGTAATTGTAGATGCTCCCCTGTTAATTGAAGCTACAAGTGCTCCTTCGGAAGTTGCAAGAGGAATATAAACCTCACGCTTGCAGTTATCACCGTTTATTTTCAAAGGCCCTGCAATTCCCATAGGCAGCTGCAAAACTCCTATTGAGTTTTCGATGTTTCTGGCTGAAGCCCTTTCCATATCAAGAGTATAATTAGAAATATTGTCCAAATTAATGGAATACTTCTGTTCTAAAAATTCACGCCTAATATCAGTGGCCTCTTTGGCTGAGACTTCCTTATCTACCTGGTAGAGTTTTATTTCACCGTTCAATAATTTATCAATAATTTCTTGATGAGTCATATTATATTTCCTTTTTAAGTAAATCAACAATTTCAGATGGCATTTTTGCTACTTCTACACCAGCACCGTTTAAAGCTTCAGTTTTACTTGCAACAGTACCAGTATTTCCTTGAATGATAGCCCCTGCATGACCCATTCTTTTTCCAGGAGGTGCGGTTCTTCCTGCAATATATGATACAACAGGTTTTGTCATTTCATTTTTAATGTATTCAGCAGCCTTTTCTTCAGCATTACCACCTATTTCTCCAATTAAAACAACAGCTTCAGTATCATCGTCAGCTTCAAATCTTTTTAAGATGTCAATGTAGTTGGTACCTACAACAGGATCTCCTCCAATACCGACACAGGTACTTTGTCCGATTCCTGCACGTGTAAGTTCACTTGCAATTTCATAGGTTAATGTACCGCTTCTTGAAATTAAACCGACATTTCCTTCATCAAAGATATGTGTAGGCATGATTCCTAATTTACCGACGCCAGGAGAAATGACTCCAGGAGTATTAGGGCCGATAACAGTAGTTCCCATCTGTTTTGCATAAGCCATAATGTCCAAACTATCATGAACAGGAATATGTTCTGATATGATTACGACCAAATCAAGATGTCTGATTGATTCAAAAGCAGCATCCTTTGCAAATTTTGCAGGAACAAATATGATTGAAGAGTTGATATCAGTTTCTTCTACCGCTTCTTCGATGGAATTAAAAATTGGTACTCCCATGAAGTCTTGACCTCCTTTTCCAGGAGTTACACCTGCTTCAATGGAGGTATTATATTTTAACATTTGTTCTGTATGGAAAGAACCTTGCTTTCCAGTGATTCCTTGAACTAAACATTTTGTATTTTTATCTAATAAAATCATAATATAACATCCCTTAATTAACGTAAAATTCTAGTTTTATTTTGAAATGGAATAGCTAAATCTATTACATTACCGTTCATTAATGCCGTAGCGGAAAAAATCACACTGCCGGGCAATACATTACAGGTTGTTCCTCTTTCAACCAAATAAGTATTCTTATTACCCAGGGCCGCTCCAATCATTGCACTTGCTATAACACCAACGGATTCTATATTTTCAACAGTGGCAACAACAACAGGATCATCTGTTTCAGAAGAAACATAACCTATTCCTGGGATTTTTCTTGTCTTTGCCTCAATTAAATCTGATACATCAGTTAAATTATCCATTCCTCTGGCTGCCTTAATAGAAGAATTTGCAACATCCCCAACAAAAGGTTCTCCACCATAAGTGTCGAAACCTAAAATAATTGCATCAGGATAGTATCCCGGACGGAATTTGGCCTCTGCATAGGAAATTCCTTCTCCGGCTTCAGATTCATCATCTGATATTCCAGACAAATCCCCCAAGTTTTCAGCACAGTCCTTTAAAATATCAACTATACCTCCGTTAACAGTTTCAAGCAAATCGTCTTCAACAAATGCCGTGACAACAACATCATCACCAGTGACATTGGTTAAAGCTGCATGACTAGCCCCTAACTCAATAAGTCTATAAAGATTATTCTCTATATTTTCCACTAATGTATTACTACAGGACACATCATTTTTAGAAATGTCGGCACCTATAGCTGTAACTTTCAAAATAACACCTTTAATTATTTAATTAAAAAAATTAATAAAATAAAAATTTTATCTGTAATATATTATGTTAGTTAATTTATTTAAATATTAAGTCATCAGCAAAAGTTTTAGAAAAAATTAATTATAACTATATTCAAAAATATTTAATAATGTATTCACAAACTAAAATAGCTATTCCAATTTTTCAAAGTAAAATTGATGAAGTAATAGAAGTTGCAAATGACTGTATTGATAAGGGTGCAGATATTTTGGAATTCAGAATTGATGCACTTAAAAATCCTGATTTTAATGAAATAAAACAGACAATTGAGGAAATTAATTTTCCTATGATTGCAACCAATAGAATATCGACAGAAGGAGGTTCTTTTAAAGGATCAGAAGAAGAAAGGATTGATATTTTATATAAATGTGCTGATTTAGTTGAATACGTAGACATTGAACTTCAAAGCGATGACGAATATATCAATATGATTCATGACACGGGCGTTAAAACCATTGTCTCTTACCACGACTTTGAAAAGACCCCGGAAATTGATGAAATAACCTATATCGTTAAAAAGGAACAGGAACTTGGAGACATTGCCAAAGTTGCATTCATGCCAAAGGATTTGGATGATACCTTAAAAATACTGGCCATTCTTTCCCACTGTGAAAATACTATTGCCATTTCCATGAGCGATTTGGGAAGTTATACCAGAGTCATGGCCTCCAAATTTAATTCCCCGATTACCTTTGCAGCAGGAAGAGACGTTACCGCTCCAGGCCAGATTGATATAGAGACTATGAAGGCATTGCTTAATATGGATTTAAATATCATGGATGAAGGGTGATTTAAATGGCTAACAAGGGTGTTTTAGCTATAGGTATTGCATTAATTATTTTACTATTAATGGGAGGATATTTCCTATTTGTAGGAGAGTCCATTAACGTTTATATGGACGGTGAAAACGTTACTTCACAGACAACAATATCCCCGTTTGCCGGCGTTAATACTGATGAACTGAACAAAGAAATTTGTACGTATACATTCAGTGCTATGAATAATACTACCGCAGACGCTAACAGTTTAAAGCAGGGAATTTTAAGAATTTGTCTTGCACATGGTTTGGATAACGTTAAGGTTAAACTTGATTCATCTTTAGGTGAAAATAAGATTCCTGTTTTATATCATGTTCAGGGCAAATCAATGTATCCTACTTTAAATGATGGACAGACTGTTATCGTTGAAAAAACCAAAAACGTGAAAGTAGGAAATATGGTAGTGGCCAATTCATCAGAATATGGAGTTATTATCAAAAGAGTATCCCAGATAAAGGGAGATGAAATCTATTTAACAAGTGACAATACCAATGTGGAATCTGAATACAGGAACGGAGTTTTATATGAAACGAAAGGAATTACGACTTGGGTAGATTCCGATGACATATATGGTGTTGTAGTGCAGTACTAGACTGCACTAGTTAATTTTTTATTGAATACTATTTTTTGATGCTATTACTGTATTTTTAATTCCGAATGGAGGAGCTTCAATAGTTAAGTTTAAATCTTTAATTAATGATTCAATTCCTTTTCTTCCTCCGGGGAAATAATCATAAGTGCTTTTTGGAATAAAAATTATTCCTCCAACTTTAAGATATGAAAAGAGATTAATAAGAATTTCAACACGTTTTTCGCTTCTCACATCAAGCAAACTCTTATTTAAATTAACAAGAACATGATCAAAAGCTCCATGAACATTGCCAATATCACTTAAACCTATTTGGAAAACATTTATATCATTTATATCCTGATCAGTGATTAGTAGACAATTTCCATATTTTTTAGAAACCCGAATAATATTTTGAAGTTTTCTTATAATTTCATCTTCATCCAATTCGTAGTTTTCATCAGCTTCTTCATTTAAAATTAATTCAAATGCATTTTTCTCAACACTTCTTAAAAATTCAATATCCTCACGAACAATAGCCAAATCCTCATGAACTAAAAAAAACATGCCCGCAGCTGGTATTCAAATCTTTAGTTTGAACAAATAGCTCATTGCCATCAATTGACTGTAAAACAGTACTATAATGACTTTTCAGATTGGAGGACATATTAGATATAGGTGCAGATTTAGCAAAAATATCTTCAGGAACTATAAATAATTTAATGCAGCCATATGCAGAAGGCCTATAAGGTTTTTTTCTTTGTTCTTCAAAATTTTCAGGACTCAAATAGGAATCCAATATGGAATCAGTGTCATGTTGAGAAAAAATCATGTCCAAATACTCAGCAGGCATGGTCAAACCACAGGGACGGCAATTTACTTCAATTAAAACAGGTCCCTTTTCATCAATCATATATTCACCATGAACCGGCCCATATTCTATTCCAATTGCATTAACTACATCATATGCATATTCAACTAATTCAGCTTCACCAATATTTAATTTATTTACTGAACAAGCACTATCATAGACTATGGCTCCTTTAGAAGTTTTTACTTTTTCATACTTCCACATTGAAATTAAACGAGGAACACCATCACAGGAAGTGGTATTTACAATATACTCTTCACCGTCAATACGTTCCTGAACTAAAAGTTCGTTAATGTCATCACCATAAGCATTCTTTTGATTGAATAATTCTTTCATTGCATCAATTATTTCATTTTTATTGGAACAGAAACAAACACCAACAGAGCAAAAACTATAAACCGGTTTTATAATAACCTCTTTTAATGATTCAGATTCATAAAATTCTATTGCTTCCTCAATAGATGTGACAACTTTCCCCCTAATATATCTAAGACCAGCCTCACAAAGTCTTTCATGCATCTTATCTTTAAACGTCATAGCATCCAAATTTTCTATGGGAGTGCCTAAAAGACCCAAATCATTAGATAACTTACTTGACAAAATAACTCCACGTTCATTACCTGCTAGAACAAGCAAAGGGTTTAATTTTCTAACGATTTCAAGAGTTTCATCATAAGAATCCTTTTCGTAAATTAGATCAAAATCATATTTAATGACATCATAATTAGATTTAATTTTTTGTTTATATTCATCTTCATCAGCCCCACCCGGTTGCAATTCCAATACAACAGGATTATAACCTCTATTAACAATGTCCTCAATATAATTTGTTCCGGAAGATATACAATCGACAACGATTATATTTCTCAAAAAATCACCTCTATCAAACATATAGTTAATTTAAATATATAATTTACCGCATAAATATTTATGGTTGTGTATTATTGCTTAATTTGGAGTTAAAATTGTGTTTTGACTAATTTATTGGTCATGAAACGATTCATTTTATTCCACTTTAAAATTGCTTAATATTAAAAATGCGATAAAGGTTAAAAACATTATATTCAAAACATTCTTAATCCCCCATAAAAAAATGATACATCAGGAGAAAGAAAAATTGAAAAAAATTGAACATCCCGCTCAAATTACCGTAGAATCCAAGCACAAAAAAGTTAAATAAAACTTGAATATAAATAATATATCAGTATAGTTTAAAATCTAAAATTAGAATAAAATCGTGTTATTATGAAACAATCAACCAAAGTATATTTATTAATATTTATAATAATTGCAGTGATGGCATTTGTTTTAAGTAGTGTATTTGCCAACGTAGTTGTTATAGACAATACCAACACTAAAAAACTTACTGCAATTGAAGATGATGGATTTGAACCACATGACATTAAAAATGTAGAAGTAATTGTTCCAAAAGTCCAAAATACAACACAAAACACGACAACACTAAAAAACATAACCGATGATATTATAGAAGTGGCCGATAATACCTGGAATGAGATAATAGGGTGACCAGTATGGAAAAAAAGAGAAAATTCATAAGGGATAGTGTGTATGGAGATATTAGATTATCTGAATTTGAAGTAGAAGTAATGGATATGCCACAGTTCCAGCGCATTAGAAGAATCAAACAGTTAGGATTAATTAATTTAATATATCCCGGAGCAAACCACAGCAGATTTGAACACTGTATCGGAACAATGAATTTGGCATCAAAACTGGCCACTGAGTTAGACTTATCCGAAGATGAAATTGAACTGGTCAGAATGTCCGGACTTCTCCACGATGTTGGTCATGGCCCATTTTCACACGTATCCGAAGGAGTGCTTTCATTTCCTCATGAAGAGCTTACAAAACACGTGATTGAAAAAACATCAATGCACGACTTACTCGATGAAAAATTTGACACAAAAGAAATTGCAGAAATCATTAACGGTAACGGACATTTGGGACCAATAATCTCCGGAGAATTGGATGTTGACAGAATGGATTATCTTTTAAGAGATTCACACAATACCGGTGTGGCATACGGAGTAATCGATTATGAAAGAATCATATCCAATTTAAAGCTGGATGACGGATTGGTGCTTGACATAAAAGGTGTGCAGGCTGCTGAGGGAGCTTTAGTATCAAGATATTTTATGTATCCTAGTGTTTATCAGCACCACACCACAAGAATTGTAAATTCCATGTTTAGAAGAGCTTTAAAAAGGGAAATCGATTCCGGAAAAATCAATGAACATGACATGTACAAATATGATGATTCAGACATCATTTCATTATTCAGACAAAGTGACGATGAAATAGTGCGAGACATGATTAACAGACTGGACAATAGAATTATCCCGAAAAGAGTGAAAACCATAAGGCTGGATAACTTTAAAACTCCTGAAAAATTATATAAAATCGAACAGAAAACCCTTAGAAAGGCTGAAGAAGAAATTGCTGAAGATTATAATATGGACAGGAACTATGTCTTTATAAATATAGCAGAATATCCTCGTTTCGATGAAATGAAAACACAGGTCAACGTTGACGAAAAATTATATCCTTTAACTGAAATTTCAAATATCATAGGAGCATTAAGCAAAGCCAGATTCAATATTCCTGACATCAGCGTTTATGTTCCAATCGAAGAAAAGGAAAGATTTGACAAATTAAAATTAAATCATTACCTGGATTTACCTGAAATAGACAGGGAAAAATTCCATGGAATACATTATGATCAGATTAAACTATTTTAAGTGATAGAATGATAGTTGTTGCAATTACAGGAGCCAGCGGAGTAATATATGGAATAAGGCTTCTTGAAGCATTGAATGAATTGAAAATAGAAAATAGCTTAATTATTAGTGATACTGCTAAAACCGTGATAAAAACAGAAACTGACTGGAAAATAGAAGACATTATCAAATTGGCAGACAGTTATTATGAATTTGATGATTTAACAGCATCAGTTAACAGCGGTTCATTTAAATTTAAAAGTTTAGCCATTGTACCATGTTCCATGAAGACATTATCATCAATAGCCAACGGATATGGAGACAATACCATTACAAGAGTTGCAGACGTGAGTTTAAAAGAAAGAAGAACTACTGTTATCGTTCCAAGAGAAACTCCACTTAGAACTGCACATATAAAAAATATGCTTACCTTATCACAAGAAGGAGCTATAATTTTACCTGCAATGCCAGGATTTTATTCAAATCATGACACTGTTGATGAACAGATAAACTTTGTTGTCGGTAAAATCCTAGATTCCTTGAATATAGAAAATAATTTATTTAAAAGGTGGGAATAAATGTTAGAAGATATGGATTTTATTAAATCATGCGATGTTCCCGGCCCTACAAAAGAAGCCATAAGAGCAATAATACTCTACAAATCAGATGTTAAGGACACTGACAATGTGGTGGATGTAGGATGTGGAACAGGAGGCATCACATGTGAATTTGCTCAAAGAGCCAAACATGTGACATCAATAGATATAAATCCTGAAGCTATTGAAATGACTCAGAAAAATCTTGACAAATTCGGACTTGGAGATAACGTTACATTAATCTGTGACGATGGAGCTGAAGCACTTAATGATGTTGAAAATATTGATATTGCTATTGTGGGAGGCAGCGGCAAACAATTGGAAAACATTTTAGAATTGATTGACTCCAAACTAAATCCAAAAGGAAGAATCATCGTTACTGCAATCCTGGTTGACACGAAAGTTGAAGCGGTAAACAAATTGAAAGATTTGAATTATAATCCGGGAATCATGGAAGTGAATATCTCTAAAGGAAGAGTTCTTGACCGTGGAATTATGATGATGAGTGAAAACCCGATAGCAATAATATCTGCTAAAAAACGATAAATATTTGGAGATTATAAAATGGAAAGCCATAACAGATGGAAAATAAAATTTTCAATAATAATGGTTATTGCAATAATCGTTATTTACGGGTCAAATATACTGATTTTAAAAGATCCGGAACATGTCATCTCTTATATCTGGACACATTTAGGTTTCATTCCTGTAGATATACTCATCGTGGCATTTGTACTTGATGAAATTATAAGCAAAAAAGAAAAAGAAGCAATGTTGGAAAAACTTGATATGATTATGTCCACATTCTTTTCCGAAATTGGAAACGATTTAATCGGTCAGTTAAGTTCCGTCAATGCACATAAAGCAGATACCAATTATCTTGAATCCATCAAAAACTGGGATGATAAAGACTATGAAAACAAATTGAAAGAAATCAAAGACAAAAACATCCCATTTAAAGCAGATGTTTCACCGGAAAATAGAGAAGAATATTTAACCAATGTTAGAAATTTATTGGTTAATAAAAGAGAGTTTATAATTAATCTATTGAATAATCCAAATTTACTTGAAAAAGAAGAATTTTCAGGATTATTGACAGCAATTCTTCATTTGGATGAGGAACTCGAACACAGACCTGATTTAAGCAAAGTCAGCGATATCGATTTCAATCACCTTAACGGAGATATGGAAAGAATTTACAATAAGTTAATTCACGAATGGATTTACTATTTAAGATACCTTAACAAACACTACCCATACATGATTGCATTAATAGTGCGTACAAATCCATTTGATGAAAATGCAGATGCATACGTAAAGGAATAAAAAGATGAAATCTTGCATTATTTTATGTGGAGGGCAGAGCAGAAGAATGGGTCAAGACAAAGGATCTTTAATTATTAAAGATAAACCCATGATTAAATACATACTTTCCACATTGAATAATGAAATAGATGAAGTTATAATCGTTTTAAATGATGTTGAAAGAATTGATAAATATAAAGAATTTATCGATTCTCAAGATTATAACTATGAAGTGAAATTTGTAGAGGATAAAATTAAAAACAAAGGCCCGATATCCGGAATATTAACCGGCCTTGAAAATATTTCTACAGATTATGCAATAGTATTTCCATGTGACAACCCATTTGTTACAAAAAACACCATTCAAACTCTTTTCAGTGAAATAACAGATAATATACAGGCAGTTGTACCATACCATGACAGCGAAAATAAGCTGAAAACATCAGAACCGCTGCATTCAATATATCATAAAAATATTATTCCTACAATAAAAGATTTGATTTTAAAAGACTCCCTGCACATTAAAGGAGTAATAGAAAAAATAGATACAAAATTTGTTTTAATTGACAATAAAAAAATATTAAAAAAAGAATTTAGAAATCTTAATCGTCCAGAGGACTTAAAGATATTCGACTAATTCTTTTGTTTTAGAAATTGCTGTATTAACAGCAGAAAATATATCTTCTTTAGTTAATGGTTGTTGACCGCCTTTTTGCATAGCGCAAATTCTGCCTTCTTTGGTAACACCAACATTTAAACGAGCTTTAGCAACACGTTGTTCAGATAATGTAGGGTCTAAAACCATTTTATCACCAATTTTAACGAAAGTACACATAGCTACTTCATTATTGATTGGTAAATCGAAGGTATTTTCCTTATCGATTACAACTTCATCATCTACAACACTTGCAGTCGGTAATTTAGTGCTTTTAAGTGCAGCCATAACCGCAAGTTCCGCAGCATCGAAAAGGTTTCCGCAGTTGTCAATAATGTGTAAATCAATAAATAACATCCAGACGTGTTTACCTTCTTCAACACAGAGCTTATCTAAATCAACCAATTCACTTTCACGAATTCCCCTATCGACAACACGTGCAAGTTCAATGGAATCGTCACCTGGTGGTCCTGGTTCAAAAGTAGGATCAGCCATTGGCAACATTTCACAATTAGTCATTAATACACCAAGATCAGGAGTGTCTGGGAATGGACTACCAAGTTGAGGTTTAATACCAACGATAACTTGAGTTCCACCTATTTTTACTCTTGCAGAACCTTCAGCTTTAGAAATAACATCAGTTTCAATAGAAATATCCCTATATTCATCAAGTGCCCTACCGTCTTCTCTTTTATCATTACTGATAAGGCTTGTAATACTTTCTCTTGTAATTTCCGGTACTATATCCATTTTAAACACCTATTCTGTAGAGTATTTTTTCATTAATGCTTCTTTTTGAAGCTCACTAACTTTCATACATCCTTCCATTGCTAAATCAATAGCTTTTTGGAATTCTTCCTCAGTTAAATCTCCATCACTTTGAAGTAAAGTAATTTCACCAGTTCTTGGCATGATAGCTATAGGAACATCAGCCTGTCCTTCTTTATCTTCAACTTCAGATAAATCAAGAACAACTTCATCATTGACTTTACCTGCAGCACATCCTACAACAATATCTTTCATAGGAACTCCTGCATCAACAAGAGCAACGGAAGCTGCTGTAATTCCAGCACAACGGGTTCCACCTTCTGCTTCAATTACTTCAATATAAATATCAACCATTGAACGTGGGTAATTTTCCAACATTAACGCAGGTCTTAATGCATCTGCAGTAATTTTTGAAATTTCAGATGACCTTCTGTCAGGACCTGGCCTTTTTCTGTCATCCACTGAAAATGGAGCCATATTATATCTGCATCTAATTACACCAGTATTAGGTTCAAGTAACCTTCTAATATATGATTCTCTAGGTCCATAAACAGCAACTAAAATTTTATTTCCACCTACTTCAAGGTAAGCGGAACCATCAGCACGTTCAAGAACGCCTGCTTCAATTTTAATAGGACGTAATTCGTTATACTTCCTACCATCCTCTCTAATCATTTCAGACATCTTATCAACCTCATAAACAGAAATTATCGATTATTTAATATAAATGAATTATTATTTGATTTATCACTGTAGGATAAATTTTTATCTTTTCTACTTTGACTTTTCTTTTTCAACTCTTCGATAACATCATAAAAATTAGGTTTATCCCCAGTATCTTTTTCTTCACTAGCTTCAGCTTCAATATCTTCTTCAGCATCAGCTTCCTCTTCAGTTTCGATTTCACTGTCTTGTTCAACTTCAGATTCAGCTTGCATTTCTTTTTCAGCTTCAGCTTTTTCTCTTTCTTCTTGCTCTAATTCTTCTTTGAAGTTTTGAAGTTTAGGTTTTTCCAATACAAATTCTTCTTCTGTTTCTTCAACAGGTAACTCGCCGTCAATAGCTAAGCATAATTTGTTTTTAATTTTATTTGTTAAACCGGAAGTATGAGCTTCAGCTTCAATAGTATGGATAATTTCACGGGTAAGCTGTTCCATGTCTTCATTTCCTTTAACCCAAACAAGTCCGTTTTGACCAACGACAATTTTACAATTGGTTTTATTTTTAATCATGTTGATCATGGAACCTTTTTTACCGATTAATCTAGGAACTTTTGTTGGAGAGATATCTACAATGATTCCTCCTTTAAATTTACCTAATCCACGGCCTTTTAAACCAAGTTTGGCTTTTTTAACTTCATCTACATCAATTACTCTTAAAAAGAGTACATCTCCTACATCGTATACTTTATTAAGTTCTTTTTTATCCCTACCAAATACCTCAAAAGCAGGTAAAATTCCGGAATATGGAGAATTGATGTCTACATCCCACATTGAGAATCTGACATCATTAATCTTACCGATTACAACATCTCCCTTTTTAGGAACATATTTGCTTTTGAGAGGGATTACACGAATTTTCTTATTTCTTAGAGAAACTAAACCAATTAAAGAAGAACAGACTTTGCCGTTTTCTTTAAAAGTTCCTCTTCCTGGATAATAATCGTCATCTGCCAATATTTGACCAGGAATTACTAAATTTTTATCTTCCACATATATCATAAAAATCCCACTCTATGAACATGAATGTAAATTATTTAATAGTTTTCGTCTCTGCTTCACCACTTGAAATCTCAGCCATTTTAGCAGCAAAAGAATCCTGAAGGCCTCCAGGCATTTCTACAATACCAATCCATGAACCGTCCTGTTGCCATTCTTCATTTAAAATTTCACCAAATCCATGAATAACAGAATAAGCACTACCTGCTGCAGAACCAGGTAAACGAACAGCCACTTTAACTTTTTCAAATCTAATTGGAATAAGCGGTTTAATAGCCTTAAGAGCTGTTTGAACCTGCTGGTCTACAGAAGTAAAAGGATCGAATTTAACTTTTGCCTCATCACATGCATTTTCAATTCTTTGAACAGGATGAGGAAGGCCGTTTTGTGGATTAATAGCTTCTTTAGCTATTTTATTAATAACTAGTTTTCTTTTATCTGCCTGCATCTGTCTTTTCTGGTCTGCAGTCAGTTGAACAGTTCCTTTTTCGAGGATTATTTTAGAAACTTCAATAGGATCTGTAGTTTCAAATATTTTATTCATCGCTTCTTCAGAAGCTTTATCTCCTTTTTTGGAGTCTTTAAAAATTTCTTCAACAGCTAAAAGATCTTCAATGGCAACATCCTGTCCATCAGGATTTCTAAATTCAGCTGCCAAATCAGGGTCAACCAATATTTCGAAATGTTCACCACTATATTCATATTTAGCTATTATTGCTTCATCTACATTTACCATTGAAACATCCCTCAACTAAAATTAATCAAAACATTTATTCTTCAGATTCTTCACTTTCTACATCTTCTTCTTCGCTTTCTTTTTTACCAAGAACGTCATCGATGTATGAAGTTACTTCATCTTTTGAAAGTTTTACATATTTACCATCGTCTTTTTTAATGACAGCTATTTCAACATTGTCTGAAGTAGTATCATGTTCGGTAGCGTCATTAATAGCAGTTACTGCTAATGCAATAGCTTCGTCGATGGATAAATCATCTTTATATTGCTCTTCAAAAATATCCATTGCAGCGGATCTTCCTGAACCAATAGCAGTTGCTTTGTATTCAATTAATGCTCCACTAGGATCGGTTTCGAAAAGTTTGCATTTGTCATTATATACTCCACCAATGATTAAAGCGGAACCGAATGGTCTTACTCCACCGTTTTGGGTATATAACTGTAACATATCACATAATTTTTTAGCTAGGCTGTCTACTCTAATAGGTTCACTATAGGTTATTTTATTGATTTGAGCTTCTACTCTTGCTCTTTCAACCAATGCTCTTGCATCAGCAACAAGACCTGAAGTAGCTGCACCAATGTGTTCATCTATTTTAAATAATTTTTCAATAGATGATGATTCTACTAAAGTAGAAGTAGTTCTTTTGTCTACTGCTAAAACAATACCATCAGGACATTTAACACCTATTGATGTGGTACCTCTTTTAACAGCTTCTCTTGCATATTCAACTTGGAAAAGTCTTCCATCTGGACTAAATACAGTAATAGCCCTATCATATCCAGCATTTTGTAAAGGTTGCATATTATTACCTCACATTTAATAAATAATTTTATAAATATAATTTTTAAATTCAACTACTAAAAAATACAAAATTAAAACCAAATCTCCATGAAAAGGTACTTTTAATTTTAATCATGAAATATAATTAAAATATTTTTTTCTTTTTTCCATAAATCCAATTGTTATTTATATATTTAATTTATTTATAAAGTTTTCTATTTTTAAATAACAAAAAGTAATTAAATGAAATCGAATATTAACCCACATCCAAAAAATATCTAATCATCAACTTGAGAAGATATTATTACATAGCAGCAAAAAGTAGTCACAAGAAAAATTGTATAGTTACCATTTTATCTGGATTTAAGTAATCAAATAGTTTAGTTTGGAAGAAAGTATAATACTTGTATATTTCCTGATTATTAATTCAAAAAAATCATTTCTTTTATTTAATTAATCATCTTGAGTTTTGATTGAATATTCGACAATGTCAGGTGTTGTTTTTAAAACATTAAACAGATACTGCCTTTTTTCATTGTTTTCCATAATAGTTGCCCCAAAGAATTTAGTTATATTATTATTAGACATTAATATTTATTTAATTTGGTTTTTTCAACGACCAATAGTTTATATAAATATGATTTTTCAAACGACCAAAGTATATTATTACATATTAAATATTTTTGAAGTGTGACTTTTTGAAAAAAAATCAATTTTGAATAAAACATTCATTCAATCCATAAATAGCATAATTCAAATAGATTCAGTAAAGTATAACACAATTCAGCATGATTCATAAAAATTTAGCGACATTAACCAATTTCGCCACGTTTTTTCTCAATCTTTTGAAATCTGAACGGAGTAACTCTGCAGCATAGCTGCGAATTTAAATGAATTTTGAACAACCTTTTATGGTGCCTGAAATGCCAATACAGGTTATTGAAATTTTATTTCTATTGTAATTATTAACCAGTGCCAAACTGGAACGGACTTCATCTTCAAAGTCTCTTTGACATCTTAAAATAGCATTATATTCATTGAAAAATGAAATATTGTCCTTATCAATCAGTTCAATAGTCCATAAATTGAAATTGGACGTATTGTTTTCCCCCTGAAAACGAACACATGCATCCCATACGATTGAAGTGAAATCATTTTTTGTCAGTTCCTCTTCGGATTTGATGTCCAAAACAAGATAATGATTATGTTTTCTTTGAGATTTTGGAAGAACTTTAAGTTTCATCTAATCAACCACCCTTACACCAGAGAGAATCATGTTTTTCCTATCCTTATTGAATTTCAAAATGTTTTCTGAAGTCTTAAATGAATTTTTAACTTCCAATTCGCTTAAACCTGACTGGGTAAAAACAGCCTGAAAATCTTTAACCGTTCTTAAATCAAAAACGGATTCAGCACCTGATGATAAAATCAAAGGAAAATCATATTTTTTATGCAATTTATAGATGTCTCTAAAATTAGCCAGTATCTTTGATCTGTGTGTGAGATAAGACTTCAAGACATCACTGAATACAAGCTCAACTGCAACATTATTGTCTTTTGCCTCTTTTGCCAAAACATGATTTAATCCTGAGTCATATCTTTTAAGATAAGGTTTTGAAAGCACATCAATCTGAATATTTTCCAAAGATGTACGATTGACCTTCAAGTCACCTCCCAAAACAGAAATGCATGAAGACTTCTTTCTGTATTTACGGACAATTTTTCTAATTTCGGAAGGATTGTTTGATTCAATGAGCAATGTGTAATCAATATCAATAACATCTTCTAAATTATCTTCTAAATCCTTTTTAAAAGATAGGGCATCATCATATTCATTTTGAGTATATGAAAAATTAATATGCTTCCAGCCATAAATGGAAGCCTGTTTCGCCAAAATCAAATTGTTATCAAAACTGCTTCCCTTAACATTTAAATCAAACATAGTAAAATTTTAATATTTTATATATTATTAACTTTACTAAAAAAAGAAAAGTGATTAAAATAATCACTTAAATTAAAAGCTATTGATATCTGTAGAATTCTACTTGCCAACTGACAGTTTCGTAGTAATCAATAGTAAATGTTTGTGGAGATGAGGATGTGTAAGATACTGAATCTGATCTTGTTTCAACAGCACTGTTTGAACCCCAATCGACACCTGCAGACTGTCCGTTAGAACCGGTAACATACAAATGATTAGTTGCATAATTTTTAATCGGATATGCAGATATCTTAACCATGATTTGTCCTGCAGGAACGTTTATTGACTGACTACCACTTCCCGAACCAGAATATGATCCAATCAGTTTCCACTCTTTTGACTCTTTAGCAGGTTCAGATGAAGTGGTCTGTTGTGAACTTTCCTCACCAGAAGATGGAGCTTGCTGACTCTGTGAATTTGACTGAGCCTGATTTGAAACATTTGAGTTATTATTTAATACAAAATAACCCATACAAACTGCCAAAATAACAATAATGATTATTAATGCAGCAATGATTATTTTGGAATTGTTATTGCTCTTTTCAATTTCAGGCTTTGCTTCAAGTGAGTTACCACATTTACTACAAAACTTTGCAGTGTCTTTATTTTCAAAACCGCATTTACTACATTTCATAATATCCATGAATTAATTGATTGATACTAATAATTTGCAAATTATATAAATTATAGATTTCCATTATATAATTTTAGAATAGATTAATACTACTTGAATAATATTACCCACATCATATAAATAACTTAGTATTAATATTGCTTTATTTATATGGACAAAATATGCATTTATTGTGTTTAAAAAAAATATTTAACAAATTAATAAAATTATAAAAAATTTATAGATTTTTCTTTAATCTTAAAACAAAAATATTAAAAAATATTTAATTAGTTAGCATCTTTAACACAAGTAATAATTAATTTATTAATAATTAAATGATGTACAAAAAAATACATTGATGAATAAAACAATACATTATAAACATATAAAAAGTGCAAAAATTCTAAAATCTTTTATATTAGAACATATAAAATAAGTATTATGAGTAAAGAAAATGACGAGCTTTTGAAATTGACATCATATGTTCAAATATCAAAATATCGTGAAAAAACCTTAAAGTCTATTGGCGATGAAGTAAAAATACCAACAAACATTGCAAAAGATAGCGGAATTAGAACTAATCACATTTCAAAAGTTTTAAGCGAACTTAAAAACAAAGAAATAGTTGAATGCATAAATGAAGAAGCTCGTAAAGGAAGATTATATAGATTAACTGATACCGGTAAAGAAGTATTGAACACTATAAATGAAAAAGAAGATTAATCAAAATCTTCAAACTTATTTTTCAAATATCCTAATTCTTCTCTAGCTTCTTCATTATTAAATAAATATTCAAAATGCCCGCCGATTAAATTTAAAAATATCATGTTTTTTTCCTGAGGGTCAAAGACCATATCACCAAAATCACTTTCAAGTTTTTTAGCTTCAATCATATCTATTTTAAACTGCAGTCTAATGGATTCTCTAAGATCATCATCAATATATTTTTGCAAATAATGTATAACTTCATAAGCAAAGGAATTAGCTATACTAATGTAAAAATCAATTTCTTCGCTACCCATATTCAAATCAGTTATGCATTTAATGAATGAATTGAAATTTTGATATTTTAAAGGAATGAATCTGTTTTCAACACTGTGAGCATAGAATTCATTGATAACTTCAATTTCAGGCAATATAAGAAAATGCTCCACAAAACTTTTTATGACAGGTGAAGGGTTTACATCTAAAATTTTAGATAAAATATTAACCGTAATGTCAAAGAGTAAGAAATGAGCCAGTTCGTGAATAATAGTTGAAGTCTGAAGGCTTTCATCTAAACGGTCATCAAATAAAATAATCTGACTTCCATATTCTCCCCGCTGGATACCGCTGGATTTTGGAACAACATATGTAAAAACATTAGCAATTTGAAAAACCTTTTCTTTAGGACTTTCCCCACTAATATTTACATAATCCAACTTCTTAAAAATATTTTCCAGTATATCCACATAATCATCATAAGGAAAATTGGCATTTAAAATACGTGAAAGGTTATGTTCAGTGAATAATACATCAAAGCTGTCAATAGCTATAGGTGTTATCTGACTGTGACAATTAATGCAGATATCATTTGCATCCGGGTTTTTTTGACCGCAGAAAGGACAGATGTTTTCTTCAACTATTCTGCATCCGCAGTGAGTGCAATAGTTATTTTTTTTCAAATTCAAAGTTCCGCAAACTTCACATTTTTTCATCTAAACACCATTCCATACATTTCTAACAGATTTGATAGTTTTTGAAAAAGATTTTTTACGTTTAATAATCTTTTTAACATTTTTACCGCAATTAGGACAGAATTCTGAATTGAAATCCATTATTTTACCGCAACTGCATACAATCTTGGATTTGATAATTCTTTCAGGATTCAAGCGTTTTTGACATGATGAACAGAATCTTGCACTCAACGGATTTCTGGTGCCGCAGACACAGATAATTTCTGAGATTTCCTCGTTCAGATTATTTCCGCATTCAACACAAAAGTCAGAGGTTGAATCATTTAAAACTGAACAGACACACAATATTTTGATTTCATCAATATTATGATAACCGTTTAAAGGAATTCCGCAGTTATCACAGTATTGGCTGTCTTCGGAATTTTCTTCTCCGCAAATACAAAAAATAGGATTTTTATACTCTAAATTGAAATTAGCATAAGCGTCATCACTTTTGGCTTCCTCATGCAAATATCTGCCACACATTTCACAAAATTCACTGTCTTCGGAGTTCACTGCACCGCATTCACAGATAATGTCTGTATTAACTTCAATATCATCCATGTTAAATTTCGGCTTTACAAATTTTTTAATGAATCTTGAAATGCCCTTATCTATACGCTTTACACCGCAGAATGGACAGAATTCATTATCAATATTATTTAAATAACCGCATTCACATATATCATATTTAAAATCAGTATCAGTATTAATATATGGTGAAAAATCTATTTTTAAATCAAAAAAACCAATATTATGGATTGGAGGAGTGAAAAAATAATTATCCTCATCATCTAGAAAAATTGTTTCAGCCCCACAGGAAGAACATTCCTTCTCGTTTGGCTTTAATCTCTTTCCGCAATCAGGACAATAATTCCAAAACCCCATAAAAATCAATTAAATTTTAGATAAAGATTTTATTTCATTAACTATTTGTGAGAGGACTTCTTCTCCCAATCCTTCAATATACTTGACGGAACCTGCACATTCATGTCCTCCTCCGTCAACGCCTGCTGAAGGTACCTTGACAGTTAACTCTGAAACAATATCATTAACATTGAATCCAAATTCTTCATTTACTGCATCGGTTGCTCTGAATACTCCAAAATCAGGTCCATGACCTAAGGTAACTATAGGCTTGTTTTCCCCAAGCTCTTTTATCACACTATCATGGACAAACCCGCAGGTTTTTCCTGGAGCAGGGAATGTGAACTTATGAGCAAACTTCTCAACATCAACCATATTGAAGTAAATTCCATTCTCAAACTGAGTTTTTTCAATATTTGGAAGAACAGCTTTAAGTTGAGTATCAATTCTCTTTTCATATTCCTTATATAAAGCATCAATCATTTTATAATGTTTATCAAAATTATCAACAGCGAGAATAGTATCCATTATTCCTCTACCATTCATGAATCTCAAGAAATAGGATTCAAAATCTATACATTCAGCCACTTTTGCCAAATGTTCTTTTGTAAAGTCTTTTTCATATGCAAGTTCCAGATACTGGTAAACTTCACCACATTCTGCACGGTCTCCTAATGCTGCAATAGCCGGAAGATGTTTTATTAGCTCTTTAACTTCAGGGTTGATAATGTGCGCAACTTCTGTGGCCAATGCTCCTGCAGTTAACTGTGAGTCTCCGCCAACAAGATACGGATTTACATGAGTATCAACATATTCATCAACTGCAACGGTAGCTCCTATGATTTCACCGTCACGTTCATCTACAGTCAATAGATCGCCCGGAGAGTGGTGGTCTATTACAACAACTTCAATATCATAGATTTTAGCCTGCATTAACGCTACAATGTCTTCTTCTGTAGAACCGTTATCAAGTAAAACTATTAACGGCAGCTTCTGACCGTGCCTTTCCTGGTCTTCAAGTGCAAAGGACAAGTCTTTTACAACGTCTTCAAGCTCATAAAATGGAGCTTTTGATGGAGAACGTTTGAAATAATAATATTGCGCATCATTGCTTGGATTGTTCCTTTCAATCAAAGGAACGATTGCCTTTTCCATAGCAACTCCGGCACATATTCCATCAGCGTCATTGTGGTGTCTGAGTAAAACTGTCCTGCCGTCAAGAATCGCCCGTCTAATTTTATGGGCAGCTTCTCCCATCTTAGGTTTAAGCTTATTTAAAATGTCACTTTTGACTAAGAATTCAACATCTTCAGGTCTGGCTTTCTCATTTAATGCATCGTCAATTAATTTTAAGATGTCATCCTTTTTGGTTCCTTCAAGTTTTGTCATTGAAGATGCTTCAATCTGTGTCTTTCCGCCATGCTGATTAACGTCACCTAATATTTCAACAGCATCACCTTCTGAAACTTCAGGATATGCCCTGACACCTGCCTCATCAAAGGCAGCAACTTCAGCAACGCCACTTTCATCAGTTACGGTAAATATTGTAGGGCCTGATGTCTGCTGAACCTGTAAAACTTCACCGTCAATGCGAACCATCCTTCCCATTTTACTGTCCAAGTCATCAATGACAGTACGGGGAATGGATTTTGTTAATTTGATAATCCTATGATTTCTAACGTAAGCAGGAGCAAAATCAATCTTTCCTTCCCTTGATTTGATGGAAGTGATGAATACTATTACTTCATCTCCCACATTATAGCCGGAGACTTCTCCTCTCATGAGACCCCAGACGTTATTGTTTAAAGTAACGAATGCACCGTATTTTTCAATTCTGGTAATTTTTCCTTTGTATAATTTATCACGGTCCATATCACGCATCTGAACCAGAGGATCTAAAATATATACATCTTTAACTTCATTTTCACGTGCGCGGCGTTTCTCTTCAGCCTCTTTTCTTTCCCTACGTTTAGCTCCACATTCAGCGCAAATGTCGTATTTTTCATCTAAAGGTTTACCGCAGTCACGGCAAACGTTAACTTGACCTGTTCCATTACAATAAGCACAGTCTTCATAAACTTCAACCTGGCCTTTTCCATTACAGACTTCACATGGAACATCCTGTTCTGCACCTAAATCAAATTTTGCTCTAGCATTGTTATTTACTCCTTTGAAATGATTTCCAACATCAAAAGAGTCCTCTTCATATCCGGTTCCTCCACAGCTAGAACATTCCTTATAATCTACAACAACAGATCCGGAACCGTTACATTTTGGACAATTCTTCTTCAATTTAATACCTCATTTAAATAAATTAGGATTTTCTCTAACCAAATTGTTTCTTACATTCTGAAAGTCTAATGCTTCGTTCATCAGTTCATTGGCATGGCTTGAATAATCATTTCCTGTACTGTTTTGATAATTCCTATAATAATCTATTGATTCCAATAAATTCTCAGTAGCATTAATCTTAAGTTCAAGCTCTTTAATTACTGTATTGATATAGTTCTTATGAACGTCATTAGTATCAGACGTAAAATTATCTTTTATATCCAATAATTGAATCATACTTTGATTAAAATTATTTTCGGCCGAAATGGCCTTGTTTTTTGCTTCATTATAACTTTTATCATTCAACAAATCAACGGCACGGTTGTAATCGGAATCCCCCGCAACGATACTTGAACTGATATCGGGCATTGCCTGGTTCATACTGCTTTCAGTATTATATAAATAGATTACAGCACCTGAAAAAACGATTAAAATAACGATAAAAATTATTACTTTACTATAATTTGACACATTATAATATATGTAAAAAAGATGTTATTAATATTTGTCATGAAAAGAAAAAAAAGAAAAATTTTAAGATAAAATCTTAAAATCTATTCGCTGGACCAGAGTCCGTGTAAGTTACAAAAAGCAAATGCTTTTACATCATCAGCAGAGTTTACTGTGAAGGTTGCTTCTGCAACATCTCCTGGTTTGAAGCATTTTGCGTATTGTTCAGCACCTGCTTCAACAATCAAGAATTGAATGTAATGGTCATCATCCATTGGATGAGCAGCTTCACCGACTTTTACGGTTACTTTGTCACCATCAATTTCAACAACAGGTTTGTGTTTAGGAGATTTTTCTCCTTCAGTCTGTGCCGGGAATTCAAACATATGAGTATCGCAAGTGTCACCGTCATCTTCAGCTAAAACTTGGATAATGCTTCCACAATCGTCACATTTTAATATTTTTGCCATAACAAACATCTCCATAAATTTAGTTATATTTATGTATAGTTGTCATGACTATTTAACTTTGATGGGTTTCGTAATAGTTTTCAATAGCTGCCTGAAGACCGTCGGCTGCAAGATTTGAACAGTGCATCTTAACCGGTGGAAGTCCGTCAAGCTCATCAGCCACATCATTACGTGAAATTTTTAAAGCCTCATCCAAAGTTTTTCCGACTGCTATTTCGGTAATCATACTGCTTGTTGCAATTGCTGCACCGCAACCGAATGTCTGGAAGGATATATCTTCAATTTTATCATCTTCAACTTTGATGTAGATAGTCATCAAATCTCCACAGGTAGGGTTTCCAACAGTTCCAACCCCATCAGCATCTTCCATTTTTCTACAGTTTCTTGGATTTGCAAAATGATCCATTACTTTTTCACTATAATCCATATTTAACACATCCTACAATCATCATGTTTTTTACACATTACACCATCATAATCAAGTTCCTGATTCCAGAGAGGTGACATTTCTCTTAATCTTTGAACAGCTTCACTAAGAACATCTACAAATTCATCAACATCGAATTCATCACTTTCAGGAGCTAGAGATATTCTTAAGGAACCATGGACATCCACAGGATCCAAACCTAAAGCAGTGAGTACTGGTGAAGCTTCCAGTTTATTGGATGAACAGGCAGAACCTGTTGAAGCCTGATAACCTTTAGCATCCAATAATAAAATTAAGGATTCACCTTCAATAGCTTTAAAACGGATGTTGGCAATATTAGGCAATCTTTCATTAACATCACCATTCAAATAAGACTCAGGGATAGTATTGAGTACTTTTTCAACGATTTCATCCCTGATTTTAGATAACTTTTCAGCATGCTCATCAAGTTTTGAAGTGGCAATTTCTGCAGCTTTTCCAAAACCGACGATTCCTGCAACGTTTTCAGTACCTGCCCTGATACCTCTTTCCTGGCCACCGCCATGAATAATCGGTATTAATCTGACGCCTTTTTTGATATATATTGCACCTACACCTTTTGGACCATTAATCTTATGGGAGGATACGGACAATAAATCGATATTCTGCTTTTCAACATCAATCTTAACCTTACCGAAAGTCTGAACAGCATCAGTATGGAATAGAATACCATTTTCATGAGCTATTTTTCCGATTTCCTCGATAGGCTGCAAAGTACCGATTTCATTGTTACCATGCATAATGGTAATTAAGATTGTTTCAGGAGTGATAGCCTCCTTTAAATCTTCAATTTTAATAATACCATTTTCATAGACCGGCAAATAAGTTACTTTAAAATCGAGAGATTCCAGGAAATATAAAGATTCTTTAACAGCAGGATGTTCGATTTCAGAAGTAATAATGTGTTTACCTTTTTTGCGTAATTTGAAAGCTATTCCTTTAATAGCCAAATTATCAGATTCTGAACCTCCACTTGTAAATATTATTTCATCTTTTTTTGCGTTAATGGAATCAGCTATTCTTTGTCTAGCTTCTTCCAAAGCCTTTTTAGATTCACGACCTATTGAATATAAAGTGGAAGGATTACCGAATTCATCTTTTAAATAAGGTAACATTTCTTCCAATACTTCATCACTTATTTTTGTTGTTGCTGAATTATCTAAATACATCCATATCTCCCCGATTGTATATTAATTTTAAATTTTATCTAAAGCTTGACTTAAATCATCGATCAAATCATTTACGTCTTCAAGACCTATTGATAATCTAATGAAGTCTGGAGTTACACCAGTTGATTCCTGTTCTTCCGGAGTCAATTGCTGATGAGTGGTACTTGCAGGGTGAATAGCTAAACTTTTAGCGTCCCCAATGTTTGCAAGAATTGAGAAAAGGTTTAAATGTTCAATTACTTTTCTGCCTGCTTCTTCTCCACCTTCAACTCCAAATCCTAAAATACCTGCGAAATTATCTTTCAAGTATTTTTTATTATTTTCATATGTTGGATGGGATTCTAAACCAGGATAGTTTACCCATTTTACTTTAGGATGGGATTCTAAAAATTGCGCTACTTTTAAGGCATTTTCAGAATGTCTTTTTACACGTACATCCAAACTTTCCAAACCTTGTAGGAAAAGAAATGCGTGTACCGGTGCTAAAGTTGCTCCTAAATCCCTTAATAATCTTGCTCTTACTCTTACGGTAAATGCAAGATTTCCAAGTTCAGGCACGTCTCCAAATGAATCCCAGAACACTAATCCATGATAACTTGGATCCGGTTCAGAGAAGTTTGGGAATTTACCGTTACCCCAGTTGAATTTACCGGAATCGACAATATATCCACCGACAGCAGTTCCATGTCCGCCGACATATTTTGTTGCGGATGCTGCAATTACATCAGCACCATGTTCCAAAGGTCTTACCAAACCTACACCAACAGTGTTGTCGACAATTAATGGAATGTCATGACTGTGAGCAATTTCAGCCAAAGCTTCAAAGTCAGGTACGTCTAATTTTGGATTACCTATTGATTCGGCATAGATTGCTTTTGTTTTTTCATCAATAGCATCTTCAAATGCCTGTAAATCTTGTGAATCGACAAACCTTACTTCTCTTGCCAAATCTTTAAATGTGTAATCAAAGAGCTGGTAAGTTCCACCATATAGGTTATCTGCAGATACTATATTGTCTCCAGGTTGAGTGACATTCAATATTGCATAGGATATTGCTGCAAGACCACTTGATGTTGAAATACCAGAATTTCCACCTTCTATAGCAGCAATTCTTGCTTCAAATACATCATTAGTTGGATTTGTAAGTCTTGAATAAATTTGACCAAATTCTTGAAGGGCGAAACGCCTTGCAGCTTCATCAGAATCCTTGAATACATACGAAGTTGTCTGATAAATAGGAACAGCCTGTGCTCCGGTTACCGGATCTGGTTCTTGACCTGCTCTTACACCTAAAGTTGCTAATCTATAATTTTTATTACTCATTAATCATCACCTTCTATAAATTTATTTTTAAAAATATGTCACGTGTTATAATGACTATATAACAATAGTTATTTTTTATATATAAATGTTTTGATTAACCTAAATTTTAGGAAAAAAATAAGTACTGTTATATTATAACATATGTTATTATAGTATATAAACATTGTTATATTTTAGAAAATTTTAATTGTAATATATACTAAAATAATAATCAGGAGAGATTTATATGAAAACTATTGCTTTAATCGGAAGTCCACGTAAAGAAGGAAATTGTGACCAATTAGTTTCAAAACTATTTGAAAATATGGAAGGATATACTAAAAAATTCTACCTCAACGATGTAGATTTACAGTTCTGTAACGCATGCCAATCATGCCAAAAAGGTGACTGTATTAAAGATGATGACGGAAGAAAAATAATCGATGAAATGCTGGATTCAGACATTATCGTATTCGCATCCCCAATTTACTACGGTCAAATGTCAGCACAGGCAAAAACAATTATAGACAGATTCTATATGATTTCACAAAATCCTGAAAAATCATTAGAAGGTAAAAAAGTTATCCAAATATTTACCCAGGCAAATCCTGGAGATGCATTTGACGGATACATAAAATCATTAGAAACAATGCCGTTTGCTTACATGGGAATGGAAGTAATTGACACAATTATTGCAAAAGGTGCTGCCGGAAAAGGCGAAGGCATCGAAGATGCACTTAAAAAAATAGAAGAATTGGAGATTTAATCTCCTTTTCAATCATTTATTTCATAACCTAACTTATTTAACTCATCACGTATTTTATCGGATAAATCATATTGTTTTGCTGCTCTTAACTCGGATCTGACATCAGTAATTAAATTCAATAAATCATCTGATCCTGCAGATACTTCTTCTAAGGTAAAGTCAATACCTAAAATCTGAGAAACATCATCTAAAAATGATTTAACAGCTATTTTATCATTATCTGATAATTCAATGGATTTGCAGTCACTGATTAAAACAAAAAGAGAAGCAATAGCTTTTGGAGTGTTAAAGTCATCATCCATACTGTTAAAGAATTCTTCTTTAGCTATAGTTAAAGCTTCCAAATCAGATTCAACGTCCCCTACTTCAACATCCAAAGCGGAATAGAATTTTTTAATTTTTTCCAAACTTTTTTGGGATTGGTGAAGGGAATCTTTTGAAAAGTCAATAGGACTTCTGTAATGAGTGGACAATACAAAGAATCTGAATGTGTCTGCATCCCAATCTTTTAGCAATTCACGGATCGTAATGAAATTATGAAGGGATTTGGACATTTTTTCCCCGTTAACATTTAAAAATCCTGTATGCAACCAGTACCTTACCATTGGAGATTTGCCGCTTACAGCTTCCATTTGAGTAATTTCAGCTTCGTGGTGAGGGAAAATCAAATCCAGACCTCCACCGTGAACATCATATTGCTCACCGAAGTAGTATTCTGTAATTGCAGTATCTTCAATATGCCATCCAGGCCTTCCGTCACCCCATGGAGAAGGCCATACAGGTTCATCTACACCTTCACGTTTTTTCCATAGTGCGAAATCCTGTTCATTTCTTTTGGTGGTTTCGGCCAATTGCCTATGTGATTCCAGCTCATCAACTTTACGATTTGACAGTTTTCCAAACTCTTCAAATTTTTTAATTTCAAAGTAAACTCCATCTTCACTTTCGTAGGCAAATCCTTTATCTATTAATCTTTGAATTTGGTCTATTATTTCACCAAGATGATCAGTTGCTCTTGCGAATAAATTAACGCCTGTGACATTTAATTTAGTCATGTCTTCAATATATCTTTTTTCAAACTTCCTAGCTATATCATGTGCTGGAATTCCTGATTCTTTTGACCTGTTTATAATCTTATCATCAATGTCTGTAATATTTTGAATATAAAAAACAGCGTATCCGGAGTATTCCAAATATCTTTTAATTGTATCAAAAGAGATATAGGTTCTTCCATGACCAATATGCGCATCATCATAAACAGTTGGACCACAAACAAATAAATTTATTCGATTTTTGTTAATGGTTTCTAAATTTTCTTTACTACGAGTTAATGTAGAGTAAATATCCATAAAAAATTCCTCAAAAAATAATTATATAAATAGAGGCAAGTGAGGGATTTGAACCCCCGTTTCATGGTCTGCAGCCACGCACCTAAGCCGCTCGGTTAACTTGCCCAAAAAATCAACAGTCTAATAAAATATTAGATATTAATAGTATATAAAGATTACTAAAAATATCGAAATTTTCCTATTTTGCTTCAGAGCCCATACAGGATTGACAATCTTCGTTTAACTCAGATTTATCAACATCAAGTTGGTTTAAAACATCGGCAGGACTAACATTTCTGCAAATTGAACAGGTTCTTGGAATTAAATCTGCTTTAGTGGATTCACCAGTTGACAATTCAAATGCAAAAGCTTTAATCATATCCTTAACATCATCTTCTAACTTGATTCCACTACCACGTTTATCTGTGATATACTGTGATACTGCAGGTTGAGTTATGTCCATAAGTTCAGATACATCTTTCTGTTTCATTCCTAAATTCAATAGTTCTTTAGCTAATTCTGATCTGATAGCAGGTATTACATACCATACAACTATTTCGCAGGGCGGTTTCATTATCAATCACCATCTTTTTTAAATATATCTCCGTAGTTCTTATTCTCTAAGACACCATCATTTAAACAGAGATCATGTTTATCAAGTAAAATTTTAATAATTTCCTCATTTTCTTCAATTTGCTTTTCTAAAGACCTGATTGCTTCAGCAACAGGGTCAGGTAATTTATTATGTTCTAAATCGACAATATGAGCATTATTTTTACACTTGACAATTCTTCCAGGGACCCCAACACAAGTGGATTCCGGAGGAACATCCTTTAAAACGACAGCACCAGTACCAATTTTGGAATATTCACCAATAGTAATGTTTCCCATCACTTTAGCACCAGCACCAATAATTACTCCACGTTCAATTGTAGGGTGACGTTTGGTTTTCTGAGTAGTGGTTCCACCAAGGATAACTCCCTGATAAATCAATACATCATCACCAACTTCAGTAGTCTCACCTACAACAACACCCATTCCATGGTCAATGAAGACACGTTTACCGAAAGTTGCACCGGGATGAATCTCAATACCTGTGATAAATCTTGCCAAATTAGAATTCATCCTTGCAAGAAGCTTAAAAGAATGTTTCCAGAGATAATGACTAACCCTATGCATAAGTAATGCATAAAATCCAGGATAACATAAAAATATCTCCAGAGTGCTTCTTGCAGCAGGATCTTTTTCTTTTATAGCTTGAATTTCACTTCTCAGCCCGTCAAACATCGATAAACCTCAAAATTTGAAATGGATAAAATTTATATACAGTATAAAATATTTATACCATATGTTATATTTAAATGTTGTTTATACATTAAACGAGATTTATTCAAATAACCAGTCAACGGATAAATATCTTTCACCATTATCCGGTAAAATCGCAATTATTCTTTTACCTTTGTTTTCTGGTTTTTTAGCCAATTCTAAAGCAGCGAAAGTTGCAGCACCAGAGGAAATACCTGCAAAGATACCTTCTTTTTTAGCAAGTGCAACTAAAGTATTGCCCGCATCCTCATTAGCTACAGGGAAAATCTCATCTACAACATTTTCATCATAAATTGAAGGAACAAATCCTGCACCAATTCCCTGGATTTTGTGAGGTCCTTTTTCACCTTTACCTAATGTTTGAGAATCTTGTGGTTCAACTGCAACGATTTTAACATCAGGAACTTCTTCTTTTAAGACTTTACCAATACCAGTAACTGTTCCTCCAGTTCCGACACCGGCAACGACAATGTCAACATTTCCTTCGGTGTCTCTTAAAATTTCCTGAGCTGTGGTTTTTGCATGAATCTCTACATTAGCAGGATTGTCAAATTGACCTAAAATAATTGCATTAGGATTTTCTTCTTTGATTTCATTTGCTTTTGCAATTGCTCCACCCATTCCTTCAGAACCTGGAGTCAAAACGATTTCAGCACCGAAAACAGCGAGCAATTTTCTTCTTTCAACAGACATTGTTTCAGGCATGGTTAAAATTAACTTATAGCCTTTTGCAGCTGCAGCAAAACCAAGACCAATACCAGTATTACCGCTGGTAGGTTCAACGATTACAGAATCTTCATTTAATAATCCTTTTTCTTCTGCATCTTCAATCATTGCAACAGAAACACGGTCTTTAACACTTCCTGTTGGATTGAAAGATTCCATTTTTACATCCACTTCTGCTTCTAAATCTTTTGTTAAATTATTTAATTTTACGATTGGAGTATTTCCAATAGCGTCAACAACGCTATCCAATATTCCTCTTTTTAATTCAGGTACATTCACCATAGTTTTATCTCCTAATTTTTTATAATTGTTTTCAAAGGCATAGTTAAGGGTTAGTATAACAATAGTTATTTTTATTATAACCATTGTTATATAACATTGTTTTTATATATAAATATTTCTAAAAAAATCAGTTCCCGTCATAGTCACATAAATAGCTGACAGGACACATTTCACATTGTGGAGATGTAGGTTTACAGATATTCTGACCGAACTGGACCATAAGGTCATTTAATTTAATCCATGATTCACGAGGAGCGATTTTAGACAATTCAATCTCCGTTTCATCAGGAGTTTTGGTATCGACAAGACCCATCCTATTTGAAATTCTGTGAACGTGAGTATCAACAGGAATTGCCGGAAGTTCAAATGCAAAAACCAAAACGCAATTGGCGGTTTTACGGCCAACACCCGGAAGCTTTACAAGTTCCTCTAAAGTATCCGGCACTTCACCGCCATATTCATCAATCAGAATCTGTGAAACTTCCTGAATACGACCCGCCTTTACACGATAGAATCCTGCAGGCTTGATTAATTCCTGAACATCTTCTGTTGGAGCGTCAACAACCTCATAAATATCCTTATATTTTGAAAATAAATTTTCAGTGGCCTGATCTGTGTTTTCATCACGGGTTCGTTGAGACAAAATTGTTCTGATTAACACCCTATATGGGTCATGGTCATGAAAAACCCTAATTTCAAAAACATTATCTAACTCTTCAACAATTTTAAGAATTCTATCTCCTTTACTCATTTAAATCAACTCCAGTTCTAAACCAATTTCTGCCATTGCCTCAATAAAGTTTGGAAAAGACACGTCAAATACTTCGCCGTTAATTATCTCAATATCATGCTTTAAACCGATTAAACTAAATGCCATTGCCAGTCTATGATCACCGCAGGAATCAACTATACCTCCAGTGACCCCGCCGGTAATGCTCATGCCGTCTTCAAACTCTTCCAGTTCACAATTGAGCTTTTTAAGCTGTTTGCATGTAGTATCAATTCTATCAGTTTCCTTTACTCTTGCATGCTTGACGCCAGTGATGTTGGTTGTTCCCTCAGCCATTGCCGCCAATACCGCCACAGTAATCAGCAAATCAGGAGCGTTGGACAGATTGATATCAATTCCTTTAAGGTTGCCGTCAGAAGTGATTTCAACATAATCATCATGGACATCTATTTCAGCACCCATTTTTTCCAATATTTCCAATATTACTTTGTCTCCCTGTTTAGAACCTTTAAATAGATTCAAAACTTTAGCATGACCTCCATTAATTGCAATTGCAGCAAGCAAATAGGAAGCAGATGAATAATCACCTTCAACGGTGTAATCACATAGAGTGTAATGTTGTTTTCTTACTTTAAACTCATCAATGCGGCAGCTTTGATGCTCCTTATCGCAGCTTTCATGTTTTAGGTAAAATCCTTTAAAGACTTTCACACCGAACTTTTTCATAATATCCAATGTCATGTCAACATAAGGGCGTGATTTAAACTCAGGCAATACGAATAGGGTAACTCCATGTTCGGATAATGGGGAAGAAATCAGAATTGATGAAATATACTGTGAACTGACACTTCCTGAAATGTTAGTATGTCCACCGAAATAACCCGGTTTAATTAATATTGGAGCCTTGCCATTGTCATTTATTGATTCAGCATCAACTCCCAAATGTCTGATTGAATTGATAAGCAAATCCATAGGACGAGTCTTGAGGGATTCATCGCCCGTTAATACGACTTCATTATCAGATAATCCTGCAACGCTTGTCATTAGACGTAAGGTAGTGCCTGAATTTGCCAAATCAATCGGGTCCTTGCTGGAGTTATGGAGTTTACCTGAAGTACCTTTAACTTCCAGATAATCATCATGTTTTGTGATTTCAGCACCCAATGCTTCACATACACGAATTGAAGCTAAAGTATCTTCGGAATACAACATGTCATATAATTTTGAAGTTCCGCAAGCCAGTGAAGCTAAAATGACTGCTCTGTGAGAATAACTTTTAGAAGGGGGAGCTTTAACGACCCCACCGATATCAGAAATATTTTTTACTTTAAGATTCATTTATATCTAAAAATAAATATGAATTAAATAAATAATAAAGTTACCTATAAAATCAATTTTTGAAATATTCACAAAAAATATACTTTACCTTAAATGTGAAAGAATACTCCGACCTCTGCAGGTCGGAGATGAATTTCACAAAAAAAGGCCATTAAAATTTTGTAAAATATTTTTTTTCAAAAAAAATACTCGCCAAATGCTCTCTCGCGATTATTTATTATATTAAATATTATTATAAT
>JAFRFB010000140.1 GCA_017434555.1 Methanobrevibacter sp. | reverse complement strand
CGTATAAAAAATTTTGTGTAAACAGAATAAAAATAGCTTCTTCTTGGCAATAATCAAAATAACAAATTATTGCAAGAAGGAGTTTTTTATATGGGAAACGTGTCGAAAGAATTATTAAGAGAATATATTAAGGAGCAACATTTTACTAATGCTAATGAAATATTAGTAGGATTAAAAGAAATGTTTAGAGATGTTCTACAAGAAGCATTAGAAGCTGAAATGGATGAGGCATTAGGTTATTGTAAGTATGATACTATGAGTAAAAATAATGATAATAGCCGAAATGGATATTCAAAAAAGACCTTAAAAACAGAACTCGGACCTGTAGAGATTAATATACCAAGAGATAGAAACGGAGAATTTGAACCTAGAATAGTACCTAAACACCAGCGTTCTGTGAATGGCATTGAAGATAAAATCTTAGGGCTTTATGCTACCGGAATGACAACTAGAGATATATCAGAGCAAATAAAAGAGTTATATGGAGTTGATATAAGTGCAGAAACTGTATCTAATATAACAAATAGAATATTACCACTAGTATCTGAATGGCAACATAGACCTTTAGAGAAAGCTTATGCATTCATATTTATGGATGCTATACACTATAAAGTTAGAGAAGATAAACAGATAGTAGTTAAAGCAGCTTATGTGGTGATTGGTGTAAATATGGATGGTGAAAAGGAAGTTTTAGGAATATGGATTGGTGCTAACGAGAGTAGTAAGTTTTGGTTATCTGTATTAAATGACCTAAAAAATAGAGGAGTTCAAAATGTACTTATATTCTGTGTTGATGGTTTGAATGGCTTCAAAGAAGCTATCGGAGCTACATTCCCATTTGCTAGAATCCAAAGATGTATAATACATCAAATAAGATCTAGTATGAAATATATTCCATATAAGGATAGAAGAGCTTTTGTAGCTGATTTAAAAGGAATATATAGAGCTGTCAATGAAGAAGTAGCTATGGATAATTTACTATCATTAAAAGAAAAATGGTCTAGCAAATATCCTAATGCAGTAAAGAGTTGGGAGGATAATTGGGATAATTTAAGTACATTCTTTGCTTTTCCTGACAACATAAGAAAAATAATATATACTACAAATGTCATAGAAAGTTTAAATAGCCAATTTAGAAAAGTAACTAAAACAAAATTGATTTTTCCAAATGATGATAGCTTAATGAAGATCCTATATTTAGCCGTTGAACGCGTAGCTAAAAAATGGACCAGAAGCTATGCAGAGTGGGATTTAGTGGTTAATCAATTAAATATACTATTTAGTGATATTCTTGAAAAAAATGCATAATAAAAGGACTCTATAGTTAAGAAAATCTTAACAAAAAGTCCTAATAAATATTTGCCGTATTGTATATTATAGCCATACTTTGGGTATAATATACAATATAGATAACAAAAATTTTGTTACAATTTCAGACAAAATTGTTTAATAAATAAGATTCAATAATTTTGATTATTTCTAAGAAAAAGATAAGAATACACAAAATTATTTACAGGCTCAATTCATCTTCACTTTTAAAATTAGTATTATAATACATTTCTGATTTGATTATTCCCCAAAGGCCTTCGGTCGGACCATTATCTATACAACATCTTACTCTAGACATTGATTGTTCTATACCATTATCTAGAAGTTTTTGT
>JAFRFB010000139.1 GCA_017434555.1 Methanobrevibacter sp. | reverse complement strand
TAAACAGATATACACTCAATTCAATGTCAAAATACACATCTATTGTTGTACTATTAGCAGGCATAATCACATACTTAAGAATTAACTCAAAAACAGATTTTCAGAAGTTCTCAGAAGGCAAATTTTACTAGACCCCTAAATATTGTTAAAAAAGTAACAAAGTGAAATTTCAAGTGTAATACTTTTCTTGAAATTTCACAGGCCCCATCCAAAAAGAAAAATCTTTCAACAAATTTTTGTCAAAAAATCAAATTATTGGACAGACTCAATATAAAATTTTATGCATATTCATTTGGAAATCACCCGTCTCCTAATGCTGCAATTTCTTGAGTAATTTCAGAAACCAAATCTTTAAATTCTTGGGCATCCCTATCTCTTGGACGCTCTAGATTAATTTTAAAGATTTTCTTGAATGTTCCGGGTCTTCTTGAAAGAACGACAATCTCATCTGATAAAAATACTGCTTCATCAATATCGTGTGTAACGAAAATTATTGTCTTATTTTCTTCTTCACAGATTTTATAAATCTGTTTTTGCAGTTTGTGTTTTGTCTGCACATCCAATGCACTGAAAGATTCATCCATCAATAAGCTTTTGGAATCATTAATTATTGACCTGATTATTGCAACTCTCTGTTTCATACCTCCGGATAATTCATGAGGATATCTTTCTGCAAAATCTTTTAGCCCAACAGTCTCAAGATATTCCAGTGCACGTTTCTTATTTTCTTTTTCAGGTTTTCCATTGATATCCAATCAGAATATTACATTTTCAATGACATTTAACCATGGGAATAGTGAGTAATGCTGGAATATAAAACCTCTTTCGTTTGAAGGTTCTGTTACTAATTCCCCATCATCTTTAATGGTGCCTTCTGTAGGATTTTCAAAGCCTTCTATTAGACGTAACAGAGTTGTTTTTCCACAGCCTGACGGACCTACAAAAGATACAAATTTTCCTGTTTCAATAGTAAGGTTAATATCCTTTAATGCGTATACTTTTTCTCCGCTGTCTTCTGATACAAAAATTTTCGATACGTTTTCTATTTCGAATGTCATATTATCACCTTACCAGAATACCCTTTCCTGTACTTTTGTAAAAATATAATCAAATATTATACCGATTATACCAATCACTAACATTCCCACTACCGTTGAACCTTTATCAAACAGATTGGTTGATGTTAAAATCATATATCCGATACCGGAACTGGATCCAATCATCTCACCGGAAATCGTACACATTAAAGCAATACCTATTGCTACTTTAAGTCAGGATAGAATATATGGCACGATTGACAAAATCAAATGTAAGAAATCTAAAATTAACTTCTTTAAAATAAATAGAGTAAATTAAATGCCTGTAAAAGCTTTTTGTGGGATTTGTAATTAGACATCTCTTACATATATTTCAAGTGTATTGTTTGGCTAATAAAGTTCTGATGCACTTATTGGGTTATATAGTATATATTAATGCTTTATTTTAACTTATTAAATTATATTTATTCTAAAAATAAAAAAATGGGATGGTTAAAATTTAGTCTTTTATAACTTGGTTGATTAGATCTTTATTGTTTGTGTTAATTAATATCAAATAGTCACCTTGGGTATAACTGAACATATTTGCACCATTTTCACTTTTCATTAAACCGGTAACATTTTTGACTGTAGTTGGATTTCCACCGATAGTATTTAAAACAACATCAGATTTTAATCCAAGGCTTGTATAATTGCTGACATAGAATCCTACTGCTGATGAACCATTAGTATAGATTTTAACAGTTACATTTAATCTAAATCTTTTAATGCAGAAGTTGCTTCTTTTGAGGTGTTGGTGGTGTCTTCCTTAAATCCGTCAGGAAGAATAAAGTCCACTCCATTTACATTAACAGTTTTTTCATTTGTTCCAAAAAGATCTCCAAGGTCGAATGCTGAACAGCACTTATGCTTATTACAACAAGCAGCAATGCACAAATTGAAATTATTTTCTTATTCATATTTTTACCTCCATTTAAACAATATGTTTTTGATATTTGATATATGTAGCTATAATTGATAAGTTATATCCTAAACCATTTATTTTCGTTCCATATTTTTGAAATAGAATGAACTTTTATGGTTTTTTAATGGATGTACTTGATGGCTGTGTTAATTGTTGTTAAATATATCCCTTGTGTGGAACTAATAGTAATATTCTATTTTGCTTTCATCAACAACAAACTCACAAAAATTCTCTACTTTTGTATAATACCAGTAATAATATGATAAAACATAAAAACCACTATTTTTATATACAAAATACTAGAATACTACTTATGAATCAGTTCCATGTTCATTTCAACAAGATTAAAAATGATTAAATTTTTCAAAAATCAAAACGAAAAATTAATAATTAACTTACGACTAAATTTAATTGAGGGTATTATTTTTCTATGCATTATGTATCCCACCCTCACTTTTATATAAATCAATTAATGCCGATACTTGTTTACAGTGTAAAAATATTCCAAATATTCATTATTTTCTGAATTTTATTTTTCTAGAAGTTTATTTTTAATTAAAACTTGTTATTTTGTTAATAGGTTATTAGTATTTATTTTTCAGTGATTCTTTAATATATCTTTTAATAAATTTATCCAAATCTGGTGAAATGTCACTTTTTGGCTCGCCTAATTGGGTTTTATCAGTAAATGTTCCTTTTAATCTGCGTCCAGCCCATTTAACTTCTTCTTCAACTCTTTTTCCATATTTGGTTCCAAACATTTTAAAGAGAGGGAATTTTGTAATTCCGTTTGCTCCGCTTAAAATTAAGATTCCTATATTTGCAAGGTTATCAATCCATGTGCCGCAGATGATTTCAATTTCGGGAAATTCCAAACGAACTCTGGCAACGACTTGGGCATAATAAAGTGATGCAGGCTGTGATTTATCTGCATAAACAGTTTCCTTGTGTGGATTTAAGGAGTAAAATATTACTCTATCAATTTTATGGTCTCTAATATAGTCAATCACATATTCAACATCATCTAAACTTTCTCCAAGTCCTAATATGATTGTAATCGCTTTTTTAAATCCTAAATCTCCGGCGGTATCAAGCATGTTGCTTATATCGTCCAGGCTTTTGCTTGGGCATACATTGTTGTGAATTTGGGGGTTTGCAACTTCTACGGCTCCGGTTATTCCTTTAATTTCGCTGCCGTATTCACCTAATTCGTCGGTGATTCCTGTATTCAGCCAGACTCCATCGCCGGTAATGTCTTTGATTGTTGTTGCAATATCCTTTATTTCCTGTGTGGTGAATGATTTATATCCTCCGGATAAAAATTCTATGTTCCAGTCAAGGCGTTTGCACATTTCGGCTTCGGCATAGATGTTACTTACATTACGTCTTGCTTTTCTTGGATCTTTTATTTTGTCTTTTTGTGTTGACATATAGCAAAAGGTGCAGTCTCCTTTATCGCACCACCATGATAAGAAAACAGCCCTCTCCAATGTAATCAAATCGCCGTGATTTTTTAATGTTAGCTCATTAGCATCTTTAATTAAATCAAATATATTAGAATCCATAGTTTTCAACTGCTGTAATTAAATTTATATATTAGTTTGTTCTAACTAATTAATAGTGTTTTTCTTATGACTTTTTGTTTTTTTCAAAAAATATGTGGAAAAAACATAATATTTATATACTAGTAAAAACATAAAAAAAAGTACTGTTTAAAGTCTTTTGATTTTTAAACATGGGTTTTATTTGGTTAAGATGGTGGGTTAATTCATGCCATCGTAGCTCAGTAGGTAGAGCGTTCGGCTGTTAACCGATTGGTCACAGGTTCGAGCCCTGTCGATGGCGCTTTTAAAGGGCCCATAGCTTAGCCAGGTAGAGCGTCCGGCTCATAACCGGAAGGCCATGGGTTCAAACCCCATTGGGCCCATGTTACTAAAACTTTTGTATTTGTTTGCTCCGGTGGTGTAGTCCGGCCAATCATTTCGGCCTTTCGAGCCGAAGACTCGGGTTCAAATCCCGGCCGGAGCACTTTAAAAAACTTGTTAAGATTTTTAATGGTTTCTGTATCACTTTCGTTTTTAAGCGGGGGTGCCCGAGAGGCCAAAGGGGACAGGCTTAGGACCTGTTGACGCAGGTCTACCAGGGTTCAAATCCCTGCTCCCGCATCTTACAATTTTTTTATTTTTAATTTATCTTAAGCCGGGGTAGGGTAGGTGGTCATCCTCCGGGACTGTGGATCCCGGGACTCGGGTTCAAATCTCGGCCCCGGCCCCATTTATAAACTTATTTT
This sequence comes from Methanobrevibacter sp., assembly GCA_017434555.1. Lineage (GTDB taxonomy): Archaea > Methanobacteriota > Methanobacteria > Methanobacteriales > Methanobacteriaceae > Methanocatella. Next base: position 14,295 of record JAFRFB010000139.1, on the reverse strand, counting down.
TCGGTGTTATTTTTGGCTAAGAAAGGTTCTGCTGAAGAAAGAGATTTGGTGCATAAACTGTGGGATAGAAATTTTGCAGCTATGAGAGCTCCAGCTTCCGGTGGGGCGACTAAACGACCGTTACCTGATGTTGTTGCTGGAAATGGTAAAATATACTTAGCTATTGAAGTAAAAACAACCACTAAAGATAAAATATATATTGATGCAGAACAGATTGATGCTCTTTTGGAATTTTCTAAAATATTCGGCGCTAAATCATATATCGGTGTCAAATTCAAATATACAAAATGGTTATTTTTAGAACCTGAAAATGCTGAAAGAACAAGGACAGGTAATTATAAAGTTGAAAAAGACTTTGCATTAGAGAAAGGCTTGGAAATAGATGAAATTGCAGGTATTGATAAGCAGATGAAATTCTAATGATAACCTTTATATACTAATTAAAATATATTAAATATTGTATGTTATGTGGGGTTATAGTGTAACCAGGCATCATCTGGGACTCCAGTTGTCTTTGAAGAAATATACGCGTAACTGAACAGTACTTGTTGTGATGATCAATTGGAGTACTGAGGCAAGAGAAATCCCAGGATCGGGGTTCAAATCCCTGTGACCCCATTTTTATACTAAACTTTTTTTACTACTTTTAATAATAACTATTTTTATGAATTCCAATAATATTTTATTTATTCCAGGTTATAATATGGACTCCAATTCCTATTTGATTGGAGATATGCTTGTTGATACCGGAACAGGATTTAATGAAGAGTATTTAATCTCACAAATTGAAAGACATGGTATTAAAAGAGAGGATGTCTCTTTAGTGGTTAATACTCATTGTCATTTTGACCATATTGGTGGCAATTACCTTTTTGAAAATGCAGAAATTGCTGTTCATGAACTGGATGCAATTTCAATGAAAAATAAGGATGACCTTGGAACTTCCATGAACGCTTTTGAAAACGAGGCCAATTCCAGAGTCGATATTGAATTAAAGGACGGGGATGAAATTGGAGGCTTTAAAGTAATTCACACTCCGGGCCATACCCGTGGAGGAATCTGTTTATGGGATGGTGTTAATCTTATTTCCGGCGATACTGTATTTTCCCATGGTGGTGTTGGAAGATTCGACATCGGAGGTAATTTTGATGATTTAAGACAATCCGTTTTCAAATTAACGGAATTGGATGTTATTAATTTACTTCCTGGACACGGTCCTATTGTGGAAGGAAACGGGAAAGAACATATTAAATTGTCTTACAGTCAATTTTAATTATTTTTCCAATTTTTTAGATACTTTTGAAAATGATCCTCTTTTAACAAGAACAGATACTTTTTCCCCACGGGCAATAATGCTGTCTTCCTGTGGGATTACTAATTTTCCGCCATGATACATGGCTATTATGATGTAATCTTTGGTTGGAGATATCTGGTCGATACGTTTTCCTACAACTTTATCGTTGGTTATTGTCATATCAAAGATTTCTGCGTCACCTTCGCCTATGGATATTAAATCTGCAACGTTTGGTCTTGTAACTAATTTTTCTAAGAATTCTGCTGCTGTAATTTCCGGACTGATTACATTATCGATTCCAACGGCTTTAAATGCTTCTTCGTGGTCCGGATTACTTACACGTGCAATGATGTTTGGAACATTGTATTTTTTAACAAGAATGCAGGATAGGAGATTTGCTTCGTCGTTTCCTGTTGTTGCAATAAAAAAGTCGGCGTCTTCAATATTTGTTTCTTCAAGCAATTTTGAATTGGTACCGTTTCCACAGATAACTAAAGCGTCGAGTTCTGCTGCTGCTTCGGCACATAATGATTCATTATCATCGATTAATGTCAAATCGTAACCGTCATCAATCAACAAGTTTGCAAGAGAAATTCCTACACGTCCAAGTCCCATTATAATAACATACACAATTATCACCATTTATGTTTAAATAATGAATATTGTATTTTTGATATTTATAAATCTATCTTTTAAAAATTTCAAATACGGCTCTTATTGTAATCAATACAGGATAGATTTCCAGCCTTCCTGTCCACATATTGAATATGCTTAAAAGCTTTAATGGGAGTTCTAAAGTTGGTGCGATTGTGGCAATCTCTAAACCGACATTACCCTGAATTGACATGGTATAAAATAGACCGGAAAATGGTTCATATCCATATAAACATAATAATGCCCAGGTAATCAGGATACATAATACATAAAGAGTTATATAGTTTCCACTTTGAGCCACTGCCTTATCGGATAGCTTTTGGCCTGAAATTTGAAGAGGGACAACTCTGCCTTCGGGAGATAGTATTTCACGCAAGTGTTTGTATGTTCCTTTAAAAAATGTTATTACACGCATTAACTTAAGTGCACCTACAGTAGACCCGCTGGAACCTCCAATGGTCATAAGTGTCATTAGAACAATTATTACAAATGTTGGCCAGGTTCCCATTACTGCAGAACTTTGTACGCTTGCTCCTGTTGTTGTCACGGCTGATACAACGGTAAAGAGTAACTCAATAGGCACTATATGTGATGCCAAATATAAGATGATTGTTGATCCTGCTATTAATGTAATCATTATCTTAAACTGTAAATCGTGAATCAATGATTTTCCACGGGTTTTAATAACTTTATAGTGAACTAAAAAGCTAGTTGCTCCCAAAATCATCAGTACGATTGTGATAAAGTAAATTATGTCATTTTGATAAAATCCGATATTTGCATTTTTAATACTCATACCGCCCGTTGATATTATACTGAATGTATTACAAATCGAGTCATAAACGGGCATTCCTGCAAGCAGATATAGTATTATTCCTGCAGCAGTATAAATCAGATAAATCTTAATGGTTTTTTTAAGTGTAGCTTTGGTGGATGGTTTAATACGCTCTTCGCGAGCTTCAGACTGGTATAGTTTTACAGATGTGGTTCCGGGTTTTGTCAATATAGCTATAATTAACACAACAACCCCAAGTCCTCCAACCCATTGCTGGAGAGCTCTAAAAAAGAGCACGCTTTTTGGAAGGACTTCCACATCACCGTAAATGGTTATTCCACTGCCTGTAAGTGCAGACATACTTTCAAACATACCGTCTACAATGTTAATTTGGGTAGCAAAAAAGAGTACAAGTCCACAGATAATGCATGCCCATAACCATGACAGGGATGAGATAATCATACCGTGCTTTAGACGCATTTTATGTTGGGAATATTTGTTAAGTGCTTTAACAAATATGATACCAATAAGAATTGATATTAATCCAGGTATGAGAAAACAAAGTGTATTGAACTCGAGATATATTAAATCAACAATGATTGGAATTAAACACATTATTCCAATACCTATCATAAGCATACCGGAATTTCTAGCTATTACAAATATGTCAGTTTTGTTGATATACCTCATATGCTACCTTCTTATTATTAATACAGATTAAAATTTGAACAAATAAATATATAAATTTTTAAGTAAAAATTTAATATTAATTAATGAAATGTTGATATTATGGATAAGAAAACTATCATATTTTTTGGCGTAAGTATACTTATATTGCTCGTAATGTTGTATTTTGTGGGCATTGAAGAGGTTATAAATTCTTTAAAATACGCTAACTTGACATTAATTGGTTTAGCTGTTGCATTTCAATTTGGAACCTTCTTTTTGTATACTTTAAGGTGGAAAATATTAAATGGAATCGCCAATATGGACATCAGTATTTCAAAACTCCTGCCTATGGTATTGGTTGGGCTTGCAGTTAATAACATCACCCCGTCCGGTCGTGGCGGTGGAGAACCTGTAAGGGCATATCTATATTCCCGTGATGCAGGATATCCTATGGAAGAAACTTTTGCAGCCGTTGTTGCAGATAGGGCCCTGGACACTTTTCCATTCGTTGTTTTGGCGGTCTTAACAATCATTGGAATGACATTATCATTTAATCTTTCTCCGGGTTTACTTGCATTAATGGTTGTTGCTGTAATAGCTATTGTAGCAATTTTAATCCTATTGATTTATATGTGTGTCAGTCCTAGTTTTGGTATGAGGGTTGATGGATGGATTATTGGCCTTGTCAGACGATTCTATAAAAAGAATTCTGCGGAATTGGAAGATAAAATCCATGGAATTATAAAAGGTTTTCAGGATACAATGAACATGCTCATCCATAATAAAAAGGTATTGTACTATGCACTTCCTCTGTCATTTTTGATTTGGGTATTTGAAATTTTAAGGGTGTATACTGTATTTTTAGCGTTTGGCGCTAATGTAAGTCCGGTTGTCATTGGTGAGGTCTTTATTTTAGCATCACTTGCCGGTATGATTCCACTTCTTCCTGGAGGTCTTGGTGCAGTCGACGGTATAATGATTATATTTTATTCTGCTGCAGGTATTTCTGCTTCTGTTTCAGCAGCCGCAACTGTAATTGAAAGATTAATCTCATTTTGGATGCCTACAATTCTTGGTATGGTAATTTTACCTTATTATGGTTCATCTGTTTTAGATAAAATTTCATTCAATTCAGATTCAAAAGAAATATCTGGCGAAAGTGAAGATGAAAAATAGTCAGTATTCTTAAATGTTTCACCAATATAATCAAAACTTTCTTTTTACTATTCTTTTTTCTTAAGCGTCATTATGATATTTTGAATTGATTGGTATAAACAGTAATTTAAGATATTTGCAGTATATATATTAAAAATAAGTTAAAATTTAAAAAAATAAATATTGAAGTTGATTAATATCAACTTCTAAAATAATCCGCTTTCTTCTAAACATTTTTCAAAGTAATGGGTTAGTTTATCTGCTTTTGATTTAATGACCAACATTACAATAACTGTTATAAGTCCAATAGCCAGAAGTACCGCTAATGCAGGAATGTAATTTGACCAAATCAAACCTAACTGTGCTTCACGCACTAATGTTATCGCATAAGTCATAGGCAAGATCGGATTCATTATATTGAAAAGTGGAGCCATGATTTCAACAGGGTATATTCCTCCTGTTCCGGATATCTGAAGTACTAAAAGAACAATAGCTACTGCTTTTCCAACATCTCCCAGTGCAGATACCAGTGAATAGACAAAAATCATAAATACTCCCGATACAAGAAGACACGACAGTATAAACATTATTTCGTTTGAAATGTAAATGCCTAAAAGATGTGCTCCGATTATCGTAACGCTACATTGCAGCAGACTTAATAATAAAAATATCACTGCTTTTCCCATATACATTTCAAGAGGAGAATATTTGGTTCCTTCACTTGTTCCAGGTTTTAACATTGCACATGTAATTAAAGCACCAACCCACATGGATAAAACAAGATAAAATGGAGATACTTGTGATCCATAATCTGGTACTGAAAACAATTCATGTCTGTCCAATTTTACAGGAGCATAGAAATAGTCTCCAAGTATTGTTTCATTAATACCAGTAATGCTTGCAAGGGAATCTGCAGATGAAGCAAGAGAAGCGGCTGCTGTAAACAATGCCTGTGTTGCAGCATTTGAAAGCAATACAGAACCTGCTGCAAGGGAAAGGGAACCTTCTGCTAATTCATCGATACCTCCCTGGAGCAGTAATGAATTTGCTGCTAAAGATGAAGAACCGTTTGCTACTTGACCGGCACCATCGTTCAGTTGCTGAACTTTACTTGCGACAGTATCGGTTTTAGAATCAATTTTATCAGTAATTTCTTGTACTTTAGAGCTGCTGCTGTGTTCTCTGATATAGCTTGTAGCTTGATGAATTTCTGTATTATATGTATTTACTTTGTCAGATGCCTGCTGAGTACCTGAGGCAACTTGGCTTGCGCCGTCAGATAATTGCTGGGCACCATCGGCCAGCTGACTTGCACCGTCAGATAATTGTCCTGCACCGCTTGATAATTGGCTTGCTCCGGAAGATACTTGGCCTGCTCCTGATGCAAGTTGACTTCCACCGCTAGCTAATTGGCCAGCTCCTGAAGCCAAACCTGATTGAAGCTCTCCAAGTTTACCATAAGCTGCAAGATTTATTATTTGAATAATTTTTGCATTCAATGCATTATAAACTGCAGTGGAACCAGTGTCTGTTAATTTGGCAGCGACAGGATTTTCTTTCATATTAACGATATATTCTAATTTTGCCTGTTGAGGGTCATCACTTGAGATTGAAACAATATTTTTACTCAGATTTTCGGGTATTATTATTCCCGCATAATAATCTCCCTTATAAACACCATCCCGGAGTTCATCTTCACTGACAAATGTCCATTTAAACTTATCATTATTTTTCAAGTCATTAATAAGTTCGTCACCAACATTTATGTCCACACCATCAAAAGATGCTCCTTTATCAGAATTTGCTATTGCAAATGCGACATTGCCGGTATTTCCATATGGATCCCAGCATGCCTGAATATTTAATAGTGCATAAAGGGAAGGAATTATGATTAATCCGATAATAACAATTGTAACAATTGGGTTTGAAAATGCAGATTTAAAATCTTTTTTTATAATTTCAATAATATTATTATTAATTTCTACCACCCTAGAATGCCTCATAATTTACATTTTATTCAAATGTAATATTATTTTTTCAATTTATAATAAATAAATTTAATCATATTTTGTTCTAAAATAATAAAGAAAAATTGAATAAAAAGAGAATTAAAGATAAATATTTGCTTTGGTATTAACATTTGACTTATTTGATGAGTGTTGTCAATTAATCTTTAATTTTACTTGGATTTCATGACATGTGGTGTTGATTTTTGCTTGCCAGTCCTTTAATGTGATAGTTTTAAGATATAATCAACCTTTTAGTAATATTATAATTTCAAATGGCTGATTGGAGTATGCAATATTAGTTATATTCTAAATTTCCGAATTTGGATTCAATATGATTTAGCTATTTTGAATAATTCACCGGTAAATAGAAAACTTTATTTTATTTTATTTTAAATATTTTAGTATAGCAAAAAATTTATTTTTTGTAATAATAATTTGGTGAAATTATGGAAATTAACGGTGTAAATATACAAGATACCTTTGCTGAAGGTTTCGGAATTAAAGTATCTAGATTAATTATTACTGCAGCTACTAAACATTTAGCTAAAATTGCTGCTACTGAAGCTACTGGATTTGCTACTTCAGTTATCGGATGTCCTGCAGAAGCAGGTATTGACCAATATATTCCTCCAACTGAATCTCCAGATGGAAGACCAGGTTACGCAATCATGATCTGTCACATGTCTAAGAAAGCTTTAGGCGGACAAATTATGGACAGAATCGGTCAATGTGTTTTAACTGCTCCTACTGCAGCAGCATTCAATGCTCTTGAAAGTGATGAAGCTTTCCCAACAGGAAAACAACTAAAATTCTTTGGTGACGGATTCGAAACTGAAAAAGACGTAAATGGTAAAAAAATGCATGTAATTCCTATAATGTCTGGTGAATTTTTAGTAGAAGACGAAATGGGATGGAAAGACGGAGTTGCTGGTGGTAACTTCTTCATTATGGCTGACAGTCAAATGGCTTCCATTGTTGCTGCTGAAGCTGCTGTAGATGCTATTCATGCTGTTGCTGGTGTAATCACTCCATTCTCAGGAGGTATGGTTGCTTCAGGTTCTAAAACTGGTTCCAAATACTCTTTCATGAGTGCATCCACCAACGAAAAAGAATGTGTAACCTTAAAAGACCAAGTTGAAACTGAATTGCCAGAAAACGTATTCGGAAATATGGAAATCGTTATCGATGGTGTAGATGAAGAATCCGTTAGAGCTGCTATGAAAGCAGGTATTGAAGCTGCTTGTCAAGTTCCGGGTGTTATTGAAATTGGTGCTGGTAACTACGGCGGAAGCTTAGGTCCTTACCAAATCCATTTACAAGACTTATTCTAGAGAGTTTTACTCTCTTTTAATTTCTTTTTTTGTTATTTTTGCTATTTCCTTATCGGTTAAATTTTTTCCTATTATTGTTTCCTGTTTTTCCAATGATTTAACCAATTCGTTTAAGGTACTTCTATTCGGGCCTGAAATTAAATGTGAATGGATGTTATTGACGCTATTGTATAAATTGGTCAATGATTCCATAGCTTCTTCATTATTTTTTAAAAAGTTTTGATAACGTTTTCCGTCTTCCAAGTCCATAGTTTTTATGTCACGACTTAGGGGTGTTTCAATTCCTGGAATGTGGTAATCGATATTTTCAAGTGTGCATTCATGTTTGGCGATTATTTCAAATTCATCAAAAATTTCTTCAGGGGTATGCTGAACGGTAAGTCTTAAAAGATGGGGTTTTGCAGATTCCAAATATAAATCTTTTCCGCCGATTATTTCGGGTGAAACAAGTTTATCTGCACCGGCTTTTCGCAATCTTGCAAAGTTCTCAGATTTGCTGACTCTTGAGACAATCCATGCATCGGGATTGGTTTCTCTAATTGTCAATACAATAAATAAGTTTGTAACATCATCTCCAGTACTTATAATAACACTTTTACATTTTTTACCCGCTAATTTGGATATTAAATCGTCTTCTGTCGCATCTTTATTAAGAATAATTGATGATGTGGTTTCTTCAAAATTTTCACAAAGTTCTTCGTTTTTTTCGAATATTACTACGTTTTGCTGGCGCTGATTCAGTTCTTTATAAACAACTTTTCCAACTCTTCCGTAACCGCAAAGAATATAATATGCATCCATATTTTGTATTGTTCTCATTTTTTTAGCCCCTTTTGAAAATATGCCTATTTTTTCCTGGAAATTTGATAAAATAACATTAAATACATAGGCAAGTAATGCAACACCGCCCAATGCCAATGTTGTAGCAAATAGCTTTTGAATTCCTGTAGTTGGTATATAGTCCCCATATCCTACAGTGGCCATGGTAATGACTGTATAATAAATGGAATCAATCAAATTCAAGTCCATTATGAAATATGAACCGATTATTCCATATGTGAATAATATTATTATTAAAATTATTCCATTTGTAATATATCTTGTTGATAAATTTGATAATAATTTGAATGTAATTTTTCTCATAGGCCTATTCCTTCAATTAAGATATGTGTATTTATAGTTTAAGTTTTAAATTAAATTTTTGGTGATGATGTGGACTTAATCCTATTTTTTAAAATAATAAAAATAAGCTAATTGAATTTAATGTGGTCAAAAATTTGAATCCTGAAAAAATTAATTAATATTGAACAATAATATATTGTCGTAGAAAGTTAATGTGTGGGATTATTATGGACCCAATAGATATGATGGTTACAGATGCAAATTGTGAATATTTGGGATTGTCAAGATTGTGCCTGATGGAAGCTGCAGGCAAATCATTAGGTGAAGAAGTTGCTAAAATAGCTGTTTTTACATTTTCAAAGCCAGTTAAGGTATTGATGTTTACTGGTTCCGGTGGAAATGGTGGAGATGCATTTGTTGCAGCCCGTTATTTATTAAACAGAGGTTATGATGTGGATATTTTCATGTTGAAGGACAATATTCACTCAAATGAGGCCAGAATTAATCTGGAAATTTTGGAAAATATGAAACCGAGACTCTCCAGGTTGACAATTCATAATTTAAAGACTTTGGATGATGTCGCCAACTGTAATTTTGGAGATGAGGAATCCATTATCGTTGATGGTCTTTTGGGAACAGGCATTAAAGGGAAACTTCAGGAAAAAATAAGAAAAGCTATTGAAGTAATCAATGAATCTAGAGGTCTTAAGATAAGTATTGATGTGCCTTCAGGAATGGATCCGTTAACTGGGGATATTGATGATGTTGCAGTTGTTCCAGACTATACAATAAGCTTCCATAAAATTAAAACCGGAGTAAGGGATGCCGATGAGGAACTTGTTGGCGGACTGGTTACTGCAGATATTGGAATACCTTTGGAGGCAGAATATTTCGTTAACTATGGGGACTTTTTAAGGCTAAAAAACAGGTCATCCACATCACATAAGGGAAATAACGGTTCCATATTAATAATCGGTGGAAGCAAGGACTATCATGGGGCACCGGCAATTTCAGGAATTGCAGCCTTCGGTGCAGGCGTTGATTTGGTTTATGTGGCAACTCCAGAAAATGCAGCAATTCCGGTTAAATCCGCATCTCCAGATTTGATTGTAAAATCACTTGAAGGAGATTATCTGAATTTAAGTCATCTGGATGAAATTCTTGAATTGGTAGATAAAGTCGATTCAGTGTTAATAGGTCCTGGATCAAGCATTAACGATGAAACATCAAAACTTTTTAATGTACTGGTTACTAAAATCAAAAAACCAATCGTTTTGGATGCTGACGCTTTAAAACAGGTTGATTTGTCATTAATAGTAAATAAGGAAAATATTGTACTCACTCCTCATTTGGCGGAATTCAACAAATTCTTCAATACAAACTTAAAGCTTGATTTGGATAGTTATGACTTTGATAAAGTCAATGAAAATGTTACGGAATTTCAAAAAGTTGCAAAAAGCATTAAAGGCACAGTTATCGTTAAAGGCCAGTATGATTTAATATTGTCTGGTTCCAAATTCAGAATTAACCGTTCAGGCAATGCCGGAATGACTGTCGGAGGAACTGGTGATGCTCTTGCAGGTATTGTAACTGCACTTCTTTCCATTAAACTCAATGCATTTGACTCTGCTTGTTTAGGCATCTTTATTAATGGTCTTGCAGGTGACGAGGCATTTAAAGTGAAAGGAAATGGATTTTCCGCTACGGATTTAGTTTCATATGTTCCAGTTGTGATTAAAAATGGATTATGTTAAGGGAATTTTTAAAAAGAGGCCAAATCGCTTCATAGCCGAAGTTGAAGTTGATGGAAACATTGAAATAGCTCATGTTCCAAACACCGGTCGCTGTAAGGAGTTGTTGGTGGACGATGCTGTTGTCTGGCTTGAACCGTCAGACAATCCTAAAAGAAAGACTAAGTTTTCACTTCACTTTGTTGAGAACCGTGGCCATTTGGTATCAATTTACTCTCAGGAAGCTAACAGTATTGTATATGATGCAATCATCAATGGCCAGATAAAGGAACTTGCAGGTTATGATTATCATCAAAGAGAAAAAACAATAGATGATTCCCGAATAGATATATACTTGGCCAATGAAGTTGATGATTGTTGCGGCATGTCATTTCTTGAAGAGCCATGCTTTGTGGAAGTTAAAGGAGTAACTTTAGTAGTCGGTACAGAAGCAAGATTTCCGGATGCACCAACAGAAAGAGGAACAAAACACCTGAGGGAACTTATAAAACTAAAAAAAGAAGGTTTTAGAACAGTAGTATTTTTCCTGATTCAGCACCCATTGGGTGATTCTTTCAGACCGAACTGGGAAAATGACCATTTATTTTCAAAAACCCTTAATGAGGCTTATGAATCAGGTGTTGAAATACTGGTCTATAAATGTGACAATCGCCTGGATGGAATTGATTTAATCCCTCAGGCTATTGATTTTGACTTATCTGAGCTTTGATAAGGTTTCACCAATAGCATCATTAATTACTAATGTCGCCAGATTGTCGTATGGAGTTTCACTTTTATTGATTAAAATCAGATTTTTACCGTTGAAATAATTAATCAGTCCCGCTGCAGGATAAACAACAAGTGATGTTCCACCAATTATTAATGTTTCAGCATTTGAAATGTAATTTATGGAAAAATTCAATATTGCATTATTCAACGGCTCTTCGTATAAGACTACATCAGGCTTTATTATGCCTCCACATTCACATCTTGGAATTCCATCAGAATCTAAAATGTAGTCTACGTCATAGCTTTTGTTACATATTTGGCAGTAATTTCTGTGAACGCTACCATGGAGCTCTAAAACGTTTTTAGATCCTGCTTTTTGATGAAGCCCGTCAATGTTTTGGGTTATGACTGCTTTGAGTTTACCTTCTTTTTCAAGTTCAGCCAGCTTATAATGTGCAGGGTTAGGTTCAGCATCCTTAAAAATGAGATTTTCCTTGTAAAACTCAAAGAATTCTTCGGTGTGTTCAAAATAATAGGTATGTGATACTAATTCTTCGGGAGTTTTCGAATAAATCCCGTCAGCACTTCTGAAATCTGGAATTCCACTTTCCGTTGATACTCCTGCCCCTCCAAAAAATACAATGTTGTCAGAAGAATCAATTATTTCCTGTAGTTTGTTAATTTTTGTCATTATTATATTCTTTCTAAAAACTTTATATAAATCTTTTAATAAGTGTAAGATTAATTCTTAATCAAATAAATATACAATTTTGGGATTTTTCAACATCTTATTTGCATGCTGCATACATGAAACATTATCGCTTCAGTATGCATATGGTGTAATTGTTACTTCAACGATTTTAGGATTGTTGACTAGATTTTTTTAAACCAAAATCATGGTGTGTCTATTGTCCTTACAACAAGATATCTGTATGCTGAAAACAAAATTAGAAATGGATAATTTCATTTTTACGACAAGATTATATAACATTACCTTATATAATTATTCATATTGTTACAAAGATGTGATAACATGAAAAATGATTCTGAAGATAATTATTCTAATCTTGATTGGATGATTCATTGGTCATTAACCGAACACCATCCTAGAAACACCCAAATACAATTAATCAATAAAATTAATTTTGCTATAAAAAACGGCTATAAAAACATTATTCTTGAAGCGGGAACCGGTATTGGTAAGTCAGCAATAGCCACAACCCTTGCAAACATGTATGAAGACTCTTACATTTTAACCATGACAAAACAACTCCAGGAACAGTATCTGGATGACTTTGGGGATATGCTGGTTGAAATTAAAGGCAAAGGCAATTATGAATGCAATTATAAGGGAAACTGTGACTTCTGTATTAAGGCTGAATACAATTTGGCAAAATGTGGGGACTGCAATTATCTGATTGCTTTTAGAAAGGCGAAAAAGTCCAAAAATGTTATTACAAATTACGATTTCATGTATAGGGTTGGAGTTGACAATCAAATGCTTGATCCAAGACAGCTTTTGATTCTTGATGAGGCCCATAATCTTGAGCGAAAAATGCTTATGCTTTCTTCCCATGAGCTCAGCCGTGAATATATTTCAACAAAATTCGGGATTGACATTTTTGAAGCCGTAATGAAAAAGGAAGTCTCATACTCTCATATAAAAAAGGAATCTCAGTACTGGATTGACGTTTGTGAAAAGTTAATGAAGGTCTGCAGTGAACATATTGAAAAGATAGAAGGAACAGGCAGTGACGTTCAGGTTACTTTAGATGAGTTTGAAAACAACCCTTCCAAATATTCAAATGTTGATTATGTTGAAAAGCAGATTCTTGAAAGTGATTTGAAAGAATTTAACGCAATCAGATTGGGTTTGGAAAGTGGTGATTTGATTATTGACGTACCTGACTTTAAATTAATAAAGGATAATAAAATGGATATTTTTGCTGAATTCAAGCCATATTCAGTATCTGATGCGACACAGAATTTGCTGGAATTTGGAAATACCAGAATATTTCTCACAGGCACTTTGGGAAGCATGGAGAAGTTCTGCCAATGGAACAACATAAATCCTGAAAATACTTATTATATCTATGAAAAAAGTCCTTTTGATGTATCAAACAGGCCAATTTACATGGATTTTGTTTCAAACATGAGCGGCCATAGCAAAGGAGTTCCTCATTGGAAAAATAAGAAAGCTATTTTAAAAATCAAGGAACTGATTGAGAGATATCCCAACCAAAAGGGTGTCATTCACACGTCCAGCAATGAACAGGCCTTTTGGATAATGGACAATTTAAAAGAATATAATTTATTGTTTGTTGGCGGTGAATCCAGAAATCAGGTTTTAAAGGAATTTAATGAAAGCAAAGATGCAGCAATTATTATCGGAGCATCAATAAAGGACGGTGTTGACTTAAAGGATGATTTGTGCCGTTTCCAGATTATATTCAAGGTTCCTTATCCTCAGTTGAATGAACAGGTAAAATATCGTAAATCTCTTGACCCGTCATGGTACTTCTATCAGGCTGTTATGGCTATAATGCAGGCTTATGGTCGTGGTATCCGTGATAAGGATGATTATTGTGATATGTATATAATAGACTCTAATTTTAAGAATTTGTTTGAGTATAATAGGAATTTCTTCAATGAATATTTCACTGAAGCGTTAAAAAAAAGATTTTAGAGAGTCCGTCCAATAATTCAATTTTTTGATTGGATTTTTGTAAAGAGGTTCTAATTTAAGTAGGGGATTAGTGAGATTTCGGGAGTAGTTTTACACTTGAAATATCACTTCATAATTTTTTTTAACATTATGAGATAATTT
>JAFRFB010000050.1 GCA_017434555.1 Methanobrevibacter sp. | reverse complement strand
AAGGATATCTTCTAAGTTTTCTTTATGATTTAAAGCATCAGATATTTTTTCTCTGTATTCTTCTAAATCATCTTCAGGTCAGAGAACACGTCCACATTCGTTACAGGTTGAACGTAATATTTTATGAATGATATCTCCAAAACCAACATGAAGAACAGGTCTTGCAAGTTCAATACTACCAATGTGTCCTTGACAATCCCCACCTCTGACACCACAAGTGTGACATCTTAAAGAAGGATCTAAAACACCTAAACGAGGATCCATTAAACCATTTTCAATTGGATAACCATCAGAGTCATAAGTATCTGGAGTTTCAACACGAACAACAGACATTTTACGAATATCCTCTGGAGACATTAATCCAAAGTTAATTCTTTCAATTTTTTTGATAAATTCTTTCAATGTATCGGCTCCTTCAATATTATGCTTTGTCTCCTAAAACTAATTTAGGGAAGATACATAAACTTTTAAGTTCGTCTAATAATAATTTAAATGCGTATGATATTTCGACCGGATAAGTTTCTACATCTCCACAAATTGGACAATATTTTTTATTTCTATTTTTATCTTCAACAGCTAACATTCCACAATGTTCACAGACGATTGCTTCATATTTATCTGATTCGTCTAAAAGTCTTTCTTTTAAGGTTAAAGCAGCACCGTGTGCAATAAGACAATCTCTTTCCATTTCTCCAAACCTTAAACCACCTTCACGTGCTCTACCTTCAGTAGGTTGACGTGTAAGTACTTGTACAGGACCTCTGGAACGAGCATAAACTTTATCAGTAGTCATGTGGTGTAATTTCTGGTAATATGCTACTCCAACGAAGATTTCAGCTTCGATTCTTTCACCGGTTACACCATTATATAATGATTCACATCCGGCAGATTCAAATCCGTGGTTCAATAAGTGCTGTTTGATTGTTTTTTCAAGTTCCTTATTGAAAGGAGTACCGTCAATACGTTCTCCTTCAAGACAACCTGCTTTACCTGCAACCATCTCAAGCACCTGACCTACAGACATCCTTGAAGGGATAGCGTGCGGATTAACAATTAAATCAGGCACAACACCAAATTCTGTGAAAGGTACATCTTCAGGAGATAAGATTAAACCAATAACCCCTTTCTGACCGTGTCTTGATGCGAATTTATCACCAAATTCAGGTTGCCTGGTATCTCTTACTCTGATTTTAGCAAGTCTTGAACCTTCAATGGTTTCAGTTAAAAGTACTGCATCAACAATACCTTTTTCACCGTGACGTACTGTTACTGAAGTTTCTCTTCTTTTTTCTGCAGCACTAGCTAATTCATCGAATTCACCTAAGAATCTTGGAGGTGAAGTTTTACCAATCAATACATCACCGGATTCTACATAGGATTCAGGGTTAACGACACCATATTCATCCAAGTGTCTGTAAGCTTCTTCGGAACGGTATCCTTTAATGTTTTTATCAGGGACTTCGAAGTTATCTTCTTGTCCACCAGGATATCTTTTCTCGGAAGTGTCATAAGATCTGAAAAATGAAGACCTTCCTAATCCTCTTTCAAGAGAACCTTTGTTGATAACCATTGCATCCTCCATGTTATATCCTTCATAACTCATTAATGCAACGACAAAGTTCTGACCGGATGGTCTTAAATCATAGTTAGTTGAGTCAATGATACGTGTTTTAACAATAGGAGTTTGAGGATGATGTAACAAATGAGCTCTGGTATCTGTACGGAATGCATAGTTAGATACATATAATCCTAAAGCCTGTTTTGTCATACCTGCTTCCATAGTGTTCCTTGGAGAGGAATTGTGGTCTGAAAATGGAATAATACCTGCACAAATACCTAACATGGTAGCAGGGTCAATTTCCAAGTGAGTATGATCAGGGTTTAAATCATTTAATCTCATTGCAATATAGGAATTTTCCTCTTCTTCAGCATCCAAATATTCGATAACTCCTTTATCGATTAAGTCATCCCATTTGAATTTGCCTTTAGCAATTTTATTGATGTGATCTTCAGTGAGGAGTGGTTGACCGTCTTCAACGATAATTAAAGGTCTTCTTGCCCTACCAGGGTCATTGAAAATATAAATCTCATTATTATCTTCATAATAGGTAATGTTCATTTCATGAGAAATTATACCTTTTCTTCTTTTCTGCCTCATTTCCTGAGTAAATTCACTAGGATTATCACAAGTTCCGAAAAGTTCACCATTAATATATATTTTAGTTTTGAGTTTAGGAGTTGATACTGGAGTTTCTACAACTTCTTCAACTTCATTAAAATCCTGTTCAGGAACTTCTTCACTTAAAACGATATCTTCTGAATCTGCATC
Source organism: Methanobrevibacter sp. (assembly GCA_017434555.1). GTDB lineage: Archaea > Methanobacteriota > Methanobacteria > Methanobacteriales > Methanobacteriaceae > Methanocatella. The sequence goes on along the minus strand of JAFRFB010000050.1, from coordinate 63,260 downwards.
TTCATTAATGGTAACTTCTTCAACTGCTTCATCTTCAATAACTGGAATTTCGATATTATCAAAAATTTCATGAAACTCCTTATTGAGTCTTGTATTTTTACTTAATTTTTTGTGAGATTTAAAAAAGTTTTTGATAGCGTCATAATGATAATTGATTTCAGACATTTTTTCTTCATCACCGCCATTGTCAGGATGATGTTTATCAGCCAATTGTTCAAAAACATCTCTAATTTTTTTATGAGTAACTACTTTATTAAATCCAAAAAACTTATAAGCGTTAATTATATCTTCATCAGTATATTTAGTCAACATTTCACCTCCTTAAATCAATTCAACATCCATAGTTTCGATTATATCTTTGATTTCCTGTTCATCAGAACCTTCTGAAATATTACACATTAAAGCTAAATTCTTTACCAAACCACAATTTGGTCCCTCTGGAGTTTCGTTAGGACAAATTTTACCAAACTGAGTTGGGTGCAAATCTCTTGCTTCAAAGTGAGGTTGACTTCTTGTTAATGGGGATACAACACGTCTTAAATGTGAAAGTGTACCCATGTAACTGGTTCTGTCTAAAAGCTGACTTACACCAGCTCTTCCACCAACCCAATTTCCGGTAGCGATTGCATGCTTGATATTTTCAGTTAAAACATCACTACGGACAGCCTGTTTGATGGAAAGTTCTTTACCTCTGGAAATACTTCTTTCAAGTTGATAACTCATATCTCTGGTTAAATTAGTGAAAGCAACTCTGAATAAATCTTCCATTAAATCTCCAGAAACTCTGAGTCTTTTATTAGTATAATGGTCCTTATCGTGAGGTTCTCTTTGTTCATGAATTACTTCAAGTAACATTTCAGTCATTTCAGCCAAATAAGTAGCTTTATCAGCACGTCTTTCTTCACTATCACCTAAGTGAGGCAATAAGTAACGGTCGATTACTTCTTCAGCACGTTGAATACGGTAATCTTCAGACATTTTAAAAGCAACACGATTTCCAATGTATTTAATAGCAGCAGTAGTTAAGTATTCATTTCTCTCTTCAATAGTTAATCCTTCCATTTCATCAGGGTCTATTTTGAGAGCTTCTTCAGATACTTTAATATCGTCTGCAATAATCATTTGGAAATTGTTATTTGATTCAGAAATTTTAGTAATAATTTGTTGATCAGTAGATAAACCTAAAGCTCTGAGTAAAATAACGAGTGGAATTTCACCAGGAACATAAGGGAAAGATACTCTTAAAAATGCTTTATTTTTACGTGGTTTTTTATATTCTAAAGTAATTCTAGCTCTAAAACCACTTCTAATTGAAGTTACAACAGCTTTAGCATGTCTGTCTTCAACTTCTTTTACACGTTCAAGAATAACCTTGTTAGGTGCAATCTCTTCCATGGTTACAACAGCTCTTTCGGAACCGTTAACAATGAAGTATCCACCTAAATCCTGAGGGTCTTCATTATGTTCTAATAACTCTTCAGCACTAAGACCGTTGAGATAGCAGTAATCGGATTTTAACATTACAGGCAATTCCCCAATGTAAACCTCTTCTAAAGGATTTTCTTCATCATCCTTATTCAATGCCATGTCAAGGTACATGTGTGCAGAATAGTTTAGATTTCTAAGTCTGGCATCAGTAGGGTAAATATCACTATTGGAACCATCTGCTTCACGAGTAAATGGTTTTTTGATTTTAACTTCACCAGTTTTTACAGTGTATTTAACCTTTTTGATTTCACCAGTTTCTTCATCAGTCTCATCGTTTTCAATAACAATAGGTTCACTAATGTCAATAATTTTCTGAATTCTGTTATTCACAAAATCATTGTATGATTTAATATGGTGATCCACTAAATCATATTTATCAAAAAATGCATCAACTAACTTCCAGTTATTATCTGTCATTGACTTCCTCCAGCATTATATAAACATAATAATAAATTAAACAATAAAAAAATAAATATAAACAAAAATTTAACTTATTTATTATTTTTAAATCATTATTCTTAATTTACTCCCAACTATCTAATTAAAAGATAATTCATCTCAAACTAATTTATAATGAATTTCTAAAAAAACATAAAAATACAGAAATTAAACAATATAAACTTACTCTAAAATTATATTAACCTTCAATAACAATCCTATAAGAAATAAATTCACCAGCTGTTTTACTATTACGAGTAATTTTTAATACATCGCCTGCAGAAATATTGCTATCTTTAGCTAATTCTTTTACTACAGGATCATTAATTTTTATTTTCGGAAGGTTATTAATATCAAAATCAGAATTCTGTTGTAATAATTCTTTTTCAGACTCTGAAATAACTTCATGCTTTGGTACTAAATCATGTTGTTGAATATCTATCTTCAAATTTCTTCCTCCAGCTAGAAAAGTTAAATATAAAATTAGAACGGGCCCGACGGGAATTGAACCCGCGGCCGCTTGGTTAAAAGCCAAGCGCTCTGCCAGACTGAGCTACGGGCCCATGAACATATGATAATTTAAGCGCCCTGGCCGGGATTTGAACCCGAGTCGCGGGCTCGACAGGCCCGCATGATAGCCCCTACACCACCAGGGCAAAACACTTAAATGATGTATTCAATTATACACTATTAATTTAATATGACACTCATCATATATAAATGTTTTGAAAAAAGATAGGATTTTTAAAAAAAATTATCTGACTTCAATAAAATAATTGAAATCCCGCCTGCCGGACTTGAACCAGCAACATTTGGATCTACAGTCCAACGCTCTGCCAAATTGAGCTAAGGCGGGACTAAAATGGGACCGCCCGGATTTGAACCGGAGTCTCAGGCTCCCAAAGCCCAAAGGATCGACCAAGCTACCCTACGGTCCCAACAACATACAACATATTATGATATAAATTTCTTTGTATATAAAGTTAACTAACTTAATATGAAAAACAACATATTAAAGCCCCGGGCGGGAATTGAACCCGCGACCACCAGATTACAAGTCTGGCGCTCTACCAGGCTGAGCCACCGAGGCAACGAATATATTATTAATACAACATAATATAATTTATAAAATATCACTTAAATACTTTTCGTAAAACCCAAATTAAAAAACACTATTTTTAAATAAAATTAAAATTATAATTAATAATCATGATAAATAATGAAAACGAATTACTGGGAAAAATCCCTGAATTAATGAAAAATGTAAAAGAAAAAAGTCCATTGACTCACTGCATTACAAACATCGTTACAGTAAATGACTGTGCAAATGCAGTTCTAGCAATTGGCGCATCTCCAATAATGTCCAATGAAGCTGAAGAAATGGAAGAAATCATTAATATTGCAAGTGCATTGGTAATAAACATTGGAACATTACACCAATCTCAGATAAAAGCTATGAAAGTCAGCTCAGCACATGCAACAAAAACAAAAACCCCAATTACATTAGATCCAGTAGGTGTCGGTGTAAGTGGAATCAGGAACAATACCACAATAGATTTAATTGAAAATAACGATATTGCAGTAATACGTGGAAATATCACCGAAATAAAAACCATAGCAAAATTATTCAATGTTATTGATGAAAACAATACCGCAAAAGGCGTTGACGTTTGTGATGATGATGTAATCACAACCCAAAACCTAAAAGCAAACGGCGAAATCATTGCACAAACCGCTGAAAAATTAAATACAGTAATACTTGCCAGTGGCCCTATTGACATTTTAAGTGACGGTAAAACAACAATAGCCATTCATGGCGGAGATGAAATGATGCCATTAATTACCGGCAGTGGATGTATGTTATCTTCAATTGTTGGAAGTTGTGTAGGAGCTACAAGTCCTTTTGAAGGAGCTTTACTTGCAATTCTCATGATGAATAAAGCAGGCGAAAAAGCAAGAGCCAAAGTAGATGAAAATGACCTTGGAACCGCATCATTTAGAACATTCTTAATCGATGAATTATACAAAACTGATGCAGAAAAACTAGTTAAAGAGTCTAAAATTGAGATATTATGAATGATATAGATTTATCACTTTATTTGGTTACTGACAATAGTGAAAACCAGGAAAAATTTCTAAAAACTATTGAAGAAGCCATTCTCGGTGGAGTCAGTGTAGTTCAAATCAGAGAAAAAACTGCAGATACATTGGAATTCTATAATTTAGCACTTAAAGTCAAGGAAATAACTTCAAAATACAATGTTCCTCTAATAATTAATGACCGTGTTGATATAGCCATGGCTATTGATTCAGACGGCGTTCATGTAGGTCAAAGTGACATGCCCTGTGATGTTACGCGTAAATTAATTGGTGAAGATAAAATTTTAGGCGTTTCAGCAGCAACAGTCGAAGAGGCTAAAAAAGCAGAAAGTAATGGTGCTGACTATATCGGAACAGGAGCAGTTTTTCCAACAGCAACAAAAGATGATGCAGAAAGCGTTAGCAAAAAAGAACTAGCCAACATAGTTGATTCAATAGACATTCCTGTCGTTGCAATTGGAGGAATAAATATAAAAAACGCTGCCGAATTAAAAGATACGGGAATAGCCGGACTTTCTGTAGTAAGTGCAATAATGAGTGCAGACGATCCTAAAAAAGCATCTGAAAAGCTATTAAATATTTTTAATAGCTAATTTTTCTATTTTTCAAAAATACTTTTACAATCCAAATTTAAATTTTTATTGGTAATTATAATAAGCATTTCTTCTAAAGCCGCAAAAGTAGCCATCATAAACAGAATTACCAAAATTAAGTTTGAATTTGATAAAAGCAATATAAATGGAAGTAAAATTAAAAATGCGCCTGTTATTTTATTCAAATAGGTATGGATAAAAGGAAATTGATTAAATTTTTTAAATCCTACGGCTAAAGAAATTAATTTTATCAAAAATATGCAGATTAACCACAGAATCATTAAATAACTAAGATTTAAAATAGACAAGAGTGAAAGTAAAAAGCAGGAACAGAAAACAATGTCTGCAAAAGAGTCTAAAATGGCTCCAAAATCACTTTTCAATCCATAATTTCTGGCAACATATCCATCTAAAACATCACTAATGCCGCAAAAAATAAAAATTATAAAAAATCCTAATGATAACGGCTCTGTAAACAACAAAAAAGGTGATAATATAATTCTTGAAATTGAAATGTAGTTAGCCAGATTCTTCATAGGAATAATAAAAATAAAAGAGTAAAAAAAGATTATTTTTTACTGTTTTTCAAAGCTTCCACCGCAGCCAGCTTTTTACCGGCAAGCATACTGATACAAGCTCCACCACCACTGCTTAAGTGGCTCATCTGATCTTCTAAGCCAAGTCCTGCGGTAGCTGCTGCAATATGGCCTCCACCAATTAATGAAAATCCTTCAGATTTTGCCATAGCATTGATTAAATCTTCAGTTCCCATTGCAAATTTAGGATCTTCAAATACTCCTGCAGGCCCATTGGCAAATATGTATTTAGCATCCCTTATTTCATTTGCATAGTAATTGATGGTTTTAACACCAATATCAAAAATGGATTCATTAGGAATTTCTTCAAAATCAATATCTACTCTTTCACCATCTCTGTCAATAGCTATATCAAGAGGATATTTGACTTTATCACCAAATCTTTCAATCAAATCCTTAGATTTGGCAACCATATCTTCATATCCACGACTTGCAATAAAATCACGGTTAACTTGACCAATATCAACACCTGCTGCCCATAAAACAATATTTGCAACAATACCTGTAGTCAATATTGAATCTGCAGTTCCATTGCTCAATACATTTTCCATAACATCAATGGAATCGTCAGGTTTCATTCCACCAAGCAGGAATACACAAGGATGTTCAACATTATCCAAAGCATTCTGAATAACTGTTAACTCCTCTTCCATTACACGGCCTGCCGCTGATGGGGTGTTAACTGTAAAACCTACCAGTGATGCCTGTGAACGATGAGCTGCAGCAAATGCATCATTTACATAATAGTCAATTAATGGAGATAATTCTCTTACAAGAATGGTTTTTGACTGTTCTTCAGGACTCCTTGAAAGAGTTTCTTCTGAAAAGAATCTTACATTTTCAAGCAAAAGAATTTCATGAGCTTTTAAATCTTTAATAGCTTGTTTAGCTGAAGTTGAAAAAATAGAATCCACATATTTAACTCTTAAGTTTAAAATATCGGATAAAGCATCAGCATGCTGGGATAAAGTAGTGAAATCCTTTTTACCCGGACGGCTTTGGTGAGCAAGAATTACAACACGGGCACCTTTTTTAGCCAATTCCTTGATTGTTTGGGCGTGCAGTTTTAATCTTGTATCATCCAAGATAATTCCAGAACCAGGATCTACCGGAGAGTTAACATCAATACGAACAAGTACAGTTTTATCTTCAATATCAAAATCATCTATAGTATTAAAATTTCCAGACATACTCCCACACATCTATAATTTACTTACGAGGTCTAGTAAAGCATCTTTTGGACTTTCAGCTTTTATAATTCCGGAAGCAAGTAACACACCATCTGCACCTAAATCCATAGCTGCTTTCATATCATCACCATTAGTGATTCCAGCACCGCATAAAACTTTAACATCCTTATTGATAGCTTTTACGCCTTTAACACTATCTTCTACAACTTCAGGTTGTGCCTGTGATACAGGAATACCAGTACCAATAAGTTCCGGTGGTTCAACAGCAACTGCATCAGGATTTAAACTTGCAACAGCCTTACTGGTTGCAATATTATTTGTACAAACACAGGATTCAATTTCATGTTGTTTGCATAATTGAATAACTTCATCTATGTCTGCAAGCTGCATTCTTTTTTCAGAATGATTAATTAAAGAACCGGAAATTCCTGCTTCAACCAGTGTTTCAATTAAGTTTCCACCGGTATGTCCGCCAGGAGTGATTGGATCAATATGTTGAGCAAAAATAGGTAAAGATGTTTCATCACAAATTCTATAAATGTCAGCTGATTGAGGAGCACCGACCATTGTAATTCCGGACTCTGCAGCAGCACTCTCTAAATCACGTGCAAGATTTAAAGCATTTATACCACTTGATTCTAAATAAGTTTTATAATTTAATATCACTATTGGTGTATTCATATTATCCCCATATTAACTTATTATTATATTATTTGAATAACATTATTAAAAAGACTTATGATTAGAAATTCGCTTTTCAGATAAGTCGATATAGTCCTTATTAATATCATATGCAATGTATCTGCGATTATTTTGAATGGCTGCCAAACAAGTAGTTCCACTACCGCAAAATGGGTCTAAAACTACATCTTCCTCATAACTATAGAGATTAATTAACCTATGTGGCAATTCAATAGGAAATGGAGCAGGATGGCCGATTCGTTTAGCGTTGACTGCCGGGAAAGTCCAGATACTTTTTGTCCATTGGATAAAATCTTCCTTGGATATGCTGTCCTTTTTCTCCTGAGCCTTATTTTTAGAATAAGTATCCTTTGAAAAAACAAGAATGTATTCATGATAATCTCTTAAAACAGGATTTGAAGCAGACATCCAACTTCCCCAGGCACATGAACCTCCGGCACTGGCAGATTTGTCCCATATTATTTCTCCACGCATTAAAAATCCCAATCTCAGCATTATGTTAATTACAATCATATGCAATGGCAAGTATGGCTTTCTTCCAAGATTTGCTATATTAATGCATGCCCTTCCACCAGTTACCAGTTTTTTATGGCTTTCAGCAAAGACATTCATCAAGAGCTCTTCATACTCCATCAATGTCAAATCATTGTCGTATTCCTTTCCCACATTATATGGAGGTGATGTAATCATCAGATGGACGGAATTATCAGGAATTTCATCCATATTCTCACTGGATTTGGCATATAGTTTATCCAAATCACTTTCCGGAATTTTATTTTCCACATATTCCACTTTTTTGGGGACTTTTATATCATCGAATAATTTTGATGCGTAAAATTTACTTGAATCATGACTTTCCCTTACAATTGATCCAAATGAGGAAGTTTTAGTTTTTCTGTACATATTAAGACCCATTAATTAACTCTAAAAATTTCAAACCCTTATTTTGATAATTATTTTCATTGTTGGCTATTTCAATGATTTTTCCCAATTCTTCAGGATTTTTCATCCCTGAAAAGAAATTGAGATTCTCATCAAAAATACTGTCGAGATTATATTTCAATTCACAGATATCATCAAAGCGTATGAAACCTTTTTTAGGAGTGATTTTACGGGTGTTTCCATGATTTAGAGGAAATGGATTTAAAGACCAGAACCCCTGGATAATGCCTGCATTTTTTAAATAATCTGCCTTTTTGCAAAATCCGTTGGATAAAGGAGCGTTTCCTATAACAAGCAAAGGTATTTTGGAAGCCTTCCAGTTGGAAACCCTTATGTCAATACATTTTCCAATTGCTTTTAGAATCGAATCTGAACGGGTAAAGCTAGGTTTGCCCTTGTGAGTTCTGTAATCTCCGATTTCAGTCAGTGAATTTGTAGTGACATCATACTCCCAGTTCCATACAAGTGACATCTTAACTTCAAATATTATTTTTACATCATCTGGACTTAATATTTTCTTATTCTTTCTTGCTATTACCACGTCAGCCGGAGAGTTTGAAGTGATTCCAATGGATGGAATTTGGGCCTGCTGTATTACAAAAAGATTTTCATCATCTAGGAGATAATCAAATAAGTCTGCAACCCATTTTTCGCTGAATTTACCGATTAGTGAATTTCTGGACTGCAATGTTGTCTTTTTGCCGTTATAGCTTTTCGGCCAGTATGCAAGATATCTGCCGTCTTCGGTTTTGTTGAATAGCTGATTGATTGATGTGAAATTTTGAGAATTATTGAAAAATAAAATTTTCTGCTCTTTATTCCATAATTTCATGAATAAAAATTAAGTTATTTGTTATTAATAAATTTAACTTACGAATCAAAGCAAAATAACCTTTTAAAAGCAATATTGATTTTGGATTGTAAAAATTACATATTTCATAAAATACTAATACTAACAAAACAAAAAATAGAAATGATTTTATGTCATTCAATAAAAGCCAACAAGAAAAATTAGAAAAAAGCGGATATAGATTTGTGGGAACACACGGTCATGCGGCTGTTAAAACATGCCATTGGACTCGCCAAAGTATTGTGGATAAGGGAGTCTGTTATAAGGAAAAATTTTATGGAATTGAGTCCCACAGATGCCTTCAAATGTCTCCTGCAGTTCCGAACTGCCAGCAGGAATGTGAATTTTGCTGGAGAGATCTTACCTATACTCAAACACAATGGGAAGATGATGAGTACGATGATCCTAAAACAATAATTGATGGAGCGATTAAGGCCCAATATAATCTGTTATGTGGCTATTATGGAAATGACAAGGCCAATAAGAAAAAATTAGAGGAATTGAAAAATCCTACCAATGCAGCCATTTCTCTTGCAGGTGAGCCAACACTTTATCCTAAAATTGATGAGCTTATTGGTGAATTCAACAGAAGAGATTTTACCACTTTTGTAGTGAGTAACGGGCAATGTGTTGAAAGATTAAGAAATCTGGAAAATGATCCATACCAGTTATACCTTTCACTAGATGCACCGACAAAGGAAATATTCAATCAGGTGTGCAGACCTAAAATAGATGATGCCTGGAACAATTTAAATGAATCTCTTGAAACTTTATCTACTTTTAACTCACGTACATGTATACGTAATACCTGCGTTAAGGGAAGAAATATGGTTAACCCTGAAGGATATGCAAAATTAATAGAAAAGGCAAATCCTGATTTTGTTGAAGTTAAGGCATATATGTGTGTTGGATCATCACGTGAAAGACTGACTTTAAAGAATATGCCTCTTTTTGATGAGGTTAAAGACTTCGCTTCACAAATTGGAGATGCCTGTGGAAAAGAAATAGTTAACCAATCCGAAGTTAGCCGTGTTGTGCTTCTTGAATGATTACTAGAAAATTCTAGTAACTTACTAAAAATAGTTATTTAGGGATTTACAGCTTCATCCGCTGATCCCATCGTTACTTCAATACTTTCGGATATGTTAATTTCAGATATCTTTTTAGATGACTCTGATTTGGCCAGATAATACGCCTGAGCGAAATTCATAGTTACAAAAATTACTTCTTTAAAATCCAAAATAAAATCATCTTCAGGTATTTTATTTAAAATATCGACTAGTTCAATAGCAATTTCATTAGATTCCAGATGTGTACCAAATTCCGCACCGATGTTAATAAGCATGATTTCACCTATTTATTAATTATTTCTTCAATTTCTTCATATTGAGATTCGTCAATTTTATCTTTATATTTATTTAAAATTATATTTAAATAACCTTTGCAGTTATAACAGTTGTAAACCTGTTCATTTGTAATGACTGCAAAGCAAAACCTTGACAATTGGTCTTCATCTATTGGGCCGGAGTAATTTTTTAATTCTATTAAAATTCTTTCAGCACCCCTATAATTACTGACCGTGGACAAATTTCTTATTTTGAATTCAACTTCATGAGGATGCATTTTAATCACATTATTATATAATATATTACTTGTATTAATTATAATTTTTCAATTGATTTAAATTAATTATTTTTCATTTAGTTAAAAATTGCCAAAAAATGAAGAATAAAAAAAATGTTTATATAAGATTAATTTCCATATTTATATTTAGTAAAAATAATTTTACTCATTTTATTAATTCATAAAAAAGGGAATGTGAATTAAATGAAAAGATCAAAAAAACTAATCATAGCAATCCTTTTAGTTATTCTTATCGGATTATTGACAATAATTGCTGGAGCACTAATGGGGGGTCCGAGCTTGACCGACGAAAATAAAAATGTGCTTGTTTTAGCTTCCGATAAAGAAGAACAACAGAATGGTGCTGTAGATATGGCATTCATGGTTCATTTAGAAAATGGATCCATAAAAAATTACACACCAGTATATCCTGGAGGTATGACACACCCTACACAACCAGAGGCCGTTCCTGGAGTTGGAGGAAAAATGCTTCTCCACGACTGTCTGTGGAGTGGTGTAAAACAAGGTATGCAATATGCTAGTGAGATAGTAGAATCGAATACTGGAATGCATGCTGATGCAGTTGTTCTTGTTTATACTGATGGTATTGATGCAGTTATTAATTCAGTAAAACCTCTTAAAGTTAACGGCGAAGATACTAACCTTAGTGCAGAGGACATCATCCGTGAAAATGACGCATATAACGGATATCCTGGAAGTGAAAACGTTCAAGGAAACATGTCCAGGGGAGATGCTGTAATGGTATTAGTTAACGCCCTAGCAGATGCTGCAAAAGATCCTGCTAAGAAAAGTACAATGGTTCAAACCGCTTTAGACCAATATTCTAAAGGAAATATTATAATGACCCCAGAAGGTTCATTTACAAGATTACTGGCTACAAAAGGATTTGAAAGTGTAATGTAATTATCTTTAAAGAATTTTTTTCTTTAAAGAACTTTTTTTTATTTTAAAAATAGAAATTATTAATCTTTTTTTGCTCTTTTTGCTATATTTTGACCAATTTTAAAAGCAGATTCAAGATCTATAGGAAATCTTGTTTCATGAATAATTCTTCTTTCTTTTTCGTCAAAAATATCCGAAACGTATCTGTCATAATCACTGAACTGATAAGTTTCATGAACATACAAGTGTTCTGGTTTTGTAAATAGCCTTTCTAAAACAGATTCATATTTATCGAAAAGGTCATGATAACCCAAATCAAAAGAAGCCTCATCAGAAACGTTCATGGTGTAGATAAAAGCCAAAGGCATTCTTTTATGGTCAACTGTTTCAGTGGTGCTGTAGGCTAGAAATGGAAACATGAATCTTTCTAAAAAGCATCTCATATTTCCAGTCAAATCTCCAAAGTAAACTGGAGAACCTAAAATAAGTCCGTCGGACTGAGTTATTTTATTTAAAATAGGTTTAAAATCATCATTATAAACGCATCTGCCATAATGGCGACCGTTTACTTTTTTACATGCAAAACAACTTTTACAGCCGTTAAAAGGAATGTCATACAAATCTATTCTTTCAACTTCGGCCTCAGGAAGAACAGATTTGATTCCTTCTAAAGATTTGTCCAATAGCTGTGCAGTATTGAAAACTTTTCGAGGACTTCCGTTTATAGCAAAAAATTTCATTCTTGAGCCTTTAATTCATTACATAAATCAACTGCTTTTTTAGCTGCCTTTTCCATGGATATTTCATATGGAATTCCGGCTTCTTCAAGAAGTTTTTGACCTTCTTCTTCGTTAGTACCGGTCAATCTGATAACAATATGTATTTCCCTATCGGACTGTTCCAATGCCTTAATTACACCGCGAGCAACATCATCCGCTTTAGTGATACCGCCCAATACGTTTAAAAATACGACTTTGACAGGGTCATAATTTAAAACAATGTTTAAAGCCTGATTAATGATTTGTTCTGAAGCTCCACCACCAATATCCAAGAATGTTGCAGGTTCTCCACCGTTGAGTTTAATCATGTCCATTGCAGTCAATGTTAATCCTGCACCGTTTCCAATAACGGCAATATCCCCATCCAATTTGACAAAGTCAACTGTTTTTTTCTTATAGTGCAACATGTTAACTAGGTCCTGATGTCTGTATAATGCATCGTTTTCAACTTCCATTTTAGCGTCAGCAGCTATTAATCCGTCAGGAGTTAATACCAATGGGTTGATTTCTGCAATTTCACAGTCATATTTATCGAAGATATTGTATAATTTCCAGATTATATCCCCCATAGGAGAAATTAATTCGGACGGTACGCCCATTTTACGAGCTATTTCACGAGCTTCATATGGTAAAAAGTCGATTAAAGGCTGTGGATAATATTTAATGATTTTTTCAGGATTTGTTTTTGCAAGGTTTTCAATTTCAACCCCACCCTCTTTACTTACCATGATAAGAGGTCTTCTTTCTAATCTGTCAATTGAAATACTTAAGAAATATTCCTGTTGAATATCTGCTTTTTCTTCAATTAACAAATGTTTTACTTTTTCACCTTTAATTTCCATACCTAAAATTTCATCAGCAACTTTCAAGGCTTCACCAGGGTTGTCTGCGAATTTTACACCACCTGCTTTACCTCTACCGCCTGTCAAAACTTGCGCTTTTACAACAACAGGCACTCCCATTTCAGAACAAACTGCAACAGCTTCTTCCGGAGAGTATGCTACATGACCTTCAAGTATCTTAATTCCTTCTTGATTAAAAATTTTTTTTGCTACATTTTCGAAAAATCTCATATTCTACACCTAAATTAAACTAAATTATATCCTGCTTCAAATGCATTAATATTTTTCTCTTCAGTTCCTGCAGGAACACTATCTTTTATTGCTTCAATAGCTGCATTTTCAGATATAACACCAGTAATTTTTGTAATTGCTCCAACCATAACAATATTAGCTACGATTTTAAGACCGATTTCATCGTTTGCTGTTTTTGTTGCAGGAGCTTCGTAAACTTTAATATTATGCTGGTCTATGAAATCACGTACATCTTCAATGTCAGTTGTTCCCGGATCAACAATTAAAGTACCTTCATCTTTTAAATCAACAATATATTTGATTAAAGCTTCATTAGACATTGCAACTAAAATATCCGGACTTTGTACTTTAGGATAATCGATTTCACTATCACTAACAACGACTTCACATTTAGAAGCTCCTCCACGAGCTTCAGGACCATAAGATTGAGTCTGAACAGCTTCATTTTCATCAAAAATACTTGCAGCTTTACCGATTATAATTCCTGCAAGAATTACTCCCTGACCTCCAAATCCACCAATTCTAATTTCGGTTCTCATTATAACTCCTCTTCATATGCTGAATTAATTAAAGTTTTTTTACCAAATTTCTCTTCACTAATTCTGTCAATGTTTTCTGTGAACTCTGCTCTTTGTGAATTAGCGAATTCTCCAACCACTATTTTACCTTCCAAATCTTTTTTGCTCATCCTATCAGCAGCAGCTTTAAATACAGTATTCATTTTTAAAGTTACTGCCATAGCAGTTGGAGTCCTGAGTTTATTTTTACGACCATAATAAGTCGGACATTGGGTAGCAACCTCAATGAATGAAAAACCAGGATTTTTTAAACCATCCTTAATGGCCATGACCAAACTTTCAATTTGAACGGTAGTCCATCTTGCAGAGTAAGTTGCACCGGCAGCCGCTACAAGCTCAGCCAAATTAAATGGAGTATCCATATTTCCATAAGGTGCTGTAGTTCCAAAACTACCTTTAGGAGAAGTAGGACTGATTTGACCACCAGTCATACCGTAAATGTTATTATTAATACAGATAACAGTTAAATTAATGTTTCTTCTGGCTGCATGAATTAAATGATTTCCTCCGATTGAAGCGCAGTCTCCGTCACCTGTAAAAACTACAACATCCAAATCCTTGTTTGCAGTTTTTAAACCGGTAGCGAAACTTAATGCTCTACCGTGAGTAGTATGCAGGGAATCACATTCCATATAACCAGGAATTCTTGAAGAACATCCAATACCAGAAACCATCGCAATATTATCAAAGTCCATTTCTGCTTTTTCCATAGCACTTAAAAAAGCACTCATGATAGTTCCGTTTCCACATCCAGGACAGAAAATATGTGGCAGTCTGTCTTTCCTCATATATGGAGTAAATTTATTTTCTTCTGACATTTAATTTCCTCCCATTTCATTAATTTTAGATAATATTTCATCTGGAGTAGGCATTAATCCACCAATTTGACCCATAAGATGAACTTCTGCATCTTTTCTTAGGACACGGTCCACTTCATAAAACATTTGACCTAAGTTTAATTCCACAACCAAAACATCTGATGCATTTTGTGTAAGCTCTTTAACCTGCTCTTCAGGGAAAGGCCATGGAGTATCCAGTTTAATGTAACCTACCTTTTTACCTTCAGCTCTTGCTTTTTCACATGCTTCAGAAACAGACCTGACAGGAGCACCGTATGATATGATGACCAAATCAGCATCTTCACAATATTTGGATTGGACAGAACAGATTTTATCACGGTTATTCAATACTTTATCACATAATCTTTGAACTAATGCAGTGTGAGTTTCAGGATCATTGGTATCCGGATAACCTCTTTCATCGTGAGTTAAACCGGTAACGTGAATGTTGAATCCTTGACCGAATGAAGGCATAGGATTTGTTCCGTTTTCAACGTTTTTGAAAGGTAAATAATTATCCTTATCTTCAGGCATTTTTCTTGCAACAATTTCAATATTTTCATCAATAGTGATTTTTTCCCTCATATGTCCAATTATTTCATCAGCCATGACAAAAACAGGAGTCCTGTATTGTTCAGCTAAATTAAATGCTTTAATTGTAAAATCAAAGAATTCCTGAACACTTGAAGGAGATAATGCAATAGGTTCATAATCTCCATGAGATCCCCAACGTGCCTGCATCATATCACTTTGTGAAGCCATAGTTGGCTGACCTGTTGATGGTGAACCTCTTTGAACGTCAACAATAACAATTGGGGTTTCTGTAATAAATGCATATCCAATATTTTCCTGCATTAAAGATAATCCTGGTCCTGATGTTGCAGTCATTGATTTAGCTCCTCCCCAAGAACCACCAATGATTGCACCTGCAGATGCGATTTCATCTTCCATTTGAACAAAAGACCCTCCAACTTTTGGAAGTTCACGAGATAAAGTTTCTGCAACTTCAGTAGATGGGGTAATAGGATAACCTGCAAAAAATCTACAACCTGCTTTTAGTGCACCTTTTGCACATGCTTCATTTCCTTGAATAAAAAATTCTTCTGACATTTAAACACCTATTTCTTCCCATTTGAAAATTTAGGATTGAAAGAATTATCTTCTTTTCCAACCCACCAGTTCGTATTAGTATCTACTGTGATAGCCTGGTCCGGACAAATTACTTCACAAACTCCACAGTTAGTGCATCTATCTTCAAAATTAACATAAGGGAGCTGCACTCCTTTCTTATTAGCTTCAGAAGATATTGCATAAACATTTTTATAGCACATAAATAGGCAAAGGTGGCATCCTTTGCATAAATCCTCGTTAATTATAATCAAATTTACAATCTCCTAAACAAATCATTAAATTATAATGTTTAATATATTTGTTTTCAAACATTAAATAACTTATCGATATTTCAACATTTATCTAAAAAATAAGAAATTTTAAAACAAATTAAAATTATAGAGATAACTATGAAAAAGATTACAACACCGGTAAGTGATGAGGAAATTTCATCCCTAAAAGTTGGCGATCAGATTTCTATTTCAGGAATAATGTTTACTGGTCGTGACGCTGCTCTTCCTCAACTTGTTGACTTGATTAAAGAAGATAAACTGGACTTTGATATTAAAGGTTCTGCCATAATGCATACTGCTGTAAGTGATGCGGGAATCGCACCGACTACAAGCAACAAGGAAGAAATTGAATCCACAATTCCTTTTTTAAGTGAAAATGGCGTTAAAATCCATATCGGGAAAGGAATGCTTCATGAAAATACTATAGAAGCTTTACATGAAAACAATTCCATCTTTGTTATAACACCACCTGTTGCAGCATTACTGACAAGCAAAGTCATGAAAAAAGAATGTGTTGCATTTCAAAATGAAGATATGGAAGCCATGTATATGTTAGAAGTGGAAAATATTCCCGGAATCGTTGCAGCAAGTGGCGGAAAAAGTATTTAAAACAAGAATATTAATAAAAAAATAGTAAAAAAAGTTATTTATAAAATAACTTAATTTAATTAAAAGAAGAATTATTCTTCATCTTCTTCTTCATCAGCAGTTTCTTCTCTTTTTTCGAAAGCATCTACGAAATTAACTTTGGTAACTTCTTCGATGTTTTCCCAAATGTCTTTAGCTATTCTGAATCTTGCAAAGGTAATGTCCATGTAAGATTGTTGGTCGAATTTAGCCATTTCATCTAATTGGATGTTTACAATACCGTCTTCGATTTCAATTTCGGTTTTTTCGATATCGACATTTGGATTGGAGTAGTGTAACTCAATCATACTTTTGATTTTTTCGTCATTGTCTTCGATGATTTCAGTTACTTCAACATCATAAACTAAGTCTTTACCTGCTAATGGGTGGTTAAAATCAACTTTTACTCTTCCACCGTTAACTGTTAAAATTCTTCCTTCTCCCCCTTCAGCAGAAATTCTCATACCAGGATATGGAGTCATACCTTGTTTTTTGAATTCTTTCATAGGTATTAATTGTATAGCTTTAGGATCACGTGGACCGAATCCGTTGTCACTGTCTACTTCAACAGTTTTACGGTCCCCTGCGTCAAGACCTACAATTTCTTCTTCGATAGCAGGTAATAAGTGGTTTCCTCCAACAACAATAGGGATTGGTTTGTAAGTTTTATTTTCATCAAAAATTTCAGCTTCTTGAGCTATTTCATCATAAGTAGTATCGAATACTTCGTCAGTTTCTTTAATTTTACCAGTAAAATTTACGCGAACAAAATCGCCGTCTTTAATTGCCATAAATAATAACGCTCCTATAATAATTAATAAACATTATAACATTATATAGTTATATCATATCCTACTTATTAAAGTTTTGTTTTCAATGTTTTGTAATATATGAGAATGACAAGAATCAGAATAAGAAATAATTCCATGTTCATAGGATATGCCATTTGTTTTTCGTTTAACCTTAAAAATGTTTCATTAACTCTAATTGAATAGTATTGTCCTTAATTTCTTTTTAGATTCACATTCAAAGTATTGTAGATTGGATTATCAACCAACAACATTACAAAAGCATACTTTTATATAGTATGATATAAATATTATGCCTAACGAACGGTAGGTTGGAATTATGAATACCAAAGAAAAAATATTTGATGTATCACTTAATTTATTTTCTAAAAAAGGATATGATTCTGTTTCACTAAAAGAAATAGCTGAGGGAGTAGGAATAAAAAAAAGTTCAATATATAGTCATTACCCATCAAAAGAAGCAATACTGATGGATATATTTGACTATTTCACAGGTCTTTTTGAAATGGACGAACTTCTAAACAGCAAAGAATACATGCTTGATGAAAACAATGAAATGCTCGTTGAAAACCCTGAATTATTCTATCATCTGGGATCTGAAGCCATAAAAAACATGCTCTCACAGGAGCGCAACCTAAAAATATGGAAACTGATATTTATCCAAATGCATCATAATGAAGAAATAAGGTTATTTTTCCAAAATGAAATACTAGTTAAGCCATTGCTCTTCTGGAATGGATTTTTCACAATCCTTAAAGAAAAAGGAATTATACGAAAAGACTGCAATCCAAAACTGCTGGCCAAGGAATATTACAGCTTTCCAATATACCTGCTTCTCGAAATGTGTGCAAAATATGATGATATACCCCAAAGCGGTCTGGATAATTTCTTTTTTGAAGCTGAAGAACATGCTAAATTCCTACTGGAATCTGTGAAGGTGAAATAAATGGATTTTAAACTACAAAACTATCTTAAAAGAGGTGTTGAAAACATCACAAAAAATGCCATGAAATCCTGTATAAAAAATCCGAAAGAAAGTTTATTTCTGGTTAAATTCTCAAAAAATGCTAAAAAAGCCACTAAAATAAGGGAACAATATGCTGAAAACGGTCAAAACATTCCTGCATTTCTAATAGCAAGCATTACAAGCAGATGTAATCTCCATTGCAAAGGCTGTTATTCAAGGGCAAATGAAGCCTGCAGCGATGAAGAACCCGCAAATCAGCTCTCATCAGATGAATGGGAAGATATATTCAAACAAGCAAGAGAACTAGGAATCAGCTTTATTGTTCTGGCCGGCGGAGAACCGATGTTGAGAGAAGACGTATTAATCAAAGCCACCAGGTATCCTGAAATATTATTCCCCATATTTACAAACGGGACAATGATTAATGATGATTATTTAAAGCTATTTGATGAAAACAGAAATCTTGTACCTATTCTATCCATCGAAGGAGATGAAAAAGTAACTGATTCAAGAAGGGGAAAAGGAGTATATGAAAAGCTCACAGAGTCCATGGATGCAATGAATAGAAAAAATATAATTTTCGGAGCATCAATTACTTTTACAAAATACAATATATCAAATTTACTCTCAGATGAATATATCTCCAAATTACATGATTTCGGATGTAAAGTGGTATTTTTCATTGAATATGTTCCTGTAAGTGAAGATACAATTGAACTGGCACCTGGAGACAGTGAAAGAGAATTGTTATTAAATGAATTGAATCGTTTGCGTGAAGAATATGATGACATGCTATTCATGTCTTTTCCGGGAGATGAAAAGGAATCCGGCGGATGTCTTGCGGCCGGAAGAGGCTTTTTCCACATCAACTCCCACGGAGGTGCCGAACCATGTCCTGCATCACCATATTCAGATATAAACGTAAAGGACACTTCCATTCTAAAAGCTTTAAATTCAAACCTTTTCATGTCACTTAGGGATGGTGGCATCCTGATGGATGATCATGCGGGAGGATGCGTTTTATTTGAACATAAGGAAGATGTTGAAAAAATATTAGAGGACAATAATGAGTGAAATGTCATTTCCTATAAGCCAAATTATGATTATTATTTGACGAAAGAGTTTTATAAAAATACTTCAAATTAACTTGGAAAAATAAGTCTAAACTCAATACAGCGCTTTTTTGAAAACTTTTAAAATTTAGTCATGCCTAAATATTTATAGTATAAATCATAAAATAATAATTAAAGTTACACGGGAGAGTAATTATTTTGAGAGCAAGACATGGCGGAGGCCACGGCGGTGGACTTCCTTTTGACATAATCGGCCAACTGATTGGTCCCAGTTTAATTAGACCTAGAGGAGAATTGGAAGTTGATGGACATAGCTGCAATTTATGTGGAAAATGTCAGATTCTATGTAGAAGACATGCAATTTACATCAACAAAAAAAGAAGAATATGGACATTATACCCAAACCGATGCAATTTATGTTTGAATTGTGCTAATTTATGTCCAAAAAGAGCTTTAAATGTTGTTAGAAAATAACGTTTACATATTTTACAATGATTCTAACTGATTTTTACAATATTATACTTAGGTATTATCCAAAAAAATACGATTAAAAAAAGAAAAAAATAAAATATTAGATAAGAAATTGGTCTTATCTTATTGTTCAATAGTTACAGGCTCGTTAGTATCGGATACTGCACCAGAATTACTGTCCATACCCTGTACTTCCATACCGTTATCATATAGCTGTATGCCGTCTCCATCGTAAATTAGTTTAGCATTTTCAGGTACATGAATGCCTGGTCCGATGATATGTACTGGCATGTCATATTCTCCGTGAATATCCGGATTGTTCATATCATGTAATGCAATTTTAAGACCTTCTGGAACATAAATACCAGACTCATAATTTGCTGGAATGTTTGCATTATTAGAACTTGCTGGTACATCACTATCTTCTATTTCTTCAGGATGACGACCATATTTGTCATAAAATGCTTTGGCGAATTCGTATGTGACTGTATAATCTGTATTAGAAATCATACAATTGCCTCCGCCACATAAATCCGGACATAATGCATCTTCAGGCAATGCTTCGGTAACTTCTCCTAATGCTATGAATCCTCCACAAACAACACATTGCAAATACAGATCAGTATAATCTATATCAGTATTAACAAATACAGCTACACCAGGTATTTGTCTATAAATGATTTTGAGTGCTGATGCATAGTTATTGATATTATTATTTTGTGAAATGTCTTTAGCAGTGTTGATATTGTCGTTTTGTAAAGTATTTGGCTGATTATTTACATCATTATCTGGCGCATTTGGAGCATTTGGACTTGAAGAAATATCAGTTGCCGCATTGCTAGTTACATCATTTCCATGATAAACAGCATAACATCCACCAACGAGGAAAATTACAAATATTGCAATAATACCTATTTTGATTTTATCCAAAATTTCACCCCCATAGTATTATGTATAATATATATTACAATAACAGATATATATCTATTATTGGCACTCATCAACTATTATAATTAATCAAAAAAGTAGAAATTTTAAATAGCAATATAATACATAAATCACCAAAATACTAGCAATTATTGTTTGAATTGGAATTATAACACCAAGAATAGCATTATTAAAAATTAGAGAAACTTCCTTTGATGCAATGGCAGTTATGACAAATGGAAATGTAAATGCAGAAAAGCTTGGATAGAATTCCAGATTTCTATATTCAACCACCTTAACCAATGAAAACAGAAAGCAAACGGATGCTATTGCATATAACACGATTAAAAATTCATTTAAAACAACTAATGAATTGGTATATCCAACAATCAATATGCTGAAAATAGCTGTAAAAATGCAGATCAATGGCTTGTTTTGATCCAATTGATTCGGATACTTTAAATACCTGTAAATAACTAACGGGAATGTTATAATCATGGATATGAACCCGAATACGAAAAATAACCATCCGATTTCATTTAACCCATGAACATGTGCAGTTATTGCACCCATTGTGATTCCGATAAAGACTATCCAGTAACTTGGGTAGACCCCAGTTATATTAAAATCATGAATGATATAACGATAGGAAAAGTAAATGATTAACAGAATATGTAAAGCCACACCCAAAATCCAAACACTTAATGCCAAAGTACTATTAAATGTATTGAGATATGTAGATAAAATCATCAAAGCCATGGAAAAAGTACCGGAATTCGACAAGATTATTGGATTTGAGAGGTCACTTTTTACCTTACCCGGATATAGGAATAATTTCAAAATAAGCATTATAATAAATATTACTCCAACAATACCACATATTAATTTAAAATTAGGATTATAGGCCTGCAATAGATTACCTAAAGATAAAATAGCTAAAATCAAACCGGAAATAGGTATTGGGAGTTTCTTTATTATATTCATCAAATATATTTTTCTAAATTACAAGTAATTAACTTATCTATCGAAGATTATCAGTCAACTTTCGGTGTTTCAAATAATACCTAAGCAAAGATACTTTAAACTTAGTTACTCCATTTTCTGCTTAATTCTTTATCGCTAAATGTTGTTTTTTCCTGGCATTCTTTTAATTGTGATATTTCAGGTTTGAAGTATTTTAAACACAAATCTTTGCCAGGATTATAATTGTCGCAGTTTAGATGTATGTTTTCTTTGCAGTTATCGCAATTGGTATCTTCTCCTTGTTTGTTTTTACAGTATAATTCATCATCCTGTTCGAATCGATATTCACAGTCTTTAAATTCTATATTACTCATACATTATCACCCATATTAATTGATTTAAACTAATTACATTTGTTTTTTACTATTACATGCCTTACCATGTTCTGTTTTGAATAAAATCTAACAAACATTCATTCAAACTTTATTGAGCATATTTTAATTAGTCCTATTTTTAATTATTTGATAAACCATATAAATAAATTTCATCTTTATTTTTTGACTTTTCTTGACCGATATTATAATATTGTCAATTTTTGATTAGCATATTACATTCTTATTGAGATATTATATTAAATTCAAATATATCCTTCTATATATAAAGATTAATTCCGATAATAACTGTTTAAAAAACTCAAGTTAGAGTTTTAATTAATGTTTATTAAAACATATTCGCATTTAGCTTCATTTCTCATTGGCCATCCCCAACCAGTCAATCCGGAGGATACAATTTGTTCCATATTTCCAAAGTGATATTTACCATAAACCAAATGACCGGTAAGTTGTATGAAAAATCCAAATGGGAACAACTGTCCTCCATGGCTATGTCCGGAAATTTGTAAATCAGCACCCTGCTGTGAATTTTCATTATATTCTACAGGTTGATGATCTAAAACAACAACATATTTAGATAAATCACTTTCATTAAGTAATTTAGAAATATCGATCCTATCAATTGAATCTTCCCACTCTGCATCGCTTCTGCCTACCAAAACAATATCATCATTGATTGATATTTTTTCATCATTCAAAATTTTTATTCCGTTATCAGTTATTGTTTTATTTAATTCTTCATCGCTGAAGGTTCTATTTCCGTTTTCATAGTCTGTTGTTGCTGGCTGTGTATCATGATTTCCAAAGACATAATATGTGCCATATATTGAATTTATTCGGCCAAGTTCCTCGAATATTTCATTCATTTCTTCTTTTGATGTTCTTTCATCAACAATATCCCCACCCAAGACAACAACATCCGGTTTTAAGTCATTTATTTTTGAAATACTGTCTTTGACTAATTGAGGATTTTGAATAGAGCCATAATGAATATCACTAACCCAAACAATGGAATAAGATTCATTATCTATCTTATCTGTAGTTAAATTATACTCCGTTAATTCAATATGATTCATTCCATAAACGCCCCCGATTATTATAATTGCAAAAATACACAATGCCAAAATGCCTTTTTTATGATACTTGGGGATAAAATTCAAATATTTGTCTTTAAGAAAAATCTTCCAAATAATCAGAATTATGTCTGCAATTATGGATGAAAAAAATAAATATAATGTTAGTATTGCCGCACTTGACCATATATTTAAAGAACATGCAAATGCTAAAATCGGAATAATGATATTTAGACCAATTTTTTTCTTTTTTGATAACTCAGTATTGTTTAAAGAGTATTTGACTCTAAAATATACATAAAGTCCAATAATAATACCGAATATAACGCCTATAAAAAGGTACTCCGGATAATATCCTAATGTGAAAAAATGCAGAGGGTTCATAATTATAATATGTGGATTGAACATATAAATTCATATTAATTATTTTGTTTCGAATATATCTCAAGAAATATTGAAAACTTAACCAACCACAATTATTAATAATTTATACACAACTTTCATATAATCATTATGCCAATATGTAATCAAGGTGCTAATAATGGGAAGAAAATGGCAGATTGGTGATCCTGTCGACTATTCGACCGACGGCTGGATGGATGCTCAAAACTGGAATTCCGGATACTATATTATAGATGATGAACCGGTTAATAAGAATAGCAAAAGAGATGAGTATTTAGAAAAGGCAAGGCATCATTTTTATATGAAAAATAATAAGAAAGAGGCACTTGACTATGTGAATTTGGCATTGGATTTGGATAATAAACATGCAAGAAGCTGGGAGTTAAAAGCAATTATTTTGGGAAGTATGAAAAGATATGAAGAATCCGACAAATGCTACAAAAGGTCACTTCAACTGAATCAGACGGATTCGGTTCGGGACAACAGGGCAAAAATGCTATATGAATGGGCAATCAATTTAGTTCAGGAATCAAAAGAATCTTATGATCCGCTTAAAAAACTAAATGAAGCAGAAGAAAAAATAACAACACCCATAAATACGCTTCCTGATGAAAACAACAACAAAAATATTGATAAATATTTAAACTTGAAAGATTCAATCCGTTCATCGATAAATATGGAAAAGGAATATTCGAATAATTTTAAAACCTTAAGGGAATATGACAGTTCTGAACTATTTACGATTACCGGAAATGATTTTTGTGACAATCATTCATGCTTTACTCCAGGAACGCCCTACCGACTTGTAAAGGAACCGAATAATGAATTTGACCCTGATGCGATTGCAGTATATTTCAAGGATGAAAAGATTGGCTATGTTGCAAACAACTTCCCTATAAGTCATGAACTGACGGCAAAGGCATCAGAACTCTGGGACAAAATACCTGATAATGCCGAGGCCGAATATCTTTTTACTTTAAAAAAACCTGGGAAAAACTTTCGGATTGGAAAATTTATATAATCAATGAAATATAATTATTTTGTTGATAAATCTATTTTTTTCAATATTTTTTTACGTTTCGAATAATCCTGGCCAAACATACATTTCAAACCCCTAAAACTATAGAAAAATATGAATTTCCTAATATAAAATATTATACCATTAAATTAGGGGTTAATTCACAAAAAGTAAACAATAATTTTATAAAGATATGAAAATATACTATGCACTAGAATATGTTATACTCCAATCATGGATTGTTCTCATATTCTATTGTTTCTCATACTGTAGTGAAACTAAAACCATTCTTGTCAAACAGATTGTATGGTTAAAAAATGTCTAAATGTGGGTTTGGTTGAGGATTTATATCCTCTGCAACCTTTTTAGACAAAAACTATCTTTAATAAAAATTTTTATAAAATATCCGCTTTCACAAATTAATTAAGTATAAAAAATAAAAACTAATTTTAATAGAAAACACCAAACATCATACAACTCTTACATGTGATACTGTAAATAAAATTATTAATTTTTTCATAATGTTCAGAATAATACATAGTTAAACATACACTCCAAACAAAAATACTAATCAACTGCTCTCACCAAATTGTTATAAATAAATTAATGATAAAAATATAATCATGCAAAGAAGAGGAGCAGTAAATTTACCGCTGCATGGAGGGCATCCCCCAAGATGGCTATTTTCAAGGATGGTTGAACTGTCTGGAGCATTAACATCAGTGATTATTGAGGAATACAGTTTAAATGAGTTCATTAGAAGAATTTCCAATCCTTATTGGTTTCAGGCATTTTCATGTGTTTTAGGCTTTGACGGGCATTCTTCAGGAACGACAACCACCACAATGGGTGCACTTAAGGAATCATTATCTCCTGAAGAACATGGAATTTATTTAAGCGGAGGCAAAGGCGCTAAATCCCGTAAAACTCCAGAAGGCATTGCTCATGCAGGAGATGTCTTTAATCTAAAAACAAAAACAACAGAAAAGCTGATTGAAACAAGCAAATTATCTGCTAAAATTGATAATTCCTGCATTCAGGACGGCTATACATTATACCAGCACCATTTCTTTGTAACGGAAAAAAGTGACTGGGCCGTTATACAGCAGGGAATGAATACGGATAACAAATATGCCCGCCGTTATCATTGGATGGGAGAGGAAGTAAACGATTTACTCATAGACCCGCACAGTGGAATTTCCTGTGACATGAAAACTCCTAACACATTAAATATGACCGATAAGGAAAGTGAATCGGCCCAAAAAATTAGTGTTGATTTGATTAACGACAATCCTGATCATTTAAGACAATACTTTAAAAGAAAAGATAATCAGACGCTTTTAGAAGACTTTTCAATGCCTGCTCATCACCCTGTGCTTGATATGGACATTTCAGATAAGGAATTTGAAGTTTTAAAAAATGCGTGGGAAATACAGCCTGAAAATTATGAAGAGCTGATTTTACTTAAGGGAATTGGTCCCAAAAAAATCAGGGCACTTGCATTAATATCCGATTTGGTTTATGGTGAACCTGCAAGCTGGAAAGATCCAGTCAAATACAGTTTTACCCATGGAGGAAAGGACGGTTTTCCATATCCTGTTGATAAGGAAGTCTATGATAATTCAATTCAAACAATAAAAGATGCTCTTGACCAGGCAAGAATAAAAAAAGATGAAAAATTAAAAGCCATTAAAAGATTAGATGACTTTATATCCTAGCGGTTTTCATCATGGATATTGACGTTTTTTCCATGTGCTGTGGGAATAACTTCCAATACAGGGTTTTCAAATTCCAAGTCGAATTCCTTTCCGTCCATCAATAAGTGCTGGAAAACAGCCAAAGATGAAACTTCAGAATGAGGCTGTGTTGTAACTGACACATTCCAGTCAGCGGCCTTATAAACCTTTCCCGGAACTTTTGAACCTCCAACAATGATTAATATATCGCTTCCGTCTTCTCTAATTTCAGGAGCAACTTCATGGGCCTGTGAACCGTACATTGTCAGGTGAACTACTTTTCCGCCGTTATTTTTCCATTTATTGATAATGCCCATATAAGAATCAGTGTGTTCTATTTCAAAGTTACCGCCGAATCTTTTTGAAGTATCGCGTACATTGTCCATCAGTTTGTTGTCTTTTTCACCTGCAAGGTAGATTTTGCTTGCTCCGAATGCACGGGCAGTTAAACATACGTGAGTTGTAATACGAGTATCTCTTTTTAATCTATGATCTAATCTTAATACATTAACATTCATCTTATCACCAAATTATAAAAAATATAGGGCTATTGACATGAAAAGCAAGGCCATTAATCTTCCAACTTCATTACTCATCCCCAATACATCACCATTTGCAACGCCAAAGTTTCTTTTTGCAATTTGAGATATTAAAAATCCGGAAACGACCGCTCCCAAAAGACCAATAAGGCCAACTGCACCACCCAATAAAAAGGCAATGATACCTACAATTACTATTGACAATGTATAGTTAAAGGAATTTGTTGACAATATAAAATAACTGCCGATTCCAGGAGTTAAGGGTTTTGAAGTTAGTGCTGTTGAAAGAAGTGATATTTTAGCCACCATTTCACAAATAACTATTCCCATGATAAAATTATAATCCAAAATATTATTTATTCCGGCAATTGTTAGGCTGGCCACCAAAAATAATGTTGCTATACCTCCAGCTCCGACAGATGAGTCCTTAACAACACTGATTTTCTTTTCAGGCGTTCCATGAACCATGACACCATCTGCCATGTCCATTACACCGTCAAGATGATTATATCCTGTAATTAACATCAAAAATGCATAAACAATGACTGCTGTAAAAAATGCATTCAAATGTAGGATGTTTGCACATAAAAATCCGCAAAGAGCTGCTAAAGCCCCGATAAATAAATGAATAAATGGCCAGCACCAGACTAAGCGTGTCATGTATTCAATTGATGTAAATACGTTAATCGGAAGGATTGTTGAAAATGTTAACAAACCTAAAAGAGATTTGACCGGAGAAAATCCTTCCTCCTTGAAATAATCATCATGTTCCATTTTTTATTCCTCTAATACTTTTGATACACATCCTGCGATAAAACCGGCAAAGACATCATTTAATATTGGAGGAAGACCATAGAGTATTCCTGGTTTAAGATTATAATACTGATTGAAATTAAATGTTGCTTTTGTTCCACCGATCTGATTTGCTACCGAGAGGCCTAAAATTTCATCTGCATATAATATGGAAGATTCATCCTTATCGGCCAATTCACGAATCCTGTTGTGTGTGAAATCCTGTTCTGTTCTTATTGCAACCATCAATAGGGTAATTACATTAATGTCTTCCAGTGACTTAAAAATCTGGGCTTCCAATTTTTTTTCCAATTCATTTAATGTATCGGCATTGTGAATCAGTTCCATACCCGCTTCAACCAAATCGCCGATTAAAATACCTTTAGAAACAAAGTAATCAAGAATACCGAATGTCAAATCGAATCTTTTAAAGGCTTCATCCAATGAATCTTCAATTGCATTTTTTATATTTAATTCATCGAAATCATCTTCTTCAAATTCATGTTCATCGTTTTTCGGAACATCAGATAATACTGCCAGAAAATCGTCATTATTTAAAATATTGCTTATATGGATAGGTAAATTTTTACTTGCAAGATATTTTGCCTTGATTTTTGATATGAGTTTATAAATTTTAAGCAAATCTTTTTTAGATAAGATTTTTTTAATGTAAATAACATGACTTATATTAATTTTTGCATCTTCAAAACCTTTAGGTGAATTGGCAACCTGCAAATTGCCTGTGAAATCCTGAATAATAACATCATTTTCCAGAAATGTGTATAAAACAATATCCCCATAGGATTTTCTAAAATAATTTAGGGAATCTGTTTCCTGAGCAATATACTGTCTTTTTTCCTGATTAATTGATTCCTTTCTTACTTTGGGACCCTTGTTTGATTTAATAATGTTCACATTTTCAACTATATTAATTCCGTCACTGTCCGTTAAGTCACTAATAGCTAAAAAATGATTCGGATTATTAATAAAAACCGCATAGTCTTTTTCAATAACATTTACCCTATCCATTCTTTCACCTCAAATCTGCAATACAGGATATTTCACCTAATTCATCCTCATATACTATAACTTTAATGATATCTCCGGCGTTAATGCCGAAGTCTTGGCTGGGCTGGTTAAGCAATTCGGCTAAAATATGGTCTTTTTTTAGCTCGATTCCTCTAACCCACATACCTTCAGGATTCAAACCTTCTTTGAAGAAATATGTTAAGAAATCATCAGGAAAATCTTCATTTCTGCATGAATCTATTTCTGAAAATGCCCTTAATATTTCCACTTCCTGATTTTTCCTATAAGTTTCAGTCTGATTTATTGCGTAACTCATATAATATTCCAAATCAAAATCATCATTAATCAATAAATCATTTAGATAGAAGAATTCCTTATCTTTCAGGTTGTCTTTTCTAACAATTTGAAATGTGTCGAAGTTAGGGCGCTCATAAAGAGTTACCTTATCATTTTCGATTAGTCCGGTTGTTACAAGCAAAAATGAAAACCCTCGAGTATAATCAAGATAAGGGAACATCAACATTGCATTAACTTCCCTTTCAACAGAAATATTTTCAAATTCTTCTTCAAAATTTTCTAAATCAATGAAATCTATGTTAAATAATTTTTCTTGATAATTGGCATCTTTTTCGGATTTTACAATAATCATCGTATACAGCAAGTCCCTAAAAGTTGCATCATCAAATAACATCAAATCACCAATACTATTAATACTATTTAAACAAAACTATTATTAAATGTTTATATGGAAGAAATTTATTTGGAAGTAATTTTATGACAATCATTATTGATCCGCAAGCTAGCGGCATATCCGGAAACATGATAATTGGTGCATTGGTTGATTTGGGTGCCGATGAAAATAAACTGAAAGAAATAATGGAAAAATCAGCAGATATCATTGGAAAAATTGAAGTAAACTTTGATAAAATTAACAAAAATGGTATTGATGCTATGTATTGCCATGTTGAAATGCTTGATAAAAAAAGTCATGTTCATTATAATGAATTAGTCGATGAAATAAATGGGCTAGATTTAGATGAAGATGTTAAAAAAACATCCCTAAATATATTTAAAAGAATAGCTCTTGCAGAGTCAAAAGTCCATGGCAAAAATTTAGATGAAATACACTTCCATGAAGTCGGTGCAAGCGATGCAGTGGCAGATGTAATCGGCTCAGTCTGGGCATATTACTCCCTGAATCTAGATGAACATAAAATTATAGGCCTTCCAATATCTGTTGGAGGAGGTCGTGTAAAAACCTCACACGGAATCCTTCCGGTGCCTGTGCCTGCAGTTCTAGAGATTCTCAAAGACCTGAATTTTAAAGGAGGACCTGTTTCAAGCGAACTTGCAACACCAACCGGTTGTGCAATATATGCGGAACTCTGTGATGAGATAAAAGAATTCATTCCTCCGGTTAAAATGGATGAAGTGGCCTACGGTGCAGGAAGTAAAGACTTCAAGCATCCTAATGTTTTAAGAATAATCAAATCATCCGACATTAATGAAAGTGATGAAATAGACGTTATTGAAACAAATATCGACCATTTAACCGGCGAGGAAATCGGTTATTTATTTGACATGCTGCTTAATGCAGGAGCATCTGACGTGTCAATAACTCCAATCATAATGAAGAAAAATCGTCAGGGCAGTTTATTGAAAGTTATTTCCAAAAAAAGCAAACGTGACGAATTAGTTAACCTGATATTTAAGGAAACCGGAAGTTTAGGTATCAGAATAACACCAAACATTCACAGAGGACTGTCCAAAAGGGAATTTGTTAAAAAAAGCTATGAAATAGAAGGAAAAAATTATGAAGTCACATTTAAAATAGGTTACGTTAATGGAGAGGTAATTTCAAAAAGGCCTGAATACGAAGATTTGAAAAAAATAGCTTCTGAAAGCGGACTAAGTTTAAGAAAAGTGAAAGAGCTGATAAAATGAAAAAGGCAATAGCCGTATTTTCCGGAGGCCTTGACTGTACCGTTGCAACAAGCGTTTATGCCAAAGATTATGAAATTCATGCAATAACATTCAATTATGGTCAGAAAGGATTTAACCAGGAATTAAAAGCATCCCGTGAAATATGTGAAAAAATGGGCTTTAAACACCATGTTATTGATTTGGATTGGCTGGCAGATATCAGTACCTCCAGTTTAAATACCTCAGAAGAAATTCCCGAAATTGATTTGAAAGATTTGGATGATGCTGAAAAATCTGCTGAAAGTGCAAGTAGTGTTTGGGTTCCTGCAAGAAATACTGTCTTTACATCCATTGCCGCATCATATGCCGAAAGCATTGGAGCAGAAATTATTATAGTTGGCTGGGACAAGGAAGAGGCAAACACATTTCCCGACAATTCAAAAGAATTCCTGGAAAGTTTCAATGAATTGTTTAAAGTTGGTTCACCAATAGATATAGAAATAAAAGCCCCTGCTATTGATTTGGATAAAGATGAAATTGTCAAGTTAGGCTATGAAGTTAATGCTCCAATGGAATTAAGTTATTCATGTTACAAAGGAAGAGAAAAGCATTGCGGCGTTTGTGAAAGTTGCATGAGACGTAAAAGAGGATTTAAAAAAGCAGAAATAAAAGATTTAACAGTTTATGAAAAATAAAAAAAAGAAGTGTAATTAAAAATTACACTTAAATAGCTGTCCAACCACCATCTACACAGATTAACTGACCTGTACAGAAGCTTGAAGCATCTGATGCTAAATAAATTGCAAGACCGTCGAGTTCACCAGGTTCACCAAGTCTTTGCATTGGACAATATGCAGCAATTAAGTCCATGAATCCTTCCATTTCAATACTTTCAGTGGTTAATTCAGTTGCAAATACTGCAGGACCAATTGCGTTAACGGTAATATTATATTTAGCCCATTCAACAGCTAAGTTTTTAGTTAAATTCATTACTCCACCTTTTGCTGAGGAGTATGCGGAAATTCCTCCACCAGGGAAGATTACACGAGAGTGGATTGAACCAATGTTAATGATTTTTCCGTAGTTTTGTTCAATCATTACTTTACCTACTTCAGCACAAGTGTAGTAAACACCACTTAAATCAATTTTGATGTGTCTATCCCATTCATCAGCACTTTGGTCGACAACAGGTTTGTTATTTCCCATACCAGCAGCAGTTACTAGGATATCGATTCTTCCAAAATGATCCACTACTTTTTTAACAGATTCAGCGATATTTTCTGGATCTCCGACATCTGTTACAGCATACATTACTTCTACACCATATTCGTCTTCTAATTGTTTTTTGTTTTCTTGAAGTCTTTCTTCTCTTCTAGCAAATAATGCTAATTTAGCTCCTTGACTAGCGTATGCTTGAGCAATTTGCCAACCAAGACCGGAAGATGCTCCAGTGACAAGAGCAACTTTATCTTTAATGTCAAAGTAGTTTTTCATCTTTTTGTCTCCTATATTGTATTCAAAGTTTTTTTAAAAACTTCGACAATAATAGTATATAAAAATGAATATTTAAACATACCTAAAAGTTGAAAAATGTTCGTGATTTTGAAAACATTTTAAAAAAATTATTAAAAAAAAGTAAAATAAGGTTATCTTTATTCGATAACCATCAAGATATCGCCGACACTTACAGCATCACCAGGTTCTATGAAAATTTCTTTTACGACACCTTCAACTTCAGACTGAATATCGTTTTCCATTTTCATAGCTTCGATTACTGCAATTGTAGATCCGACAGATACTTTATCTCCAACATTAACATTTAATTTAATTACCATACCCTGCATTGAAGAGAATACTCCACCTTCAACTGGAGTGAATGGACCTTTATCAGTTTCTTCAACTTCCATAAATCCGGTAGGCATGATTTTGACTTCAAATACGTCACCATCAACTTCAACATTATACTGTGTTGGAATACCGATTTCATCATCGACAATTGATGGAGCTTTGAGTTCTTCTTCAACAGCTTCTCCTTTAAGGAATTTAGGAGCAATTGGTGGATATAACGCATAAGTTAATGCATCTTCATCAGATTTGACAAATCCTTTTTCCATACCTTCTGATTTGAATTTATCAAATTCAGGTTCCAATAAATCAGCAGGCCTGCAGGTAATTACCTCTTCATCACCAATGATTTTTTTAGAGATTTCAGGATCAACTGGTGCCGGAGGTTTACCGTAATTACCTTTCATGTACTCTTTTACTTCATTGGATACGGTTTTATATCTTTCCCCACCTAAAACATTCATTACTGCCTGAATTCCAACAATTTGGCTTGTTGGAGTTACAAGAGGAGGGTAACCCATATCTTTTCTGACACGTGGCATCTCATCAAGCACATCATCATACCTGTCCAATGCATTTTGCTCTTTAAGTTGTGAAATAAGGTTTGAGAGCATTCCACCAGGTATTTGGTATAATAATACGTCAGCATCAATACTTTCTGCAATAGGATCGAGTATAGTAGCATATTTCTCTTTAATATCGTCAAAGTACTCTTTAATATTAGTTAATTTTTTTAAGTCCAAACCAGTATCATAAGGAGTTCCCTGCAATGCTGCAACCATACTTTCAGTAGGTGGCTGTGATGTTCCCCATGATAGCGGTGAAATTGCTGTATCCAATATATCAACACCGGCCTGACAGGCAGCGTAATAACTGATTGGAGTCATACCGCTTGTACAGTGACAGTGTAAATCCACAAGCAAATCAGTTTCTTCTTTTAATTTTGATACTAACTCATAAGCAGCAGTTGGTGTAATTAAACCAGCCATATCTTTAATAGCTACAGAATCACAGTCAAGTGCTTCCAGATTTTTAGCTAAATCAACGAAATCATCTAAAGTATGAACCGGACTTATGGTATAACTAATAGTACCTTGAACATGAGCTCCCTGGTCTTTAGCTACTTTAATAGCTTTTTCCATGTTCCTAATATCATTTAAAGCATCAAAGACTCTAAAAATATCCACTCCATTTTCATAGGATTTTTCAACGAATTTAGTTACAACGTCATCAGGATAATGTTTATACCCTACCAAATTCTGTCCTCTTAAAAGCATTTGAATAGGAGTTTTATTGAATTCAGATTTTAAATTTCTTAATCTTTCCCAAGGATCTTCATTTAAATATCTGATACATGTATCAAAAGTTGCTCCACCCCAAGCTTCGACAGAAAAATAACCGATTTTATCCATTTCTTCAGCAATAGGAATCATATCCCTTGTTCTCATCCTAGTTGCAAGCAAGGACTGGTGGGCATCCCGAAGTGCAGTTTCAGTAAATCTTACTTTAGCCATTTATTAAACACCTCTTTTAATTTTTATAAAAAATTATGAACAAATTTCATTCCTTATGTATTAATATATGTATGCCCATATATTTAAAAATTTGTAAAAAATAAAAAAAATAGAAAATTGAAAAATTATCTTTCTAAATCGCCAGAAATGAATTTTTCAACATTATCATATGCTTCATCATCAGTATATTGGATTGGAGGATGTTTCATAGTGTAAGAAGAAATAGAAGTTAATTGTCCACCAATACCTCTTTCCAAACCTATTTTACAGCATCTTACTGCATCAATGACACAGCCTGCAGAATTAGGTGAATCTTCAACGCTTAACCTGAGTTCAATGTTCATTGGAACATCACCAAAGGTACGTCCTTCCATTCTGAGGAAACATAATTTATTATCGTTTTGCCATGGGACATAATCACTTGGTCCGATATGGATATCCCTATCTTCCATTCTTTCTTTTAAAACAGACTGAACAGCTTCAGTTTTTGATTCTTTTTTAGAATCCAATCTGTCCCTATTAAGCATATTTAAGAAATCAGTATTACCACCAGTATTAATTTGATAGGTTTTATCTAATTTAACTCCCCTATCCATGAATAAACTAGCTAGTGTCCTGTGAGTGATAGTAGCACCGATTTGAGCTTTAATATCATCACCTACAATAGGAATTCCTTTTTCTCTGAATTTAGCATCCCATTCATCATCACTTACAATGAATACCGGCATACAGTTAACATAAGCTACACCCGCATCAAGTGCGCACTGTGCATAGTATCTTGCAGCCTTTTCTGATCCGACAGGCAAGTAATTAACGAGTATTTCAGCACCGCTCTGCTTTAAAACTTCCACAACATCAACAGGTTCCTCATCACTTACAACAAATGTGTATTCATCGTCGTAATTGGACATGTGTTCTGCAACACCATCCAAGACATGACCCATGCTGACTTTTGCTTCATATTTAGGAATGTCTTCTTGAAAGACAGTAGTACAGTTAGGTTTAGCAAAAATCGCTTCATCAATAGTTTTTCCAACTTTTCTTTTGTCTACATCAAAAGCAGCCACAACTTCAATGTCACTAGGTTCATAGCCGCCGATATCCCAATGCATTAATCCTATTGCATCTTCGGGATTTTTACCATCATAATAATGAATTCCTTGAATAAGTGAACTTGCACAGTTACCTATTCCGACTATAGCAATTTTAATCTTGTTCAATTTAACACCAGCTAAAAAGTAATAATATAAATTAAATAAATAATATACTAATATATGTATTGCTTAACATAGTTTATATAATTATTGTTTGCAAGATTAAAGAAAAAAAATAATGAAAGAGGATAATAATGAATGCATATATTGAAATATTAAGGCCCGGAAATGTTGTAATGGCCATGATAGCTATTGTACTTGTAGCGATTGTATCACATACAATTTCAATACCAATAATACTTGCAATGTTGGCAGTTTTATTTGAAATTAGTGCAGGAAATGTAATTAATGATTATTTCGATTATAAAATAGATTTGATTAATAAACCAGAACGTCCAATTCCTTCAGGACGAATCAGCCTTAAAACAGCAAGAAACTATGCCTACGGATTATTTTTAGGCGGAACAATATGCGGATTTTTAATAAGTTATTTAACAAATAACTGGATTCCTTTCATTATTGTACTGATTTCAGACGTTATTCTCTATTTATATGCATACAAACTAAAATCCACACCCTTAATCGGTAATCTGACTGTCGGATTTATGACAGGATTATGCTTTACCTTCGGAGGATTTTCAATCGGAACGCCTGAAATGATTTATACTTCAACATTTTTAGGATTTTTTGCATTTGTAATGACAACAGCCCGTGAAATAACAAAAGACATTGAAGACATTGAAGGAGATAAAGCTGAAGGCGCTAAAACTTTTCCAATTCTTTACGGTACCAAAATATCAGCTGCAATCACATTCATTCTAATTATTCTGGACTGTATTTTATGTCCGCTATTATACTTCCAGCACATATTCAATATATTCTATCTAATTATAATTGCAATTGCAGTGATTATATTCATTTATTCAGGAATTTTACTTGTTAAAAATCAGGACGTTGAAACTGCTGGTAAAACTTCAAAATTTTTAAAAATCGGAATGATTATAGCATTTGTTTCATTTGCAATAGGGTCATTTTAAGTGATTTATATGGATTTAAATACACTAAAAGACAAGAAGGAATTAATACTGCTTACAATAATAAGCACGATTCTTGTAGCTTATTACATTAATTTCAACAATCATCTGGGGATTTACTGTCACCGGCAGTAACAATTACTATTTAGATTGTATATTTAAGCATATTGGCTATAACAAAAAATCCGAAATACTTTATTGCAGTATTGCCTTTAGTGATAATAGGATTTTTTACAAGATATACAGTCGCTTAATATTGCCTGCAGTAGTTTTATACTACCTACATGAAAATTCAATTAAAATAAATAAAGAAGATATAAAGCCTCTTTTAATCGGACTGGCTTTGGTCATTCTTTTGTGCGGAATAATATTAGCAACAGTATCTTCAATGGGTAATGGTTTTTTAGGCTTTGACGGATTGGTTGTAGGCGGAGTTCAGGGAAATCTTGGATCAACACATGATAACTCATATAACCCTGACTTTGGATATTACCTGTTGAATATGGGCAATTTCATATCATCTTCCAACACGACATTTGTTGCAAAGACTCCTGCATTAAATAATCCGACACCACTAAGCGTGCTGGTCTTTTTAATTTTAATTGTAGGCGCTTTGCTGTGGATTAAAAGAAACGATATTGAATTTAATAAGACAAAAATAGCTGGAATAATTTTATGTTTAATAGCTTTAGCCACATTTTCACAGTTTTCCTCATCAATTACAATCATACTGGCATTCTTTGGACTCTTGTTAATCGGAAAAGATAGCGAAAATAAGATGGGTTACTTAATGCTGATGTGGATTCTGGCATACATGATATTTCAATCATACTACATTGTAAAGGTCAACAGATACATCATACCGATTTTCCCTCCTATGATTTACTTTTTAATGATTGGCGTTGATGAAATAAATGCCAAAATAAATATGAAAAAGATTCTGCCGATAATATTAATTGTATTCTTTTTAATACAGGGATTCGCATTCACAATGACCTTTGAAGAAACTAACGAATTTAATGCACCCGAAAAAATGACTGACTATATTAAAGCAAATATAGATAATTGGAGCGATATTCAAATAGGAAATTATAATATACGCCCATATTACTGGTATTTAGATCTGAATACTCCCGGAATAGAAATTGGTGCTACACAAAAGATTATTGACAGTGGTGTATCGTATTACATCTCAAATCATAAGCAGAAAAATTTAACTAACTTTACAGAAATAAAACAAATTGATAACTTGTATTTATACAAAAGAAACGCTTAAAAAAATGTGAAAAATAACCCTATTGTAAAATAGGGTCATTAATCACACCAAACATTTTGTCATACGTTTATATTTATTTGAAAAATCCTTTTTGCAAAAAGAATTATTACAAATAAAAAAGGCATATGTCCCACCCTGCCTCCCTAAAATAATGAAATCATTATTTTTATTTAAACATATGCCAAATCATTTAAAAACACACATTGTTTCGTCCTTATTCATATCATGATAGAGTTCCGCTTTGTTTTCACCAAAGTCTACGACCTGAATCATGTCATATATTTCCTCATTTAAGTTAGGATTTATATCTTTCAGGATATTCGGATATTCATAAATCATGTCCCGATTGAATTGGAGATTTTTCTCATTTTCAAATAATGCACCGTAGTATATTTCCGCTTCAACCAAATCCTGAAACATATGGCTTCCAAAGGATAATTCCGGCATGTAACCAACTTCGCTATATGACTCTTCGAGAATTGCAGAGAAGTGGCTAATGTCAGCAAATACAACAGGAATACCTAATTCCGGAGAAGACGTACCAATTCTTCCAGGAACTATTAAAATGGCAGTTTTATCATTATTTTTACAATAAGCATTAACATCACTGATTATGCGGGGAATTGAACTTTTTTGAGCATAAGGATATTCATAGTACTTATGTGGATCGACATAACACATTACCCCTATTTCATTCTTACGTGACATTCCCATAGAGGATTCCTTGATATGGAAGAAGACATTTTTATCTTCAGGCATTTCAATAGCTTCATTATTTGTTGAAACTTGAAGCGGACGACACTGCAGTAAGTTTATATTGAATGAATTGTCCTCTCCGACATTGACTGTATATTCGATGTCGACAGGATAATCATATGCAATTTCAAGGGTGTTTAGGATTTCTTTCATGTTATCTATAAACTCTTGATTTTTCACGATTCCCTCACAATTGACAAATACTATTTCACGGCGCTGGCCACGTTCACGAAACATCCTTTCTGCTTCACGGTCATGCTCAATCAAAACCTTTTTTGAATATCTTGGAATTACATCCAAACCGTCATCAACAGGAATATCATGCAGACTATTGTTTTTAAAATCAATTACATCAAGATAATGCTGAGAATATCTGTGTTTTTCTTTTATATCCTTCATTAGAGTTACTTCAGGTTTATCAAGATTGATAATTCTAGGATAATCCTTTTTTGTCCTGTCAACAGCTTTTGTACCAAGACCCATTACAAGCCTTAACATTCCTTTAGTATTGTCCATATCCGGAAGCGGAGAATAAGGGCTGTATGAAAATCCTACTCCTGCAGCTGTCGGGAATAAATAGTCCCCATGATAGGAACCGGAAACCCTTTGAACTAAAAGAGCCATTTGCTCATCAGTATCATCCAAATCATTTAATTTCCTATATTCCAAAGCAGAAATATTCATGGTACTTGAATAAACAATCTTTACCGCTTCTTCAAAAGCTGCCAAACGCTCTTCAAGACTACCTCTATTTACACAGAACACTGATTCATATTTTCCTGCAAATGCATTTCCATACCCGTCTTCAAGGAAACTGCTTGAACGGACAATAATAGGGTTCTGTCCGAAATAATCCAGTATGTGTATGAATTCCTTTTTAATTGCATCTGAAAAAGTACCGGTTTTTAGAGCTTCTTCAAGCTCCTTACCGTATTTATAATAACCTTCAGGGGTTCTTTGTTTTACCCTAAGATCCCATAAGTCATTGGAAACTATGTATGA
This sequence comes from Methanobrevibacter sp., assembly GCA_017434555.1. Taxonomy (GTDB): domain Archaea; phylum Methanobacteriota; class Methanobacteria; order Methanobacteriales; family Methanobacteriaceae; genus Methanocatella. The sequence goes on along the minus strand of JAFRFB010000050.1, from coordinate 23,820 downwards.
ATAGAATAAATCTGAACCGATATAGAATGAATCATCCTGTTCAAAATTATTGTTATATATTTCAGGACAGTTTTTCTCGATTATTTTTCTTGCAAGAAGCATTCCGCAGGTTTTACCACCGACCAGACCGCTGCCAACACGACGGTTGTAGATTGAGATATAATCCTCAAAAGTAAAGTATTCCCTGATTTTGGAAAGCATCTTTTCGTCCTTTGTCATCATAAGCTCGCAAATCTTATCGCACTCATCGTCGATGTTTTTACCTTCCTCATACATCATTTTAACCTGAAGCATGTACCTTTCCCAGCTGTCTAAAGTCTGTCCGTTTTGATATTTGTCGGAATCATTAACGGTTTTATAATACCTGCTGAGTTCCTGACCGTCCTGGAGAACTTTAACAGAACCTGTTCTAGGGTTGAATTTATGTCCCAAAAACATGGTTTGAGAATATCTGTTCCACACTTTCAACGGAGCAATATAAACTTCTTCGGGAGAGTTTGAATATGAATTTAGGAATAGCTGAGTGGTTTCACGAATTTTAGCTATGGCATCATAGGAATGTCTTCCACGGATAATCGGGAAAAATGCTACTGTATCAAGCTGGAATAAAAACGGACATGTAACCTTAAAGAAATTACCCATCATCAAATCCGTTGACCATACGGCCTGAAGGTCGCTTAAACAGTCGAATACATAAAATGCATCGAATCCCTCTTTTTCTATAATCCTATGAACTTCAAGAGTGAATGTTTCAAACTGATTATATGGATTTACCAGATATATCTTAATCCCATCACGTTCTATCATAGCGAACTCCGTATCGGGATTATCCTGTTCGATTTCAAGCAATCTAAAATCCTCTTCAGTCATATCTATTAATGGAGGATGATTAGCAAAACGAATATATATCAAGTTTCTCTTATCCTCTTTTGCCTGTTTTACATAAGGGTTGACAAAGTAGGAAAATTCATTTAAATTTGTAACATTCCATACTACATTATCTCCCAAACGAATATTGTCTAAAGCTTTATCAAGCCCAGGGATTCCTGATTTAACTCTATCAAATGCGGCCATAATATTATCTCCTAATTGATTTTAATTTCTCACCATCGGTACTCCAGTTAATTGTGAAGCTTCCATCGTTAATGCAACAAGATCCTGACGTTCAAGATTTTCTATATCAGTATTTCCTGCCTGCTGAGTTAATGAGGTCACTTCTTGAGTCATTGCCTCAATATAATTTGCAACCTGCTGACCTTTTCTTATAGGATCCAGTCTTCTTCTAAGGACTCTGTCCTGTGTTGCAATTCCTTTCGGACAAATACCTTCAGAACATGATTGGCAAACCTTACATCCTACAGAAATCAGTGCGGACGTAGCGATATATACTGCATCTGCACCTAAAGCTATTGCTTTTGCCACATCAGCACCGGATCTTATTCCTCCGGCAGCTACAAGGCTTACCTCATTTCTTAAATTAATGTCTTTAAGAGCGTCATCAGCTTTTACTATAGCTTCTATTGTAGGAATACCTGCATGTTCTGTAACCACTTCAGGTCCGGCACCAGTTCCACCCTGCATACCATCAACAACAATTATATCTGCACCGGCTTTTGCTGCAATTTTTACATCCTGCTCTACTCTACCTGATGCGAATTTTACTATAATCGGTATTTTCCAGTCAGTGATTTCCCTTAACTGATTGATTTTCATACCTAAATCCTCAGGTCCTACAATATCCATGTGTCTAGCAGGACTTAATGCTGATGTTCCTTCAGGAATGTTACGGACTCTGGCTACTTCAGCAGTTACTTTATGAGCAAGCAAATGTCCTCCCATACCTGATTTTGCACCCTGACCTATTTTTATTTCAACAGCTTCTGCATTGTTTAAATAACTTGCTGAAACTCCAAAACGGCCTGATGCATATTGGGCGATTAATTTATCTGCATAATGCCTTTCTTCAGGAAGCATTCCTCCTTCACCAGTATTTGATATTGAACCTACTCTACTGCTTCCAATAGCTAATGCAATTTTTGCTTCTTTACTTAATGCACCGAAAGACATTGCTCCAATCATAATAGGAGTATCTATTTCAATTGGGTTTTCTGCAAATCTATCTCCAAGCACTACTGAAGTTTTACATGTTTCTCTGTATGAATCTATTGGAGGCCTTGACACCTGTGCCGGCAATATGCTTAAATCATCAAATGATGGGATTTTTCTAGTTAAACCGCAACCACGTACTTTATATGATCCGGTTTGACTTTTACGTTTAATTTCCACCATTGTTGAATTTGACCATACCCCTCTTCCTTCATCAACAAGAGGCCTCACATATATTGCGTGTGTCGGACACATTTCTTCACAGATTTTACATCCCACACAGTTTTCCTGATGTATTGGAAGCGGTTCATCATTAATTACTTCATATACACCATGAGGACAGTTTGAATAACAGCTATAACAATTTTTACATGAGGATTTTTTAGGATTATCACATAAATACCAGCAGCAGCCCGGCCTATCATTGTTCTGTCTGCATATTTCTATTTTTCTCTCAACAGTAAATGACATCTTAATCCACCTCCTCACTTATGTTTTTAAGCGGTTTGAATACCGGACAGACTGAATATTTTGTTCCTCCGGATTTAATGACTTCATCAATGTCGCTTGTTATTTTTGCATAAGGTTTCCAAGCCAGATAATCCTCTTTATCAACAATAAGCGCATCGCTTACAATATCATTTGTTAATAAGTAGTCCAATAAAGTTGTAACAATGGAACCGTCCTGACCTTGACTATGCTTTAAGGATTTAACGGATAATACTTTATTAAACTCCCCTATCGCTTTTGAATTGTCATTTCTTAAATCTTCAGGGATGAAAGTCCTTGGACAAACTGCAAAGCATGCGTGGCAATCTTCACTGCATTGTCCTTTCATTATCGGTTTTGTATCATCAATTGTTATTAGATTATCCGGACATGCATATTCACATGCTCCGCAGAGCACACATGCTCCAATATCGATGACATTTGATTTTAAATCTAAAAATGAAGACTCTGAGATTTCTTTTGCGATTGAATCATCTGATTTTTCCCTTTGATATAATACAGGCCTAGCCAAAAATTCTCTTTTTTCTATTTCTTCCAGATTTTTGTTTATTTTACTTTCTGCAATCTTATTCAGCAGACCGAACTGTGAATCTGAAAGCTCTTTAGCTTCAATGAATCTTTGTTCTAATGCTCCATTAACAATTTCCTCACCCTTTGGGGTTCTGATTATCAATGTTGACCAGCCATCATCTGATCCTATTGAACCTATTGAAATATCAGATGTTTCTGATGTCAGTTCAACACATATATTACAATTTTTCCTAATTATTCTTTTAGCTATTGATAAAGGTATTTTTACAGTTTCTCTAGTTTTTAATAATAAAAATACAAATCCTTTATCAATCTGGAATTTTTCAATATCATCCATTTTCAAATCATACTCTTCCAAGAGATTTTCAAAGTATTTATATGAAAAATTCTCCATACAAAATAAACCCAATTTAACATAAATAGGGCTATCAGTATAATGCTGCAGTTTGGATGCAGCCATAATTTCACATGGTGTTCCAACCATTGCTATTCTATGTTCGCTCATTTTTTTTAGCTCCTATTGTATATTAACGATTTTTTTAAAATTTGTATAATCTTCATCGCTCAGTTCAAAACCGTATTTAGTTAAAACTTCTTTTAGCTCTTTTTGATCTTCGGATGTGATTTGATCCATAGTAGCATTTTTTCCTAGACTTTTCACATCACCAAGAACAAATATGCTTCCCCTCATAATAGATTCACCAACGTCATCGGTTACATCACCAAGTATTATGAGTTTTCCGCCCATCATAAGCAGACCTGTCATGAATCCGCTATTTCCACCGATTATTATAGTTCCGCCTTTCATGATTTCTCCAGTTCTTGAACCGGTATTTCCTTTTACTATTACTGTTCCGCCATAGATTCCCTGACCTGCACCGTCACCTGCAGTACCTTCAATAATCAATTCCCCTTTGGTCATATTATCTCCGGCAAACCAACCTGCATTTCCGTTGATGTGTATTTTTGGTCCGTTAACCATGGTTCCAACAAAATAACCTGCAGAACCATTGATTTCTATATCCACATCCTCACTTAAACCTGCACAGATATTGTGTTTGGATTCGGGATTTTCAATAATAAGTTTATCATGACTTGAGGATTGTTCTTTTATGCTGCGGTTCAGTTCTTTTTCAGCCATCTCTTTTGCATCAATAACATATTCTTTCATAGATAAACTCCCCTTATCGGATAGTGTAAGCCCTTGTTTCACCAGGATAAATCTGTTCTATTTGATTGGAATCTGTAACATCATGCAATGCCATTTCTTCTGAAGCTATTGCAAAAATATCATCAGTTTCAACCATAACACCCGGCCTAAGACCAAGTTTATCCTTTGCAATACCTATACCATTAGGCGTTCCTACCAATATTGAAAAAGGACCGTCCAAATCGATTACTGCCTGGTCTAAAGCTTCTTCTAATTTATATCCCTGATTAAGTTTATCTGCCATATAATGAACGATACATTCAGTGTCATTAAATGATTCGAAAGTATGGCCTTTACGTTCTAGGGGATCTCTTATTTTCCAGTAATTGGTTATTTGACCATTATGCACCACAGTAATGTCCGGTATGATATAACTCTGATATGGGTGTGCATGATAACGGTCTACGCCACTTTCGGTTGCAAAACGGGTATGTCCTATTCCGTGTGTTCCCATTCTGTTTTGAACGTCAAATCTCTCAGCAATGTCTTTTACTTTTCCGGTGTCTTTTATCATTTCAAATGAATGTGAACCGTTTATAACCCTTACGTTTTCCAATTCATCAATTTCTCTTATACAAGGTTTTAAAAGAGAATATTCGTCCAATGTTATTTTACATTTGTATACATCTGAGTCCCCTACAGATTTGATTAATTGTTCTTCAAATATCGGACTGAATTGATTTAACAGTGATTTTAAATTGTCTAGTGCACCTCTTTTTCTTTTAACTTCAACGTTTAACTGATAATAATTGTCGGGGAAATTTAAACTACCGTAAATTGCATAACCTGCTGAATCCGGACCCCTGTGTTGTAAAGATTCAAGCATTGATGTTAATGCTTCCCCTACAGGATGAGCTTTTTTATCTTTGTAAATTACGCCTGCTATTCCACACATTTTTCTGCCTCCAAATAAAAATAGGTGAATAGGCTTACTTTAAGTTAAATTACTCGTTAACTTAAGCCGATTACCATATGCCTTAAAAATAATAATCATTAAACTTTCATATGCCTTTTTAAATGCCAATTCTAAAATTATTCCATATGCCTTAAAAATAATAATTCTAAAATTTATGGGTTTCTTTTTTGTCACGTCTTGATTCGAACCTCCTAAAACATTAAATTAATTGGTAGCCAATAAATTGACCACCAACCATGTAAAGAGATAATTTTATACGTTTAAGTACTCATTTCTTTCATAATCGAATACTTGTATTCTGTAAGCATCCCATTCAGCTCTTTTGATATTGTAGAACTGATTGAATACTTTTTCACCAAGAGCATTTTTGACTACATCGTCCTCTTCTAATGAATGATATGCTTCCCATAAACTTGTTGGTAAACTGCTAATTCCTTTTTCTGCAATTTCATCTTCGGAAAATGCAAACAAGTTCTCTTCTGTAGGTTCACCAGGATCGATTTTATTATCCATACCATCTAAACCTGCTTCAAGCAATACAGCAAATGCTAAGTACGGATTACATGATGGGTCAGCAGACCTGCATTCAATCCTTGTACCTAATCCACGGGATGCAGGAATTCTTAACAATGTTGATCTGTTTTTAAAACCGTATGCAATGTAACATGGTGCCTCATAACCTGGCACTAAACGTTTATAAGAGTTAACTGTCGGGGATAAAATTGATGATAAAGCAGGTGCATGTTCCAATAATCCTCCAATGAAGTATAATGCATCCTGTGATATTTGATTTTCAGTATCAGGATCATAGAAAATATTTTTCCCGTCTTTAAATAAACTTTGATTACAATGCATTCCACTACCGTTAATTCCCAGGAAAGGTTTTGGCATGAATGTTGCTTTAAATCCTAAGTTATTGACTAATGCTTTAACAGCTTCTTTAAATGTTATAACAGCATCAGCTGTTTTTAAAGCATCTGCATATTTAAAGTCAACTTCATGTTGTCCTGCTGCCACTTCGTGGTGACTTACTTCTACATTGAAATCTAATTTTTCTAAACCTAATACAATTTCCCTTCTAATATCAGTACCTTGGTCTAAAGGTTCTACATCAAAGTACTCAGCTTCATCAGCAGGTATGTAATTTCCTTCTTCATCTTTTTTTATAATGAAAAATTCAGGTTCAGGACCCATATTGAACTGGTATCCTCTTTTTTCTGCTAATTGTAATGATTTTTTAAGTACTCCTCTTGGATCTCCGTCATATGGTTTTCCATCTGTAGTGAAAATATCACATATAAATCTAGCAGTACCTTTTGACTCTGGTCTCCATGGAATTGTTGAGAATGTGTCAATATCAGGTTTTGCAAGTAAATCACTGTCATTAATTGAAGCTAATCCTGCTACTGATGAACCATCAAATAATAATCCATCATTTACAATATCTTCGACATCATTAGCTTGTTTGAGCGGGACTGCCATGCTTTTTGGTAATCCATGAATGTCTGAGAATTCTAACTTCAAAAATTTTATATCATTTACTTCAATCGTCTTTATTATTTGGTCTAATCTGTTATTTTTTACTGACATTTTTTCACATCACTTTTTGAGTATATTTCCATTTAGTTGAGAAATATGGAAAGTGGAAACCCTTTTTTTGACTAAATATATTTTGACTGAATATTTAGTCGGAAGGAAGTTTCCTTCCTACTAGTGAATATTCGATTTTATTATATATAAAGATATTGATTTTCAAAAGATTCTCATAAATGAATATATTTAATAATAAAAACTCATCATAAATAATAACATAAAGGCAATTAAAGAGGATATTATGAAAGTTGTATGTTGTAAGAACTGTGGTGCCAAGTACCAACTCGATGATAATGACGATATTTCATCATTCGAGTGTTCTTCATGTGCAGGTGACTTAGAACTTTTAGAAGATTATTCTACTGGCCAATCACAAAATTCCGGTATATTAAGTTCAATCAAATATGATAATTCACAAATCGTCCAATGTGAAGACTGTGGATTAAAGTATAAAATCAAAGCAAATGACAATATATTGGACTATGAATGTGACAGCTGCGGCGGTTCTTTAAGATATCTTGATTCAGAAATGAATAAGGAATTGGATCAAATCATTGATGAGAGGAGAAAAGAACTTGCCGAAATCAAGAAAAATCAAGAAGAGTTATCTGAAGAAGAACAGGACTCTGCAAATGACCGCTCCATAAAATCCATTACTGATAAACTTGAAACTTTCTTTTCAGAAGATGAAATGCAAAAAATTGCAGAAGAAGAAATTGAACAAGAAAGACTTGAAATCGAAAATACCCCAAAAACAGCAAGGACAACAATACCTGAGCCTGTTTTATCCAAATTCGGTAAAGAGTTTGCAGTTCCAGTAAGTAATGATTATGATATATTAAAAAATTTCCTTAAAGATGAATTCTTTAAAGGAATGAGCATATATTATCAAACTGTCCCTGAAGAGGAACATACTGGAAGATTTGGAAACTTAAGAAGCAAATTTACAATTGCCGAACCTGGTGACGGAATCGTTTCAACAGACATGCTTGTTGATGACGGTCCGGATTTAGATTTGAAAAATTTAACAACAGACCAGTACATTATCATTGCAGGCATTGTTATATTTATATTGAGCATAATTGAAGTTATATTAGTTAACAGTGGAGTAGGACTTGCAGCCTTATTAATAGCTATCGTCATTATGGCTTATGGATTTTATAGAACAAAAGATACTCAGGAAACTACTATCAGAACAAGAATTATCAGAGAGCACTTGTTAACTTTACCTGAAGAGTATTATGTATTCTATAATGTTAAAACCCCAACTTCACCTGTTGGAATAAACCACGTAGTTGTTGGACCTACAGGAATCTATGCGCTTCTTTCCCAGAAATACAATCCAAAAAATAGATTAAATTCTGAAAATGAGAATATTGAATTGATCAAATCCGCTGAAGGCGAAGATGAGAAATTTGAGATTGCACAGGTGGGAAATAAAAAACGCTTCAGATACACAACAAAACAGGCTAAATTTTCACAGGACAATGCAATAAAACAAAAGGCATTGGCATTAGGTGAAGATTTAATTAATTTCCTTAATGACAATAATATCAGAAATTGTTTTGTAGAACCATTAGTAGGTTTTATTAATAATGAAGTGGTTGTAATAAATATGCCTTTAACCGATGAAGACTTATTTATTGAAGAATTGTTAAATACGATTCAAAATACAACTATCAAATTAAATTCTGAAACTATAGACAAATGTGCAGTATTACTTAGCAAATATTCTGCAGATTGTTCTTCAGAATTTTAATTTTTTTCTTTTTTTAAAAATAAGTGTTAAATGATAATTAAATTACCATTTAAACAAAAATAATTATTCTTCTTTTAATTTAGCTGCAGCAAAATTCCATTTAATTTTAGAATCCTCTGGAAGTACGGATATTTTACATGCTTTTTTAAAGAATTTATCTGCTTCAAGGAAATCTTTTTTATCGAAATAAACTAAAGCTTTTCCGTTTAGAGCTTCAAATGATTTTTCATCAATATTTAAAACTGAATCATATACCTGAAGCGCATAATTGAAGTCGCCATTTAAATGAGCAGCCTTTGCAATGTAAAGTCTTGCATCGATATTATCATCATTTAATGCTAAACTGTTAATCAAATCATTAATAGCTTCATCATATCTTTTCAAATTAATCAAAGCTCTTCCTTTTAAATAATAAGCTTCCCAATTTAAGTCATCGATGAGTAATGCTTTTTTACAAAGATAAATAACCCTTTCTTCCTCGCCAGAGTTGTTCAATTTTTTTCTGGCTCTGTTAATATAATCCGCATCACGGTTTAATGCTTTTTTAGAGTTTATTGAAAAGTCATCGATTGCATCCTCGATATCCATTTCATCAAGCATGTCCAAAGCATTATTTTTTATTTGGTCTAAATCTTCAGCCAATTGATTGAAAATAGATTCTACAAAAAATTCTGTGTCTTCAGGGCGTTTTAATTCTGTTCCACATTCAGGACAGACTTTTTCATAACCCTCCAGTTTGTAACCGCATTCATAACAAAATTTCATAGATAACACCAATTAATAATTTAACATAACACATTATAAACTTTACTTATTCAATCATGTCAAAATCAATTAATGAATCAGCAGCAATGTCAACAGAAGCAGTTTTTCCAACGACATCATCAATCAGTGCCGGTGAAATTCCTGTTCCGGGCCTTTTAAATGTTATTGCATCGGGAGTTATAACATCTCCTTTTTTAATGTCTTTAGTAGAAACAATGGAACGTCTTGATTCACGTTTTGCAGATGATTCACATATCAACGGCTGTTTGTTTTTCATTCCGCTGATTTGAGATAAAAATCCTACATTAGTTTTAAATACCATTACGTCTTCGGGATCCATTGAATGCTCATGGTCGTTTCCCGGAAGAGATTTATCAAGAGTGAAATGTTTTTCGATAATGTCTGCGCCGTAATTATAAGCAGTGGTTAAAACGAACATGTTTGAATCCGGTCGGGTATGATCGGAGTAACCTATTTCATAATCCGGGAAGTTTATGGCCAAATCCTTTATCATTGCCAGATTAGCATCTCTGTATTCGGTCGGATATGCCAATACGGAATGCATTATTGCAATGTCGACTGTTGATACTTCTTCAATAGCTCTTACAGCCTGTTTTATTTCATTTAATGTTGCAGCACCAGTCAATAATAAAATAGGTTTATTTTTCTTTGCAACGTATTGAATAAATGGAATATTTGTTAAATCGGATGATGATATGGAATAGATATCCATAAATTCATCAAGATAATCTACGGATTCAAAATCCAGAGGTGTTGAAAAAAATTTAATCTTTAATTCGGCACAGTAATCTGCAAGTTGGCGAAATTCATCCTCACCGAATTTATCATATTTTTTAAATAAATCAAATTGATCTTGAGACTGTTCAGAGATAATGTTTTCAGTTTTATATGATTCAAACTTAACCGCATCAACTCCTGCTTTTTTAGCTTCCAAAATCATTAATTTGGCAGCATCAATGTCTGAAATTTCTTCTTTTTGAGCAATATCATAGTAGTTTACCCCAATATCTGCAATGAGAAATGGAGTTTTATAAAAAATTTTCATTTTCTCACCTAATGACTCTGTTCAAATTGGCGAGCCCAATATTTTTGTTCCACAACAGACCATATGTTTTCAAAACCATGCTTTAAATCAATACTTTTCATTAAAAGGCTCATGTTCTGTCTTAAATCAAAGTCCTGCCAGACAATTTTAAACTGGTTTGTGATATCTTCATCGGATACTGTTTCTGCAAGACCCATGTTTAGGAATCCATGTTTATGGGATCCGAAATCATGTGTTTGTTCCCGTCCGTTTTGGCAAAGACAGATACATGGAGTTCCAACAGAACAAATCTCATACATTTTACGTCCGGCAGAGGAAAATATCAAATCCGCCTTTAGCATAAATTCGCTAATATTTCTTACATTCCTATAAACTTGAACATTATTAATAAGTTCATATTTTTCAATGAATTCGTCCTTTTTCGGGTAATTCAATGGCAATATAACATCAATTCTACCAGAATAGCCACTGGCCAATACAGCGTTCAATACTCTTTCAGTCAAGTTATTTTCATCATTTCCTCCAAATGCCAGCAATACATCATTGACATCCGGACCGACAATTTTTGTTGGCTGGAAATAAAATTCATCCCTTAAGACATAATATTGATAACCGCTGAAAATATTTCCAAAACCTCCATCATGCTCATACAATGAGTCAAATACCACATCAGCTTCTTCTGAGCCTTCACCGATGTCTTCAAAGTTTATTACAAAAAAGCCCATTTCTTTTTGGAGATTTACATACTCTTTAGTAGTTTCAAAAATATCGTTAACAACAATGTGTGGATTGAACTGCTCTAATAATTTAAATAAGTCTTTCTCGCCATCATATAATTTAAATGGAAAATTAAAACTTTTAACTATGTCTATTCCCAATTTGTGATTTTCATCAAGCAAAAACAATACTTCATCACTCAGCAATCTTGAAGCAAGAGATATGCACCGGCTTATTGGGCCTGTGCCGATATCATTATCCGCATTGACTATCATTGCAATTTTTTTCTTATTCAAATATTTTTCAGCTACCCACCAATCTTCATAAGAAGCAATATCAATACTTTCTTCTCTAGAAATTTCAATCAAATCTATATTATTTCCCATACGAGAATTTGGAGTTAAAAAGCCACGTCTTGTAGCAAAAATTCCTCCAGTTTCAAGATATTCCTTCGGAAGGTATTGCTGATTAAGTCTTTGGGAATATAGTGGAAAATAACGATTATCCTCTTCATTAAAACCCCAGCTTAAATGTTTATCACCAATTACTGAAATAACAGTATCAATATTGAAATCTTCAAATCTTTCAATAGCTTTGTCTAAAGTTTCTGACTTTAAAAGTGGTGAAGTTGGCTGCAATGTAATTACAATATCGTATTCGTCAAATGCCAATTTTTCCTTTTGAACCGTTGCATCATACACAACAGGATCAATCGGGATTTTGTCGCCTGCCAAATCGGGAGTACGTCTGATGACGCTTGCTCCAAATTTTTCAGCGATTGCAAGAGTTTCTGCATCTTCAGTTGATACAACAACATCGTCAACGTACTCGGATGATTTTGCGATGTTAATTGCATATGAAATTAAGGGTTTGTCTGCAAGTAAGCGTATATTCTTACGGAGAATTCTTTTTGAACCTCCCCTTGCAGGAATAACTACTAAAATTTTATTGTTGTTAAACATGTTAATCACTAAAATATAAAAAAATTTAATTAATATCTATACTTAATATTAATATATTATAATATTAAATCTTTGGTGTTAAAATGAAAAATATGTCAAAAGAACTATTGGATAGAATTAACAAGTTAGCAACACCCGTTAAAATAATGCACGTATGCGGGTCCCACGAACATACAATAATGGAAAATGGGATTAGAAGTCTCTTACCTGACGAAGTGGAAATTGTTGCAGGTCCAGGATGTCCTGTTTGTGTTGTTCCATCACGTGAGATAGATGAATGCTTAGAACTTGTTGAAAAAGGAGTTACAATCACAACCTTCGGAGACATGTTAAGAGTTCCGGGGTCAAACGGTTCCCTTGCAGATGCTAAAGCTGAAGGAGGAGATGTAAGAATTGTATATGGAATCAATAAAGCTATTGAAATAGCTGAAAAAGAAGACAATGATGTTGTTTTTATGGCAGCTGGTTTTGAAACGACTGCACCTACAACAGCAGCAGAATTGCTTTCCACACCCCCTGAAAACTTTTCAGTATTATCCTGCCACAGATTAATACCTCCGGCAATTGATTTTTTAATTAATTCCGGTCAAACCAGTTTGAACGCTTTAATTCAGCCTGGACACGTCTGTACAATCATTGGAACCAGACCTTTCGAATATTTCTCTACTGACTTTGGCATTCCACAGGCAGTTGCTGGATTTAATCCATTAGACATTTTAATGTCAGTTTATATGATTTTAAGACAGATTCACAATGAAACACCAAAAATTGATAACGAATATGCAAGAGCAGTTAAAGAAGAGGGAAATGAAATTGCAACCAAAATGATTGGGGAAGTATTTGACGTTGCAAGCAGAGAATGGAGAGGATTTCCTAAAATACCAAATTCCGTTTTAGAAATCAAAGACGAATTTGCAGAATTTAATGCTCGTGAAAAATACGATATCGAAGTTAAAGATGTTAAAGAAGCACCTAAAGGATGTATCTGCGGACCAATATTGAGAGGACTTGCAAGGCCTGAAGACTGTAAACTATTCAGAAACGAATGTAATCCGCTTCACCCTATTGGAGCATGTATGGTAAGTAAAGAAGGAACTTGTAACATCGCACACAGATATTCAAGAGGCTAAATATGAAAATTGAAGCTATAGCAGTTGATATTGACGGGACAATAACTGATGATACAAGAAAAATTTGCATTTCCGCTATCGAATCTTTAAGAGCTGCTGAAAAGGCAGGAATTCCTACAATAATCGTTACAGGCAATGTAGTTAATTATGCATATGCCGCTGAGGTTTTAGTTGGCTGCAGCGGAGGTCTTGTAGCGGAAAATGGAGGAATGATTTTTAAAGAAGGATACAACAATAATACTGTTGAAATTTTAGTGAACCGGGAATATATCGAAAAGGCGGATGCACACCTTAAGGAAAAGTTAGGTGATGATTACCAAAAGCACGCATCACATGACAACAATTACCGTGCAACTGAAATAGTATTTTATAAAACAATTCAAAAAGAGATTATAGAAGATGCGCTTAATGATTATGAATATATTGATGAATTAGAAATTTATGACAGTGGTTTTGCCCTTCACGTCACCGATAAACGAGTTAATAAAGGAAGCTCACTTAGAAAATTATGTGAAAATAACGGCATTAACATGGACAATGTAATGGCCATAGGAGACAGCCAGAACGATGAGGACTTTTTAAAAGAAGCAGGAGTCAAAATAGCTGTCGGAAATGCTGATGACTCACTGAAAAACATCAGTACATACGTATGTGAAAAAAACTTCGGTGACGGCGTGGCTGAAGCTATTGAAAAATTTGCATTGAGAGGATAGAATGATACATGAAATTGCAGATAAATGTGTAAAAGAAGTTGAAAAACTGTCTGATGCATGGGAAATTTATATAGCAAACACTGAAAGTATTGAAGTTGAATCCAAAAAGGATATCTTAAGTTTTGCAAAGGAAGAAATTGACAGCGGAGTTGGAATCCGTATAATCAAAGATGGAAAAATCGGTTTTGCATACACATCCGATTTGGATAAAATCCCGCAAACTGCCAAAAAAGCCTTGGACAATGCAAAACTAAATAAAGTTGATGAAAATTATGAATTTGCAAGTGTTGAAAAAGTCAGTGACGTTAAAGGAACATATGATAAAAAATATGATGATTTAAGTCTAGACGAATGCTGTGAATTTTTAGAAAACATCATTGAAAGGGCAAAAGAAAACAAGTGTGACATAAGCTCCACCGGATTTTCAGCATCCAAAGGCGAAGAGTTGATTTTAAATTCAAATGGAGTGTCCATTTATGATGAAGGAACCGGATTTAGCGGAGGCCTATCCGTAAATATAGAAAAGGACGGCCAAATTGCAACGGCATATGATTACACCGCATCAAGACATCTGAATTTGGAATATGAAAAACTGACTGATGATGTCTGTAAACTGGCCCATGATTCCCTTAATCCAAAATCAATAGAAACAAAAGACTGTGACGTTATCCTAGATTACTATGCTGCATCAGGATTGCTTTCAACATTTATACAAGGGTTCAATTCAGAAAATGTATTAAGAGGAAGATCAATTCTCCATGATAAAATCGGCAGCGAAATTACCAATACTGACCTTTCAATTATTGATAATCCATTACTAGAAGGTGGGATGGGAACTGCAAAAGCAGACGGTGAAGGAACCGCTTCTAAAAAAACTGTTTTAGTTGAAGACGGAATATTGAAATCATTCCTATATGACATTTATACTGCAAATAAAGCAGGTGAGGAAAGCACTTCCAACGGTTATAGAGGATCATACCTAACAACTCCCGACGTATCACCGTCAAATCTTGAATTTGACTTTAAAACGCATGTCGGATTGGATGAAATTGATTCCGGAATAATAACAACCAGCGTGTTGGGAGCACATACTGCAAATCCAATTTCCGGAGACTTTTCCGTAGAGGCAAATAATGCATTCATTATTGAAAACGGTGAAATAACAGATAGCGTTAAAAAAGCAATGATATCCGGAAATATCTATGAGTTAATGGGCAGTTGTGAAGGTGTTAAGTCTGAAATCAAACAAAAAGGCTCATTTATAATTCCAAAAATCCTTGTTCATGATTTGAAAGTTATTGGACTGTAAATGTGTTTAAATCCATTTCATTAAAAAAAATAATTAAAAGGGAAAAATTAAAGTTTATTTAATTTTTTCCTGTAAGTTTCAATAGATGAGTCGGTATAATCGGTTGTAAGGTGTTTTTCTTTCAATACGTTATTCTCATCAAATAGCTTTTCTTTTGATTTGATTGCCTTATCAATCTCATTTTCCAACTTACTGATTCTGGATTCATAACTCCTTTCTGATTTAAAAATGTTTGCTCGGGTGTTTTTAGACAGTCTTTCAATTTCTTTATCAACATCAAACTTTTCTTCTTTTTTAGCCATTTTAACACCTACATTTCAATAATAGGTAATTGTATTTCTGTAATGAATTCTTTTTCGTCATCACAATTGTGGAAACTTTTAACTAAAACTTCCTTTGGAGAACCGATGATATCGTAATTGTTGGCCTGTGAGACTTCTACCAATTTTTCATAGGTATCTAAAATGTTATCTGTAGGTCCTTCATGAATTCCACAAAGCATCTTATGTTCCACCATGTCAACTACACGGATAATGTCTTTTTCATCGGCATCGTCCTTAATGGCAATTCCCACATCGTAAACTGCATCACCGTCATTTACTTCATGTCTTGGTGAGAAATAAATAATGAATGGTTCGCCATCGGCTTCAACCTCTTCTGCTTCAACCCATCCCATCAATTTAGAAACCAGAATGTCCAAATCATCAATAGGACCTTTATAATTAATAACCGCTAATTTTTGATCGGGAATAATTTTTATCTCATGTTCCATACTTTCACCTAATAATAATTTTAATTTAATTGAATAAATAAACTTCTACTTCTTCCCCTTCATCCAATAATTCAACTGATTTTTCTACTTTCACATAGCCATCAGCACTGGATAGGGAAAATATTGCACCGGAATCCTTAAAAATCGGATGAATATCTGAACCGTCAACTTTAACAAGCTGATACTGCATACGACCAACAGGAGAATGGATTCTTCTAGTCATTACACCTTTAACTACCTTTTGCTCGAAATCCTTTTCAATTCCTGCAACTTTAGTTAATGGAGGTGCTACAAAAGCATTGAATATCATCAATGCAGATACAGGATTTCCAGGAAGACCTATGACAAGTTTTTCACCTATTACACCGACAATTGTTGGTTTTCCCGGCTGAACTGATATTCCGTGAATATGAACTTCACCGAGCTCATCGAGAACATGTTTTATTACATCTCCAAGACCTGCTGAAGTTCCGCCTGAACACAAAAGAATATCAACGTCTTCAAGAGCTTCCTGAATCTTTTCTTTTACCTGGTCGTAGTTATCCCTAACGACTCCTAAAAATCTTGCATCGGCACCGCAGGAGATGGCATCATTTTTAATCATGTTTCCATTAACGTCATAGATTTTACCGAATGGCAAATCTTCACCCTGCATTGTAATTTCATTTCCGGATGATATAACTCCAACACTAGGCTTTTTATATACTTCAATTGTTTTAAAGCCCTGTGACAACAATACGCCAATTTTACCGGGAGTCAATACGTCTCCTTTTTTAAGGATAAGATTTCCTTCTTCAATATCTGAACCTTTCTTTGCAACATCCTGGGACGGTGTTGCAGTAGTGAATAAATTAACCTTACCGTCTTCTTTTTCTGAATATTCTACCATTACAACGGCATTTGCACCTTCAGGCATTGCAGCTCCGGTACTGATTTCAATACATTTTCCCTTTTCGACTTTTTTATCTGTAATGGAACCTGCCTCTAAAAAATCAATGACATCAAGAGTATTTGGTGACTCTTCACTTGCACCGTAACTGTCTTCAGACAATATTGCAAAACCGTCTTTTAGCGCCTTGTCAAATGGCGGAAAGTCCATTCGGCTGTAAACGTCATTGAATAATACTCTTCCGTAAGCATCTTCACAGTTAATTTCTTCGCTTTTAGCAGTACAATACTTTTCAAATAAATCCTGAATAATATCCTGTGCCTCATCGCACTCTTTTATTTTTAAAAATTCGGTACCCATTAAAACACCTTTTTTATAAAATCCAATAAATTAATATATAGTATATTGATAAATATATAAATAATTTATATTAATGAGAATTAATATTTTAATTTTGGAGGAGAGTATTTGTCTAAAGCTAATAACAACAATCAACAAGAGTATAGAAGAGTTAGGACTCCTAAAAAGGGAGAGATACCTGGTGTAGTAGAACAAATTATGGGACATGGTAAATTAAAAGTCAGATGTGCAGACGGACATATCAGAATGACTAGAATTCCTGGAAAAATGAAAAAACGTATTTGGATTCGTGAAGGCGACGTTATCCTTGTAAAACCATGGGATTTCCAATCCGATGAAAAAGGAGACGTAATCTGGAGATACACAAAAACCGAATCTAACTGGCTTGAAAGAAAAGGTTACTTAAAAATGTAACCACACCATTTACTTTTTTTACTGATTTTAATGGATCCTAAAGTAGCTAAAGCTGATGCAAAACATCAAAAAATTCATTCTGAAAAAAGAAAGAAAGACAGTTCAGAAAGAAAAACAGGGAATGAAATTTTTGATAAAATCACCTTAGAAACACTATACAAATTAGCCAACCAAGGCCACATTGACATATTAAACGGCGCCATAAGTACCGGCAAGGAAGCCAATGTGCTTACAGGAATAACAGACGATGAAAAGTTTGTAGCGGTGAAAATTTACAGAATAGCTACTTCCGATTTTAAAAAGATGAACTATTATCTTAACGGAGATCCAAGATTTAATGTTAAAACCAAAAATAAACGTAAAATCATCTATTCCTGGGTTACAAAAGAATTTAAAAACCTGACAAGATTGTATGATGCTGGTGTTACCGTTCCAAAACCGATTACCAGTGCAAATAATGTGCTATTGATTGAATTTATCGGTGATGAAAATGGAAATCCTGCACAGCCTGCAAAAAACCAAACCCCACAAAATCCAGATGAATTCTTCAACAAATTATTGGTTGAATTGAAAAAATTCGTTAATGATGCAAAACTGGTTCATGGGGACTTATCCAATTATAACATTTTAAATAAGGATGAAACTCCAGTTATTATTGATGTTTCCCAATCAGTAGTTCTCGATAATCCAATATCAAAAGAACTGCTTGAAAGAGATATAAATACGCTCGTTAATGAATATAGTCGCTTAGGCGTAAAAACCAGCTTTGAAGAAGTTTGGGAGTATGTTAGCCCTAAGTTTTAGATGTTTTAGTTTAATACAAACTGTTTTAATATCAAATTAGTGCTTAGATAATCTTCCAAGTATAATTTTTCTAGTTTTAAGTTAATGAAAATATTTTTACATAACATATGTAAAATTATTTCAAAACGAAATGAGAACCAAATGAGATTACTAAACATCGATTGAAACATTTAATACACTTGAAATGATAATACTTCTTTTAAAATATTAATCAGTATATAATTAAATTATTAAGTATCCGCACTTTTTATTAATAAAAAAAAGTAAATAATTATTAAAAAAATTAAAAATAACATAAATAGAAGTTATATTAGATATAAGACTCAAATAAGCTAATTTAAATTTTAAAATAATTTTCTAAAAATTGATAATATATGAAAAAAAGTTATAAGAATCCATATATCAATAATTTTTAAATTTCTTTTATATAGGTTTAATAAATAATTGAAAGTGATGTTAATTAAATCATATTTTATTTATTTACTATCAATAATATTAATCGAAAATTTAATTAAAAACTGCTCAATGAAATGCTAATATGCTCAATCAAAAATTGATGATATTGCAAATATTACTATGAAATATAAGCAAATATAATTTTAAAATAAATAATTATCCTAGTTAAAGAATATCAATTATATTTTTAGTTTTTAATTCTTCATCACTTTTCATTATTGATTCTTAAAATGACAAAATGTGGACTACATAGAAAACTATGGCCGAATTATTTGGTAAAACTATCAATACCCAAAGCAAATATTTGAATAATATTTTTGAGTCTGGAGAGTTGGTAAAATCAGAAGTAACATTTAATCCGAACGATTTCATAATTACAACAATACCTAAAAACTAAAAAAAATTCAGACCTCGAACTATTTTACCAGTTCATTTAGAACATTCATTACATCACACTGAATCATTACAATCTTATTGTCTTTAACGTAATTGAAATAATATCTTGGATGATTATTTTTTACAAAACCGGAATGAGTTTCAATATCTTCCGTTTTAAAGAAACCTTCAATACCATTGATTGATTTAATTTCATAAGACTCATTATTTAAATCATTGAGTGTGAAATTTGCATCTTTAAAATCATATACTTTAATATACAACAATAGAATATCATTTTGATGGAATGTCCTTTCTTCTTTCGTTACACTGTGATTTAAAAAGGTGTCCGCATAGATTGCACTATATGAATCCTTATCCTCTAGGAAGCCACCGCGTACGGAAAATGTGATGCCATTAATTTCAATATCTCTAGGTTTTGGGGGATTAAATCTGCCATCATAAGTAGTAGGATCTGCCTTAATATATGAAAAAACTAAAACCAATCCAATTAAGAAGAATATTATTATAATTATCATATTCTTTTGCATTTTATCCCCTAATATTTATTTCTAAACCGATATTTTAAATAATTTATTCATCATAGAATGGTTGAGCTCCACAAACCCAAACTCTTGTAAAATCATCCAAATCTTCAACAAACTTGAATTCCGTTCCGGGAGCAATTACAGTATCGAATTGGTTTTCCTCAACAATATCGCCGAGGAATAATATTTTTGCACCTTCAGGCAATATTAAGACATTCAAATATTTTAAATCATCATTAAAATCCTCACGAGTACTTATATTAAATGGAATGGCAGGAGTGAATACTCCGTCAACTGCATTTTCTTTCATGAAATCATCATCCGTTCTAAGAAAGAAATTATAATTCTCCTCCAATTCAACAGAAGCATCTTTTAACAATTTCAACATATCTTTTAATATTTTGATGTATTCATTTTCTTCCATGAATAAATTTAAAAATGCTTCAACACTCATATTAATGTCAAAAGAAGTTAAAGGATTAATTGATATGAATGCATAGTTATCCGTTTGTTTTAACATTTCCGCCAAATCACTCATGTAGAGCACATATACAGAGCTTTCAAGACCAATACTTTTCATAATCTCACTGCTTGTAAATAACGGCAATATCCTATTTCCATCTTTATCCGTTAAATAGTTAATATTAAATCCAACCTGCTCTTTAGGCTGAAAAACGTCGCCCTCTTCCATATTTTCTATGCCTTCAAAGATGTTTTCGCTGTATACTACAAGCATGAATAATTGAGATTCCTTAAGTATTTCAAAAAATTCACTTTGCATTTCAGGAGTTAAATCTTGTTTCATTAACTCTTCAAGTTTTGAATTATCAACAACAGAGTCTTCTTTTAATTCATTATCCATATTATCACCCCATAAATGATTAAAACATTGCGCAAACTCTTTAAAAATAATGCTTCCAATAGGTTATAAATAATAATTTAACATTATAACATAATATATTTACCTTAAACATCCAAAAATTTCGGAGTTTTAAATAAGCATGCTATTACTGCAGATACCAGCATTAATGGAATTAGATTCATCGGAAAGATAATCATTAACAGTAAAACCACAGCGATAGGCTTTTTTAGGATACTTGCCAGAAATGATGTTGTAACAACAGACATTGAAATTACAGGATCAATATTTAAAATAATACTTAATGCAAAACCCATTGCGGTTCCTGAAAATATCAGAGGAAAGAAATGTCCCCCTTTAAGGCCCGTTTCGATACAGACGTTCGTTAAAAGAATTTTTATAAGGCTTGTTAAAATCAGGACGACTGCTCCAAGCTGGGCGCCGCATCCAAGCAAAAGATAAATCTGTTCTTCACCTGAAAACATTGTCAATGGCAGTAATGTTCCCATTATACCAAGTATTAATCCCCCAACAAGTCCTTTTGCAATAAAATTGCCATCAAGACTTTTAAATATTGTTTTAGATAATTTGTGGCTAATGAAATAGACATATGAAAGAAGTATTCCCAGAATTATCAGGAGTATTATAGCCAGATAATTAAGATTGGAGAAAGTTGCAGTACCTATTGAATGCAGACCTACATGATTGTGGGTTAAATGATTTAAAAATATAAATATCCCAAAGGAACTTAGAATAGCTACAAAATAGAATATGTTTTTTGATGTTTTTGGCAGCTTGCCGTCTTCGTTTTCAATCGGTTCCACAAACCCGAAAATAGGTGAGGCAAATATTGTTCCTAAAGTTGCCGTAATACCAATATGAGTCAATTCTTCAAGTTCCTCATTGAATATCCTTAATTTGTCTCCAATCCATGTATAAAGCCCTGCAATAATGCCTGTCAAACCTGCTTCAGGCCCCACGCTGGCACCAAATATCAGAGGCAATAGTGAAGAGACAATTGATGGGAAAATATTGCTGTATGAGTATCTATGATCCTTTTTAACTTTTTTTATTACATGATTAAGTTCTTCTGGACTGTCCCCATACTTATTTTTCCATAAACCTATTAAAAGTCCACCTATTAAGCACATAACAATAGTATAATATTTAAAATTAATTAAATCTGGCAGATAATCCCACAGGAAATGAATTCCGAAGTTCATGGCGTGAATAAAGCACCATATGATTAATCCAGTCATGACTCCTATTATTATTGTGTATAACGTTAAAAGCAAATTATTTTTCAAATCCATCAATAGGCCTCAAAAAAAGTTAATTACTAAAAATACATTTATAAAATTAAATATTTATATTTAAAGCAAAGTTATTAATAAAAAAAAATTAAAAAATAAATGCATGTACAGTTTTATTCTTTGTGCTGTGGTTTTAATAGCATCTTATTTCATTTATGGAAAAGCAATCGAAAAACTTGCAGGAACTGATGAAACAAAGACAACTCCGGCATATAAACTTCAAGATGGTGTCGATTATATGCCAATGTCTAAACTCAAGACATATTTGGTTCATTTTTTAAATATTGCCGGTTTGGGACCTATATTTGGAGCCATTCAGGGAGCATTGTTCGGTCCTGCAGCATTTCTATGGATCACATTAGGCACTATTTTCATAGGCTGTGTCCATGATTTCTTCTCAGGATTCATGTCTATGCGAAATGACGGTTCTACAATGCCGAATATCATTTCAAAGTATTTGGGAAGAAATATCCAGAAATTTGTTGCAGTTTTAATAATCATAACAGGAATTCTTGTAGCATCCACTTTTGCAACAGGAGCAGCAGATCTGATTGCCAGTTTAACAAAAACAAATACATTTATCTGGATTATAATAATATTCATTTACTTTTTCATAGCTACAATATTGCCGATTGACAAGATTATTGGAAAAATATATCCTGTTTTCGGCGCTTTGTTTTTAGTCATGGCTATTTTAATGACAGGAGCCATACTCTTAAACCCCGGATATACTATCCCGGAATTTACAACACAAGGATTATACTTTACTGACAAATCTATTTTCCCATATTTATTTGTTACTATTGCATGCGGAGCCATATCAGGTTTTCATTCATCCCAATCACCTATCGTTGCACGTTGCATAAAAAATGAAAAGGATGCAAGACCAGTATTTTTCGGTGCAATGGTTTTAGAGGGTTTAATCGCATTGTGCTGGGCAGCCATTGCAATGGCATTTTTCCACGGCCAACCCCAACTTGCAGTAATTTACGGTGCAACACCATCCATCGGAGTCAATGAGATGGCAGTGACATTGCTTGGACCTGTTGGTTTAGTCCTAACAATTATAGGCGTTGTAATCTGTCCGATTACCACCGGAGATACTTCACTTAGAAGTTCAAGAATTACAATGGCCGACGAGCTAGATATCAATCAGGAAAAAATAATTTCAAGGCTTAAATTGGCCATACCCCTATTTATAGCTTCATTTTTATTGACTTTTGTTGATTTCAGTCTAATTTGGAGATATTTTGCATGGGCCCAACTGATTATAGCCATATTAGTGCTCTTTGCAGCATCCGTTTATCTTATAAAGAAAGAAAAACCCTATATTATTACATTTCTGCCTGCAATAGCATGTTCATTAATTGCATTTGCATATATCCTACAGGCTCCGGAAGGATTGAGATTGCCGTCAATGATAGCCAATGTATTATCAGCGGTTGCAACACTGATTATCACAGCAATATTTCTTAAAAAATACAAACTGAATAAACATAGAGATTATTGATACCTTTATTATAGTATATTACTAAAAGTTTTTATCTTTTTAGTTGTTCTTTTTTTAGCAATAATAGTCGTCAAATGGTCTCGCGAAATTTGTATATTATATTTAATACTTATTAGTATGTCTCTTGAAGAGAATTAATAATAACTGTGAGGGATTATAATTAAATAATTTTTGGGATCAGGTGTTTTTTTTATGAGTAATGTTGTTGATATGGGTTTAAAGTTGGAAATTTT